>JBGTBW010000077.1:0-111153 GCA_041749135.1 Verrucomicrobiales bacterium
GGACGGCGCTCCGCGCCGGGAGAAAGCGGCGAGAATCGCCGCTTTCGGGCGCGCACAGAACTCCGCCAAACCCAACACCGCCTCCGCCTCCCACGGACTCCGCATCCCCATCCAAAGCCCCAGAGGACTGACGCGCTCTACAAGGTTCCGCCCACCACGGCGCTCCGCGCCTTAGAGAGAGCGGCGATACTCGCCGCAGTCCAAGGGCCACCGGCGTGGCACGACGGGGCTTGGCTCGACGAGGCCACTTAGCGGCGGCTTGTCCGCCGCCCTTGGACTGCGGCGAGAATCGCCGCTTTCGGGCGCGCACAGAACTCCGCCAATCCCAACCCCGCCTTGGCCTCCCACGGACTCCGGATCCCCATCGAAAGCCCCAGAGGACTGGCGCCCTCTACAAGCTTCCGCAGGCACGGCGCTCCGCGCCTTATAGAGAGCGGCGATGCTCGCCGCAGTCCAAGGGCCTCCGGCGTGGCTCGACGGGGCCTCTTTAGCGGCGGCTTGGCCGCCGCCCTTGGACTGCGGCGAGAATCGCCGCTTTCGGGCGCGCACAGAACCCCGCCAATCCCAACCCCGCCTCGCCCTCCCAGAGACTCCGCGTCCCCATCCAAAACCCCAGAGTCGAAGCTGCAAAGCCTCCGCCCGCTCAACCCTCGAAACTCCTTCGCCACAAGGACGCCTCACCCGGAATTCCCAACCGCTCCAGCGCCTCCTCAATCTCCTTGAGCGATGGCTCGATCACACCTTCCCGGGCGATCTGCCGCTCGTCCGCCGGATACTCGTCGTAGGGCAACAGCGCGCTGGACAGCCCCCAGCAGGCCCAGGCCCGCCACGTGCGCAGCTCTCGCAGCGGCTCGACCATCCGGGTCGCCAAATGCTGGTAATGCCGCCGTGGATTCCCGAGAAACCGGCCCTCACGAGGTTGCCGCAATATCCAGGATACCGCCGCGTAAGGAAGCGGCCAGCGCTGCAACACCCCTTCATCGCCGCGCAAGCAGCAACCCAGAGCCCGGTTCACCAGCAACAGACTCCGGGCCGGATACCCCTGCAGCCAAAGCGATCCCGCATAGATCAGGGCCGCCTCGTAAAACGCCTCCCCTCGCTCGGCGCCCAGCGCCGCTGTCAATTCGTGACTTACCGGACTCGCCGGAGCCGGCAAGTAGGGGCAGGCCTCCATACTTCCCTCAGGAACCCTTCAAAATCTTCTTGAGATGTTCCACGTACTTCTGAGGGCCGCCCTCCTGATAACCCGTTTTGCCCACCAGCTTACCGCGAGAATCTAGCAGGACGATCGTCGGAAAACCAGTGATCTGGTGCTCCTGCGAAAGCTGCTCGTTCTGCTCCTTCGTCTTCTTCGGAAGTTCCTTGGTCCGGGGAAAATCCAGTTCCACCAGAATGAGATTCTCCTTGGCGTAGTCCTGGAACTCCTTCTCATCAAAGACCTCCTTCTTCAGCCGGATACACCAGCCGCACCAATCCGAGCCCGTGAAATCGAGAAGCATGGCTTTGTTTTGCTCCTGAGCCCGTTTGGAGGCCTCTTTGAAATCGGTCAACCATTCATACTTGTTGTTTCCTTGCGCCTCCTTGTCGCCGCCGGCTTCCTTCGCCTTGGCTTCCTCGATAAACTTCCGGTCGTCCTCCGACAAACGCGCCAAATCAATCCGAATCACCGTGCCGTTGGCCCGGCGGATCCAAGCTTTGCCATCGACCACTTTCAAAAAATCGCCCTCAAGCGTCCGCTCGGAGCCTTCTTCCGTCCAGGTCCGCGCACCAAGATCGCCCCACGCCAAGGCGAGAGCGCCGCTGATCAGCACAAAAGAGTCGTTTCATAATTCGCGTTTTTTGTCCGCTCTCTAAATCTAAATCATGCTGTTCTTCGCGTCCAGCAAGGATCGCAGAATCCATGGCCGCTCAGGAAAGGCTCAGGAATGCCTTGACGATTCTGGGATTTGCCTTACCCCTAGCGCCCCCAACCGATCTCAGCCATGGCCAGAGTCTGCTCCATCACCGGCGCCAAACCCACCCGCGGCCGCCGTATCCACCACCGCGGTCTCCCGAAGAAAAAAGGGGGCATCGGACTCCAATTGGTCAAGTGCGTGAAGCGCACCATCGCTCCCAACCTCAGGGTCAAGCGCATTTGGGTTCCGGAACTCGGCCGCCATATCCGGGTCAAGCTCACCGCGCGCTCCCTCAAAACGATCTCCAAAGTGGGAGCCTACAAGACTTTGAAAAAAGCTGGCCTCATCTGAACGAATCTGGCTTGCTAGGAAAGCTCAGTCGGAGCGTCAACTCACAAACATCATTCAAGGAACCTGCTACATCAATCCCATGGCCTACAGCGTCGTCAGTAAAAAGTCAGGCAAGACATACTATCTCCACGTTCGCAAACGGAAGCTCAAGGATGGCCGCGAGTCCTCCCTCTACTTCTTCGCGGGCACTCCAGGCGATGGCGCCCTCGATGCCCTCCCCGAGGGATACGAGGTGACCGAAAGCCCTCAAACCGGGCTCCCTTTCCTCAAACGGAAGGCCTAAAAGGCTCCCCTGCACTCTCGTTCAGTCCATTTCCCTTCCGGCGTTTCCGCGGAATTCCCGGCAGCCTTTCTCGAAGCGTGCCCTCGCCGCGCCTCTTCGCGTAGCGCGGGTGTGTCCCCTATGATCGCCGGCTACCGGACCTGAATCTCCGGGTATGTTCGAAGTCCGCGAGAAACCCAGCCTCGTCGAACGCGCTCTCCTTGTCGGCGTTTACTTCGCCAAGGAAGATGAAGTCGAAAGCCGCAGTCTCCTAGAGGAACTGCGCGAATTGGTGCAAACCCTGGACATCCCGGTCGCCGGCGATCTTCTCGTCCGCGCCCCGAAACACAACGCTGCTTACCTCATGGGCTCCGGCAAAGCCCGGGAAGTCATCGATTTCGCCAAGAGCTTGGACTGTGACTGCATCATTTTCGACAACGAACTCAGTCCGGCCCAGCAGAGAACCTGGGAGCGCGAGTCGGACCTCTGCGTCATCGACCGCCAGGAAGTGATTCTAGACATTTTCAATCAGCGCGCCCGCACCAGCGAAGCACGCCTCCAGGTCGAACTTGCCCGCCTCCAGTACTCCCTGCCGCGCCTGACCCGCATGTGGCGACACCTCGACCGCCAAAGTGGAGGCGTCGGAGGACGGGGCGAAGGCGAGAAACAGCTCGAAATCGACCGCCGCCTCGCTCGCCAACGCATCGACCGGCTCAAGCTCGATCTCGCTGCGCTACGCCGTCAACGCGGATCCCGCCGCAAAGAACGGGAACGGCTCCCTCTCCCTCATGCCGCCATCGTGGGATACACCAACGCCGGAAAGTCCACTCTCCTCAACCGGTTGACCGGCAGCAACGTCCTTGCCGAAGACAAACTTTTCGCCACTCTCGACACCACCACACGAAGACTCACCCTTCCCGACGGACAACCCTTGCTGCTGACCGACACCGTCGGATTCGTGCGCCGTCTCCCGCACCGGCTCGTCGAGGCCTTCAAGGCCACCCTCGAAGAAGCCCTGCTCGCCGACTTCCTCATCCACGTCCTCGACGCCAGCCAACCCTCCGTTTTCCAGCAATATCACACCACGCGCCAGGTCCTCCAAGAACTCGGCGCCGACGAAAAACGCACCCTCGTCGTCCTCAACAAGGTCGACTTAATCGAGGACAGCGGCTGGAGAAGCTCATTGGAGCGGAGTTTCCCCGGCGCCCCTCTCGTCTCCGCACAGACCGGTCGTGGCCTGGAGCAACTCCTCCAGGGCCTCAATGCCATGCTCTTCGACCGGGTCCAGCGCGCCAACCTGCGGTTTCCCCAGACCCGGCACGATCTGCTCGCCCGTATCCACCGGGAAGGAAAAGTCCTGCGCTGCGATTACGAAGGCGACGACATGCTCGTGCAAGCAGTCCTCCCTCTGCGGCTCCTCAAGCCGCTCGGAGAGTTTGTCTCGCCCCCTTTCGGCCCACCGGCCCCGCGAGCACCCTAACTAAGAGCGCAGCGGTCCGGTGTCCCCGGTCTAACCGGCTCCAGAAGAGCAGCACCGGGCTTTCCAGCTTGCCAAACCGGGGCTCTCACCCAACCTGTCTCTCCGCCTCTCCGGCTTACTCCTTCTCCTCCACCCATGCAATCCCGGGTCATCCGCCAGTCCTTCCTCGATTTCTTCCGCGAAAAAGGCCACACCATCGTGCCTTCCGCCTCACTCCTGCCCGATTCACCCGATCTCCTCTTCACCAACGCGGGCATGAATCAGTTCGTTCCCTATTTCCTGGGAACCCAACGCACTCCTTTTGATCCTCCGCGCGCCGCGAACAGCCAAAAATGCATCCGGGCCGGCGGCAAACACAACGATCTCGAAGACGTCGGCTACGACACCTACCACCACACCTTCTTCGAGATGCTGGGAAACTGGAGCTTCGGCGACTACTTCAAACAAGAAGCCATCGAATGGGCCTGGGAACTGCTCGTCGAACGTTGGGGTCTGCCCCCGGCCCGGCTTTACGCCACTGTCTACCAGCCCGGTTCCGGAGATCCCGGAGAGTTCGACGCAGAAGCCCATGCCCACTGGGCTCGCCTCTTCCGAGGGGCCGGACTCGACCCCGGAATTCACGTCGTCGGCGGCAACCGCAAAGACAATTTCTGGATGATGGGCGAGACCGGACCCTGCGGTCCATGTTCAGAAATCCACATGGATCTCACTCCGGCAGGCGATTCCGAGGGGCAACTGGTGAATCTCGGAGACGCCCGCTGCATCGAGATCTGGAACCTCGTCTTCATTCAATACAACGCCGGCGCCGATGGCTCCTTCCGGCCCCTGCCTGCTTGCCACGTCGATACCGGAATGGGTTTTGAGCGGATCTGCAGCATCCTCCAGGGAACCCAAGGCCTGTCCAACTTCCAACAGCAAGTTTCCAACTACGATACCGACGTCTTCCATCCCATTTTCACCGCCCTCTCCGAACTCTGCGGCCGCGCCTATCAAGCCGCCCTTCCCGAGCCCGGCCACAGCCCCAGCGATACCGAACGCGACGGCATCGCCTTCCGCGTCATCGCCGACCATCTCCGCACTCTCGCATTTTCCATCGCCGACGGCATCTCTCCGGGTAACAAAAACCGCAACTACGTCCTGCGCCGCATTTTGCGCCGCGCCGTCCGCTACGGCCGCACCCTCGGGCTGGGATCGGATGGCAAACCGTTCCTCGGCCTCCTGGCGCCGATTCTCGTCGAGCAAATGGGTCCGGTCTTTCCCGAGTTGGCAAAGCACAGCGACCGAATTCTTGAGACCCTCGACCGGGAAGAACTCAGCTTCAACCGCACTCTCGATCGCGGTCTCGCCCTCTTCCAGTCCGCGCGAGCCCAGGTTCCCCAAGGAGAAAGCCGCTTTCCCGCCGCGGCCGCCTTCGATCTCTACCATACCTACGGTTTTCCCATGGATCTCACCACCCTCATGGCCCGGGAGGAAGGGCTCGAGGTGGATGAGCAAGAAGTCCGCCGCCTGCTGGAAGCTGAACAACAGCGCAGCGCCCTGGCCCGCCAAACCACCATTCTCTCGGCGCAATCCCTCACCACGACCGTCGTCACCGAATTCACCGGATTCGAAGAATACCAGAGTTCAGCCCGTCTTCTGGAAATCCATGAGGTCGATGGAACCCTCCTCGCCATCGTCGATCGCGCGCCGTTCTACGTTGAAAAAGGCGGACAGGTCGGCGACACCGGAACACTCATCTCGGGAGCCGACGAGATACCCGTCCTCGATGCCTATCAAATAGATCGCGCCATCGCCCTGCAAATCCCCGAACGCCCTGCGGCCTTCCAGGATGGCGTCCCCTTGCCCGTCCTCCTCCGCGTCGATGACGATCGCCGCAGCAGCATCGAGGCGCATCACACCGCCACCCATCTCCTGCATTGGGCCCTTCACGAACACGTGGGCGCGGATGTCGCTCAACAGGGTTCTCTCGTGGCCCCAGACCGGCTCCGTTTCGACTTCAACAGCGCCTCCCTCACACCAGCACAGATCGCCCGGATCGAGGAATCCGTAAACGCTCGCGTCATCGAGGATGCCGAGGTTTTCTGGACCGAGATCCCCTATGCAGAAGTTCGATCCAGGCCCGGGATCAAGCAATTCTTCGGCGATAAGTATGGAGACCGCGTCCGCGTCGTGCAAATCGGAGGACAGGCCGGCGCTCTTGATGGTTACTCCATGGAGCTGTGCGGCGGAACTCATGTTCGCCGCACCGGCCGCATTGGCCTCTTCAAGATCCGCTCCGAAGGCGCCATCTCCGCGGGCACCCGGCGCATTGAAGCCCTTTGCGGTCCCGTCGCTCTCCGCTATCTCGACGCCCTTCTCGTCGAGAAAGATCAACGCTGCCGCGAACTCGAAGAGAAACTGCTCGCCGTCTCCAAACAGCTCGACAAAGAGCGCTCCGCCGCCCGTGCCCGCGAAGCCGATTCCGTCCTCCGCGAGATCCTCGAGTTCGCCGTGCAAGAGAATCCGGAGCGTCCCGTCCTCACCGCCGAGTTCAGCGGCGATGCGGCCCTTCTCCAAGAACTCCTCAACAGTCTCAAGAAACAAAGTTTTCCGGGCGTCGCCGTCCTGGCGGTCCGAGAATCGGGTTCCGTCCATCTTGGAATCTTCGTATCGGAAACCCACCAAGAGAGGCTGGAGGCAGGACGCCTCATGCAAGAACTCTCTCCCCTCGTCAACGGACGCGGCGGCGGCAAGCCCGGCATGGCCCGGGGAGCCGGGGACCGGCCGGAGGGCATCCCCGGACTCCTGCAGAAAGCCCGCGAAGTCCTGACTTCCAGATCATAAAAACGAGCTTCACTCAAGCGCGCGGACCGGTCCCGGCCGCGCTCCCACCTCCTCGACCAGCGTCGAGATCCAGTGCGTCAAAAAGAACTCCTTCTCCTTCGGGAAGAATGTCTCCGCCCGGCCCAGCAGCGGACGCAGCGACGCGGTCATCTGCAAAGCCACCAAAATGTAAATGAATGACCAAATCGCCAAACCCGAACGAGCCCTGACCAGTCGCGCGAAGGCCATGTGCAGGAAGCGCAATCCGAAAGTCAATGCGATGAGCCAGAAGCACAGGTGCAACACAGCCATCCAAACGAGTGAATCGGTGCCCTGCGAAAACACCCATACAATGGGAGCAAACCCAGTCAGAAGGATGGTCGTCAACCCCAGGGCGCCCGCTAGAATCCCCGTCGTCTCCACCAACCTCGCTGTCGATCCTCCCAACGTCGCGAAAATGAAGAGACTCGGAAGGCAGATCAACGCCGACGCCATCATGCCCCCCGCAAGTTTCACGGGCGCAGCCCACAACTGCATGCCCCCACTGAAAGTTCCCGTCACGAATCCGTAGACCGCAGAACCTGCCGCGGTGATTGCAATCAACAATGCCAGCGTCTTTCCCGCGCTTCGCCCGCTCAGTCCCGTCATCACTTGCTCCGGTTCGCGCAGCAAGGCTTCCAGCACCGGCAACCATCCCTTAAGCGGGCCCGCGCCCGTCGCGGGCGGATTCTCGGAACCCTCTCCGCCCGGGAGTGACGTTAGACTCGCCGGCGGATCCGGCGGAACAGAAGGAGAGTTTGTTGGTTCCATAGAGTTCCCAGTTATTCAGTTGAATCAGCGAAAGAATCGTGCGGAATTGCGCAACACGGTCTCGTAGAAGTTGCCTTCAAATGCGTTCGGCCTCAGAAACTCGACTGGCAAAGCGGGCGCGCCGATAAAGGGGCGAAAGTTCCAGGCCAATTGCGCTCCCAGAAAGAGGTTTCCCGCCAGCCAGGCGCAAAGAACGTGGAGCGCCGCAGAGCGTCTTCCCCCCGCCGCGCGTTGGAGGAACCGCAGCAAACGAAGGTTCGCCGCGACTCCGGCAAAGCCCACCGCGGTCACATGAGTGAGCTGAATCAGCTCGAATGCCAAGTGAGACTGCGATGGCGCAGGATCGAGGGACGGGACGTTCCATATCATAAAAAGCATCACCGGACTCAGCGACCCGAGGATTGCCGCAGCAACGGCATGACTCTTCAGGATTGCCCCCAGCGAATCACGGATTCGCAGATCGACTCCCAGCAGCGGGGCCAAAAGGCCATTGAGCAGTCCGTTGCCCAAGGTCGTCAGCAAGACGATAAGGGGCAACTTGATTGCTGTATAGAGAGCCTGGAGAGGCGAGCGCCAGATGCCCACCGTTGCTCCGAACGCCGCCGTTCCCACAACAATCAAGACCAACGAAAGACCCGCCGACCTCCACTGGAGACCATCCCTCCACACCTCCTCACGGGCGGGGTCGCCCCGCAGAAACGCCAAGACTCCGCGCCAGGGGGAGGAGTTGGAGCAATGAGCGGCCATGTCCTCCCTCTTCAAACGCAGCGGCGCCGCTTCCAGGCCGGCCAACCGGCTCCGGCCGCTCTGACGGCTCCGTATGGGCATGGGGCCCACCGGACCGCCGCGCTCGCTTTTCTTTGCGTCACAAAGTAAGAGACCTCGTCCTTGGCGCCGTGTTCAATCTCCTTCCGGCTGGCTCTCCCCATCCACCCTATTCTCCAGACGCCCCACCACTCTCCTCAGTCTGCCCGGGGTTGTCTTCATCCAGCTCCAGCCGCTTATCGGTCAACGCCCCTAAGAACTCCACTACGTCCTCTTGAATGGGTTCCGCGACCTCAATCCCCACCTGAAGGCGAAACATCTCCTTCACGGCGCCAGGCAGATCCTCGACCTGACCGTCGTGGAAATACGGCGGCGTCACGGCCACGTTGCGCAGGCTCGGAACCCTAAAGACCATCTCGTCGTCTGGATTGCCCGTCACCTCGACACGGCCCCGGTCTACCAAGTTAGGGTAAGCCGTCACGTTCCCGATCCTCGCATAGGACTGCCCCCCATGGAAAACTCCGCTGTGACAGCCCCGGCATCCCAAAGACCAAAACCGATAGGCCCCACGCCGCTCCGGCAGGGTCAAGGCGTCATCGTCGCCGTCCATGAAATCGTCAAAACGCGATCGTGAGATCAAGGTCCGCTCGAAAGCGGCGATCGCCTTCAAGACATTCTCAAAGACGAGAGGATCGCTCTGGCCGGAAAAAGCTGCGTCAAAAGCCGTTTTGTAGTCATCGGCCTCTTGCAACACCCGCAGCACGGACGCCTCATCCGCCATGCCCATTTCGTTTTCATTGAGCAGGGGATGCCGGGCCTGCTCCTCCAAGCTGGCCGCCCGGCCGTCCCAAAACTGAGCGGCATGAAAGCCGGCGTTGAAAACCGTTGGGGCGTTGCGCCGGCCCACACGTCCGTAAACGCCTAAGGACACGGGCCTTCCATCGACTCCTATCCCTCCCTCATCGAGACTGTGACATGTATTGCAGGAGATGGTTCCGTCCGCAGACAGCCTCTTCTCATGAAACAATCGGCCGCCCAATTCGACCATCAGCGGAGTTGATCCTTCTCCGCCAGGCATGGTATCCGGAACACCGGTGTAATACTTAGAGAAAAGATCTCGCAACGTCTCCGCCTCGAAGAACTGGGCCTCCGGGTCTTCTTCCTCCGGAATCTGAGACTCGCCGGGCTGGAATCCGGCAAGCATCCAGAAAAAAAGTAAATACATCAAAACCGGGCACGGAAGTCCCCTGCATCTCCGCTGCCTCGTCCTGATCTTCCGCATATTTTCTGGACCAAGGGTTACCCCAAGCTGGGAATGCATCAAGTTTTCCTCGCCTGCTCCAACTAGCCCCGCGGAAGCTTTGCAGCTTCCGCTCCGTTCTCACCTACGTGCTCCGCCGCCCATCCCGAAGGTTGCATCTCCCTTGTCCCCATGGTTCTCTCACGCTCATGCGCCGGACTTGCATCTCCCTATCGCTCGGCATGGCCCTCAGCTCCCTCTCGCCCGCCGCTCCCCCGCCGCCCACCGAAATCTCCCTCGTGCGCGAAACGTTGCACGGGCTCGAGATCACCGATCCCTATCGCTGGCTCGAAGGAAGCGCCGCTCCCGAATTGCCCGGGCCTGACGACGCTCTCGATGCCAGGGTCGCCGAATGGACCGGTCTCCAGAACGCCTACACCCGCACTCTCCTTGACGCCCTCCCCGGCCGGGAAGCCCTCCTCGCGCGCCTCCGGTCTCTCTTCGAGATCGATTCCATCGGCCTGCCCACCCGGCGGGGACATCTCCTCTTCAACGCCGAACGCCGCGGCGAACAAAACCAGCCGGTGCTCTACCTGCGCGATGGTCTCGATGGTTCTCCCCGCGTCCTCCTCGACGTCAACCTTCTCGACCCGGAAGGCCTCACCACCTTGGCCTGGCACGCGGCTTCTCCCGATGGTTCGCTCGTCGCCTTCGGACTCTACCGCAGCGGCGACGAGAACGCCACCCTCCATCTGATGGAAAGCGCCACCGGCGAATGGTTGGCCGACGAGATCCCAGGCAAGGTCACCGGAGTCCACTGGCTGCCCGATGGCGCCGGCTTCATCTACCGCAAACTGGCCGACCTCGAGAATCCTTACTCCGGTCAAATCCGTTTCCACCGCGTGGGCCGGCATCACTCGCGCGATCCCATTCTCTTCGAACAATACAAGGAAGGCCCGCTCGCCACCACCTGGGGTCCCTACGCCTACACGAACCGCGCCTCCCGCTGGCTCGTTCTCCGCTACGCCACCAGCACCAAATCCAACGACCTCTGGGTCTATGACCTCCAGCACTGGCTTGCCTCCGGCGACCTCCGGCGCACCGATCTCACCGTGGGCCGCGACGCCTCATTTGACGCTCTCATCCGCGGCGATACGCTCTACATCCTAACGACATTTCAAGCCCCGCGGGGCCGCGTCCTTCAAGTCGATCTGGCACATCCGGATTTTTCTGACTGGCGCGAAATCATTCCCGAACATCCTTCCGCCGTCATCGAATCTCTCGATCAAAGCAAGGACGAACTCGTCGTCTCCTACCTCGACCGGGCCCACACCCGCATCCAGCGCTTCTCTTTCGCCGGAGAGCCCCTTGGCGAACTCGAACTCCCGGGCATCGGATCGGCTTCCGTCGCCGCCGATGAGGAACGCAACGACCTCTTTCTCCGCTTCCAGAGTTTCAACTCCCCGGATTCCATTTACCACTGCAACCTGGCCGAAGGAGCCCAGAGCCTTTGGGCTAAGCCCGAAGTCCCCGTCGATCCCTCGCTCATTGCTGTCCGCCAGGAGAAATGTCCTTCCCGCGACGGAACCGAAGTCCCCTTCTTCGTCATCCAGCGCAAAGACATCGAGTCCGATGGCTCGACCCCTACGCTTCTCTACGGTTACGGCGGCTTCAGCATCTCTCAAACCCCGGGGTTCCGAGGCTCCATCATTCCCTGGATCGAAGCCGGCGGCATCTACGTCGTCGCCAATCTGCGCGGCGGCGGCGAGTTCGGGGACGCCTGGCATCGCGACGGCATGCTCGAGCGCAAACAAAACGTCTTCGACGACTTCATCGCCGTCGCCGAATGGCTGCAAGACTCCGGCATCACCGGCCGGGATCACCTCGCCATCATGGGAGGATCCAACGGGGGTCTCCTCACCGGAGCGGCTCTCGTGCAACGCCCCGATCTCTTCCGGGCCGCCGTCTCCGCCGTCCCTCTCTTGGACATGATCCGCTACCAACATTTCCTCATGGCTCGCTATTGGGTCCCGGAATACGGATCCTCGGAAGACCCCTCCCAGGCGCCGTTTCTTCTGGCTTACTCGCCCTATCACCAAGCCAAAGACGACGTCCGTTACCCCGCCCTGTTTCTCACCGCAGGGGAAAACGACGCACGGGTCCATCCCCTACACGCCCGCAAAATGGCGGCCCGGATGCAAACCCTCGCTTCCGCCGATCATGCCGGCCGGCCCGTCCTGCTCTGGGTCGAAGGCAAAACCGGTCACGGAGCCGGAGCCCCACTCGATCTCCGCATCGCCCGCACTGCCGACCAAATCCTCTTCCTGGCCTCTCAGGTCGGGCTGCGCTTCGATCAAGGCCCTGCCTCCGGGAACTAGCCTGGATTCCTTACTCCCAGAACGTGGACCCTCCGGGCCCGTCGCCGCCCGGCTCCCTATCGCCTAACCAAAAAGATCCAATTGCCGCTCCTCTCCCGGCCGCCGAAAAGCTCCGGTGTGAAGCGGTCCCGGCGACCGGTCAAGCCCGAAGCGCCGGACCCCGGCCCGGAACATGGCCTCGATGCCGTCCGCCATCGCCCCTTCGCCCCGCAAACGGCTCCCAAACCGCGGATCGTTGAGCGATCCTCCTCGCATTTCCCGGATCCGCCCCAACACCCTCTCCTTCTTCTCCGGCGCATGCCGGTCCAGCCACGCGAGGAACACGTCCTTCACTCCATGAGGCAGCCGCACGATGGTGTAAAAGGCCATGCAGGCCCCCGCCGCCGCCGCCGCCTCGAGAATCCCCAGCATCTCATGGTCGTTCAGCCCGGGAATCACCGGCGCCAACGACACGCCCACGGGTATTCCCGCTGCGCTCAGGCGCCGGACCGCGTCTAGCCGGAAAGAAGGCGACGAGGCCCGCGGCTCCAGAATACGCGCCAAGTCCCCATCCAACGTGGTGACGGAAAGACACACCAACGCCGCTTTTTCCTCCGCCAGCGCTCCCAAGTAATCGATGTCGCGCGTGACCAAATGATTCTTCGTCACGATGGCCACCGGATTGCGAAATCGCGCCAGCACTTCCAAGCAGCCCCGGGTGACGCCCAGTCTACGCTCCACGGGCTGATACGGATCCGTCACTCCGCTGCAAGCCAAAACCCGGGGTTCCCAGCGCGGGTTCCGCAGCTCTTTCTCCAAGAGTTCCGCCGCCCGTTCTTTGACCATGATCTTCGTTTCGAAATCCAAACCGGCATCCATGCCCAGGAACTCGTGGTAGGGCCGCGCATAACAATACGCGCAGCCGTGCTCGCAGCCGCGGTAGGGATTCAGGCTCGCCTCAAAGCCGAGGTCTGGACTGGAATTCTTGGTGATGATCGACTGGGTGTCGTCCCGGTAAAAAGTGGTGGGAGCCGTCTTGGGTTCAAAATCCGGATCGGTTCGCTGCAGCTCCTCGAGGGTCTCCAGGTCATCCTCCACATGAAGGCGTTCGAAGCGGATGGGAAGGTGAGCCTCCGCGCCGCGCCCCCGGGTGTTGAGGTAGGAAGAGGCTCGACCGTGCGGATCGCTGGACATGTTCATAAGAACATAATACGCAATACCGGAAGAGACGCAAGCCCTCCGAGGAAATGGCGACGGAAGACTCAGCAAGGTCCGCCCTCCCTTTGACCTCCGTGGCGAGCCGCAACGGAGGGCGGGTTTTCCAACCCGCCTCCCTTGGAAATGTAAAACTCCAGGGCACGGCGCTGCTTTTCAGCGGCGGCGGACGCCGCCGCCCTTGGACTGCGGCGATTCTTCGCCCGCTTTCGCGCGGCATACAGACTCTCGCGCAGCTCCAGAGCCTTCGCCCGCCACGGCGCTCCGCGCCTTGAAAAAGAGCGGCGATGCTCCCCGCAGTCCAAGGGCCTCCGGCTTGTCTCGGCCGCCGCAACGGAGGGCGGGTTGTCCAACCCGCCTTCTCCCCTCCCTTTACCTCCCTGCCAAACCCCTACTCCTTCACCGTCATCGTCCCGCGCATCGTTGCAAAATGGGCCGGGAACGAACAAAAATAGATGTAATTGCCAGGCTTGGGAGCTGTGAAAACCACGGCATCCGTCTCTCCAGGGCCCAACATCTTGGTGTAGGCAAGAATCTTCTTCAGGGTCGCTTCATCCTGCGGGATGTAATCCTTCAGCGGATGCTTGATGCACTCGGCCGCGACTTCCTCAGCCTTCGCCCCTTGCTGCAAAATCACCACATTGTGTCCCATGGCCAACTTGGGCAATTGGCCGACGTTCTTCAACACCAGCTTCACTTTCTGCCCGGTGGTCACGGTGAAAGCCTTCTTGTTGTACTGCATCAGGTCGTTTCCCGTGATTTCGATCGTCACGTCCACCTCCTCCTCTTCGGCCGGGGCAGGCTTCTCCTCCGCTGCTGACTCTTCCGGAGCGCCCTCGGCAGCGGCCGGTTTGTCCTCCGCAACGGAGAGTTCGGTCCAAATCCATCCTCCGCCGAAGCTGAGGCCCAGGACGATCGCGAATACAAGGGATGGGGTGATTTTCATGGGATGGTTCCTGCAAAAAGTTGCGCGAGTATCCGCAGCATTCAAGCCTTTGCAAGCACTCTGTCGATGGGGCTTCACCCCTTTGTCCACCCCGCGTTCCACCCGTCCCCTCCGCCCTGAAGTCCGGGAACTCGTCCCCCCGGGGGGGGAAATCCGCCGCCCCGCCACTGACCGCCGGCCATGGTTGGGCCGAATTCCCCACTCGCACGTCCGCCCCCCTCCAAGATCCGGCACACTTCGTGCTCCCGAAGATCCCAGAACCCAACCACTCCTAATCCTAACTCATTACAGCGATTCATGTCTGGCATCTCTTGTGCAGCAGACATCCGATTCAGGAATGAATACGAGTCCCACCTACCTGGTCGCCAGCGACTTCGACCAGACGCTCAGCTTCAACGACTCCGGTTTCGTCCTCAGTGAAATGCTTGGCGTCGGCGAGTTCGCGCAGAAAGTCGCCGGTCTCTCCCAGACCCACCTCGTCCAACAGGGCGCCGAATTGGCCTACCTCCTGCGCCACGACCCCCAGTTCCGCCAGGTCCGTCGCCAACACCTCGAAGAAGCCGGCCGCCGCGTGCGGCTCAAGAAAAACATCGGCCTCCTTTGCCGCGTCCTGCAAGGAGGGCTTTCCGGAACCCGCTTCGAGTTCTATGTGATCTCCGCCGCACCCGTGGATGTGGTCCGCTCCGCGCTGCACGGACTGGTGCCGCCCGATCACATTTACGGCACCGAATTGGAATTTGACGGAGCCAGCGGCGAAATCTCGGCCGTGCGCAGCGTGGCAGCGGGTTTTGGGAAAGTTGCCGCCCTCAAAGACATCGAAGGCCGAATCCACACGCCGCCGGACCGCACCATCTACATCGGCGACGGGAGTTCCGACCTCTATGTTATGCAGCATGTCAACAGTTGCGACGGACACACCATCGCGGTCTCGGACTCGAAATCCGTCGGCAGGATCGCACAGCGTTCCGTGCTGAGCGACAACGCCCTCAGCGTCCTGGTTCCCATTCTCGAGGATATCCTGGGCTGGAACTCCATTCAGATCCGCAGCCTCTTCGCCGCCCATGATTTGCCCTTGCGCGATTGGGACAAAATCCACACCGACTGGCTCACCTTCGGCGAAGAGCCGCCGGCCAACCGATCCCACAGCTCAATGGCTGGTTAGGAGGATCCTTGCCGTCCCCCTGTCGCTCCGTCTCAATCCGCCACTCTGGGAATGGATCCGTTCCGTTGCCGCGAGGCCATGACTGCCCTACCCGGCCTGAATCCGCATTTCTCATGGAATCTTGTCGCGAGGCGTTGCGAGCCCCCTACTTGAAAAGGCGCGCCGCCAAGAGCGCAGTCCTCGGTGAGCTCACCCTGCTCAAGCCCGAGCCCAACGAAACGCAGTCAGCATGGGGCGCAGCGCGCCGTAGTAGAAAGGGCATGAAGAATGCAGGTTAATCCCGGCGCACTGGATCGCCGCTCAGCCAAAGCAGCCTGCCTGGGTGTCGCCCTTCTCTTTTTCGCCAACGGCTGCCTGATGGGAACCTGGGTCTCTCGCGTCCCCGCCGTGCAAGATCGTCTGGGAATCGGTCACGGAGCCCTCGGCCTGGCGTTGTTGAGCATGGCTTTCGGGGCTCTCCTCGCCATGCCCGTCGCAGGCCAGTGCGCCGCCCGATGGGGCAGCGATAGGATCAGCCGGATCGCCGGATTGCTCTACTTCGCCCTTCTGCCCTTGCTTGCCTTGAGCCCCGGCTTGGGCGTCCTCGCCGCCTGCCTCTTCTGCTTCGGGGCGGCGCACGGCGCTCTCGACGTGGCGATGAACGCCCAAGCTGTCGAAGCCGAGAAGGTCTCGGAAAAGCCTGTCATGTCCCGCTTTCACGCTCTCTTCAGTCTCGGTGGTCTGGCCGGAGCAATGGGAGGAGGCTGGTTAGCCGGAGCTGGGGTCTCACCAGTCCTGCATTTCGCCGCCGCGGCTCTCCTGCTCAGCGTCGCGGCTTTCGTCTTGGCCTTTCCGCCATTGCTGGCCCCGATGGTCCTAGATTCCAGCCTGTCACGTATCGGCCAAAACGGGCGCCCGGCCCGCTGGGTCAAGCCTCCGGGAGCCTTGATCGCCGTGGGCGTCCTGGCTTTCTGCGTTATGCTCGGCGAAGGAGCGATGGCCGACTGGAGCGCCGTCTACCTCCGCCGCGAGACCGGAGCCGGCGAAGGGCTCGCCGCCGCTGGCTATGCCGCTTTTTCTCTAACTATGGCCATCGGACGCCTCGCCGGCGATGCCCTCTCCACGCGATTCGGTCCCGTCCCCCTGGTGCGAATCAGCGGCCTTTTGGCGGGTTGCGGGATGGCGACGGCGCTCCTCTCCGGCCAGACGCTGCTCTCCCTTATCGGATTCGCGGCGGTAGGCCTGGGATTTGCCGCTGTGGTTCCCCAGGCCTTCCGCGCCGCTGGCCAGACCCCGGGCATGGCGGTCGGCCCGGCCCTGGCCACGGTCACGACCATGGGTTACTTCGGCTTTCTGGTGGGACCGGCCCTCATTGGTTTCGCCGCCGAGGCCTTCGGTCTTCGCTGGGCGCTGGGAATTCTGGCGGGCACGAGCTTCGCCCTGATCGTCCTCGCGCCTCAGCTCGAACCGAGCCGCCGCCGCCGGGCTGCCCCTTTAAGGGCCTGTCGATTTATTCGGTGATGCCGCGCGGGACTTGGTGGAAGGGTTGGCACGGCGCGAGGAGGGAGCGAATTGAAATTCGTGGCCGACGAGCAACAAAGCCAACGCTTTCAACAAGTTATGCCCGAAGGGTCGCGCAGTTGGCTGGCTCGCGGAGCGATACTTTCGCCCTGCTCTGAGGGCGCGCGACGCGGTGTTGCAGAATAAATCAACACGCCCTTAACCCGGGTTTCTCATACTGTTGCGTCGTGAGGGGCCGGCGAGCCCCTTGCGGACAGCCGAGCGAAACTTCGGAACTCTCACGAGTTCCGCTACATCAGTAACCCTCAAGGTCTCCCATTCCTTTCCCGTTCCTTGATTGGCGGCTGATGACATTTCCCTGAGATCACGGTTTCTGATCCTGAGGCGCAACGCGCCGCAGCAGAAAGAGTATGAGAAATGCGGGCTGAGTCAGTCGGAGCCGGCTTCCCAGGCTTCAACCTTCTACGGATCCACCCATTTCCCGTGCGCCCGGATCAGGCCGATCAAACTTTCCACGGCCCGCGTCTCCGGGATGTTGAATTCCACCGGCTGCTTGCCGACGTAAAGATTGATCTTTCCCGGAGCGCCCCCCACATAACCAAAATCCGCGTCGGCCATTTCCCCAGGTCCATTGACGATGCACCCCATGATAGCGATCCGCACGCCTTTAAGGTGTCCCGTCGCCTCCCGAATCCGCGCCGTGGTCGATTGCAGGTTGAACAAGGTTCGACCGCAGGACGGACAGGCCACGTAGTCTGTCTTGAAAATCCGGGCCCCGGCTGCCTGCAGGATGTTGTAAGCCAAGCGCAGCGACTGGCCCGGCGCTTCCTCGCAGCGCACCAAAATCGCGTCGCCGATGCCGTCGCACAAAAGCGACCCGAGCACCCGGCTGGAACGTAGCAGCGCGTGCAGAAAATCCCCGCCCGATTCCGCCTCCGGCCACAACGTGTCTTTCAACAACACCGGATGCCGGCCGGCAATGCGCGCCGCCAGCAACCGGAAGGCCGCCACCGGCGGGAGAGGCAAGCCGTCCGCCACCGTGACCAAGCGCGGCTCTCCACTGCGCAACACCCGATCCACTGCGGCGTCATCCCTCGGGTCCAGTTCCACGGCGCCGCTTTCCTCAAAGACGATCTCCGGCTGGTAGTCCCCCATCTGATCCAGCTTGTGGGCGAGTTTCTCCCATCCGGCCCGTGACATCGCCACCCGCACCGTTTCCTCGCCGCCGACCCCAAAACCACCGATCTCCATCCGTTCCACCGGCCGCCGGGCATAAGAAAAGGGATCCCACGACGGCATGAAAGGTTCGGGCAGACTTCCGGCCCATTCTTCCAACCAGCTCCGGCAAAGGCCGGGATCCCGAACGGCTGCGGGCAACCCTTTTCCGCCCTTTGGCATCCCTCCTTCAGGACGCTCTTGCATCCCTTCGCACGAGCTTTCCACCAAGGCTCGCGCCACGGGAATCTCGTGCACGGAATCTTCGGTCAGCGACACCCGGATGGTGTCCCCGATGCCGTCGTCGAGCAGGGAGCCGATCCCGATGGCGCTCTTGATCCGGCCATCTTCGCCGTCGCCGGCCTCCGTCACTCCGAGGTGAATGGGATAGCTCCAGTCCGGGCCGAGGGCGTCCAGCCGCGCCGCCAACAGACGGTAAGCCTCGATCATCACCTTCGGGTTGCTCGCCTTCATCGAAAAAATGAAGTCGTGATAGTTTTCGGCGCGCGCCGCCCGGGCGAACTCCAGCGCACTCTCAACCATGCCCAGCGGGGTGTCGCCGAAGCGGTTCATGATCCGGTCGCTCAGCGAACCGTGATTGGTCCCGATCCGCATGGCCACGCCCCGTTCCAGGCACAGCCGCACCAGCGGCCGGAATCGTTCCGCCACCCGCTCCAGCTCCGCCTCGTACTCAGCGTCCGAATACTCCCGGATCTGGAATTTCTTGGAGTCCGCGTAGTTGCCGGGGTTGATCCGCACTTTCTCCACCCACTTGGCCGCCTCCAAAGCCGCGTCCGGCTTGAAATGGATGTCCGCCACCAGCGGGACCTCGCAGCCCGCGGCCCGGATCCCGTCCCGTATCGGCCGCAGATACTCCGCATACACCCGCGTCTGGGCCGTGATCCGCACGATCTCGCAGCCGGCTTCCGCCAGCTCCAACGCCTCCCGCACACAACCCGCGGCGTCCCTCGTGTCCGAGGTCAGCATCGACTGGATCCGGACCGGGTTCGCGCCGCCGATCCCGATGTTTCCCACCCGCACTTCCCGCGTCGCGCGGCGTTTGCAGACTAGCAGATGGCCGCAATAAGTTAGGGGAGGCGCCCCCGCCCGATCGCGCTCGAGCAGCGTTCTCATTCCGGCGCGGCCTCCCCGGAGCCGCCCTCGCCTACGGGATTCCCCTGCCATTCAAAAACCGGCGTCTCCTGCTTGGTTCCTCCCGAACGGAAAATGTCGCCCAAATCAAAGCGGGTGACATGCAGCATGAACGCGATGAGCAAGACCACGCAGCCCAACTGCACCACCTCCAGCACGCGCACGTTGATCGGTTTGCGCCGCACCATTTCCAGGAAAGACATGGCGATGTGCCCGCCGTCCAGCACAGGGAAAGGCAGGAGGTTGAGGATCGCCAGGTTGATGTTCAGCACCACACTAAACCACAAAGCCCGCCGCCAGCCGTCCTTGTCCTCGAAAAAGAGGTAGTAGACCCGCATGATCATCACCGGGCCGCTCAAGTGCTGCAGCCCGATCTCCGAACGCGGGGAAAACACGGCCCCCAGCGTGCTGACCATGGTCTGCACGCTCTGCCGGATCTGGCGCACCGGACCCGGATGTTCCAGCACCGTGAGCCCGGTCTCGTCCCACACTGTTCCGATCATCAACGGAGGCTCGGGCGCACCCTCCTCGCGATTCGGACGCTGTGGAGTGACGGCGAACTCGCGGGTCTCCCGCTCCCGTCCGCCGCGCAAGGGCCGCCAGATGGTGAACTGCAGAGGCCGGCCCTCGCTCTGACGCACCTTCTCCGCCACCTGCGCCGGATGGAGAATATCTTCCCCGTCGATCCGCGCCACGATGTCGCTGGGACGGATGCCCGCCCGCTCCGCCGGACTTCCCGGCAACACCTTTCCCACCATGGGTTCGAACTTCGGGCCGATCCCCACCTGCCGGAGCTGGCTGCGGCTGAAAAACCGATCCAGCCACGACTGCTTCCCTGCCACATCCGGCCGGTCCGGTTTCACCTCGAAGCTCCGTGGTCCTTCGCCGGGCCGTTCCACTTCGAAATGAATGGCGTCGTCCTGGCTGCTGACGATGTTCCAAGTCACGCTGTCGATCATCCCGTGCCAGCGCTCGACCGGACGGTTGTCGACTCGGCGGATCACGTCGCCCGGACGGAGCTGCTCCACCCCCTCGGCCCCTTCCGGATCGACAAATCCGATCGTCGTGGTCTGCTGGGATTCCGGCACCGGATGTCCCACCGCCCAAACCAGCACTGCGAAGACTGCGGCCAAGCCGAAGCTGAAAAGCGGTCCGGCAAAGGCGACGATGATGCGATCCAGCGGCTTGGCCGGCGGCAGCGAATCCACGCCAGACTCCGATTTTCCCTCGAGCATCTCCATCGGCAGCATCTGCGGCAAGGCCACAAAACCGCCCGCAGGAATCCATCCCAAGCCGTAACGCACCCCGTTGACCGTCTTCGACCAAATCGGACGCCCGAACCAAATCTGGAATTTCTCCACCTTCAGTCCCCGCCAACGGGCCGCCAGAAAATGCCCGAGTTCATGGACGAGGATGATGAAGTTGAAGAGAATGAGGACCTCAAGAAGGATCCCCAAGGTGTTGAGAACGGACATCACGGCGCGAGTATACGCCCGGGCCGGACGCTCGCAACGGAGGCTTTGCGGGGACCATGCGCCGGGGATCCAATCCCCTCGCGCCAGGCTTCCCGCGGGGCTCTATCCGGTCAAATGCCGCCGGTCATCGTCCGGTCCGGCGGACGCAGAAAATTTCCGCATTTTTTACTGGTCATTTGAACAGTTTCACTATAAGATTCGCATTCAACGGACCCAGAACTACCCTCGGTCCTAAGCACTCATGGCCAAAAAAACGTCTGAAGATTCGTCTCCCGCCGCTGTGGATGACCGCGTAGCCGCGGCCCGCGCCAAGCATCTCGAACTCGCCATCGCCCAGATTCAGAAAGATTTCGGCGAAGGCGCCATCATGCGCCTGGGCGACGGCCACACCATCGATGTCGAAATCATCCCCACCGGAAACTTGGTCATCGACCGGGCTCTCGGCGTCGGCGGGTTCCCCCGCGGCCGCGTCGTCGAAGTCTTCGGCCCGGAATCCTCGGGGAAAACGACCCTGACCCTCACCGTCATCGCTCAAGCCCAACGCTTGGGAGGGCTCGCCGCCTTCATCGACGTCGAACACGCCCTCGATCCCGATTACGCCCGGAAGCTCGGCGTCAACCTCGACGACCTCCTCATTTCCCAGCCCGGCTCCGGAGAGGAAGCCCTCCGCATCTGCGAAACCCTGATCCGCTCCAATGCCCTCGATGTCATCGTGGTGGACTCCGTCGCCGCGCTGGTGACCAAGGCGGAGTTGGAAGGCGAAATCGGAGACACCACCGTCGGAGCCCAGGCCCGCCTCATGAGCGCCGCCCTGCGCAAACTCACCTCCCTCATCGCCCGGGCCCGGACCTGCTGCATTTTTACCAACCAGATCCGGGAGAAGGTCGGCGTCATGTTCGGCAATCCGGAAACCACCCCCGGCGGCCGGGCCCTGAAATTTTACAGCAGCGTTCGCATCGATATCCGCCGCATCGGCATGATCAAACAGACCGACGGAACCGTCACCGGCAACCGGACCCGCATCAAAGTGGTGAAGAACAAGGTCGCGCCCCCCTTCACTGAAGCCGAATTCGACATCATGTACAACGAGGGCATCTCCTCGGTTGGATCCCTCCTCGATCTCGCGCTCGACTTTGGCATCCTTCAGAAGCGGGGCTCCTGGTTCAGCTACAACGACACCCAACTGGCTCAAGGCCGGGACGCCGCCAAGGATGCCCTGCGCGCCGATCCCAAACTCTACGCCGAAATCGATGCAGCGGTCCGGGCCCGCGTTGTGCCGCCCGCGGCGACTGCGAGCCCGCCAGCGAACCGCACCCCGACCGTTGTCCCGGACGACGACGACCTCTCAGAACGATCCGCTTGATTTAAATTACTATCCAGCCAAATCATGCCAACCCAGCCCTGGAGGGCCGGCCTCCGTGACGGCCTGGTCCCGGAATAAAGACTCACGGCGCCACAGGGCCTGCGGGAGCCCGTCCCTCCACAATACCCAGAAAGATTACGTTAACCCCGCCCATTCCTCCCCCCGTTACCTTCTGCGAAACATTCCCCGGCTGAAGCCTCCTGAACAAAGATTAATTAGAGAAAACATTCTCCCCCCTTGGCGAGCTTTGCGCTCTTTGCGAGAGATGCATCTTCTTCATCCATGTTCATCTGTGTCCATCCGTGGTTCAGAATACCAGTCCCCAGCCGGGCTCCTCTTGAGACTTCTTGACCCAGAAGGCTCCGGTCCCTCGCCAAGGCAAGCGTTTGACGAAGTCTTTGGAGTGCGCGGCTGTGCCGTGCTTTTTTCGAAGACGAAAGTTCTTCGTTCGTTAACGGCCGGTTCATCAGCCCGGCTAAGGGCAGGGAAGCCGAGGACGAGAAACGAAGGAGAACATTATGAAAATCGAACGTTTCGAGGACATCGAAGCCTGGCAGCTTGGGAGAGAACTCACGCGGCAGGTGTACGAGGGCACGAAACAAGGTGACTTCGCTCGAGACTTCGGCTTTATCGCCTATCTCGTCCGCTCCGGCCGCAAGTAACGAGGAACCAAGAACAAGGAACCAAGAACAAGGAACCAAGAACCACGAACAAGGAACCCATACGAACTGTCCTTGAACCCGGCCTCGCCGAAAAAAACTACTGGCGCGACCTCTGGCACTACCGGGAACTCTTCCAGGTCCTCGCGTGGCGGGACATCTCGGTCCGCTACAAGCAAACAGTCATCGGCGTCGTGTGGGCGCTGATCCGGCCGTTCCTCACCATGATCGTCTTCACGGTGATCTTTGGGAAGGTAGCCAAGCTCCCCTCCGAAGGCGCTGCCCCTTACGCCCTCATGGTCTTCGCCGGGATGCTGCCGTGGACATTCTTTTCCACCGCCCTCTCCGAGGCCTCGAATTCGCTGGTCTCGAATGCAAACCTCATCAGCAAGGTCTACTTTCCGCGCCTCATCGTCCCCACCGCCACCGTCGTCGTCGCCTTCATCGATTTCCTGATCGGCTTCGTCATCCTTGTGGGAATGATGGTCTGGTACCAATACCCCCCCGGCTGGCAAATCGTGCTCCTTCCGGTCTTCGTGCTGATCGCCTTTTTCGCCTCGCTCGGCCCCGGGCTCTGGATCACCGCCCTCAACGTCAAATACCGCGACTTCCGCTACATTATCCCCTTCATTGTCCAGTTCGGCCTCTACATCTCCCCCGTCGGGTTCTCCACCTCCGTCATCCCCGAAAAGTGGCGCCTCCTCTATTCCCTCAACCCCATGGTCGGCGTGATCGACGGGTTCCGCTGGTGCATCCTCGGCGGCGACTCCGCCTTCGACCCCCGCAGCTTCGCCATCAGCATGGCCGTGACGGCGGTTCTCCTATTCGTGGGGATCACGCAGTTCCGGAAAATGGAAAAGAGTTTTGCGGATCTGATTTAGGCAGAAAGCAGAAAGCAGAAAGCTGAAATTGGAAAAGCTGGGAGCGGGGAAAAGCTGAAATTGGGAAAGCTGAAAGTTGTGATTTTGGAGGCTGAAAGCTGAAATAGGAAGCGAAAATACTGAGCAGGGAAGCTCGAATCAATCGGTTGCAATTTAGCGTCATCTCAACTTTCCCATCTCAACTTTCAGCTTTTCCACAAAAATGAGAGGGGGACGGCTCACTGAAGAATTCCGAACTCGCACGAAGCGGTTTGCCGCATCCATCATCCGGCTTTACGTGAAATTACCCAAAGGCCGTGAGGAAGTGAGTGTTTGCGGGAAACAAATGCTACGATCCCTCACCTCGGTGGCAGCACATACCCGTGAGGCATCGCGAGCCAGATCTGACGCTGAATTCGTTTCAAAACTCGGTGGCGCACTCCAAGAGGCCGATGAGACTCAGCTTTGGCTGGAACTTCTGAGCGAGGAATGCGGAATCGAGTCGACACTCACCGAACCGATCCAAAGCGAAGCTAACGAAATCATTGCAATCATGACCACAATCATCCGTCGCACGGGCGGCAATTCGTAATTTCAGCTTTCCGCTTTCCCAATTTCAACTTTCTGCTTTCAACTTTCCGCTTTTCTCAATGTCCGACACCGTCATCCGCGTCGAGAACCTCTCCAAATCCTACCTCATCGGCCACCAGGGGCCACAGGAGCGATACCACTCGCTGCGGGATACAGTTGTCCGCCATTCGAAGAACTACGCCCGCAAGGCCGCCGACATGGCCCGCGGGCGGCAGATTGTCCAGGGCGACAGCGTCGAGGAATTCTGGGCGCTTAAGGATGTCTCGTTCGAAGTCAAACGCGGCGAGGTCCTCGGCATCATCGGTCGCAACGGTGCGGGCAAATCCACCTTGCTCAAAATCCTTTCGCGGATCACCGAACCCACCTCCGGTCGTGTGGTCCTCGACGGCCGGGTCGCCTCGCTGCTCGAAGTCGGCACTGGTTTCCACCCCGAACTCACCGGCCGCGAGAACATCTTCCTCAACGGCGCGATTCTGGGCATGAGCCGGGCTGAGGTTCGGAAAAAATTTGATGAGATCGTCGCCTTCGCCGAGGTGGAGAGCTTTCTCGATACGCCGGTTAAGCGATATAGTTCGGGGATGTATGTTCGCCTTGCCTTTGCCGTCGCTGCTCATCTGGAACCGGAGATTTTGATTGTGGACGAGGTGCTGGCAGTAGGGGACGCCCAGTTTCAGAAAAAGTGCCTCGGCAAGATGGGAGACGTGGCGCGAAGTGGACGAACCATTTTGTTTGTTAGCCACCAAATGGCAGCGGTGCAAAAATTATGCCGGAGTGGAATAGTTCTAGAGAGTGGTCGATTGGCATTCTGCGGGAGCGCACGTGATGCCATCACTCGCTATTTATGCAACTCGGACGGATCAAGTGGCTTTGAACTTGAAGACATGGCGAATCGAAAGGGCAGCGGGACGGTTCGGTTTACCAAGGTTGCATTTCGCGATGCCACGAAAGCCCCGCTTGGAAGTATTGCCTGTGGCGAGGATGTCTTCATCAATCTGGAAATGCTCAACGCGACAAGTAACCCGCTTCGTCAACTCCATGTGGCATTGGGAATAGATGATCATTTGGGACAGCGGGTGACAGTACTGGCCAGCAACTATACAGGTAGTGATTTTGACACCGATGCAACCACTTTCGTCGTATCCGTTCGCATACACAGGTTGAATCTTATGCCGGGACGTTACACAGTAACCTTGTTCGCCAGCATAAGCGGGGAAGTGGCTGATTGGGTCCGGCACGCGGGCAGTTTTGATGTGGAAGCCGCTGACTACTATGGCTCCGGCCGCATGCCCGCCGCCGGGGAAGGTCTCTTTCTCATGGATCATTCTTTTGAGTTAGTGCCGCCTAACCCTCCCAAGCGCGGCCCCGTGACATGCAGCCCATAAATTACAACTATGACGGTTCAGGAAGTTGACCAACTCTTCCGCCAGCATTCACGTCTTGAAGGAAAGGCAGCGGAGAATCTCAAAAATTGGCTGGGAGATGGTGGCGCCGCCAGACGATACATGGACTTGATTCCGAAACCGCTCGTGGGGGAGGGGAAATTCGTCGAGATCGGCTGCTACCAGCCTTCTGTCGGATATTACTGGCACCTGGGCTGGAAGAGCGTCACCGGCTTTTACAAGGATGATGGTGAGGGCACGCTGGAGACCCAATACCAGGACGGGTTGGGGAATCAGGCAGTTCTCATCAAGCAAGATGTGGAAATGGCCCCACTGCCTCTACCCCACAACCACGCGGATGTGGTTGTTATGATGGAAGTCGTCGAGCATTTCAGTACCGATCCGATGCGTGCCCTGTGGGAGGTGAACCGTGTGCTCAAATCCGGAGGGCGTTTCGTGTTGAGTACTCCGAATGCAGCGTCATGGCAGCATGCCGTCCGCGCTTTACGGGGACGGGCTCCCATTGCGGGACTTGAGTACACCGGTTATAGCACGAACCGTCACAACCGACTCTATGACATTGTAGAACTACGGGAGATTCTCGCCCATGCAGGCTTTCAGGTAACCTCATCCTTCAGTGTCAATTACGCCGAGCTTCAGCTTGACCGCACGGGCCGGCTCTTCAAATGGCTGGTAGCCATGTGCGACCGATTGACTCGTTTCAGGTCGGGAGTACAACCTGAGCGCGAGCACTTTCTTGTATTGAAGTCAATCAAGATTGGTCCGCCCCGAGAGCGCTATCCGTCGGGACTTTACTTTGATCCTCAGAAGTGGCCTGGGATTATCGAGCAGCGGCAATTGCATGCTGCACGAGCTCAGCGGGGAGATGATGGGGATTCGCACCGCGCTGTTTAAACCGTTTGGATTCGCGCACCCTCCCGGGTCTATCATCGAGTTATGTACAGTATTTCGTCCCAAGCGATAGAGAACTTATGTGATGAACCGGCTCCTAGGCTCCCTCCAATTCCGCGCCCACCGACTCTGGCGCGCACAACGTGTACGCCTGGAGCGGCCGGTCTTAAGCCGAGCGGATATCCTCGCCACGCTGGGCCGTTTGAAGCCGGTTCCCCGACGTGCGATCATGGTTCACAGTTCCCTGAACGCCTGTGGCTACATTCAAGGAGGCGCACGTACGGTGATCGCTGCCTTGAGAGACTGGTGTGCAGGTTGCACATTGGCAATGCCCTCACATTCTTACTGCTACCCAAGGACGGATGGCGCCTGTCCCGTGTTTGATGCCTCCCGGTCTCCCAGTGTGATCGGCGCCATTTCCGACACCTTCTGGCGGATGCCGGGTGCCAGGCGCAGTCTGCATCCCACACATTCCATCGCTTGCATTGGACCCGATGCAGAGGCTTTGATTGCCGGGCATGACCTTTGTGACACTCCTTGCGGACATGGTACTCCCTATGAACGTCTGCTGGAAATGGATGGCGGCGTGCTCATGTTTGGCGCCAGCATGGACGCCTATACCCTGTTTCACACCGCCGAGGATGCGGCCTGCGTGCCGTACCTCTATGAACCAGTGCCTTACCAACTGAAGCTGACGCGGGGAGATCATGCGGTTTATGACTTTACCATGCGCCGACAGGACATGCGGGTACGGAGGCGTTTTGCCGGGACGGCGGAATGGTTGCAAACCCGGGGATTGCTAAGACCCCAGTCTTGCGGGCGGGGAGAACTGCTTTGGATGCCGCATGCCGCCGCGGTTCATTCCGCCCTTGTACAGACGCTCAAAGAAGATCCGTGGTTTCTCGTCGCCGCAGAAGCGCGGCCACACTGAGTCTTTTTGGTTTATGTTGGTCTTCATAGTTCCTCTGCAAAGCCGCCAAGCCTCGAAAGACTGGCGGCTGGTGTCCTTGCTCGCGCGGCGGACTCTGCAGTCTGTGTTGGCGCAAACTCATTCTGATTTCCGGGTTTTCCTCGTTTGCAATGATCCGCCTGACGGCTGCCCGGAGCATCCGTCGGTGACTGTTCTGAGGAAGAACTTCCCCGTGCCGGATATGTCTGTCTGGGAGAACCGCATGGCCGACAAGTGGGGCAAAGTTCGCGTGGGGCTCGTCGCTGCTAGAAGCCTGGCGCCGTGCCACGTAATGGTCTGTGATGCTGATGACTCCGTGAGCAACCGCCTCGCCGCCCATGTCGCCGCCCATCCTCGAACGGCAGGCTGGTGTTTTGATCAGGGCTGGATGCATGACGAGGGAAGCCCGCTCATCTTTCGTTGGCGGCATGGGTTTGATTCAACGTGCGGCACCTCCAGCATCGTGCGGGCGGACTTGCCAGACCTGCCGGAGGTGGAGCAAGGACCACGCGACGAAAATTTCATTTTACATTCCGGCCACGCAAAGATCCGCGCCAATATGCAGTCACGCGGCACGCCGCTGGAAATGCTCCCCTTCCCGGGTGCTGTTTACAATCTTGCCACCGGTGAGAACCACAGCTCCTTTTCCCTCAAAGGCTGGCGGAGCAAAAAGATCCTGTTGCAAAAGTTGATAAGCTACCGCCCGCTCACCCAACGCATTCGGAAAGAGTTCGGTCTTTATGATCTGCCGACTGCGTGAGCTGATTTTCTGAATGACACAATCCGAGATCAAGACCCTGGCCAAACAAATGGTCAAGAAAGCTGCCCAGCAGACGCTTGGCCGCCTGCCGCCGAACTCTTCACGCCTGACCGGGAAGCTGGCCATCCATGGCGGCAAGCCTGTGCGTCATACCCGGCTGCGGCCATGGCCCGGTATCAATGACATTTCTCTTCTGCGCTGGACCACGCAGATGCGACCGGCCTTTCGGAAGATTTTCCTCAGCGGTTGTGAAGGACGGCCGCACAGCTTGGCCCAAGAGTTTGCGCGCCGGTTTGCCGAATACAGCGGCAGCCGGCACGGCTTGCTTCTGGGTCACGGTACGGATGCCTTGCGCGTCGCTTTGGCCGCGGCACTCGACCACGACGGTCTGGACTACTGTGGCGAGGTGATCGTGCCCAATTTCAGCTTCATCGCGAGCGCCACATGCGCGTTGGACCGGCGATTGGGTGTGTGCTTTGTGGATGTAGACGAACAAACGCTCTGCCTAGATCCGAAACGTGTCGAGGAGTCCATCATACCAGGAAAAACGCGCGCCATCATGGCGGTGCATCTCTTCGGCCAGCCGGCGGACATGACCGCGTTGCGAGGGATCGCTACACGGCACAATCTGAAAGTTATCGAGGATGCTGCCCAGGCGCATGGCGCACGCTGGGAAAATGGGCAGGCAGGTTCTCTAGGCGATGCTGCGGCCTTCAGCTTCCAGTCTTCGAAAAACCTGAATTCCGGGGAAGGCGGACTCTTTGTGACCAACGATGATGCTATTTTCGAGCGCGCTTACCAGATGCATGACGTGGGTCGCAATCGCGTCAGTCCCAGCCGCTGGGCTCACGAAAGCCTGGGTTGGAACATGCGCCTGAACGAATACACGGCCGCCCTGCTTCTGGACCGCATGCGCGACTTCGAGGCCGAGCAGGAGCGGCGTGCTGCGAACTTCATGGCTCTGCATCAAGCGCTCCAGGAAGTCGCTTGTGCCGCGCCGCTGGCCATCCATCCGGGCGTAAGGCGGCACGCAGCATATATGTTCGTGGGCCGCTACTTTCCGGAGCAGTGCGATAATCTCGGCATTGATGACTTCGTGGAGGCGGTCGGACGCGAGGGTGTTCCCATCTTCCGAGGTTACGAGAGCACGCTCTCCCGCCAGCCAGTGTTTCAAAAAACTGCCGACAAGCATCCGAAACTTGTCCGCGTTCTGCCATCGCCGGTCGCTGATGCCGCGTGTCGGAACACTTTCTATATTCCCCAGCAGGTTTTTCGGGCGACGAAGGCGGATATGTTGGAGATCGCAGCGGCGTTCCATAAAGTGCAGAACCACTTCGCGCCAACTGCCAAACGTTCTTCCTGCCCCGTTGGCGTCGCTGCATCAGCAGTGGTGACGGCCTCTGATCGCAACGTTGCAGTCACTGCTGAACGCAAAGTCTTGCGATTGGGCATCGTCGGATTCGGGGCGATGGGCAGCACTCATGCGGAGGCTATCCTGTCTCATCCGATGGTGAGGCTCGCCGCCATTAGCGATGTGCGGGCCGAAACTGAGCAGGCGGCCCGCACCCTGGGCAGCGCCTGGTTTGCCACCCCGGAAGAGATGATGCGGAGCGGCACTATTGATGGAGTCGTTATTGCCACTCCCCATTGGCAACATTCGGGCATTGCAATCGCCGCCTTGCAACAGGGATTGCATGTGGTGTGTGAGAAGCCAATGGCCGTCAGCATGAGCGAGGCCGATGCAATGCTTGCGGCTGCCCGCGACAGCCGTGGGTTGCTTTCCGTGGTTTTGCAGAGTCGCTTTGAGCCTACTTATCGCCGTGCCAAAAGTCTTCTGACCTCCGGGGAACTCGGCAAGCTGCTGCGCTGTTCGATGTTTGAGGCTTCCTGGCGTTCTCAATCTTACTATGCCAGCAGCCCGTGGCGCGGAATATGGAAGGGGGAGGGTGGCGGGGTACTGGTAAACCAAGCTCCTCATTCGCTGGATCGCTATGTTTGGCTCTTCGGAATGCCGACGAGTGTCAGCGCCCGTTGTGATGCCTTGCTGCATCAGATCGAGACGGAGGACTCCGCCACCGCTCTGCTGCGCCATAAAAATGGCGCACACGGCACCTATCATGTTAGTACCAATGAATGTCCGCCCACCTCCCGGTTCGATGTGATGTGCGAACGCGGTCGCATCGAAGTCACTCAAGGCGATATGATGCTCACTCGTTTCAGGGAGTCGCTCAGCGAGAAAACTGCCAATGATCGCACTGCCTTTAGTAGCATCGCCATGGAAGTGCGCGAGTATCCCGGGTCACTATCGGCCTCTCATACGCCAATGCTGGATCTGTTTTATGAGAATCTGGCCCTGGCGGCCGCTGGTGAAGCACACCTGATCTGTCCGGGTGCAGAGGCGCTGCATTCCGTGGAACTGGCCAATGCCATGATGCTCAGTTCTGCCGAGAATCGCACGTTGGACCTGCCGTTGGAGCGTGCGATGTTTGATACGTTCCTGAAGGCGCGAATTGGTTGATTTGTCGTAGTTGAAGCAGCTCCGTTTTTCGCTAAATGAAGTTTGTGCCTCGCTATACCGCATCAGAATTGGACGCGATTAGCCAAGGATCGGTCCAGTCTGCCGAGGTCATCGTGCCATTCATCAAGAACATTTTCAGCCCCGTCTCGGTGCTTGATGTCGGTTGTGGTCTGGCCTCATGGCTGAAGGTCTGGGAGCAGAATGGGGTAGGTGATATTTTTGGTGTCGATGGAGGGGAAGTGGCGGCAGATCAACTCATGATTTCTTCAGACAAATTTCGCGCGATAGATCTGCGGGATCGTTTTGACTTGGGACGCCGTTTTGGCTTGGTGCAATCTCTCGAGGTTGGCGAACATCTGCCTACTGAATGTGCAGCTGATTTTGTTGATTCTTTAACGACGCACGCTGACGTGGTGCTGTTCTCTGCGGCTATTCCAGGGCAAGGCGGCTATCTTCATCTCAATGAACGCTGGCAGAGCTACTGGGCTGCTCTTTTTGAGCAGCGCGGATTACAGACCTTCGACATTGTTCGCCCACTGGTCTGGAACAACAACCGCGTGAGAGTGTGGTACAAACAGAACAGCCTGGTATTCGTGCAAGCCGCGCGAGTGGCTGAATTCGATGGCCTGCAAGCCTTTACTGGCGGAGTAGAGTCTCAGATTGATCTGGTGCATCCGGAGATGTTTTCAGAGAAAATGAGCCATCCTCAAAACTGGGCCTCAGCCGCTTCCTTTCCTGTGCGGAAATTGGCGGTTGGTCTGATGAAAGCAATTCCTGCTGCCATAAGGCGCCGTTTCGCTTCTACGTAAAGAAAAGTCTCTCCAGGCAAAAGAACTGTTCTTTATGATTTTTCATCCCCGCAAATGGCTCGAACCACATTTGCTCGACGCTCTCGACTCGATGCGTTTTGAACTGCTCTCAATAAAAGGGCGCTGGTTGAATCCGCGCCGTCTGAATACGCAAGGCCGGGACTATTTGCAGTTGGGATGTTGGGAAACCTTGATTGCAGGATTTCTAAATACAGACTTTTTCATCAACAAACACGCGGATGCTCATTTGGATGCACGATTTCCGCTGCCCTTCGATGACAAGACCTGGCGTGGGGTCTATGCGCATCATGTGGTGGAGCATGTTTGCTGGCCTGATGCCTTCCGGCTGTTTCGGGAATGCCATCGTGTATTGAAGCGAAGTGGTGTCTTCCGCATGGTGGTGCCAAACTTAGAGGTTTTTCTCCGGCGCTGCTGTTCATCCGATCCAGACGAACGGAGAACCATCCGTGATTTGTATCCTGCACATATCATGGAGTCCTTGGATGCCAGGACGCCTCTGGAAGTCGTGGACTACATCTTTCGCGACCACAAATTTAATCGGCACCTGAGCGCCTGGGATTGGGAGACCGCGGAGTGCCGTTTATTGGAAGCTGGTTTTTCCAAAGTTATCCGGCGGTCGGTGAATCAGTCGCTTGATCCGAATATGGCAGGACACGACAACATCCGATGGGAAGACTGCTCTTTGTATGTGGAAGCAGTGAAGTAGCATGTTCGTTTCCGTCCTTATTCCGTGCTACAACGCCGAACGGTGGGTGGCGCAGGCCATCGAGAGTGCGCTGGCGCAGACGTGGCGCGAGAAGGAAATCATCGTCGTGGATGACGGCTCGACTGATGGCAGTCTGGAGATCATCCAGCGCTTCGGAGATCGTGTCCGGTGGGAGTCCGGCCCGAACCGTGGCGGTAATGTGGCCCGCAGTCGCCTGCTCGAACTCGCCCGTGGCGATTGGCTGCAATATCTCGATGCCGACGATTATCTGCTGCCCGACAAGGTTGCGAAGCAGATGGAATTCCTCTCGACGCATCCAGCAACGGATGTGGTCTTCAGTCCGGTGACGGTGGAGCATTGGTCAGAGCGAGAGACGCGCCGCGAGGTCCTGGCGATTCCCGGGCCTCACGACATGTGGATTCTCCTCGCGCGCTGGTATCTACCTCAAACGGGCGCACCGTTCTGGTGCAAACAGACGCTGCTTGACGTCGGCGGCTGGAAACTGGACCAACCCTGCTGCCAGGAACACGAGCTGTATCTGCGGTTGCTCATGGCTGGGAAAAGGTTTGGATACTGTCCCCATTCTGGCGCGGTTTATCGCCAATGGAATGAACACACGGTCTGCAAACGGGACAAGGGCGAAGTCCGCCGTCGCCGATTGGAAATCGAGTCCCGGGCGGAGAACTTCCTTCGTGAGCGGGGCGACCTGACACCCGAGCGACACTGGGCCATCAACATGGCGCGATTCGAGATGGCGCGCACGGCCTGGCAACACGATCAATCTGAAGCGCTAAGCATCGTGGCCGACCTGCTTGATTCGCTGCCCGGATTCGTACCGCGGGGAGATGCTGCTCCGCGCGCTTACCGTTTTGTCTGGCGGCTGCTGGGATTTGGTTGGGCGGAGAGAATCGCCGACTGGCGCAGACGCTCCTGATTTCTGCTTTCAGCTTTTCAGAAGATGCCTCTGTTCTCCGTCGTCATTCCCACGTTTAACCGATGCGAGTGGCTGCGGCGCACGCTGGAGTCTGTGTGGATGCAACGCTTCACTGACTTCGAGGTGATCGTAGTGGACGACGGCTCGACGGACGGTACGGCAGACTTTGTACACGGGCTTGGTCAGCGGGTGAAGCTGCTCACACAAGTTAATCGAGGCCCGGGCGCAGCGCGGAACTTGGGCGTCCGGCAGGCGGGCGGCGAATACCTTGCGTTCCTCGACAGTGACGATATTTGGTTTCCTTGGACGCTCGACACGCTCGCAACTGCGATTGAGAAAAGCAGCAGACCATCCATCTTGACTGCGAGCGTCCAAGAATTCGGACACGAGGGTGAGCTTTCCGAAATCAGTGAGACAGCAAGTGAGATGGTTTTCTTCGCTGACTATCTTGCTGCCAGCGGCACTGGCTACTACATGGGTTCCGGCATGGCGGTTATCAAGCGCCAGGCTTTTGTTGAGATTGGCGGATTTGTCGAGTCGCATTCCAATGCGGAGGATCACGACCTCGCCCTGCGGCTCGGATTGTCTCGCGGCTACGTCAAAATCCTCAGGCCGGTAACGCTTGCCTGGAGAAGGCACTCGGGCGGGACCACAACCAGCGTGAGAAGAACCCTTGAAGGGTGTCTATTCCTGATCGCACAAGAGACTAAAGGCGCTTATCCGGGCGGGAAACGGAAATGCCAAGCCCGCCGCGAAATCATTGCCCGGCATGTCCGTCCTGTCGCACTCTGGTGTCTCAGGTCTGGTTTCCGAAAAGAGGCATGGCTCGTCTATCGGAGCATCTTTGGCTGGCACCTGCGATTGAACCGTTGGAAGTTTCTGGCGGGCTTTCCAGTAGTCGCTACATTCTGTCGCATGTCCCGTCCCGGCTGAGTCGTCTCGCATTGGGCGACGCACGTCCGCCGAATTGCTACACACGACCTAATCGATATTAGGACCAGCCACATGAAGAAACCAAATTGCTTCATCACTGATGGTAACGACCAAAGTACGAATGACATTCCGTGCGGGAAGCAATCGATGACGAAGACGCCGGTTGGAATTGGCTGTAAAGCGCGACTCCGCGTGGTGTGTGTCGCATTGAAAGGCGTGACAAAAGACGTGCTGGCGGGCGGGAAAATGGCAGGCATTCCCGCGCGGCTGATAGGACGTCGCAGCGCCTTATGAAGGAACAGGATTCCAAGTTGGCCGCCCGGGAAACCGGTCGCTTCGACTTTTGCCCCTCTCTCGCAGAAGTGATGGTGACCCGTCGCTTCAAAGGCAGAACCGGGAAGTCATTCGACGGGATGGGGGCCTTGTCCGGCGTCAATAATCTAATCGTGCTGCGCAATCTGTGCCTCGATTTAGAACCACGGCAAACACTGGAGATCGGCCTTAGTTTTGGTGGATCATGCCTTACATTCGCCGCTTCCCACCGCGATCTGGGTCATGCGCCCGAACGTCAGCACGTTGCCTTGGATCCATTCCAGGCCACTGTCTGGGATGACAGTGGTTTGGTCCTGATGGAGAAGGATGGTTTGGCGCCCTATCTGGATTTCCGTCCTCAATTTTCTTCGTTGGAACTGCCAACTATGGTACGCGAGGCTCCCAAGTTCGACCTGGTTTACATTGATGGTCCGCATCTTTTTGAAGACGTCTCCCTGGATTTTTACTTTGTCGCCCGGTTGCTCGCCGACGGAGGCGTTATGGCGTTTGATGACAGTTCTGATCCGCACGTGGCCAAGGTGATTCGGTTCGTGCGTCGTAACCTTTCCGAGAGCTTCTCCGAGTCGGATTTGGGTCCATTTCGCTCCGACCGGGGACGGACCTTAAAGTATCGGATTGCAAAGATTCTTCAGCGGAATCAGCTAACGGCATTCCGGAAAGTTGGCAAGTGCGTTCGCGAGTGGAACTCTTGCTTTATACATTTTTGAGGATGTGAGTGCTGCCGCCTCTTTTGTTATTCCCACTTGCAACCGAGTCGAAGAACTTCGTGAGCTGCTTCGCTCAGTCCTCAACCAGACGGTTCCGGTAGAAATCCTGGTCATGGACGATGCTGGGTCTGAGGCTACGGCCGCAATGCTGCGCGCGGAATTTCCCCAGGTGCAACATTATCGTCTTGGCACGGGGCGAGGTCCTGCCTTTCAACGCAATCGAGGCATTAAACTCGCCACGCAAAAGATCGTCTTTCCAGTGGATGACGACACGCTGTTTGTTTCACCTCGCACGGTCGAGCAAACTCTGGCAGAGTTTGACAACCCGCGTGTGGCGGCGGTGGGCATACCGTTTGTGAACGTGCGCCAGAGTGTGGCAGTCTGCCAACGAGCGCCGGATGCAGATCGGGTGTATGCGGTTCATGCATTCGTGGGCGCGGCCCATGCCGTGCGGCGGGACGTATTCCTCCAATCAGGAGGCTATCGGGAGCATTTTTTCTACATGGGCGAGGAAGGGGATTTGTGTCTCCGGATTCTAGCCGCTGGATTGGTCACACGGGTCGGTCGCGCCGATCCTGTACACCACTACGAATCGCCGTTGCGCAACTTGAAGCGGGCTGCATTCTACGGTCGGCGGAACGACATCCTGTTCGCATGGCACAACGTGCCAACTCTATGGTTGCTGCCTTACTTTTTCGGGAACACCTTCAACGCCGTGCGATGGGCATTCTGGGAGGGGCGTTGTTGGAGTATGCTTGTTGGCACAGCGTCCGGACTCCGCACTTGCTTCAAACGTGCTGATGAAAGAGCTCCAGTCAGCGCAAGAATATATTGGCTTTCCCGCCGATTGAAGAGGAAAGGTCCGCTGCCGCTCGATAATTTTGAGGCGGAACTGCCAGGGGATGGCAATACGGCATGCTAATTCGACAGGGCAGGGCAGAAAAACTTCTCGTAACACCGCCACAGGACATACGAATGAATGCGGGGAATGATGCCGACAAATGGGTTTGTTCGCAATTGGGCGCTAGAGAACACTACTCAGTCCCTCGGGCATTGCATTCCGGTGGCGCATTGATCGCTCTGGTGACTGATGCCTGGATTCCACCTCAAGGGCCATGGTCAATGCTGGCTCTCCAGCGTTTGCGCCAAAGATTTCATCCTGAACTTCGCGAAGCAAGGGTCTGCGCTAGCAACGCTGGGTTGATTGAATTTCAAGCACGCGCAGCGCTGCATCAGTTCAAGGGGTGGGAGTTGGTCATCGAGCGGAATGAGTGGTTCCAAACGCACGCCCTGCGGCAGGTCCGTCATCTTGCCACCGGTTGTAACGAAGGAAAAGTGACTTTGTTTGCATATAGTTATGCTGCGCGACGAGTTATGGCATATGCACGCAAGCTCGGATGGCGGACCGTTCTCGGCCAGATTGACCCCGGCTATGCTTGGGAAACAGCCGTGGCTCGAGCGCGGCAACTTCACCCGACTATTCAAACAGATTGGCAGCCTGCACCTACCGACTATTGGAATAGCTGGCGCGAGGAATGTCACCTGGCAGACCTTATCGTCGTGAATTCAGAGTGGTCGGCGCAGGCGCTCCAGGCCGACGGCGTCCAACCGTCAAAAATCCGCGTCCTGCCCCTCGCTTACGAGCCAACAAGGCAGGCCATGACGGTTAAGAGAGTCTATCCAGCCGCTTTCAGTTCAGAGCGCCCGTTCAACGTGCTTTTCCTCGGCAGCATCAACCTGAACAAGGGGGTCGGAGAAGTATTTCAGGCGATCCGTACCTTGCAGGGCGAATCAGTGCGATTCTGTTTTGTTGGCCCGGTACAGGTGAGCATCCCCGCAGATCTGCGTAATCATCCCCAAGTTTGTTGGTTCGGGGCGGTTCCACGCGAGGGGACTTCGCACTACTATCAAAATGCGGATGTGCTCCTGTTTCCCACCCATTCTGATGGCTTCGGGCTTACACAACTTGAGGCGCAAACCTGGCAATTACCAGTGATCGCCTCCAAGGCCTGCGGAGCAGTTGTGGGCGACGGAGTCAATGGACTGTTGCTGCCCGAGGTAACAAGCGAGGCCATCGCTGGTGCAGTCCGTAGATGCCTCGCGAATCCACCTCTACTTGCTACATTCGCAGCCAATTCAGTCACGAGCGAGAGTTTTTCAATAGCGCGGCTGAGAGAAAGGCTTTTGGCACTGACGTGACCCGGCATTAGCCACGCAATCCGATTCATCAAAACATGCAATCCTGGCATAACTACACGTCGGACCCCAACGCGCCGGTTCTAATGGTTGAGCGTTCGGCGGCGCTACGACATGCACGAACCGGGAAGCTCGTATTTGATCGAGCCGCGTATCTGAGCGGACTTGTTGTTGGGAGGAATGTGCTGGATGTGGGAGTGGTTGAACACACGCAGGACGCCTGCGAGAGCCCGCAATGGTTGCACCGCCATTTGTGTCGCTCAGCAGCGCGCTGTCGGGGTGTGGATATCCTTCCGTCAGAGGTTGAGTATCTGAGAAGCAGGGGATTTGATGTGGTGTGTGCCGACATAACAGTGAAGCCATTGACGGAACGGTTTGATGTAGTGGTTTGTGGCGAAGTACTCGAACACATTACCGCCCCGGGGCAATTCATGAGAAACTGCGCTGCAATGTTGGGCTCCGGGGGCCGGCTGGTGATCACAGTGCCCAATCCGTGGTATGCGAATGTTGTGTGGAAGACCGCCTGGCGTCGCCACGTTTTTGTGGACAGCGCGGATCATGTGGCCTGGTATGACGCTTCCACACTTTACGAACTTGGACAGCGGAGTGGTTTGAGGTTGGATCGTTACACTGGCATCGGCATCAGCGCTTCTAAGTCTCTGCGGGCGCGGACATTCTTTGCGCTACAACCGCTCCTCATTTCAGCCGGCATCAGCGCAGAATCGTTTGCCAAATCCATCATCTATGAGTTTATCAGGGGATAAGCTCGCTACACATTGGAAGTCGGCGAGGGGAAGGCGACGGATCGTTCACGACGGCGGCCCAAAGCCGCCTCTGGCAGGCGCGAGGCCGCGACCGCAGTGGTCCTCGACTTTGTGTCTCATTGCCGGCCTGCTGTTCACGGGCCTGTTCCTCTTGCGGGGCGACACGGCATCGGCGGTGGCGCGGCATGCGGCGTGGGGAGTGGCGTTCAGCGTCTGCGTCTCGCTCTGGCTGGAGTTTCGGCAGCAATGGACTAACCTGCTGCGCACCGATCTCGTGGCGCTGACGGCACTGTATTTTCTCGTCTTTTTCGAATTCCTCTTTGCTCAACCGCGCTTCAACGAGCTTGTGCCGAATCCAATGAACATCAAGCCAAGCATCGTGATTTGCCTTGCTGCGTTTGGCGCTATGGCTACTGGTCGCCATCTGGTTTCGCGCCGAATTCGGCCGCTCCGCTTGGCCACCACGGCGCTTCCACAATCCGCCATCCTGACCTTATTCTGGTTCAGCTTGGCACTAGGTTATTTTCACATGCTGCTCGCGTCGGATTTCAATGTGGTAGCGATGGTGGGGCATTTTCTTGATTCACGCTTTGCGGTCCCCTGGGGGCGGGGCAAATTTGGCGACGCCAAGGCCATGCTGTATGAAATGGGAGCGACACTCTATCTGGTCCCACCTCTGGCCGGCGTGATTCTTGGGCGCAGGCGGTCGTACGGAACGAGTGTGGTGGTTGCGGTGTTTGCGGCGCTTATTGTCACGCTGTTTTACGGTTTCTGCACCGGAACGCGAAATGTAATTGGCATCTACCTCATGACATTCCTCGCCGCCTACTACTACGCTTCCGGGGGAGCGCGAACCAGCAACTTGGTGCTCGGCGCGAGCGCTGGGCTGATTCTGCTGGCCTCGACGGTTTATGGCGTTCGGTTCCGGAAGGTCGGCCTGGGTGAATACTTGAAAGACCCCGCAGCCTACAGCGCGACCGATGATATCGGAATTTACGTGGACTACAACCTGTGGTCGCTTTTGCGCGTGACAGAAATATTTCCGCAGAAGACTCCGTATCTCGGCTGGAAAGTGCCAACTTGGCTGCTAGCGCGGCCGGTTCCCCGGTTCCTATGGCCGGGGAAACCGGATGGGCAGGATGTCAGTCCGGAAACGCATATTGGATTCGTGGGAGCAACGGTCACGGCCACCTTCATCGGCGATACGTACATGGCCGCAGGCATCTGGGGGGTTATGGTCGCAGGCTTGGGGTTGGGGTGGCTCTGGCAATGGTGGACGCAAAAGGCGTTCTCATTGAAATCGGACTTTGGGATTGTAATTTATGGCTCCGGCTTTTTCGCTGCCAGTATCACCATGCGCAGTTTGTATATGCTTCCCGTGGCAGTCCTTCCGACGGTGACAGCGCTTGTGATGGGGTGGTTGTTTTCCTCGCGGGTACATGCCGGGTCAATCCGGAAGCGCCGAAATGTCGCCTCGAAAAGTTAAGGCCAGTTTTCTCACCATTGTTCCCTCGCCCTATCAGCGGGACTTGTTCGGGGCGCTGGCGGCGCGTGAGGACATCGAACTGCAGGTGTTCTACATGGAAGCGGCTTCGCCGGATTCGCCTTGGCCGGAAAAGGGTCTGCGCTCCTTTGAGAAGCTGCTGCCCGGGTTCTGGGTGCCATTCGGCGGTGCCCGCTGGCATTTCAACTGGAACCTGCCGGACTTCTCGGTTTCGGATTTCGTGGTGTTGAGCAGTATCACTTCCTGGACTGGCCAGCGGTTGATGCGGCACGCCCTGCGCCGGCACAAATGGCTGTTCTGGGGGGAACGACTTCGTCGCCAACCGGCCGGCTGGCGGGACTGGTCGCAGCGCAAGCTCACGTCGCCCCTAGCCCGGGCCACGGGTATCGTCGGAATTGGGTGCGAGGCCGAGAATGATTACATCGCGCGATTTCCCGGAGTGCGACACTTCTGCATCCCGTATCATTGTGACCTCTCGGCGTTCCTAGCGATTCCGCGACGAGAGCGGGCGGCCAATCCGCCGACGTTTCTCTTCTGCGGGCAGATGATCCGACGCAAGGGCGTGGACCTCCTCCTCACTGCCTTTAGCCGTATTCTGGCCCAGGGCCATACCGCGCGATTGATGTTGGTTGGACGCGAGGGGGAACTCAGGGAGTTCCTGAACCCATTGCCCTCCACCGTGCGCGCCTGCGTTCAATACGAGGGTTTTCAACCACCCGAACGTCTGCCGGACTGCTTCGCCCGAGCGGACATCTTTGTAATGCCCAGCAGGCACGACGGCTGGGGCGTGGTGGTGAATCAGGCGCTCGGTGCGGGACTGCCGGTCATCACTTCCGACGCTGTAGGCGCAGGTCTGGACTTGGTGGAGGAAAACGTGAATGGATTGTGTTTTCCTGCTGGCGACGTAGAGAAACTGGAGCGGTGCATGGTGCGATTGACCAGCAGTCCGGAACTCGCGCGTTCCTACGGCGAGGCTTCACGTAGAAAAGCGCTCGCCATCACGCCGGAGGCAGGCGCGGAAAAATGGGAACGAGTGTTCCAGACGTTGAGTCTTAATTCCGGGTGAGTCGCCGGGAGTTCTCTTATCATGTTCAATGACTCTAGAATGGGCGACACATACTTCGGCAAACATAATTATGAGCAGGCTGATCCCGCGCATCAGCCCCTTTACCTTTGATTTACAGGTGGGTCACCTCGGGCGAGTCCAACCTATCCAGCGCGTAATTGATGCTGGATCTGGTGACGGGAACTTCACAGCTTTGCTTGCAAAACGTGTCTTTGAAATATATGGCATTGACCAATCCCCGAGAGGAATTGCCAAGGCAATGCAGCGTTATCCGAACATTCGTTTCTCGGAAGGCTCCGTTTATGATGACTTTAACACGGAATTCGGTGTTTCCTCGTTCGATGCAATTGTTTGCATCGAAGCCATCGAGCCCCTTTACAGTCCGCGACTTTTTGTAAGGCGCTCCTACGCCGCGCTTCGCCCCGACGGAATTCTGATCGTGAGCACGCGGTATTGGCGCTACCTCAAGAATCTCGTTTTCGCGCTGATCAATTGCATAGACCGTGCATTGACGAGTCTGTGGGATGGTGGCCATATCAAGCATTGGTCTTTGAAGATGCTTCGACGGTTACTTGTTGAGCAGGGTTTTGAACTCGTGGCATTTCACGGCAGCGGGCGAAAGATTCCCTATCTGTGGAGCGGCATGATGATAGCCGTCCGCAAGCCAGCGGGTCCGGCGGGAGTAGGAAGATGAAGATTCTTCTGGTCAGCAGCGGCTCTGGCTCGCGAGGTGGCGGGGAAATCTTCCTCAACTATCTCGGTCAGGGTCTGGCGGACCGTGGTCACCAAATCTCGGTCTGGATGCCCCAGCATCCCCGCATGGATGAATTGGCGGGCAAGTGCGCACGGTTCGGGGCTGTCGTGCGGGCGGATTACCGGAACACGTACGACCACCGCACCCGCTCGCTTGCAACGTGTCGCAACCGGGGCACATCGCAACGCGTCGCCCGCGAGTGGCATGCCTTGCGGCCCGATGTGGTTCACATCAACAAGCAGAATCTTGAGGACGGACTGGATCTGTTGCGCGGGGTCAGGAAATCCGGGCTTCCGTCGGTTTGCACGATTCACCTGACGCAGACGGCCGTTTATCTCAAGGCTGTGCAAGCGGGGCTGCGCGACTGGCTTTCGCGCCGTGCGCTCCGCCGGTATCCCGGCGTGCTGGTGGCCGTGCAGGAGGCGCGGCGCAAATCACTCCATGAATTCCTGGGTGGCCGGGTGCGCACGCAAACGATCTTCAACGGCGTTCCGCTGGTGGACCTCGGAGGGTTGCGCACAGTCCGGCAAGCCAAACGCCGGGAACTGGGATTGAAGGACGAGGATTTTCTGGTGTTGGGTTTGGGACGGCTGGTCGAACAGAAGCGCCCTTTCCTGTTCCTCAAGACCGCAAAGGAACTGCGCCCGCGCCTTCCAAGGGCAACATTTCTCTGGGTGGGCGATGGCCCGCTCGTTGGCTCGTGGAATGAATGGTTGGCGCGGGAAGGTCTGGCCGGGGTAATCTCGTGCATGGGCTGGCAGGAAGACGCACTTCCATTTCTGGCCGCCTCCGACCTGCTGCTTCATGTTGCCGAATACGAAGGACTCCCACTCGCCATCATTGAGGCAATGGCGGCCGGGGTTCCTTGTGCGGTTACGCGGAACTTCGCCTCGGAGATTCCGCTATTCGACGAAAACACAGTGCTTTTTGCCGATGATCCGCGACGTCTGGCCGAGAGGTTGCATAATCGCGCGGCGCTGGAAGCGATTGCCAATCGTGCGCGTTGGTTAGTTGAGGGCCAGCTTTCCATGCAAGCGATGTTGGATTCGTATGAGCGGCTTTATGTCGAGGAGGCGGGCAAATGACCGTGCACTTTTTCGAGCCTCCGCCGGTCCAGAAGGCTGGCGGACTCGAACTGGCGATCCGACACCTCGAAGGTTTTCTCCTTCGCGCGGGCGTCACGGTGCGCAGCAATTCGCCTTTAGAACAATTGGCCAACCGAAACGATCGGGAGTTGATTCATTTCCACGGCGTCTGGCAACCGGTATTCCTGAAAGTTTTCGCCCATTGTCGCCGCGCAAGGATTCCGTATGTGGTTTCACCTCATGGAATGCTCGAGCCGTGGGCGTGGCGGCACAAGCGCTGGAAAAAATGGCCGTGGTTTTACTTGGTCGAGCGCCGCCACCTTGCCGGTGCCACCCGGCTCTTGACGACCAGTAATGCCGAGGCAGGCAATTTGAGAAGGTTTTTCCCCGATGCACAATGCGTCGCGCTGCCTTTGGGGCTGACTTCAGCACGACGTCCAGACTTCACGGCGGCACGTCAGGCTCTGGGGTGGGACAAATCAGAAGTCGTAATCTTATTTCTTTCGCGGATTCATCCCAAAAAAGGTCTGGAGCTTCTGTTGCGAGCACTCACCAGAGTCGGCAATGCGAGCGCTTGTCGGGTGCGGATGGTGATTGTTGGCGGTGGGGAAGACAGTTACTTGTGCAAACTGAAGCGTTTCGTCCAAGCTGCCGGAACCCGGTTGCCACGAGTGGATTGGGTAGGCGAAATCTGGGATGACCGCAAATGGGCGTACTTTCAGGGCGCCGACCTGTTTTGCCTACCATCCTATTCCGAGAATTTTGGATTGGCGGTGCTTGAGTCATTACAGGTGGGCACTCGTGTCCTGACCACGAATCAGACGCCCTGGGGTGAGATTCCTTCCTGGGGCGCGGGATATGTCGTGGAGCCATCGGAAAACGCGATCCGATCCGCGCTTGGGGAGTTTTTGGCGCATCCCGAATGGCCGTTTGAAAAGCGGGCGCACTTGGCGACGCATGTCCATGCGCAATTTTCTTGGGAGGCGGTCGGAGCGTCTTATCTTCAATTCTACGAAGGCGTCCTCCAGGGAAGATCTGCGACTGTCTGAACAGAATTGACTGCTCGCAATGCCAGGTTGTCTGCCAGGTATTACGTCTTCCAGAGCACGCTGGCGGAAATCATTTTGTCGTTGAGGCTTCATTTAAGAAATGTGGAGAGCTGAGAGCTGAGGGCGGGGGTGCTTGGATTGAATTACGGCGAGAATGGTTAGGTTTCAGGATTGCAGGCATACCAGCAGGGTTCGAATCTGGATTATGCAATTCTGATTGAGACGAAACATCGGCTGTCGGAGGAGAAGTTTGCGCTAGTGGATCAGGTGCACCGATCGTTTTGCGCCATCGGTTTGAAGTTGGCTGAAGGTTGGGTAAAGTGTAGCTACCCCTTACACTTCGTTACCAACCTGAGCGGCCAAGCCTGTCCGGCGGGGGTGGCGGACCGGTTGCGGAGGCGGCGTTTTTCGACACGCTCTTCTACAAAGGGCTGGTCCTGGACGGTTGGGCAGGGCTCTACTATTCGCTGCAGCGGACCTACGCAGAGGTGTTGCTTTCTCTGGAGCTGGACTTGCGGCTCAACGAAGGACGCGCCGATTCAAAAGAACCATGAAGATCGGCGAAGACGCGAGCGGGTACAGCTACCTCGGCGGAGCCGCAGGCGCCGCTGCGCGGCTGTCGTTTGCCGCTGCGCGGCTGTCCTTCGTCCGTCGTCCTTCGTCGGGGTTGCCGCGCGGCTGTCCGTCGTCCTTGGTCCGTCGTCCGTCGTCGGGATTGGCGCTGCGCGTTTTGCCACTGCGCGGCTGTCGTTCGTCCTTGGTCCGTCGTCGTTTTGGGCCTTCGGCCCTATTTTCCGCACCGCCGGACGAAGGACGAAGGACGAAGGACGAAGGACGACGGACGACGGACGAAGGACGATTCATGGCAGCATTCAAGCAGTTCGAGGACATCGAGGCGTGGCATTTGGCCCGGAAGCTGAACCAGCTTATCTGGGAGGTGGTTTCCACTGGCAAGTTTGGCAAGGATTTCGCGCTGAGCGACCAGATCAATCGAGCCGCGGGATCCATCATGGACAACATTGCGGAGGGCTTCGATAGCGGCTCCGATCCGGAATTCGCCCGGTTTCTCCGATACTCGCAACGGTCCTGTGCCGAGGTGAAAAGTCAGCTTTACCGGGCACTCGACCGGTCGCACCTCGAGCAGACCGAGTTCGATTCGCTCTTCGAGATGGCGGACAAGGTTTCACGGAAGGCCGGTTCGCTGATCCGGTTTTTGACGAAGTAGGATTGCCGCTGCGCGGCTGTCCGTCGTCCTTCGTCGTTTTGGGCCTTCGGCCCTATTCTCCGCATTGCCGGACGACTGACGCCGGACGACTGACGAAGGACGACGGACGACGAACGACAAAATGACAGCCATTCTGGGAATCAACGCCTACCACGGCGATGCTTCGGCGTCACTCGTTGTCGATGGCCAGCTTGTCGCGGCGGTCGAGGAGGAACGATTCAACCGGGTGAAGCATTGGGCGGGGTTTCCGGCGGAGTCGATCCGCTGGTGCCTGGAGGCGGGCGGGGTGCAGGCGGGCGATCTCGACCATGTGGCGGTCTCCTTCGATCCGCGGGCGAACATGGGGAAACGGATCGCTTTCGTGGCGAAGAACCGGCCGTCGCTGCGGGCGATTGCCGACCGGCTGAAGCGCCAGGGCAAGACGCTGGGGCTGGAGGAACAGTTCGCCGAGGCGGTGGGGCTCCCTAAGGAGCGGGTGAAGGCGAGGTTTCACCGGATCGAGCACCACCAGACGCACGTCGCGGCGGGGTTCCTGATCTCCCCGTATGAGGAGGCCGCGGTGCTGTCGGTGGACGGGATGGGCGACTTCACCAGCACGCTGACGGCGCAGGCGAAGGGGACGGCGTGGGACGAGCTGGACCGGGTGTTTTTCCCGCACTCGATCGGGTTCTTCTACAGCGCCATGACGATGTATCTCGGGTTCCCCTACTACGGAGACGAATACAAGGTGATGGGCCTGGCGCCGTACGGAGAGCCTGAGTTCGCCGACTTCTTCCGCAAGGTGATTTATCCCAAGGGCGACACCTTCGAGCTGAACCTGGATTATTTCACCCACCACAAGCGGGGAGTCCGGATGACCTGGAACGACGGCGCTCCGATAGTCGAGCCCCTCCACAGCGAGCGGCTGGAAAAGGAGCTGGGACCGATGCGCAGGAAGGGTGACGAGATGACCCCGCGCCACGACAACCTGGCGAAGTCGATGCAGGTGGTGACCGAGGAGATCATCCACCACCTTCTCAACCGTCTGCACGCCAAGGCGAGGCTCCCGAACCTGTGCCTGACCGGCGGGGTGGCGATGAACTCGGTGGCGAACGGCAAGATCACGCGAGAGACACCCTTCGAGAATGTCTACATCCCGGCGGGCGCTGCGGACAACGGGACCTCCTTTGGCGCGGCGTTCCACGTGTGGAACAAGGCGCTCGGCGGCCCTCGCGGCTTCGTTCAGGACCACGCCTACTGGGGCTGCGAATCGAGCGACGCCGAGTTCCATGCCGCGCTGCGCGAGGCGGGCCTGCCCTGCGAAACTCTGGGGGAAGAGGCGCTGGTGGAGCGCACCGTGGACCGGCTGGTCAACGGCAATGTGGTCGGGTGGTTCCAAGGAAGGATGGAGTTCGGCGCCCGCGCCCTGGGCAACCGGTCCCTGATCGCCGATCCGCGGCGGGCCGACATGCGCGACATCATCAACCTCCGCATCAAGTTCCGCGAGAAATTCCGCCCGTTTGCCCCGAGCATCCTTGAAGAACACGTCGGTGACTGGTTCGAGATCGACGAGCCGGCGCCCTACATGGAGAAAGTGTTCCCGATCCGCGAAGAGAAGCGCTCGCTGATCCCGGCGGTCACCCATGTGGATGGCAGCGGCCGACTCCAAACCGTGTCGAAGCGCACGAACCCAAAGTACCACGCGCTGATCTCGAAGTTTCACGAGAAGACCGGGGTGCCGGTCGTGCTCAACACCTCGCTCAACGAGAACGAGCCGGTGGTGCGGATTCCCCGCGAGGCGATTTCCTGTTTCTTGCGCACAGACATGGACGTCCTCGTGCTGGGACGGCACCTGCTCGACCGGCACAGTCCGGATTTCCCCGGCCGGTTCAGGAAGCGGGTCAATCTGAAGCCTGGGGAGGTTCCGGGGTGAGGGAGGAAAAGGGGGAAGCGGAAAGCTGAAATAGGAAAGTAGAAAGCGGAAAGGGGGAAGGGGGATAGAGGGGCAGCGGTTTTTCTTCAGTCGTTTAGCGACCATATCATTAACGTTTTAGCGCTTCCGCATCGACGTTCGAATTCTCAAAGGTTCGAAGTTTCAATCTCCTATTTTGGGCGTCACCATCCGTTTCTAACAGAGCCTAACCGGTGAACGATTCCGTGATCACCGAGGGACCAAGGACAAGGGACGGTGGCGCAGCCACTTCGGACCAAGGACAAATTCCCATGCGCTTTCTCCTCGTCAACCAGTTCGTCCCTCCCGACTCTTCGCCGACGGCGCGGCTGCTGGGGGACGTAGGCGCGGAACTTGAGAACCGGGGGTACGAGGTCGTCTACGTGGGCAACCGGGCGAACTACCGCGGCGGAAAAACGCTTTTCGGCAGCCGCGCGCTGCGGGAGGGCACGGCGCTCCTGCAGCTCCTCGCCCGCGGCTGTGCGAGCCGTTGCTGCGACGCAGTGATCTGCCTGACGTCCCCTCCTCTTCTTCCTCTCGTCGGGCGCGCCATCCATCTGCGACACCGTGGATCGCGTTTCATCCACTGGGCCATGGATCTTTACCCCGACGTCGCCGTGGCACTCGGCGAGATTGTCCAGGATTCCCGGCTCCACCGCACGACCCGCAAATGGATGCGCGCCACCTACCAGTCCTGCGATCTCATCGTCGCACTCGACAAAGACATGGCGACGCGGATCGGCGCGGCGAAGGTTGCGAAGGCAATCGTGCAGCCCTGGCCCGGAAGGGCGCAGCTTCGGAGAAACGACTCCGACCCTCGCGGTTCTTCCGATACGCCGTTCACCTGGCTCTACTCCGGCAACCTGGGGCGGGCGCACGAGTGGGAGACGCTGCTCGAGGCGCAACGGATCCTCGAGGCCGACGGGGTTTCCACGGAGCTTGTCTTCCAGGGAGGCGGGACGGAGTGGCCGGCTGCGCGGAGACGGGTCGAGGAACTCGGCCTGCAGCGCTGCCGTTTTCGTCCCTACGCGGAGGAGAAGGATCTCGTCGACTCCCTCCTCGCGGCAGATTGCCTCGTGACGACGCAGCGACCGGAAACCCACGGTTGTCTCTGGCCGAGCAAGCTGTCCCTGGCCCGTCTCCTCGACCGCCCCATCGTCTGGGTCGGGGCGACGGACGGGGCCGTGGCCGACCTACTCCGGTCGGAGGGTCACGCCTGTTTCGCCCCCACCGAGGCGGCGTGCCTGACCCGCCATCTCCGCTCGCTCGCGGAGGGGGCGCGGGAGAAACCTGCCCTGTCGGCCGAGGAAGTCGCCGGGCGGATCGAGTCGGTGAGATCCGCGGGAATCGCCGGAGTCGTCGATGCGATCCTGGACGCCGGGAATAGGAAAGCGGAAAGCGGAAATAGCACCTGGGTAGGGTAGACGAGATCGAAAGGATCGTCGAGCGGCACGGGATCCGGGCGGTGATCGTGGCGATTGCCAACCTTCCCGCTGAGAGGTTCGTGGAGCTGGAGGGTAGGTGCGCGCAGCTCGGCCTGGACGGCTACCGGTGGGATGCCGGCCTGCGCCCGGTGAGCATGGCTGATTGAGGCGGAGGGAGATTGTGCTTTCGAGGGGAAAACCGCGCTGGCTCCCGGCCCGCCGCAGCACGTTAGGAGAGAGATGAATTCGCAGCGGCGATTCTAATCGCCTATCACTTGCAATGGCATCTGGAAAACCAGCTCAAACCGGTGCTTAGCCAGTAACGCACAAGCCCGTTTTTGTCACAAAGTTATAATAAACGGGTAATGATAAGCGCATACTGGACCTTCGTGTTAGGATCGCCTTTACTTTCGCAAGCATTCGTGCGTTGAGTTACATCAGCCTCGGAACCCCGTCACGCAGGGGATCCCTCGGCCGGACGCCGAATTGAGATGGCGATTTACAAGTCGTGGTCCTGCGTCCTCGCTTCGGCTGGGAGCGTTCAAGCCGCAGAATGCGGTCTCCTTCCAAGGACTAACCGATCACATCAAAACCAGCCGCTGGGCCGTCGGAAGATGATCACTTTCGGAGAGAAAAGCCAGGCGTTTTTCGAAGAAACACAATAGCCGAGAACGCCGGGACGCGTTCAGCCGCTCGGGAGGCGCGAGGCTTCCGGCGTTTTTGTGTGTTTTTGGGGACTGGATTTGAATGGTGGCTGAGAGCGTCGCTCGATTCGAACGTGGTGATGGAAAGCAGTTGAGCATGATGGCGCTGAGCACCCTTTTGTCGACTGGAGGTTTGGAGGACGGGGATTGGATTGGCTTGGTTCGTGACGCGGGAGCGGAAGGGGTGGAAGCGCTGGTTTATGATGTTCTAGGGACAGGGATGCTCGGGGAGGGAACGGAGCAGGCTCGCCAAGCCCTGCGGCCCGCGGCGCTTCGAAGTGTGGCCTACCACGAGTTGCTGGTAAGGGTTGCTACTACTGTCGTAGCAGAGATTGAAGCTGCTGGGGTTCGGGCTCTGCTGTTGAAGGGCTTGGCCTGGGGAAGACTTTTGTATGAGCAATCCTATCACCGAGCCGGGACCGACTTGGATGTGCTGGTTGAGCCGGGAGGAATCCGGGCGGCTGCGGAATGCTTGAACGGGTTGGGCCTGGAGGAAGTCAGTTACCCGTGGCGGAATGTGTCGCGACAGCAGGTCTTTGTTTGGCGGGGCGCCGGCGCCAGCGAAGTGTTTGTTGATCTGCACGAGGCGATCTCGAACCGGCCGCTGTTAACGCGGGTTTTTCCTTTTGAGCAACTGTATGCCGAGTCGATGCCTGTGCCCGGATTGGCGCCGGAAGCGAGGACGCTGGGTCTGTCGGATGCGTTTCTTTACGGCTGTGCGCACCGGATTGGTCATAGTCCGGAGGAGCGGCGGCTGATTTGGCTCTATGATCTCCATCTGCTGTTGGGAGCGTTGGGGCGTGAAGGGAGGCTGCGGGAAACGGCGGACCGGGCGGTGGAGAAGGGCCTGGGGACGGTGTGCAGCCGTCAGTCCCGGGAGGCCGTGGAAGTTTTTGGTTCGGAAGCTGCGGAGGAGTTCTGCCGGATAATGGCGGACCGGGGATCGGAGGACTGCGCGGGTCTGAGCGGATTCTTGGAGGTGGAGGGGTCGTTTTGGCGGCGCTTGAAGTTGGATCTGCGGGGTCTTCCGGGGTTGGGGGCGAAGAGAAGGTATGTTAGGGAAATGTTGTTTCCGCCCATAAAATATATGCTTTGGAAGTACCCCGGATGGAGACGTCGGCAGGCGCCGTGGTTGTACGTGCGGCGCGGATGGGGCGGGATGAGGAAGCTTATGGGCCATGGCCGGGGGAAAGGGGAGGGGAACTGCCGATGAACGGTGAACACCCTTCGGTCTCTCGCCAGGGCCGCCAAGGCCGGTTGAGCTAGATTTTGCGAATCACGGATGAACACGAATGTTGAAGGATACGGGATGCAGGATACGGGATGCGGGATGCGGGATGCAGGATGCGGGAGGATGTGGAAGAATGCTAGTATAAAATCATGCCGCATCGGCGGCGCAGCCGCCCATCATGCATCCTGAATCGTGGATCGCGTATCGGCGGCGCAGCCGCCAAGGATGCGGGATGCGGGATGCGGGATGCAGGATGCGGGCGCCATCGGCGGCGGAGCCGCAATCATGCATCCTGAATCGTGGATCGCGTATCGGCGGCGCAGCCGCCAATCATGCATCCTGAATCGTGGATCGCGCATCGGCGGCGCAGCCGCCCCGCGCAGCCGCCAATCATGCATCCTGAATCATGGATCGCGCATCGGCAGCGCAGCCGCCAATGCATCCCGCATCGGCGGCGCAGCCGCCCACGGATGTTTTCGAAGAATTCGACCTGGCAAAGAAGGCTTGCGAAAGTAAAGATGATTTACATGAACTACGAGAGCGCCACTTCGAGCGATCGATCGGCCTTGTGAACCGGCAAGTCTCTGAGGTTATAGCATGACAGAAGAGAAGACCATGAAGATTCAGCAGGTGGCGATTTGGGCGGTTGCAATAAGTAGCGCCTTGTGGTTGGCGCCCGCCACGGCACAGCAACCGCGGGAACGTCCGATCACTCGGCTCGACGCCAACAAGGACGGCAAGCTATCCAAGGAGGAGTTGCCGCCGAGCCAGCGGCCGAACTTTGAGACGATGGACGCCAACGGAGATGGCTTCGTCTCTCGCCAAGAGTTCCATGCCTATCACGGCCGAGGCCAGGCGGCCGGCAGGCCGGGCGCCGCTCGCGCCCAAAGCATGCAGCCGACGCACGCCGGCATCAGTTATGGGCCGCACGAGCGGAATAAGATCGACCTCTACCTGACCGAGTCCGAGACCCCCACGCCGCTGGTGCTCTACATTCATGGCGGTGGTTTTCGTTCGGGGGACAAGGGAAGCGTCCGTCAGGATGACCTGCGAACCTTCTTGAACGAGGGATGGTCGGTGGCGGCCATCAACTACCGCTTGACCAATGTGGCTCCCGCGCCGGCGCAATACCTGGACTGTGCTCGGGCGTTGCAGTTCCTACGGCACAACGCCTCGAGGTGGAATCTCAATCCCAAGCTGGTTGCATCGACCGGACCATCGGCGGGCGCCGGCATCTCAATGTGGCTGGCCTTTCACGACGACCTGGCCGATCCCAAGAGCCCGGACCGCATCGCGCGGGAATCGACCCGGCTGACCTGTGTCGCCGTATCCAACGGCCAGTCCTCGTACGACCCGCGTTTTGCCGAGAGCATTGGTATCCCGCGTCCCAACTTCGAGCGGCATGGTTTCTTCGAACCGTTCTACGACATCAAGCTGGCCGACGCCGATACCCCGGAAGCCTACCGCCGCTATGACGAGGCGGCTCCCATCACCTACCTCACCAAGGACGACCCGCCGGCATTGCTGGGATACAGTTACGCCAACGAGGAGGCAACGCCCGAGAGTTCGATCGAGTTGGTTGTCCATCATCCCAAGTTGGGCATCGCTTTGAAGCAGGAGATGGAGAAGTTGGCAATTGAGTGTATTGTACAATTTCTCGACCTGGGCGAAGGGCGAATGAGCCGGCACGGGGGAGGTGAGCTTGTGCAGCCAGTAGACTTCCTTCGCAAGCACTTCCAGGCCGCGGCTGGGAAGCTGGAGGGCCGGCCTCCGTGACGGCCTGGTCCCAGGATGGAGACCCATGGTATGACAGGGCGTGCGGGAGCCCGCCCCTCCAGGATGCAGGATGCAGGATGCGGGATGCGGGATGAGGCAGAAGGCACCGATCCGGCGTTGGCACTCTCGATCGCCAATCCTTATGAGGATCTCGCCGCGAATACGGCGCCTTCCCCCGGCGTTGTCTCGCTCGAGGTTTTTGACGAAGTAGGATTGCTGGTGCGCGGCTGTCGTTCGTCGTTCGTCCTTGGTCCGTCGTCCTTCGTCGGAATTGCCGCTGCGCGGGTGTCCTTCGTCGTTCGTCCTTGGCCGATGCTTGGGATGGGCTTCGCGCTCGGCAAACGCTCGGATTGGAGTGTGACGACGAACGACGGGCCACGGACGACGAACGAGTAATCCTTGAATCGGCCGGTGCTGCGGCGTAGGAGATCCATCGTGAACGAATTGATTTTCGAGGTGACCGAAGACGTTCTCGGGGGCTACACGGCATCGGCCCTCGGGGTCGGAATCCATACGCAGGGGGACGACCTGGAAGATCTCCGCGATCAGATTCGCGATGCGGTGGCGTGCTATTTTGAAGGGAGCGAAACACGGCCGGCGATGGTGCGCCTGCATTTTGTGCGGGATGAGCTGATGGCGGTATGAAGCTGCCGCGGGACCTCAACGGGACCGACCTCGCCAAGGCGCTGCACGTGCTTGGCTATGAGATCTCCCGTCAGAAGGGCTCCCATATCCGCGTGACCACGCAGACAGGCGGCGAACACCATGAGGTCATCCCCGCGCATCGACCGTTGAAACCCGGAACGCTGGCTGCGGTCCTCAGAAGTGTGGCCGCCCACCACCAGATGACGACGCGGGAACTGGTCGCGAAACTGGATCTCTCCTAGACGCGGGCCGTGTGGGGGACGGTAGGGGGCACGACGCACCACGGTCGAAATGGTTCCTGCGATCTCATTGTCGCGCTCGGGATGTTTTGAGGTTGAGACGTCTGGAAGTCGAAAGTCGGGAGTTCAAGATGCAGGATACGGGATGCAGGATACGGGGTGCGGGGTGCGGGATGCGGGATGCGGGATGCGGGATGCGGGATGCGGGATGCGGGATGGAGGTTGCGGGATGGAGACCCATGGCACGACAGGAGCTGGAGGGCCATTCCCCAGCCTCAGGTCGTGGAACAGGGCCCAACAGACCAAACATCCCCTTGGCGCGCTTTGCGCTCTTTGCGAGAGCATAGGAACCTACGGGTCTCTCACGGAGCCACGGAGATCACGGAGAAGAGAGAATTCTGCGAAGAGGCGCGAAAGCCGGAGAAGAATTCAAAGCACGGCACACCGGTTTCTCGCCAAGGCCGCGAAGCCCGCAAAGGAGTTGAGAATCTCGCCAGGCAAGAGTTTGACGAAGTCTTTGGAGTGCGCGTTGGTTCTTCGTTCTTGGTTCTTCGTTCGTTAACGGCCGGTCCATCAGCCCGGCTAAGGGCAGGGAAGCCGAGCACAAGAACGAAGGAGAACATTATGAAAACCGAACGAGGCAGGAGGCATGAGGCGGGATGCGGGATGCGGGAGGATGTGGAAGAATGCTAGTAGAAAATCATGCCGCAACGGCGGCGCAGCCGCCAATCATACATCCTGAATCATGGATCGCGCATCGGCGGCGCCGCCGCCCACGCAGCCGCCAATCATGCATCCTGAATCGTGGATCGCGTATCGGCGGCGCAGCCGCCTAACAATCCGTGGGTCGGAAATCAGGCCGTAGCCCGGCCGAAGAGGCTCGTTAAGCCAGCTTCGCTAACCACGGATGGACACCGATGGACACGGATAGGAACGAAAACCCAACCGGCCTAACCTGGAAGGCCGGCCGGAGACCCATGGTGAGACAGGGCGTGCGGGAGCCCGCCCCTCCAGGATACCGTGAGAAATCTGTCAGACAAGACCTGGAGGGCCGGCCTCCGTGACGGCCTGGTCCCGGGATGGAGACCCATGGTATGACAGGGCGTGCGGGAGCCCGCCCCTCCAGGATACCGTGACCAATCTGTCAGCGAGGGATTCGGAAGCTCCGCGGACGAGGTCTGGGCTGGCGCTTCCAAGCAGGAGGAACCGGGCGGGCAGGGATGGGCGATCGGCGAGGACGCGCGGGATGGGGAGGAGATCGGGCCGGATCTGGATTTCGTCGAGAATGACGAGGCCGGTGAGAGGGGCGAGGACGAGTTTTGGGAGGGCGAGGCGGGCGAGATCGGTGGGATCTTGGAGGTCGAAGAAGGTGGAGGGGTGTTGTTGAGCGAGGTGTCGGGCGAGGGTGGTTTTACCGGCTTGCCGAGGACCGAGAAGGGCGACAATCCGGCTGCGGCAAAGGGCGAGCCGGAGCCGGTCGAGTAGGCGGTCGCGGGGGATCATTATTATAGAAATACTGCCATTGGATGGTGTTTTTTCAAGGATAACGTAGATGAAGACCCTTGGGGCAGGCGAGGAAGAAAGGAATCCTTCCGGCCTGAAGGCGGAACCCCGGTCGGAGGGAAGAAGTCTATGGCAGGAACCGCCTGAAGGGGGAACCCCAGACGGAGGAGGGAATAAGTCTATGGCAGGAACCGCCTGAAGGCGGAACCCCGGACGGGGGAGGGAAGAAGTCTATGGCAGGAACCGCCTGCTCTCCCAAGCCCTAACGGAATTTCCGTTAGGGCTGGAACCGCCAATCGACGCGGCCGCCGTAAGCGAATGTTTCGTGCACGAGATCGTAGAGACCGGGGTCGTAATCCTTTAAAGACTCCCGGGTAACGATGGGATGCGGGGCGTCGGCGGGGGCGGCGTCCTGTCCTTTGGCGTCGAAATAGGCGAGAACGCCGGTGACCCAGTAGGCTTCGTGGTCGTGGACCGCGGACGTTCCGGTCCATTTGTTTGCTTGTAAGGCCTCCTCGTGAAGCGTTCGCAGGCGCTGATCGAAGCGCTCGTCGAGCCGTTGCACGCGGAGTTCGTACTGCTGCCAGAGGCGACGCGGACGATCCTCCCAGTCCGGGTCGACCGGACGGAGGCCGGCAACGCGATGAACGGCGCGGGCGAAGAGGCTGATGACCTGGTTGTCTCCCGTGTTGGGGAGCCGCGGATCGGCGGTCAGGTTTTCTTCGGCGGCGACAAGCAGTTTGGCGTCAGGATGGAAATCCAGGGTCCGCGCGAGCAGGTCCACGGAAGACGGACCGGCGAGGGCTTGCAGTTCCGGCAGATCAGCCAGGGATTCGTCGCGGCCTAGAACCACCAGTCTCACATTCTCAGCGATGAGCGCTTTGAGGAGGTCGTGACGGTAGGCGAACAACTTGCGGATGATGTCGTTGGCCTTGAGGAGAGACTCGTCGGAGGCTTCGCGTCCGGTCACGGTGAATTCCCGGGCCCAGGTGAACTTGGTGTGCCAGGGATCCAGGGCAAAGCGCGGCGGCGGAGAAATGACGTTGGGCAACGTCTGGGCGTAGCGATACCGCCAATCCTGAGCCGGTGCGAGACGGAAGGTGCTGCGGACAAGCTCATAACCGGACGGATCGTAGGCCGCAAGCTGTTCGCGTGTGCCGATGGGTTCGTGGTTCCAGTTATTGACGCGATTGCAGTCGAAGTAGGACTGGCAGATCTCCGCCCAGTATTCGCCGGGGTTGGACGCGGTGTAGGCGTTTCTCCACAAGCCTTGATCCATGGCGTTGCGGTAGGCGGCGTTCCTCCGTTCGCTCCAATCGGGATCGAGGGAACGGAGGGCCCCGTCGATGGTGTGACAGAACTCGTGGACGCCGATGCTTTCGTCGTCGTAGCGGTCCAGCGGCAGGCTGAGCAGGTTCTCCTCCCCGAAGCTGGTCGGTTTTCCGCCGGTGCCGCGGACGCGTTCGTTTTGGTAGTCAGGATTCGGATGATCCCGGTACTCCGGCATGTCGGTGTAGACCTGATCCTTTCCAATGATGATGAGGTAGTTGCCGTCGGCGACGATGGCTTGGAGGATATCGGGGCGGCCGGCCAGCATGCGAGTGACGATCTCGTGAGTGCGTTGCAGGGCGAGATCATCGACCTCCGCGGCGGCGGCCACGGGCAGGCCCTGAATGTCGATGTGCTTCCGGTAAAAGGCCCGGGCGGCTTCCCGATCCCGTTCGCGGACGCGTTCGAAGAAGGACTCCGGGGGAGCGGCGGCCTGGGGCTCCGTTGTCCCTTGGGCAAGCATGCCTGCCGCGGTGAGGAGAAAAATGAGCAGCGAGGAGGAGGAAGGTCGCATGGCGGTGATCAGGGGAAAGCCATCGGCGGAAGTGGGGTTGTCAGGGATCAGGATTCCCCTTCCACCGGCGAGGTCGCGGTTTCTCCAATAGGCACATTGCGATCGGGCGGTTCTTGGCCCAGCAGATGACGGACGAAGAAGTCCTGCATGCGGCGCTGTCCATAGCTGCCGCCCATCCCGTGGCCGCCATTGGGGATGACTAGGAGATCGAAGTCTTTGTCCGCCCGGATGAGAGCGCTGGCGAAGCGCATCGTCGACTCGGGAGGAACGTTGTTGTCCATTTCGCCGACGATGAGGAAAAGCTTGCCGCGCAAGCGGTGGGCGTTGTCGATGTTGGAGGATTCGCTGTATTGGGGGCCTACGGGATATCCCATCCACTGTTCGTTCCAGGAGGCCTTGTCCATGCGGTTGTCGTGACAGCCGCAGGAAGCCACGGCCACCTTGTAGAAATCCGGGTGAAAAAGGACCGCGCCGGCGGCGTTCTGGCCTCCGGCGGAGTTTCCGTAAACCCCGACGCGCTCGAGATCCATCTGCGGATACTTTGCCGCGGCAGCCTGCATCCAGAGGATGCGGTCTTCGAAGCCGGCGTCCTTGAGGTTATGCCAGCAAACGTCGTGGAAAGCCTTGGAACGATTGGCGGTGCCCATCCCGTCGATCTTAACGACGATGAACCCGAGCGCGGTGAGCGATTCGTAGCGGGTTTGGGCGCTGAAGGTTTTGGGAACGAAGGAGCTTTGGGGACCGGCGTAAATGTCTTCGATGACGGGGTAGGATGCCGCCGGATCGAAGTGAGGAGGGCGGCAGATAATTCCCCAGATATCGGTGGCTCCGTCGCGGCCTTTGGCCACGAAGACCTCCGGGGGTTTCCACCCGGTGGACTCCAACTCGCTGATGTCGGAGTCTTCGAGCCGGCAGAGGAGGGCGCCGTCGGAAGCACGGCGCAGTTCGGCGACCGGGGCCAGATCCACACGCGACCAGGAGTCGATGAGGTACTTGCGGTCCGGGGACCAGGCGATGGTGTGATTCCCATGGCCACGCGTGAGCCAGGTTAGGTTGTTCCCGTCGAAATCGACGCGCCCATGATGGATCAGATAGGGGTCATGACCGGGATAGACACCACTGGCGCTGAACCAGATCTGGCGGGCCTCTTCGTCGATACGTTCGATTCCGCGCAAGACCCACTCCCCGGATGTGACGGGGTGCAGAGCGGCCTCGCCGTCGGGATCGAGCCGGTAGAGATGCCGCCATCCGCTGCGTTCGGAGACGTAGAGGATCTCGTTGGTTTCGCTGAGCCAGGTGACGATCTGGAGGTCGAGATTCTCCGTGTGGGCGGTCCAGATGAAGGTTTCGCTGCGTTCGTCGATGAGGCAGCGGGTTTCTCCGGTCCGGGCGTCGGCTTCCATGACGCGAAGCCGCTGATGGCCGCGGTCGGTCTGGAGCCAGGTGAAGCGCCGGCCGTCGGAGTTCCAACGCAATTGGGGACGGAGCCATTCGTGTTCGAAGGGATCGGCTTCGGGTTTGAGACTTTGCTTTTCGGCGACGTCGAAGAGGTGGAGGGTATAGGTAGGGAACTTATCTCCGGGAAGGGCATAGGGGCGGGATTGGAACTGGGCGCGTCCTCCGTCCGGGGGCGAGGACTGCATCAGGTAGACTTCCTTGCGTTCGCCGGGTTGGATGCGGAAAGCCGTCAAGGTCTGGGAATCCGGAGCCCAAGCCAGCAGACCGTAGGGATGATCTTCAGTTCCGTCGCTGCTCAGCGGGACATCCTCGGAGAGGGATTCCGAGCGCAGATGGACGTTATGATCTTTTAGGTAGGCAGTCCATTGACCGTCGGGAGAAGACTGAGAGCTTTCGCCCTGAGTGCGTGGGCCTCCTCTTCGTTGCCCGCGTCCGCGGCGAGAGCTTTCCTCGCGGCGATCCTCGTCAGGGAAGGCGATATCTTGATCGGCCGGGGCGCAACGGTCTTGCGCCGGATCATAGATCCAGGTCCTGTCATCGATACGGAAAGCGATGGATTCGCCGTCGGCAGGAAAGGCGATGACGTCGAAGGGGAGGCGATCCGCAGAATAGGCGGCTTCGGTGGCGGCGGACAAGGCCGCCGACAGGCGGGCGTGATCGAAGGCAGGCCGCCGAGAGCCCTTTTCCGCATCGACGAGCACGAACTCTTTGGTTCCTCCGGGGAGATCGTTGCGGTACCAAAAGCGGCTGTTCCCGGCGAACCAGTGGGGTTCGATGCGATCGCGAAACACCCGGCGTGGTCCCCGGTCGGATTGGCGTCCGCGTTGCTGGGGAGACTCGGCGGCAGGAGTCTCCTGGGGAAAGGCAGGTTGGGCGGCGATTTCCTCGGCGGGAGCCAAGTTTCCGGCGAGGACGGAGGACAGGAGGAAGAGGAAGAAACGCATGGGTCTGTTGGCTTGCGGAGGGGGAACGGAGGGAAATGATCCAGCAAGATCTGATTTTTGACGGCGGAGTGAGATTGGCTTCTCGTCCGGCAGGGGATTTATCACAGAGGACCCGGAGTGCACAGAATTCAACCGGAGGATGTTTGGGTCCGCCGGCGAGGCGCAACGGAGGGCGGGTTTTCCAACCCGCCTCCCTTGGAAATGTAGAAACTCCAGGCCACGGCGCTCCGCGCCTTGAGAGAGAGCGGCGATGCTCGCCGCAGTCCAAGGGCCTCCGGCTTGTCTCGACGTCAGAACTGTAGCGGAACTCGTGAGAGTTCCGAAGTCCTGGCGGGCAGTCTGCATTCTTGCGAATGCAGCTACGGGGACGGCGCTCCGTGCCTTGAGAAAGAGCGGCGATTCTCGCCGCAGTCCAAGGGCCTCCGGCTTGTCTCGGCGTCAGAACTGTAGCGGAACTCGTGAAAGTTCCGAAGGGCTGGCGGGCGGTCTGCATTCTTGCGAATGCAGCTACGAGGACGGCGCTCCGCGCCGGGAGAGAGCGGCGATGCTCGCCGCAGTCCAAGGGCCTCCGGCGATCCTTGGCTTCAGAACTGTAGCGGAACTCGTGAGAGTTCCGAAGTCCTGGCGGGCCAGTCTGCATTCTTGCGAATGCAGCTACGGGGACGGCGCTCCGCGCCTTGAGAGAGAGCGGCGATGCTCGCCGCAGTCCAAGGGCCTCCGGCTTGTCTGGGCGGCGCCTGAGCGGCATCAATTGACCGCCGTGGGCGAGGCGCAACGGAGGGCGGGTTTTTCGACCCGCCTCCCTTGGAAAGGTAGAAGCTCCAGGCCACGGCGCTCCGCGCCTTGAGAGAGAGCGGCGATGCTCGCCGCAGTCCAAGGGCCTCCGGCTTGTCTCGACGGCGCCTGAGCGGCGTCAATTGACCGCCATGGGCGAGGCGCAACGGAGGGCGGGTTTTCCAACCCGCCTCCCTTGGAAATGTAGAAACTCCAGGCCACGGCGCTCCGCGCCTTGAGAGAGAGCGGCGATGCTCGCCGCAGTCCAAGGGCCTCCGGCGATCCTTGGCCGGGGCCGGGCTGGACTCGGACCGGGAGGCCGGTTCGGACCTGCCCCAAGAGCTCCACATTACGGGAAAGTTGAAGGCTCGGGAGACTTTGTGAAAAATTTCACAAATAGGTCTTGCCAAGGGGGGAGACTCCCGATTAGGTGCCGTGCCAGCGGCGGTTTCCCCATCGCTGCGGGCCCCCTCCCTTCCTTTCATGGACGCGTTCAGCGCTGCGTTTCCCTTTTTGCTTGCCGCGGAGGTTCCGATATACGCGGAATCGCTCTTCGAGGACATGCCGTGGCTGGCCTGGCTGACGAATTCGATCTTCGTTGCGCTCGTGGTGGTGGGCCTACTGGTGCTGACGGTGCGAGCTGCGACGAAGCGACTGCGCCTTGTGCCGGCGGGTCTTCAGAACGTCGTCGAGTTCGTGGTGGAGTTCCTTTACGGGCAAGTCGAGCAGATCCTGGGTCCGAAACTGGCTCCGCGGTGTTTTCCCCTGCTGGCGACGCTGTTCGTATTCATTTTGGTGGCTAACTGGTTCGGGTTGCTGCCCGGAGTGGGCACGATCGGGTTGGCCGCGCGGGAGCATCACATCGGGTTTTTGGGGGTGGAACAAATCGATGTGCCCCTGCTGCGCCCGGCGACGGCGGATGCGAATCTGACCTTTGCCATGGCCTTGTCTTTCATGGTGATTTGGTTCGGGATCACGCTGAGGGAAGTGGGATTGGGAGGTTTTTTGAAGCACTTGTTTGGTCCCAAAGGGGGAATGACGGGTCTCATGGGCATTTTCCTTGGAGCCATCTTTTTCCTCGTGGGCATCATCGAGGTCATCTCGATCCTGTTCCGGCCGGTTTCGCTGGCTTTCCGGTTGTTGGGCAACATTTTTGCGGGCGAGACTCTGCTGCATGTGATGGGGTCGCTGGGCGATGCCTTCGGACCGGTGGGAAGCTTCATCAGCAGTGTGGTTTTGCCGCTGCCTTTCTATTTCTTGGAAATCCTGGTGGGGCTGGTGCAGGCGCTGGTCTTCACCCTTTTGTGCGCTGTCTACATCCAACTCTCCACGGAACACGATGAGGAGGAAGCGCACTGACGCGGAGATGGGCTCCACAGATTATGGAACGGGCCGGACTGGATCGAGACGAATGAGAAACCGGCAATGAGTTTTCCCGTTGTGACCATGCGTAGTCAGTGGGCGGCGGGGGATAAGAAAACAAAGAGCAGAAACCAGAACAGAAAGGAAAAACAACCATGACCGACCTCTTTATTTTGGCCGTAGACGGTGAGGCTGTGAGCAGAGCTGTGACCGGGAGCTTGAGTCTTGGTCTGGCCGGCGCCGGCGCAGGAATCGGCGTGGGTCTTGTTGGATTCGGAGCCGCCCAGGCGGTTGGCCGCAATCCGGGGGCCTTCGGAAAGATCCTGACCATCGGCATTCTAGGAATGGCGTTGGCGGAGGCCGTGGCCATCTACGGTCTTATTGCGGCGTTTGTGATAGGCTGAACGCCGTGGCTGATCCGGGCTGCGGTCAGGCGATAGCTTGAGGCTATTCTGGCCGCGGCTGCGGGCCCATTGAGCCATCGGGGCACTTCTTTTCCACTTTATTGGCGAAACAAACCGAGCCATGGACGCGATCAAGGATGTACTAAGTCTTTTGGGAATCACCTGGGCCAAGTTCATCGCCCAGTGCATCATTTTCCTGTGCGTCTATTTCATACTGAAGCGCTTCGCTTTCGCGCCGGTCATGGCTGTATTGGAAGAGCGCCGGCGGCGTATTGCGGCTGGTGAGGAGAATCTCGTCAAGATTCGGGCGCGGTTGGAATCGACGGAAACGGAGACGCAGGCGCGGATCGACGAGGCCAACGGGCAGGCGGCGCGGATGATCGAGGATGCCAAGCAGAGTGCGGCGGCGGTGGGTGAGAAGAAGAGACAGGAGGCGATACGAGAGGCAAACGACATTCTGGTGAAAGCCCGTGAGGCGTCGCGCCTGGAGCACGACCGCCTGTTGGAGGACTTGCGCAAGGATTTTGGGCGCCTGGTGGTGGGGGCGACGGAGAGCGTGACGGGCAAGGTGTTGTCGAAGACGGATCAGGAAAAGATCAACAAGGAGGCGGCGAGTCAGATTGCCTCCTGAGGGGAGGCGTTGAGTTTCCCAGGAGTCCCGGAAGGGGCATCTCAGCAGTTCCCAACACAGCTTCATGAAATCCGGCAAAGTCGCCCAAAAACACGCGCGCCAACTCTTTCGGGCGTGTTTGGACAAGGGCATCCTCAACGAAGACCGGGCGCTCAAGGCGGTGAAGGCATTGCTCAAGGAGAAGCCGCGCGGTTACCTGGGGATTATCGGCGCATTGCGGCGATTGGTCCGCTTGGAGATTGAGAAGCACCGGGCCCGGGTGGAAAGTGCGGAGCAGTTGTCCGAGAGCAGCACGGAGCTGGTGAAAGCGAATTTGAAGAAGGTCTACAAGAGGGATTTGGATATCGAGTTTGGTGTGAATCCGGACTTGATCGCGGGTCTCCGGGTTCAGGTAGGCAGCGATGTCTGGGACGGAACGGTGCGGTCACGAATCGAGCGGCTGCGGCAGGCGCTTTCGCGATGAGGGGAACGGTGATGATTCAATCAGTGGAATAAGGACATGAGCAGTATTCTGGAACAAATTGAAAAGCAGATCAGCGGCGCGCGATCGAAGGTAGAACGCAGCAATGTCGGCGTGGTTCGGGAGGTGGGCGACGGCGTGGCCAAGATCGAAGGATTGAGCGACGTGATGCTCAACGAGATGATTGAGTTCCCGGGAGGGCTCTACGGGTTGGCGTTGAACCTGGAAGAGACCGAGGTCGGCTGCATCGTTCTGGGGGACACGCAGAAGGTGAAGGAAGGGGACGAGGTCCGCACGACGGGCCGGCTCTTGGAAGTGCCGGTGGGGGACGAATTGTTGGGCCGGGTGATCAACGTGGTGGGCGAGCCGCTGGATGGGAAAGGCCCGATCAAGTCGACGAAAACCTATCCGGTGGAGAAGATCGCTCCCGGCATCATCAAGAGAAAGAGCGTGAGTCAGCCTGTGCAGACGGGGATCCTGGCGATTGACTCGATGATTCCGATCGGGCGCGGGCAGCGGGAACTGATCATTGGAGACCGGGCCACGGGGAAGACGACGATCGCCATCGATACGATCCTTTCCCAGGCTCATCAGAACCGGGCGGCGGCGGAAGGCCGGTTGAAAGACCACCGGCCGTTGTATTGCATTTATGTGGGCATCGGCCAGAAACAGTCGAACATCGCGCGGACAGTGAAGATCTTGGAGGATGCCGGGGCGATGGATTACACGGTGGTGGTGTCGGCTTCGGCGTCGGACAGTGCGACGAACCAGTATTTGGCTCCTTACGCGGGCTGCGCCATTGGCGAGTGGTTCATGGATCAGGGCCGGGACGCCCTCATTGTTTATGATGATTTGTCGAAGCACGCGGTGGCTTACCGTCAGGTTTCCCTGGTCCTGCGGCGGCCGTCGGGACGGGAAGCATATCCGGGAGATGTCTTCTACCTGCACAGCAGGTTGTTGGAACGGAGCGCACGGCTGAGCGAGGCGGCGGGCGGCGGCTCGCTGACAGCTTTGCCGATCATCGAGACGCAAGCGGGGGACGTGTCGGCTTATATTCCGACGAATGTGATTTCGATCACGGACGGGCAGATTTATCTGGAGACGGACTTGTTTTATCAAGGGATCCGGCCGGCTATTTCGGTGGGCTTGTCAGTGAGCCGGGTCGGATCGGCGGCGCAAACCAAGGCCATCAAGAAGGTGGCGGGGACCACGAAGCTGGACTTGGCTCAGTTTCGGGAGTTGCAGGCCTTTGCGCAGTTCGGATCGGATCTCGACGCCAAGACCCGGGCGCAACTGGACCGGGGTCAGCGCATCGTGGAGTTGTTCAAGCAGAATCAGTACGAGCCGCTGCCCTTGGAGCTGGAGGTGGCGACGATGTATGCGATGCAGAACGGGTATTTGGACGCGGTGCCGGTGGACAAGATCAAGCAGTTTCAGAAGCAGATGGAGGAGTATCTGACGACGCGGAAAGAGGGCGTGCTAGCGAAGATCCGCGAGGTGAAGGAACTCACGGACGAGGTGCGCGAGGGGTTGGCGGCGGCGTTGGACGACTTCAAACAGACTTTTACTGCCTGAGGCGGCGCAAGCGCCCGGCGACCAGAACATGCCGAACACGAGGGACATACGCCGGCGGATCAAGTCGGTCAAGAATACGGCCCAGATCACCAAGGCTATGCAGTTGGTGGCGGCTTCGAAGATGAAGCGGGCGCAGGATCAGGCATTGGCGGGCCGGCATTACGCCGACTTGTTGAACAAGGTTTTGGTTAATCTGAAGGATTACAGCCTGGATGAATCCCACGAACTCTTGGAGGACCGGGGCGAGGGCAAAGAGATCGTGGTGGTGGTGAGTGCGGACAAGGGATTGTGCGGTCCACTGAACACGAATCTGTTGCGCCGGGTGGTGCGGGAAGCGGGAGAGGATGCGGGCTTCGTCACGGTCGGGGCCAAGGGGCGGCGGACGTTGGGCCGGTTGAGACGGGATTTGCTCGCGGATTTTTCGGTCGCGGATCCCGTGAGTTTCACGGAGGTGAAGATCGTGTCCAAGTTCGTGCGGGAGCGGTTTTTGGCAGGGGAATGCGCGCGGGTGCGAGTGGCCTTCACGAATTTCATCAACACGTTACAGCAGGCCCCGTATTTTGAGACGCTGTTGCCGGTGTCGCCGGTGGCCTTGGGAGCCCGGCGGGAATTTGAGGGCATGGAGAGGGAAGGCGAGGGAGTGGGGAAGGAGAAGGAGAGCGTTCCGGAATCGGGGTATATGTTCGAGCCGAGTCCGCAGAGGGTGTTCGATCAGATCGTTCCGCAGTATATTGATTATCTTTTTTACCAGATGGTTTTAGAGGCCCGGGCTTCGGAGCACAGCGCGCGGATGGTGGCGATGAAGAGCGCCAGCGACAACGCCAATCAACTGATCAAGGATCTCACTTTGGAGTACAACAAGGTCCGGCAGGCTTCCATCACCGCGGAGCTTTTGGAGATTTCGACGGCTCAGATGGCGCTCGGGTGAGCCGGGCGGCTTCTAGCTGAAACAAAAGACACATTCTGAGCAACCCTTCCCTTCCTTTCCAACGCCAAGCGGCCATGATCAAAAACACAGGCAAAATCGTTCAAATCATCGGCCCGGTGGTCGATGCCGACTTTTCTGGGAGCGGCAAACCGCCGGCCATCTACAACGCCTTGACGGTGGATTATAAGATTGGGAAGGATCCCGTAAAATTGGTGCTGGAGGTGCAGCAGCATTTGGGAGGCAACTGGGTGCGGGCGGTGGCGATGTCATCGACGGAGGGGCTGAAGCGGGGAATTGACGTCGTAGACACGGGAGAGCCGATCACGGTTCCGGTAGGCCACGAGGTCCTAGGGCGGATTTGCAATGTCACCGGGGACCCGGTGGATGAGCGTGGGCCGGTGAACGCGAAGAAACGGTATCCCATCCACCGCCCGGCTCCGGCGTTGGTGGATCAAGATACCTCGACATCGATTCTGGAGACGGGAATCAAGGTGATCGACCTGATTTGTCCGTTCTCGAAGGGGGGAAAGGTGGGCGCCTTTGGTGGGGCCGGGGTGGGCAAGACGGTGGTGATCATGGAATTGATCAACAACATCGCCAAGAACCACGGGGGTTACTCGGTTTTTGCGGGGGTGGGGGAACGGACGCGTGAGGGGAACGACCTCTATCAGGAGATGAGCGAGGCGGGAGTGATTAACCAGGAGGACCTGTCGAAATCGAAAGTGGCGTTGGTCTACGGGCAGATGAACGAGCCGCCGGGCGCGCGTTTGCGGGTGGCGCTGGCTTCGCTGTCCATGGCGGAGTATTTCCGGGACGAAGAGAACCAGGACGTGTTGTTGTTTGTGGACAATGTGTTTCGTTTTTCGCAGGCGGGCTCGGAAGTGTCGGCGCTATTGGGACGGACGCCTTCGGCGGTGGGCTATCAGCCGACTTTGGCGGCGGAGATGGGGGCGATGCAGGAGCGGATTACTTCGACCACAAAGGGCTCGATCACGTCGTTTCAGGCGGTCTATGTGCCTGCGGACGACCTGACTGACCCTGCGCCGGCCAACACCTTTGCGCATTTGGATTCGACGGTGGTGCTCGAGCGATCCTTGGCGGAATTGGGGATTTATCCTGCGGTAGACCCGCTGTCCTCGACTTCGAAGTCGCTGGCTCCGGAGGTGGTCGGGCGCGAGCATTACGACACGGCGCGGGGTGTGCAGCGGGTATTGCAGCGTTACAAGGATTTGCAGGACATCATCGCTATCCTGGGGATGGACGAATTGAGCGACGAGGACAAGCTGACGGTGTATCGCGCCCGGAAGATCCAGCGCTTTTTGAGCCAGCCTTTCAGTGTGGCGGAAGTGTTCACGGGAGTGCCAGGCGTGTATGTTTCGATCGAAGAGACGGTGCGAGGTTTCCGTGAAATCTTGGAGGGTCAGCACGACTCTGTGCTCGAGCAGAACTTTTACATGAAGGGCGGGATCGACACGGTGGAGAAGTAAGACCCGCCGGGCCGAAACTTTCCACACAGCTCAACCCGGAATTGCACCCATGCCGCTGAAGCTCGAGATCGTCACGCCGGAGAGGAAGATCTTTTCGGATGAGGTGGACATGGTGGTGCTTCCCGGCACGGAGGGGGAGATGGGGGTGCTGCCCATGCATGCTCCTCTGGTGTCCACCTTGAGTCCTGGGGAGTTGCGTTACGTCAAGGACGGGAAAGAGATGGAATTGGCGGTGGGGGAGGGATTTGCGGAGGTGACCCAGCAGCGGGTGGCGGTGTTGACGGACATGGCTGTTTCGGACGAGCAGATCGATGAAGCGGCGGTGGAGGAGGCCTTAAAGCGAGCCGAGCAAGCCTTGGAGGAGAAGACCACGGCGGAAGAGGTGGCGGCGGTGCAGGCCTCCATTCAGAAATCGCTGGCGCAACTGCATTTGAAGCGCAAGCGGCGCAGGCTTTAACCCGCAAGGGGGGAGACAGCGGGGCAGGGGCAGCGATCAGTCCGTAACTTCCCGCTTCGGACCGCGTAGAATGCTGCTATGATCATGGCTATCATGGAGCGGCTAGGGGGTTTCTTGTCGGAACTGCTGCCCGAGGAGGAACGGGAGCTGGTTCAATTGGGTGAGTTTCGCGATTTCGCGCGGGGAGAGGTGTTGATTAGGCAGGGGGAGGCGCACCACGGGATGTTTCTGGTGTTGTCGGGATCTCTGGCGGTCCGGGTGGACGGGTCGATGAGCAGCACGGAACTCAGCGCGATCAAGAAGGGGGAATTGGTGGGTGAGATGTCGGTGCTCGACCCGATGAATGCGAGCGCTTGGATCATGGGAAAGGAGCCGGGTCAGCTCTGGTGCATCTCGAAGAGCCGATTCGAGGACTTTTTGGCGCAGCATCCGGTGGCGGCGGTCAAGATCCTGCGGGCGATTGCCGTGATGTTGTGCCGGAGGCTGCGCAAGACCGACGACAAGGTGATTCGGGTGGGAGAGGAGGGGCTGCCCAATAAGGAATTCGAGGACGACTATTAGGCTCAGAATCGGGCCCCGCTTTTTCGCTGGCCAATCGGGCGGGGATCCGGCAGAGTTCCAGGCATGAGGGCTATCCGATTCTTTGGTTTGCTGATTGCAGGGATGGGCTGTCTTTTTGCGGTGGGCTGCGCCAGTACGATATCGGATTCCGAACCGGTCGAAGACCGGACCGCGCCGGTCTTGATGATTCCCTTGTAGAGAGCGAGGCGCCCTGAGCCGGGGGAGCGCGGAGACGGCGGATGGGGAAGGTTGGCGCCCGGGTGGGGGCGCAGCATGAGGCGGAGTCAACTGCGGCGGCGCATGCTGCTGGGGAGGATGTGAAGGAGGTTGCGGTATTTGGCTACGGTGCGGCGGGCGATGGGAATGCCTTGAGCGTGAAGGAGTTCGACGAGTTTTTGGTCGCTGTAGGGTTTGTCGGAGGATTCGTTTCGGACAAGTTCGAGCAGGGCGTTTTTGACGCTGGTGTTGCTCAATGATTCTCCGCCTTCGGTTTCGTAACCCGTGGTGAAGAAGTATTTCATCTCGAAGGTTCCCTGAGGTGTGTCCATGTACTTTCCAGAGACGGCTCGGCTGACGGTGGTTTCGTGGACACCGACGGTTTCGGCGACTTGAGCCATCTTGAGGGGCCGGAGGCGGGAAGGGCCGTGATCGAGGAAATCGAGCTGGTGCTGAACGATCTCCCGGGCGATGCGTTCAATGGTTTCCTGGCGCTGATGGACGCTGCGGATGAAGAACTTGCCGCTGCGGATCTTGTCTTTGAGGTAGCGCCGGGCGTCGCCGCTGGTGGCGGATTCCACGAGGAGATCCTTGTAGGTGTTGCTGATCCGCAACTGGGGGATGTGCTGCCGGGTGAGTTCGACGACGTAAGCGTCGCGATCTCGCCGGACGACGATGTCTGCGGTGATGTAGTGGTTCTGGTCCTGAGAGAAGGCGCGTCCGGGGTGGGGATTGAGGGTGGCGATGAAATCGGCGGCTTGAGCGATCTGGGCGGGTTCGACTCCGAGTTGTTTGGCGATGAGAGCATAGCGTCGCATGGCCAGATCCTCGAGATGACGGCGGACGATGCGCGATTCGAGGCTGGGATCTTTTCCCAAGCGCTGCAGTTGCAAGAGGAGACATTCGCGGAGGTCGATACTGCCGACCCCGACGGGGTCGAAGCTTTGAATCAAGTCGCGCGCGGCCTGCAGCCGGGGGAGCGGAATGCCTTCGGACAGCGAGAGATCCTCGATGGAGCTTTGCAGGAATCCGCGCTCGTCGATCATTCCGATGAGGAGAGAGCCTGCCTCCCGAACTTCCTGGGGGGCCTCGGATTCGCCGAGTTGGCGCAGGAGATGTTCCTGGAAGGTCTCGGGAACGCTCAGGGAATCGAGGAGGAAAGCGTGTCGCTCTTCGTCGCGAGCGGAGCGGGGGGTGTGCTGGCGCGATTGGGAGAGAAAGTCCCTCCAATCTTCTTCGATCTGGGAGAGGGTTTGCATTTCCCGGTCGAATTGTTCGTCGTCGAAGGCGTCGTGGGCGATGCCTTCTTCTTCTAGAGAAGGGGTTTCCAGTTCCGACTCAAGGACAGGGTTCTCAAGCATTTCCTGCTGGATGAGATGTTGCAGCTCGAGAGTCGGGGCCTGCAGGATTTGCAGCCGCTGCTGCATCTGCGGCGTGATGGTCTGCTGCTGTTCCTGGCTGAGGCCCTGGAATTGATCGAGGGATGGTTTGGACATCGAACGAACCCGCCGTCCCCATTCCTTAAGCGCAGACTCAGCACTGCGAAAGCATTTTTCGGACCATTTCTGAAACTTTTTGGTTCCTCCTCGGGAAGAGAGGAGCCGAAGGGACCTAGGTCAGGGAACGGGAAAGCAATGGGAGATCTGGAGGGTCACTTGTATCCGCTCGCCAGATCAGGGGTTCTGAGACTCGCCTCAGGCCCGTAAGGCGAGGAGGAGGGCAGCGATGGCAACGGCAAGGAGGAGGAAGCCAGCCAGAACGAAGAGGGCGATACGGCTCCAGCGGCTATTGGGCGGGGCGGCGGCCATGTCTTCCCAGGGCTCGAGGGCGAGAAGGGCATCGGATTGAACCCAGGAGCGGCCGCCGATTTCGGAGAGGCGCGGGTGGACGAGGATGATTTCGAAGTCGGCATCGACGGCGGAGGCGACGGCTTTGCCGGGAGCGGGCCTTTGATTCTGGGCAGGGTTCTGAGCAAGCGGTGGAGCAAGGGGTTGGTCAGGGGCGGCAGCGGAGAGGGACGGGGGGTCATCCTGGCCGCTTTCTAGCGTGGAAGAGACAGGCGTGGCAGTAAGTTTGGGGACAAAAGGTTCGGCCCTGCGGGGCAGGGGGGATGATGGAAGAGCAGGCGCTTCCGGCGGGAGCTTCGTTTGTTCGAGGAGCTTTTCGAGGGCTGGATGGAGGCCGGGGAGAGGTTCCGCGGGGGCCTGGGATCGTCTGGAGCGGTGGCTCGATCCAGTGCGTTCCTCAGGCAGGCGAGAAAGCTTCCCTTCGCTGGAATCACGCTCGATGGCCCGGAAGCTGCCGATGGAGTCCGACCTGCTGCAATGGGGGCAAATAAGGCGGCTGCCGCGTCGTGAGGTGGGAGCGATGAACTCTTCCTCGCAACTCGGGCACTGATAGATGGCGGAGGACATGGGAACCGCGGCGCTGTGGTGCGGTTAGGCGGGGCCTGGGGAGCCGCCTTGGAGAGCCTGGACGCGATCGATCAAGGGAGGATGGGAATAATTGAGAAAGACGAAGAGGGGATGGGGAGTGAGGTTGCTCAGATTGTTTCGGCTGAGTTTTTTCAAGGCGCGCATGAGGCTCTCGGGGTTGCCGGTGGATTGGGCGGCGTATGCGTCGGCCTCGAATTCGTGACGCCGGCTGAGGATGGAGGCGGCCATTCCGAGGAGGTGATTGACGGGTTTGTAGAGTATGGAGAAGAATACGAGAGAAAAGGAGACGGAAGGTTCGGCCACGCCGAAAGCGCGGGAGAGCCCGGGATTGCGGAGCACGAGCGCCAAGAGGAAGAAGAGTATCCCCATTTGGAGGACGGCGAAGGTCATTTGCTGGAGGATGTGGCGACGTTTGAAGTGGCCGATTTCGTGGGCGAGGACGGCCACGAGTTCATCGGTTTCGTGGTTTTCGATGAGGGTGTCGTAGAGGGCGATCTTCTTGTTCCGGCCGAACCCGGTGAAGAAGGCGTTGGCCTTGGAGGAACGCCGGGAACCATCGACCACGAAGAGTTCGCGAATGGGGAAGCGGCAGCGGCGAGCCATGTCTTCGATGGCCTCGCGCAGTGGCCCGGCTTCGAGGGGGCTGAAGCGCAGGAAGAGGGGGAAGATGAGGCGGGGAGCGAGCCAGGTAAGGACGACGGAGAGGGAGGCGACCGTTATCCAGGCCTGCACCCAAGCCCAGGGGCCGCCGGTCTCGAAGAACCAGAGGATGACCGCGAGGATGGGGAGTCCCAGCAGGGCAAGGAGAAGCAGTCCTTTGAGGAGGTCGGAGACGAATGTTTTCGGGCTGGTCCGGTTGAAGCCGTATTTGGCCTCGATGACGAAGGTGTCGTAGACGGAGAAAGGCAGCGAGAGCAAATGGCTGGCGAGATAGAGAACCGAGAGGGCGAGGAGGCCGGAGGCGATGGGCCCAAGCGAAAGTGAGCGGATCGCGTGATCGAGCCAGCCGAAACCTCCGGCGAACCAGAAGCCGAGGAAGACGAGGAGGAAGAGAGTGGACTGGATGGCTCCGAAGCGGGTCGATTCGCGGGTGTAAACTTGGCTGCGGGAGTATTCCGCGGGATCGTAGACGTCGTCGAAACCCTCTGGAGGATCGGGCTGGAGATGGCGGAGGTTGAGAAGGTTGGAGGCGAGTTCGAGCAGGTAGAAACCGGCGACGATCGCGAGGGCAGCGAAGAACCAGGTATTGAGTTCGGGGAGCATAGAGAGAGCCGGTGCGGATCGCGCGCCGGGGCCGTGGTTTGAATGAAGAGTCGGAAGGACGGAACGAAAAATCAAGCGGTGGTCTGGGAGAATGGGCAGGGGAAGGGGCGGGGACGGCGACTTTAGAGGGCCCGGCGGAGATGGGAACGGAAGAAGGAGGAGAGGAGATCACCGGCGAGGACGAGGAAGCTGCCGAGGACGACAAAGAGGAGCATCTGATCGTAGTTGTCGCGGGCGCGGGCGTCTTGGATCCAGAAACCCAGCGAAGTGATTCCGAGAGTGCCGACGACAGTGGCATCGCGGATGCAGGTTTCCCAGCGGTAGAAGAAGAACACCAGGAACCTTGGCAGGGCTAGGGGGAAAAGGGTGAAGAGCAAGATCTGGGAGCGGGAGTGACCGGCGGACCGGAGGGCGGTGGGTATGGCGGAGGGTTGGTTGTCGACGATCTCCGAGCCGAGCCGGGAGAGGATCCCGGCGTTGTGGAGGCCCAGAGCGAGGACGGCGGGGAGTGCGCTGAGCCCGAAAAGGCTGATGGCCAGGAAGGCGAGGACGTAGTCGGGGATGGAGCGGACGACGGCGATGAGGGAGCGGACGGCGAAGTGGAGCACGATCCAAGGAGCGTCGCGAAGGGCCGTGGGACGGGAGCCGAAGGGATCGGAGCGGGTGAGAGTTTGGCAGGCGGGAAGGATCAGACCTGCGGTCAGGGTGGAAGCGATGACGATGGCGGCCACGGAGATACCTAGCGTAACGAGGGTGGCGAGCCAGCCGTGGCTGTTCATCAAGACGCTAAACCAGGTCCACAGCGTTTGTGGAGATGAGGAATCGCGCAGGGGTTCCGGGATGGCCATGGCGGCAAAGCGTTGGAGATTCCGGAGCCGCCGGCCGGCATCGAATTCCGTGAGGCGCAGTTCCGCGCCGAACCAGGGCAGGACCGCCAAGAGAAGGAGAAACAGACAACTGACGCGCACGAAGCGGCTCCGCGGCCGGGTGCTGCGGAGGCGGCGGATGGTCTGCCAGCGGTTGGAAAGCCGGGTCACAGGACGCTCCTGACGTGGAAGTGTTTGCGGATGGCGGCGCTCCAGCGGTCGAAGAGGAGCACGAGCACAAGGAGGGCATAGAGGTAAGCCCAGACCTCGCGATAATGGAGGCTGTCGAAGGAGAGTTTCAGGTAGTAACCGACGGTGGGGATACCGGCGAAACCGAGGACGGTGGCGGAGCGGATACCGCACTCGAGGCGGTAGAGAGTGTAAGCAAGGAGGTCAGGGAGGGCGCGCGGAAGGATTCCGATGAAAAAAGCGGCGACGGGTTTGGCTCCGGTTCCCGAGAGGTATTCCGCCGCGCTGGTGGGGGCTTCTTCCAGAAGTTCGGCGAAAACTTTGCCGAAGATTCCGCTGTAGGGGATGGCGATGGCCAAAACGGCGACAAGAGGGCTGCTGCCGAGTGCGGCGAAGAGGAGAATGGCCCAGATCAACTCATGGATGGAGCGGAGCAGCAGGGAGACGCCGCGAACGAGGACTCGGGCGAAGTGTTTCGGCGTGCGGTGGGAATCCCGGGAGGGATCGGTGCGCCACCAGGGGCGGGAACCGAGGAATCCGAGCAGGGCTCCCAAGAGGAGAGCGAGTCCCACTGACGCGCCGGCGTATTGGATGGTGGTCAGGAGGGCCAGGGCGACTTTGCGGAGAAAGGGAGGCGTGCCGGGCGGCACGGAAGCGGCTTCGTAGGTTGAGGCGGGATGGAGGGCGGCGTGGAGGAATTCGGCGAAGATCGATTGCCGGCCGGGTTCCAGGAGGAGTTGCTGCGGGCGGATGCCGAGGAACCAGAGCGCGGCGAGTCCTGCTGCGGCGATGCCGGCGACGAGCCACCGGCGCAAGCCTGCGGGGGCGCGCGGCAGGTCTGCGGAGGGAAGAGCTGCTGGGGGCGGGCGGCTCACGGCTGGGAGGGACCGTCGATGTGATAGAGCTGGGAGTGCATTGCGGCGGTCCAAGCCTCGGCGGGATGATCGCAGAGGACTTGACCGTTGCGCAGGCCGATGATCCTGGGGAAGAAGGCCCGGGCGAGATCGAACTGATGGAGGCTGGCGATGAAAGTGAGGCGGAACTCCCGGCAGAGCCGGCAGAGGAGGCCGATGGCTTCGGCGGCCCGTGCGGGATCGACGCTGGAGACCGGCTCGTCGGCGAGGATGACCTCGGGTTTTTGGTAGAGAGCGCGAGCAATGGCCACGCGTTGCTGTTCGCCGCCGGAAAGGCGATCGGTTCTCTCATAGAGTTTGCTGGAAATGCCGGCTTGATCGAGCAGGGCATGGATCTCCAGCAGCCGGTTGCGGCCTGGGTAGAGGATGCGCCACAATCCGGCGAGCAAGGGCCACTGTCCGAGTTGGCCGCTCAGCACATTTTGCACGACCCGGAGGTTGGGCACGAGGGCGAGATCCTGAGGGATCAGCGCGATTTTACGGCGAAGCGCGCGGATGCTGGCTTCGTTGCCTCGCGAGGCATCCTGATTCCAGGAGAGGACGGACCCGGAAGTGGGCGTTTGCAGGCCGTTGAGCAGGCGCAGGAGCGTGGTCTTTCCGGCTCCGCTGGGGCCGACCAGGGCGACCTGTTCTCCTTGGCAGACAGTGAGGCTTACGCCGGAAAGCGCGTCTCCGGAAGGGAATGCGACGCTGGCCCGGTCCAGTTGGAAGACGAGGACGTCTCCGGATCCCGGCTTCATTGGAGGAAGCCCAGTTCGCGGGCGACTTCCGCGATGCCGGCGTAGTCCTCGTTGGATGCAGGGATGAGTTTCGTTCGTGGAAAGGCCGAGAGGAGGTCGCCGTCGAGGGCGAGAAGGGCGGACTGGAGTTTTTCGGTGAATCCGGCTCCGAAGAGGGTTTCCAGTTCGGGGTGGGCGGTGAAATTGTAATCGGCGTAAGTCGGGGTGGTCCAAATGATCTGGCACAGGGCCGGATCGGTTTTTCCATCGGCGACGCGTTGGCGGTAGACGGTGTAGTTCACGACGCCGGCTTGGACTTGACCGGATTCGACGAGTTCCACCGTGTGGTCGTGGCTGTTGGAAAAACCGGGCGGCTTAGAGAAGAACTCGGCTGGGGACTTTCCGGTGTTTTGGCGAAGGAAGAACTCTGGCATGAGACGGCCCGAAGTGGACGATTCGGGTCCGAAGGTGAACGAGAGGGCGCCGAGAGCCGCCGGGAAATCGTCGCTTGGGGTGACTCCGGCATCGCGGTGGACGATGAAGTAGGAGTAAAAACTGGGATCTTCTTCACCTTGAGCGATGGCTTTGGCTCCCGGGACGGAATGGTGGGTTTGCACTCCGGTGAGACCGCCGAACCATGCGAGATGGATGTCGCCGTTGCGGAACATTTCGACCGAGGCCTTGTAGTCTGTCGCTGGGACGTACTCGACGGGGACTTCGAGGTCCTTGGACAGACGGGCAGCAATCCGGTCGAACTTTTCGGCGAGTTCGGTCTGGTTTTGATCGGGAATGGCCGAGAAGCGCAGGACCGCCCTTTTTTTGGGTGATGGAGCGCAATGGGAAAGGGCCGCAACGACCGCTGCGACGCCGGCGAATTGAGCGAGAAACCGCATCATAAACTCAGACCGGCAGCGGGATTCCCCAAAGGGGGCCGCGCCGGCCGCCGCGCATCCTAAATGAGGGACAAGCGGAATCAAGGACCGGGGTAGATGTCGTAGGGGCGCCGCTGGGGATTAGGGCTCCCTACCGTTTTCGTGATGCCCCGGCTTCAAAAAAAGCGGCGCCGGATTGCTGCCCGCCCACAGCGCCTCGCCACCCTTCCACCTCCCGGCGGGGATAGGGCTCCCTACCGTTTTCGTGATGCCCCGGCTTCAAAAAAAGCGGCGCCAGCTTGCTGCCCGCCCACAGCGCCTTGCCACTCTTCCTCCCCCGGCGGGGATAGGGCTCCATACCGTTTTCGTGATGCCCCGGCTTCAAAGAAAGCGGCGCCAGCTTGCTCCCCGCCCACAGCGCCTCGCCACCCTTCCACCCCCCCGGCGGGGATGCGGCCCCTGAAGACGTGTCGATTTATTGGCTGATCCCGCGCGGGACTTGGTGGAAGGGTAGGCAGGGCGCGAGGAGGGAGCGAATTGAAATTCGTGGCCTACGATCAACAAAGCCGACGCTTTCAACAAGGTGCGCGCGAAGGGTCGCGCAGTTGGCCGGCTCGCGGCGCGAGGCTTTCGCCCTGCTCTCATTGCCACAACTGCGTGTTTTCCCTGTAATGAGTCAACACGCCCTGAGGCGGTTCCCGAAAGAAACTTTTCCCGGCTCAAGGAATCGCGTGAACGCTCTGCGAAGGGTCGGGGATTTTGGCTGTGAACGGCATCCTGAATGCCATGCAGGCGGAAAACCCAGTTTGGGCGGCTGTCTGGCGACAACTTGTTGACGCGCAGGGGCGTCATCTGGCGGGCAAGATCGACCCGGGCTTGCGCGCTTCGCCGCGTTGAACTTTGCGGCCGAAGGCACATGCACGGAGGTGGAGAGGCAGGCTGAGAGCACTCGATTCCCAGGGCTCCGCCGGGTCCGTGTCCCGTTTCGTGTCGCACCTGCGACAAAAAGCGCGCCGTTGCGTTGGGCGCCGGGTCAGGCGGAGGACTCGATTCCCAGGGCTCCGCCGGGTCCGTGTCCCGTTTCGTGTCGCACCTGCGACAAAAAACGCGCCGTTGCGTTGGGCGCCGGGCCAGGGGGGGAATTCGATCCCCTAAGTTCCGCCGGGTCCGTGTCACATTTCGTGTCGCAGGTGCGACAGAAAACGCGCCGTTGCGTTGGGCGCCGGGCCACGCAGAGCATTCGATCCCCCAAGCTCCGCCGGGTCCGTGTCCCGTTTCGTGTCGCACCTGCGACAAAAAACGCGCCGTTGCGTTGGGCTCCGGGCCAGGCGGAGCACTCGATTCCCAGGGCTCCACCGGGTCCGTGTCGCGTTTCGTGTCGCACCTGCGACAGAAAACGCGCCGTTGGGTTGAGGGCCGAGCCAGGCGGGGAATTCGATCCCCCAAGCTCCGCCGGGTCCGTGTCGCGTTTCGTGTCGCACCTGCGACAAAAAACGCGCCGTTGGGTTGAGGGCCGGGGCCAGGCGGGGAATTCGATCCCTCAAGCTCCACCGGGTACGTGTCGCGTTTCGTGTCGCACGTGCGACAAAAAACGCGCCGTTGCGTTGGGTGCCGGGTCAGGCGGAGGACTCGATTCCCAGGGCTCCGCCGGGTCCGTGTCCCGTTTCGTGTCGCACCTGCGACAAAAAACGCGCCGTTGCGTTGGGTGCCGGGTCAGGCGGAGGACTCGATTCCCAGGGCTCCGCCGGGTCCGTGTCGCGTTTCGTGTCGCACCTGCGACAAAAAACGCGCCGTTGGGTTGGGCTCCGGGCCAGGCGGAGCACTCGATTCCCAGGGCTCCACCGGGTCCGTGTCCCGTTTCGTGTCGCACCTGCGACAAAAAACGCGCCGTTGCGTTGGGCGCCGGGCCAGGTGGAGCACTCGATTCCCAGGGCTCCGCCGGGTCCGTGTCACGTTTCGTGTCGCACCTAGCGACAAAAAACCGGCCAACCGAAGGCGCCAGGCTCCCCCTGGCGACCCTGCGGCCGGCCTGGCGAGTGAGTTCCGCGAAACCCGCCGATGCGCCATGGATGAAGCCCAGGCTTCACCGAAGGCGAAGAGCGCGGGCGGTGGTTCCCACGCGAGGGTGGGCAACCATTCCAGCGTGCTTAAGTGGTCATGAGCATAAATACGATGGCGTTCGCGGCGAGGGATTTTTGGCGCAGGCAAGGCGCGATCGACGAGCATACCCTCATGGTCTGTGAGGAGAGAGCAACGAAGCCTGCGCCAAAAGGAACCGCCGCCCTGCGGGTTCCGCCGGGTTTGGCCTGTGGCTTTGTTGCTCGCCGGTTACAGCCCGCTGCGGGGATGCGCCCTCCTCGCGCCTCGCCACAGGCCAAACCTGGCGGAACGAATGTCACCGTATTTATGCTCATGACCACTAAGGCGTGGGATCCTGCAAAGCTTAGAATCCCCGCTCTTGCGAGCGAACACATGGGGATCAACGAAAGAGGATGGCAGCAGTCCAAGTGCCCCGGCTTGATCTTCCACTGCACCGGGTGCGCCTGGGCGAATCGCAGATCTTTCCTGGACTAACGGCTCATCAGAATTTCCCGAAGTCAGGAGTTCTGAGCCTGAGGTGAGCGCAACGCAGTCCCCAGGGCGTAGCGCGCCGCAGCGGAAAGAGTATGAGAAATGGGGGTTAGTCGCCCTTCCGGTTCGTGATCCGGATGGCCGTTCCGCAGTACATGCAACGGAACCAGCGAAAAAGGAGCCCGTGAATCGCCAGGCACAGGGTGGGCAGGCCGCCGAGAAGGCGATGGGCTTTTGCGTGCTTGAAGCAAGGCCGGGAGAAAAAGAAGTGGCAACTGCAAACACGGCAGCGGACCCGGACTCCGAGCACGAGATAGAGCAGGCCGGCGGCGGCGAGGGCGAGGGCGAGCCAGGCCAAAAGGATGCGCTCCCCGGGAAACCACAGGGGGATAATCAGAGAGCCGGCGAGCAGGGCGGCGAAGCAGAGATGGAGCAGGATGGTTGTGAGGGCTCCGAGAACGAAGCGGATGGGATCGGGATATTGGACGCCGCGGATCTGGGTTCTGGGCATGCGCCGCTTGTAGGCTTCTTCCTCCTCGAAGGCGGCTTGTTCTTCGGCAGTGTCGGACTCCAGGTCCTCACCAGCTTCCAGACTGCGGCGGTCGAGGGGACGGACGCGGCGAGCGCCCCGTTTGTAATCGTCGAAGGAGGAGAAGGGCGAATGAGGATGAGCCGGCAATTGCTGCGTGGGCCTGGCTTGGGCGGCGGGGGCCGGGGGAGCCTCGATGGGCGTTGCAGGGTCCGCTGCGGCTGGCTGAAGTGTGGCGGAGGGTTTTCGGAGCGGGTTGCGGCGTTTGCGTTTGAATAGGGTGAGTTCCTTCTCGGGATTGAGTTCCTTTAAGGGACTCTCCGTGGTTTCTTGGAGGCGCGGTTGGATCTGCAGAGAGGAATTGGGTTGGCCAGCGACGGGATAGACCCGGGGCGGCCGGACGGGTTGAACGGGGGTGTAACCGGATGCCGGGGGCTGCGCTGGCGCTCCGGAGCGGAGCACGGTGGCGGTGGGGATATTGTGGAGGTCGGCGTGGCCGATGTCTTCCAAGGCGACCTCCTCGACGCCCGATTGTGACTGGGCTTCGTCAATCCAAGCTGCAAACATCTTGAGGGAGGGGAAGCCCTGGGCAAAACGGCCTTCCTGTGAGGCCTGGTAAAAGATGCGCTGGAGTTCCTTCACCTTGGTCCGGGCCAAATCACCGCAATTGGCGATACCGGCATGACGCAGAACCTCGGCTGCCTCCGGCGTCAGTTCCATATGTTCGGGAATGAGCGCCATGGATGAACGAACGCTTGCAGATCGAGAACTGCCTGGGGAGACCGTTAAGAGCTACCCTTCGAGGATGTCCAGCATTTCCAGAAGCTGCCGGCGTTTTTGAATGAAGTCGTCTTGGCGGCGGCGGTTTTCTTCGATGACCTCCGCGGGCGCCCGGTCTACGAAACTGGGATTGCCGAGGCGAGATTCGACCCGGCTGAGTTCCTGGTCAACTTGGGCCAATTCACGGGCAATGCGCTCCTTCTCGGCGGCGATATCGACGAGCCCTTCGAGAGGCATGAAGATTTCGCCAAGTTCGGTGAGCGCTCCGGGCACTCCGCGCGGCTGGCGGTAGGCGGCATCGGTCTCGATCTGGGCGGCCCCGGCCAGGAGCCGGAGCACTGGGATCTCGTCCTGGACCCAATCCGCACAAGGAGCGGCGGGGCGGAGGACAAAACCTACGTTGCGGTTGGCTCCGAGGCCGTAGGTTGCTTTCATGTTGCGGGCCTTGCGAACGGCGTCTTGGACAGCTTGGGCCCGGATCCTCGAATCCGCCACGATTGCGGGATCGAGACCATCGAGCGGCGAGCCGGCGGGAAGCTGTTCCTGCATGAGGAATTCGCCGCCGAAGCCGAGAATCTCCCAGAGTTCCTCGGTGATGTGGGGCATGACGGGGTGTAGCTGAATGAGGAAACGCAGCAAGATCCGGTCCATGGTTTGGAGCGCAGCGGCCCGGCGGGCAGGATCGGCCCCCGTCTGGAGGTTCTCCTTGATGGATTCCAGGAACCAATCGCAGTAGTGACCCCAGAAGAACTCGTAAAGCAGACCGGTGATTTCGTTGAAGCGGTATTCGGCGTAGGCCTGGGTCACGGCCTGCTCCATCTCCTCGAGGCGGGCCAGGACTTCGATGGCGTGGATGGAGAGACAGGGGCTGCCAGAGGAGGAGGCTTCGCCTTGGAGAAGGCGAAAGCGGACGGCGTTCCAAAGTTTTGTGGCGAAATTCCGGCCTTCCCTGAGGCGATCTTCGTCGTAGCGGATGTCGCTTCCGGTGGGGGCGATGCGCAGCAGACCGAAACGCACTCCGTCAGCGCCGTAGCGGTCGAGCAAGTCCAGGCAATCCGGGGAGTTTCCGAGGGACTTGGAGAGTTTGCGCCCTTTGGAATCGCGGATGAGGCCGGTGAAGAAGACGTTCCGGAACGGGATTTGGCCGGTGAAGGCGAGGCCGGCCATGATCATGCGAGCGACCCAGAAAAAGAGGATGTCGGGGGCGGTGACGAGGTCGGTGGTGGGATAGAATCGTTCGCGGACGGGTTCTTCCATGGTGGCGAAGGGCCAGAGCCAGGAGCTGAACCATGTGTCGAGGACGTCCTCATCCTGAATCCAGTTCTCCGGATCTGAAGGCGGAGCCAGGCCGACGTGGACGAGGGATCGCAGTTCTTCATCGGACAGAGCGCCGGATTGGATGTCTTGGAATCGATCGCGCGGATACCAGACTGGGATACGATGGCCCCACCAGAGCTGGCGGCTGATGCACCAGTCTTGGATGTTCTCCATCCAGTGGGCGTAGGTCTTCGTCCAGCGTTCAGGCCGGAAGCGGATGTGACCCGAAGCGACGGCGTTGGCAGCGGCATCGACTGCGGGATAGCGCAGGAACCATTGGAGGCTGAGGCGGGGTTCGACGGGGACGCCGGCGCGTTCGCTGTGGCCGACTTCGTTTTCGTAAGGTTCGCGGCGGACCAGCAGGCCCATGGCCTCGAGTTTTTCGGCGGCCTTTTCCCGGGCTGCGGAGCGGTCGAGGCCGCTGAAGTCTGGTCCGGCCAAGTCGTTGAGGGTGCCGTCCGGGTTGAGGATGTCCCGGATGGGAAGTCCATGCCGTTGACCGATCTCGAAGTCGGCGCGGTCGTGGGCGGGCGTTACCTTGAGGACTCCGGTGCCGAATTCGGGATCGATATGGGCGTCGCCGATGACGGGGATGGAGGCTTCGGGAAAAGGGCGGCGCACAGACTTGCCGATGAGGTCGCGGTAGCGGGGGTCGGCCGGGTGCACGGCGACGGCGGTGTCGCCCATGAGCGTTTCGGGGCGAGTGGTGGCGATTTCCACGAAGCGGCCGGGGCTGTCGATGACTTCGTAACGCATAAAGTAGAGAGTGCCTCGGGTCGTTTTCATGACGACCTCTTCGTCGGAGAGGGCGGTTTGCGTCTGGGGACACCAGTTTACCATGCGGACGCCGCGGTAGATGAGGCCCTGGCGGTAGAGTTCGACGAACACGCCGAGGACGTCTGCGACATAGGGGGGGTCCTGGGTGTAGCGTTCGCGGCTCCAGTCGCAAGAACAGCCCAGGCGTTGAAGCTGTTCGATGATGATGCCGCCGTGTTTTTCACGCCAGGCTTCGACGCGGCGCACGAAGGCTCCGCGGCCGATGGCCTGACGGGTTAGGCCTTCGCGGCGCAGCTCGCGCTCGACGACGTTTTGGGTAGCGATGCCGGCGTGGTCGGTTCCTGGAAGCCAGAGGACTTCGCAGCCGCGCATCCGCGCACGGCGGGCCAGGACATCTTGGATGGTGTTGTTGAGGACATGACCGAGGTGGAGGACGCCGGTGACGTTGGGGGGAGGGATGACGATGGAGTAGGGTTCCCGGGGGGAGGCGGGGTCGGCGCGGAAATTCTGGGCGTCGAGCCATCGCCGGCGCCATTTTCTCTCGACGTCGGCCGGTGCATATGCTTTGGAAGGAGTGTCGGCCATGAGCGGGAATGGGAAGCGGAGCACGTAGCGTAGAGTCTGTGTTTTTGCAAAGGATAAGGAAGAGGGGCCGCGGCGGGGCGGATTGCCTAACAAGAAGCGTAGAGCGGCGGGGAGCTGGGGGAGGGAGGCGAAAAAAAAACCGCTCTCGGCGGATGGCCCGGAAGTCGTTGAGGGGTCCGAAGTTGCCGGGAAATGCGATTGCTTGCATGTGTCGGAATTGAAAAAAAGTGTTGTCGAACAAGTCGGTTAAAACTAGAACGGACCCGCTCGGCGTGGGGTCTGACTCTGGTGTTGACAAGGTGTGAACAACCTTGTGGACGCCTTACGGAAACGGGAGTCTGGCTTGCGGCGGGGCAAAGGGAAGGAACAAGGCGCGCTTGTTTGCGATACGGGCGCGTTCTCGTCCCGAGGCACAGACGCACCAACCTTTAAAGCCCTTGTGGTCAACGATTCATGAAAACCTCTCTCCTGATTGTGCAGCCGTTAGTCGGACGCCTACCGTTTTCTTTCCGGCCGGTGGGCGTGAGCGGGGAAGTGGGCGGGGGCCGAAGAGGGAGAAGACCTGGGCGAGGTGAACAACCCGGGGGAGCAGCCGGGCTCTGGGGCGGTTGACGAGCCCGGGGAACGGCGCGGAATCTTCGGTCCCTCGTATAGTTAGGAGAGGCGACTTACCGGGGGCTCCGCTTTTCCCCGGCGGGTGACTGACTGTTTGGAGAATCAAAACGAGTGGATGCGAGGAGAACTGGAGATGTCGCAAGAAAGCAGGGAGGAAACGTGGCGGACCATATTGAGCATGTTGTCCGGAAAGATCAGCGAGGACCATTGGAGCCTTTTGTTCAAGCCCATCGTGTTGTTGGAGGATGACGGGAAAAAGCTTTTACTGGAGGTTCCTAACAACATCTACCAGGTATGGATCGAATCGAATTATCTGAAGGTCCTGGCGGAAGCGGTGGAGGAGGCGCTGGGAAGCCGGCGGTCTATTGAGTTCCGCTGCAATGGCGCGGCTCCGGCTCCGCGGCCGGCGGGGCAGCCGAGGCGGCCGGCGGCGCAGACCCGGAATGGCGGTCCCTCCTGGAGTGAGGTGGTCCGCCGGGCCCGGCTGAACCCGCGCTACAATTTCGACGCCTTTGTCGTGGGAAACTCCAACGAGATCGCCGCGGCGGCGGCTGGAGCGGTGGCGGAGCGGCCGGGCAAGAGCTACAATCCGCTTTTCCTTTACGGTGGGTCTGGTTTGGGGAAGACCCATCTTATGCACGCGATCGGCCTGGAGATCCTCCGGCGGCGGCCACGGGCGCGGGTTGTGTGCATCACGGCCGAGCAGTACACCAACGAATACGTCGATTCGATCGGGGAGCACCGGGCGGCGGTCTTCCGCTCCCGCTACCGGGAGGCCGACGTGCTTCTCGTCGACGACGTCCATTTTTTCGCCGGCAAGGAGAGAACCCAGGACGAATTTTTCTACACTTTTGAGACGCTGCAGAGCGAGGGGAAGCAGATGGTGATGACCTGCGACCGGCCCGCGGGCGAAGTGAAGCTTTTGCAGCGCCGGCTGGTGACGCGCTTTCAAGGAGGCCTCACTTCGGAGTTGGCTCCGCCCGAGAAGGAGACCCGGATCGCCATTCTGCGCAAGAAGATGAAGGAGTTGGACTTTGTTCTGACTCCGGAAGTGGTGGAGTTTGTCGCCGAGCACATTCGGGACAGCGTCCGGGAACTGGAGGGCTGTTTGAACCGCTTGAAGGGCTTGGCTTCGTTGAGTCAGGAGCGGGGCGGCCGGGAGATCACCTTGGATGCAGCCGCTTTGGTGGTGGGGGACCTGCTGGGAGAGTCGTTTTTCAGGCCGGTGGAGATCCGGGTGGTTCAGATGCGGACAGCGGAGTACTACGAGGTTTCCGTGGAGGAGCTGATGAGCCGGCGGCGGACGGCGCGGATTGCCGAGGCCCGGCAGATGGCGATGTATATCTGCCGGCGCGAATGCCGCGAGTCTCTGAAGGAGATCGGGGCAGCCTTCAAGCGCGATCACGCGACGGTGATCCACGCGTGCCGTGCCGTGGAGAAGCGGGTCCAAGCGTCGCGCGAGTGCCAGAACGCTTTTCAGCGGATTCAGAGCGGTCTCCGCCGGTAGCCCGCATTTCTCATACTCTTTCTACGTGAGCCGCTCTTAGTCAGGCAGTTGAGAGGGTGTGGGCTTTTGGCAATTCCCCGGTTGCCAAAAGTTGGGCTCTCCACTATACAACCGATGGGTTTTCCGGATGAATCACGTATGAAACTGGTTGTCAGCAAGGAGGATTTTGTGGAAGGGCTGCAGCAGGTCCAGCACGTGGTGAGCAACCGGACGACGCTGCCGATCCTGTCCAATGTGCTGCTCGAGGCCATTGGAGGCGAGCTGCGGATGACTACGACGGACCTCGATGTCGGGGTGAGTGGAAAGATCCCCGCCAAGGTATCTCGCGAAGGGGCCACGACCCTGCCTGCCCGCCGGCTGGCCAGCATCATTCGGGAGCTGCCCGTGTCGGAAGTGGCTCTCGAGGTGGACCGCTCGCATCAGACCGAGATCCACTGCGGCCCCAGTTATTTCCGGATTCTCGGACTGTCGCACGAGGAGTTCCCGCCGTTTCCCAGCTTTACCGATGCGACGGAGTTCACCTTGCCGCAGAAGGTCCTGCGGGACGGATTGCGGAAGACGGCCTACGCCATTTCTACGGATGAGACCCGTTATGTGCTCAACGGCATCCTTTTTTCTTTCTCCGGAACCACAATGACCATGGTGGCCACCGATGGCCGGCGCTTGGCCATGGTCGATCATGAGCTGGACATGCCGCAGAGCGAAGGGCTGGAGGTGATTGTTCCGACCAAGGCGGTGAACGAGTTGCAGCGGTTGCTGGAGGATCAGGGGGAGGTTCAGGTGTCGTTGACGGAGAATCAGATCCGGTTCGAGATCGGGGACAGCGTTTTGGTGAGCAAGCTCATCGAGGGCGCTTATCCGAATTTCAGGCAGGTCATACCGGAAAAGACCGTGGAACGGATCACACTTGAAAGGGAGACTTTTCTAGGAACGGTCCACCGGGTTTCGCTGTTGACCATCGACAAGTCGCATTCGGTAAAACTCGTCTTCGGCGAGAACAATATCGACGTGATGGTCAATTCGCCGGACATCGGAGAAGCCAAGGAATCCATCGCGGTGGCCTACAAGGGCGAACCCTTTTCCATCGCCTTCAATCCGGAGTTTCTCATGGCTCCCTTGCGCAACCTGGACACGGACGAGGTTTATCTTGAACTGATCGACGAGATGAGCCCCGGGGTGATCAAGATCAACGCGCCGTTTCTCTACGTGCTGATGCCCATGCGTGTCAGCCAATGACGGGTGTCGCCGGCCGGAGGGGCGCGGAGCCGCGGCCGGATTTGTTCAAGGGGTGAGGACGATCTTTCCGGACAAGGTTCCCGCGTGGCGGAGAGTATTGTCTTCTTGGAGCCGGTGGGCTTCGGCTGTTTGAGAGAAAGGAAGGACGCGGTCGATCCGAGGCTGCAAGCGCCCATCCGCCAGCCAGCGGTTGATGTCATCGGCACAGCGCTTCTGGCCTTCAGCCGGTTCCTGAAACATGACGAACCCCAACAAAGATGCGCCTTTCACGTAGAACGGCCCCACGGGGAAAGGGGGCCGGGCTTCGCGACCGGCCATCAGGATGATGCGGCCGCCGGGAGCGAGTCCGGTCACCGCGGTTTCGAGATCGGGGCTGCGGGTCGTTTCCCACCAGACGTCGACTCCATCCGGCGCCGCGCGGGCGACCTCATCGGCGATTGTGGCGTTTCTGTAGTCGAAAGCCTGCTCAGCGCCGAGATCGAGACAGGCTTGGATCTTGGCAGGCGATCCAGCCGAGGCCAGAACGCGCGCTCCGAGGAGTCGCGCCATCTGGATGACCATTGAGCCGACGCCCCCGGATCCTCCGCCGACGAAGATGGTCTCTCCGGGTTGGAGCCGGGCTTTTTGGACAAGTCCGAGATGGGCGGTGATCCCCACCAGGGCAGCGGCCGCTGCGGATTCGGGAGAGACAGCCTCCGGGACCGGGTAGAGCCACTCCTCATCGACACAGGCGAACTCGGCAAAGGTTCCCTGGCGGCCCAAGACTCCTTGGTTAGAGCCCCAAACCCGGTCTCCCGGCCTGAACCGGCTTGCCTCTGCTCCGGTTTGGACGACGGAGCCCGCCAGGTCGCAACCCACCACGTAGGGGAAGGGCAGCTCCATGGGAACAGCGCCCGAACGCAGATAGGTATCGATGGGATTGAGGGAGACGGCCTCGACCCGGACCAGGACCTGGCCTTGCGAGGGTTCAGGCGTGGGTAGGCGACCCAACTCGATCGTCTCGGGCGGTCCGGGCTGTCGAATGAAAGCGGCCTGCATGAGGAGGGATTGCGGGGGAGGAGACGCTTATGGAAACACGGCGCCATTGCGGGGGTCAACCAAGAAGGCAACGAGCAATGATGCAGGCGGCGCACGGGAAGGCCAGGACCCGGCCGGCCGCCAGACGGAAAAGAAAAGGGGCAGCCTTGCGGCTGCCCCTTGAGTCGAAGTGAGCGATCCGGCCTGCGTGGGCCGGGTTCTCTTGCACCTAGCCCATTTCGGCTCGGAGCTGTTCGCGGCAGACCTTCGCCAGCTCGAGGGCTTTCAGTTTGCCCCCGTGGACGCGGTCGCTGAACAGCTTGGTCCGGAGAATGCCGGCCCGGCAGACATGCACCTGCCAACCGTGAGTTTTCTCCGAATCGATCCGTTTGATGTTGGCAACGGAGAGGCGGTTTCTCTTTTTCGGTTTGGGAGTCTTGCGCTGAACCCGTTTCCGGACCGCCTTCTTGGCCGGAACAGACTCAGCGCTTACGCGCTTTTTTGCCGTCTTCTTGGATGCGGCCTTTTTGGCCGGCGCTTTCTTCACGGCCTTCTTGGCGCCGGCCTTTTTAGCGGCCCGTTTGGGGGCAGCCTTTTTGGCGGCTGATCTCTTTTTTTTCGGTGGCATTGGTTTGTTGTTTGGGTTGGTTTGATCAAGTGATCGCGATATGTTTTCGTTTTCTTAAAAAGCAAGTCAAGAAAAAGATTAACGCATCTTGAATATTTTTTGGGGGCTTCCGGGAGGGTTTGGCGCTCTTTTGGGCCGTTAGAAATGGTTAGCGACGGGCGAGAGAGTCTGTGAGAGTCCCGTTGGCGGAGTGTGGAAACCCTTGAGAGTTACCGCCTTGCGGGCTAGCTCACACTCCTCCTACTCTTTCTGCTGCGGCGCGCTGCGCCCCATGGGGACTGTGTTGTGCTTGCCTCAGCCTTGAGTCTGCACGGGGCTCGCCGGCCCCTCGCGACGAAACGGTATGAGAAATGCGGGAGGGCGGAGAGGGCTTTTCCAGACTCCGTTGGCCGGCGGCAGGATGGCGGCACAGCCGAAGCGGCAGGGTTTGCCTGGGCGTTTTGGCCTATCGGGCGCCGGGCTGCCGCAGAGCGAGAAAGTATGCGGCCGGCGGGTCAGCACTTCACGGACTTCCGTTTTCTCCCTATCGTCCCGCGTTGCTGCACTTTGCGGATGTAGTCCGGCGCCGAGAAGAACTGACACTGGTTATCGCCGAGGTCCGCGGTCACTGGGCCGATGGATTGACCGGTTTTGATGGCGAGTTCGGTGAGGGGAGCGACGTAACAACCTGCGGCGATGAGAAAGCCGTTCATCTGGTAGCTGACGGGGCCTGGGGCGCGATGGATCTCCTTTTTCACGCGAGCCATGAGCCGCTTGAGTTCGGGCAGATCGAGTTCGGAGTCTTCCTTGAGAGCTACCCAAGCGCTCAGGGTGGCCCAGCCGGCGGAGGCGACCAGCGGTTTTTTGGACTCGATCCACTGGAGGGCGAGGTCACGGCCGTGGGGACTTCCGGCGGCGACCCAGGCCACCGTGGCTCCGGGCAGCGAACCGGCGTAGGCTTTATCGGCCCAGCGCTGGAGGTCCTTCTTGGTCATTCTGGCATCGTCGGCGATGAGGCCCGCCAGGTACATGGCGTCGTAGTTGCCGGTGTCGTAGAGATCGAGAGCCAACTGGCGGTCGATCTTGATGCGCTTTTGGATTTTCTTCAGGTCGCCGATCTTCACTCCGAAACACGGCTCCTTAACGCCGTAGTTTTTCATGAGCATGCGCTTGTATTTCTCCTGCCCTAAAGGTTCCAGTTCCTCGAGGATGTCTTTGGCGGTCATTGTTGTTCTTGGATGGCTTTGCGGGATGTATCTGAATCGAACCGGTCTTGGAAGGCGAGGACAATGTAGGCCTGCAATTCTCTGCCTGACTCTGGCAGAACGTTCCGCTGCTTACAAACCGAACAAGCTGGCTGTCACGAACGCTGAGTCCGTGCTCAGGAGACTTCGCGGCGCCCAGGACTTCGCGGCATCCGGCACGGTCGATCTTGCACTGTGGGCGTGGTTCTGACACAGTAGCTGCCGTGAGCGTGTTTCTCGCCGCGGTTGTCTCCGGGCGTGTATGCCGGGAGCTGCCATCGGCCGGCCGGCAGTATTGTTTGGTGGGGCCCGGGTCCGGCTGGCGCGCGGGCTGGATGGGAGGTGAGGGAAGCCGCGGAATGAATCTGTTTCCGGGATTGGACCAAGAAGAGAACAGGGTAGGCGAAGAGCCGCAGAAGATGTGAGGAGGACCACCGTATGACGACGTCAAAACGTGAGTTGTTTCAGCCTTTCTCGATCGGCAAACTGGAGATCGCGGGACGGCTGATCAAGACTGCGACATCCGAGACCCGGGCGAGCAGCGACGGGTTCGCGACGCCGAAGCACATCGAGTTTTACGAACCGATAGCCGAGGGGGCCACGCCTCTGATCATCACTGGAAACATTTATACGAGCCGGGACGGGCAATCGACGCCCAACCAGATGGGCGCTGACGGCGACGACAAGATTCCGGCGCTGCGTTCACTGACGGTAGCAGTGCACCGGCACGGATCGAAGATCTTCGCCCAGCTCAGCCACTGCGGCAGGCAGGTGCTTCCGGCCTATGTGGGGTTGCCGGAATCGTTGTCCGCGTCGGCGGTTGCGGACTTATCGACGGGCACGAAGCCGAGGGCGCTGCGGGTGGAGGAGATCCGAACAAAAGTGGAAGAGTTCGGGGATGCGGCGCTGCGCTGCCAGAAGGCGGGATTCGATGGGGTGCAGATTCATGCGGGTCATGGTTATCTGGTGAGTCAGTTTCTGACTCCGTATATCAATCGACGAAACGACGAGTATGGCGGCAGTCTGGAGAACCGGGTCAGGTTTCTAAGAGAGATCCTTGGAAACATTCGCGGGAAGACAGGGTCTGATTTTCCGGTCATCATGAAGTTGAACGGCTCCGATTACCTTCCCTTGAGGCGCGGGTTGAAAACGCCGGAGTTGGTGGAGATCGCCAGGATCCTGGAGAAAGATGGACTCGACGGCGTGGAGATCTCCGTGGGCCACTACGAGTCGGGATTCCCGGTCGTGCGCGGCACGTTTTGGAGCTGTATGCGAGCCATGGCGCGCGGCAGTGCGCGGTTTCTGCCGCTGTTTCGCCGTTTGATGATGCAGAGTCTTTGGCCGGTGTTCGCGCTCCTTTTCAATCTGATTTGGAGACGGCGGCAGGGCTACAACTTGCGCTACGCGCGAGAGTTTGCTTCAGCCTTGGATATTCCGGTGATCTGTGTGGGAGGGTTCCTGACGGCGGACCGGATGGAGAGCGCGATCCGGGACGGCGATTGTGATGCGGTGTCCGCGGGCCGCTCGTTCATCGCCAATCCTCATCTTTACCGGCAATTGCGGGACAATGTTGAAGGCCCGCGTTGCGTGTTTTGCAACGCCTGTGTCGGGCTGATTGGCAGTCAGCCGCTGGACTGTTATCATCCGGAGGTGCGCAAGGCCAAGGACGCCATGCTGGCGGGGTTCACCAGTGGGGGAATGCGGCCGTGAGCTGGCACGGGAGGCGCCGGGGTCATTCAAGCCGTGGGAAGAGAGGATGGGGGGAGCCGAGTTGGTGGCGATCGGGGATGAGACCCCAGCGGAGGTTGGACAGGAGAAGGGGAATGGGTAGTTCCAGGTTGAGTTGGCGCAGGATCTCACGGCTGGTGGAAGGCATGACCGGCGCGATGTGGATGGCGATGTGGGCGAGGGATTCGACGAGGTGGTGCAAGACGGCGTCGAGCTGGGCGGCGGCGGCGGGATCCTTGGCTAGCTTCCAGGGGGCGCACTGTTCCACGTATTGATTGCATTGGGTCACGCGTTTCCAGATCTCCTCCAGAGCCAGATGCACCTGATGGCTGTTCATGGATTGGTCGATATCTCCGGGAAGTTCGAGGAAGGCAGTGCGGAGGGTCCGGGAAAGGCCGTCGTCATAGCCGGAGGAAACGCAGATGACTCCCTGGCGGTAGCGTCCGGCCATGTTCAAGCTGCGGCTGAGAAGGTTTCCCAGACCGTTGGCGAGATCTTGGTTGTACAATTCGAGGAGCCGGTCGTCGTTGAAGTCGGCGTCCTGGCCGGTGGCGATCGAGGCCATGAGATAGTAGCGCAAGCCGTCCGCCCCGAAGCGGTTGATGCGCGTCGCCGGATCGATGACGTTTCCTTCCGATTTCGAGACCTTCTCCCCGCGGCGATCATTCCAGAATCCATGAACGACGAGCCGGGGCATTTCTTCATCGGAAAAGCCGATGGCGTGGAGCATGATGGGCCAGTAGACGGCATGAGCGGGGACCATGATGTCTTTGCCGATGAGATGAATGTCGGCGGGCCAGAGTGTGTCGAACTCGGGAAGGGCGGCGTCGGGATCTTCGAATCCTATCGCCTGCCTTAGGTAGCCAGCGAAGCTGATATAGTTGAGGAGGGCGTCGAACCAGACGTAGGTAACGAAGTCCGGATCGAAAGGAAGCTCGATGCCCCAGGCGAGGCGGGCTTTCGGCCGGGAGATGCAAAGATCGCCGGCGCCGGCGGAATGGACGGCATTGAGGACTTCCCGCAGGCGGAACTCGGGGAAAACAAAGCCGGGATGAGTTTCGAGGAAGCTCTTGAGCCAGGGGAAATGCTCGCTGAGGCGGAAGTACCAGTTCTCCTCCTCGAGTTCGACGACTTCGCCCCATTCGGGGCCGAAGGACCCGTCCTCGCGCTGTTCCTTGATGGTGATGAACTGTTCTTGACGCAGGGAATAGAACCCGCGGTGCGAGGCTTTGTAGAGCTGACCGGCATCGTGGAGGCGTTGCAAGACGTATTGGACCGTGCGCTGATGGAGGCGATGGGTGGTGGCGGCCCAGCCATCGAATCGGATGTCCATCTTCTCCCAAAGAGCGAGGAATTGGGCGGTGATGGCTTCGGCGAAGGTTTGGGGATCTACTCCTTCGCGTTCTGCGGATTGCTGGACTTTCTGACCGTGTTGGTCGACGCCGGTGAGGAAGAAGACTTCGCGGCCCTGGGCGCGGGAATAACGGGCGATGACGTCGGCAAGCAGTTTTTCGTAGGCGTGACCGATGTGGGGACTGCCGTTGGTGTAGTCAATGGCCGTGGTGAGGTAGAAAGCGGATTTGGACATGGGAACTGGCGCGAGAGGACCTGGGAGTGAACCAGAGGCGAGCAGCAATGCCGGGATGCCGGATCGGCTCTTTGGTTAGCCGGCATTTCTCATGGAATTAAAGGTATGAGAAATGCGGGTCAGGCAGGGGGAGGCGGATCCTTGACGATTTTTCCGCCCAGCGAGAGGATACGGGCCTTGCCTTTGGCGTCTTCGGCTTCGGCGATGCGGCCGTCGCGCACGAACATTTGAGACAACGAGGTCCAGGCCAGGAGGTCGTTGGGCTGGAGGGTGGTGGCCTGGAGACCGGCTCCGATGGCTTCGGCGACCTGACCTTGCTTCAGGAGGGCCATGCCCAAGGCGTGCCATCCGTCGAAGAAGCCGGGGTCCATTTCAACGCAGCGCCTGTATTTGGCGATGGCGGCATCGAGATCTCCCACGGCGAAATCGCCGTTGGCCTCATCGAAGAGCGCACGGCAGGCGTCGGAGGGTTCGTCCATGGTCTCCCGGACGGCGGGGAGCGCCGCGCGGCTTGGGTTGCGGCGGTCAGTTGAGGCGGATGGGAGCGGCTCCCTCCGGAACGACGATGCGCGAGTTTTCGCGTTGATGTTCGAGCCAGGTTCGAAAAGCCAGGAATCGCGTGGAGGTCTCCAGAAACATGGCCATGTTGTCTCGCTGTTGCTCTGGAGTTTCGGCGGGAGGGGTAGGGAATCCCGGCGTGGGCGCTGGGGGTGGACTTGAGGGCGGGGAAGCGGGAGATGTCGCCGGCGCTGGAATCCGTTGCCGGACATGGACGAGCAGCAATCCATCCGGGATTTCGACGGGCTCGCTGATCGAGCCTTCGGGCGTGATGGAGGCCGCATCGACGATTTCCGTTGCGTGGGCTTCTGCGGTGGGACGCTTGTCGGCGCTGAAGCCGGGGAGATCCCGGGGGGCGAGCTGACGTTCCAAGGCGGCGCTGGTGAAATCGGCCCCGGCGTTGAGGGCGGCGAGGAGAGCCTGGCGATGGCTGAGGGCGGCTGCCCGCATGCGCTCCTCGCTTTTCTCTTGGATGAGAGCGGCGCTGATCTGGTCCTGGGCGGTCTCCAAGGTGAGAGGTTGAGGTTCCTCGACGCTGAGGAGGTGGAAGACGTAGAAGCCGCCCACGCCGCGGATGGCGTCGGACATGGGGTCATCGAGATCCCGGCGGAAGATCTCGGGAAGGAGGTCTCGAGCAGTGGTCAGTTCCGAGGGGGCGTCCTCACGGGTGAAGGGAGGGGGAGTCTTGACTTCGAAGCCTTGCTCGGCGGCGAGTGCGCGAAAATGGGTGGAAGCGTCAGCGCCTTCTGGGGTGTTGGCCACGGCGTCGGCGAAGTCTCCAACACGAATTTGAAACGCTTTCAGTTGCTTCTGGTACTCCTCGTTTTCCTGTTGATCTTGGGCGCGTTGGGCGTTGAGGTCTTCTTCCGAGGGGGTGGGCTCCAAGGTGATGTTTGGATCGAGGAGTGAACCGGGGTCGCCAGGCGGTTCTTCGCCGGAGCCTGGGATGGGATCGAAGCTGAGAATGCCGTCGGAGGGGTCGGAGGGGTCGGAGGGGTCGGAGGGGTCGGAGGGGTCGGAGGGGTCGGAGGCGTCGGAGGGGTCGGAGGGGTCGGAGGGGTCGGTCTGGCCGCCGCAGTCGGCGGAGTTTGGCTCCGGCTCCGGCTCTGGCTCTGGCTCTGGCTCTGGCTCTGGCTCTGGCTCTGGCTCTGGGGTGAGGGGCTCGGGCGCTAGCTCTGGGGTGGACGGCGGGGTGTTCGCCCGTTCCTGTTCTTGGCGGAGGATGCGGGGGTGTTTTGGTTGTTCGAGAAAGACGTATTCGATTTGGCGGCGCTCTGGCGACTGAAGGGAGTCTTTATGGGTTTCGAAATAGGTTTGGATCTCCGCCGGGGAGATGCCGATTCCGGAGGCGAAGTCGTCGCGTTTGAGAGTGACGATGGAGGCGGCGAGGGTTTCGTAGCGGCGCTGGTAAGCGAGATCGATTTCGACGGGTGTGGGGACGAGGCCGGCAGTGACGACGGCATTGAGTTTTTCGTAGAGGATGGTGTCTGCTACGGTCTCATAGAAGAGTTTTCTCGGGATGGAGCCGCGTTCTACTTCTTCGGTCAAATAGGTGTTGAAGCTGTTGGGATCGTAGCGGCCGCTGGCCCGAAAGCGCGGGGCGTTGCGGATGACGTCCTCGATTTCATCCTGAGTGGCTTCGATTCCGAATTCCTTGGCTTCGCGCTTGAGGATGAGGATGTTCTGAACGATGCCGGCGACATCGGCGGCGCCGAGTCCCTGAACGAGTTCGGGGCGGTTGAGGTCTTCGGAGACGACGAGGGCGGCCTTCGCGATGCGTTCGGCGTCATCGTAGCGAACTTTACGGCCTTCCATGGAAAAGGCGTAGGTTTGGCCGGTGGGCGAGCCGAGGTCTAGCCGGTTGTAGAGGTAGGCGAATGAAATGATGATGATGGCCGCGATGAAGATCATCAGGCCTTGTTGGCGTTTGCGAATCGATTCGAGCATGAATGGAGCGCTGCAGCGCGGTGTTCCCACGGGGCTCCGGCGCGTGAGCGCCGGGGTGGGAGGGGAGGGCGAGGAAACTACGTTTCGCGCCGGGGACCGGCAACCTCTTTTTGAGAGGGGCGTGGACTAGCCCACATTTCTGATACTCTTTCTACTGCGGCGCGCTGCACCCCATCTTGCCTGCGTTCGGCTTGCCTCGGGCTTGAACAGGGTGTCCTCACCCAGCTCGGCGCCTTCGGCTGCGCGGGCCTGGTCCGCACGGGGCGCTCCGGCCCCTCGGCGACGAAACAGTATGAGAAATGCGGACTAGCGAGAAGGGGCCCTGGGGGAAGGGGTTGTGGGCGCCTCAAAGCCCGGTGAGGAGCGCCTCCATCCGGCGATCGGGGGCGACTCCATTGGCGAGGGCGAGCTGGTAGTGCTGAGTGGCCATGGGCAGGGAGGGCTCGGGGCGGGTCGCGTAGAGGACGGCGAGGTTGTAATGAGCGTCGGCGTCGGTGGGCCGGAGATCGATGGCGGCCTGGAGGGCCGACTCGGCGGCGGGGTAGTTGTGCTGGGTCAAGGCGATGACTCCGAGGTAGAGATGGAATTCGGAGCGTTGCGGCGCCAGGGCGATGCTCTTGTGGAGGGCATCGACGGCGGCTTCGTATTGCTCCAGGTGGAAATGGGTGATGCCCAGGAGATAATGAGCGAAGGAGTGGGTTTCGTCATAGACGAGTGCTTTGCGGAAGAGGTTCTGCGCGTCTTCCAGCTTGTTCAGGCGCATTTTGACGAGACCCAGATTGCAGATGGAGTTCACGTGACGCGGGGCGAACTGGAGGATTTGTTCGTAGCCGAACTCCGAGGCCTCGTAGTGACCTCGTTCGAAGTCGTAGGCGGCGGCCTTGGCGTAGCGGAGGATGCGCTCTTTGAGTGCGTCGCCTTCGAGGTTGGCGGGGGCGGTATCGGAGCTGGCGGCGAGGGTGGCTTCGAGTTCGGGATCGTCGGTGAGATCGGCCAGGAGCCGGCGTTCTCCCTCGCTCAAGGGCGCGTTGCGGGAGATCTCCTCGACGCGGGCGCTGAGTTCATTGGATGCGGCTCCGAGGCTTTCCAATTCGGTCAGCAAGAGTTCCTTGGCCTGCTGGCGCAACGTTTGGTGGCGCAACTGCCGGAGGAGGATTTGTTTGAGCAGGACATTCTCGGCCAGAGCTTCTTCCTCCCCGGGCTCGGGGGTCAGCATGCGCTGGTCTTCGAGGGCGAGTTGAAGTTTGCCCCGCAGTTCTTCGGTTTCCTGCTGGTAGCGGGCGTTTTCTTCACGCAGCCGGACGAGTTCGGAGCGCACGGAGCTGAGTTCCTCGCGCAGTGAGGCCAATTCTCCTTCGCTGCGTTCCTGTTCGCCGGTCATTTGCTCGATGCGGGCCTGAGCGGCGTTGAGTTGTTCGCGGAGATCGAGGTTTTCTTGAGCGAGGTCCTTGGTGGAGGGATCGACTTCGAGGTTGCGGATGAGGGCGACCATTTCGCGCCGTTGCTTGAGATAGAGTTCTTCGCGCCGTTTGAGTTCGCCGATGGTGCGATTGGCTTCTTCGAGTTCAGCCAGGACGGACTCAGTGCGCTGGTTGGCTTCGCTGAGCTGGCGATTGGCTTCAGCGAGCTGGTTTTTGAGATCTTCGACCTCGCCTTGGAGGATCGCGACCGCATCCTTTTCGGTCTGCGAGGCTTCCAGGGCTTTGCGGGACTGGTCGAGCTGGTGGCGGAGAGTCTCTTCGTAGGCCCGGGCGCGATTCAGGGCTTCGCGGGCGCTCCGGAGCGTGTCTTCCTTTTGTTGCAATTGATCGAGGAGGCTGTCCCGGTCTTGACCGATCTCTTGAACCTGGCGCTCGAGATCTTCGAAGCGTTGTTGTATCGGATTGCGAGGCGGGGAGGCGATGCCGGAGGGAACACCGGAACGGCGCGCGCCTGAGGTTCCGGGATCGGACGGGGCTGTCTCGAGGGATTCAGGGGGGAGGAGTTGGCGAATGCGCCGGATGTTCTGGCGGATATCCCCTTGTTTCCAGTTGACCATGGTCGGGTTCCATTCCGGATGATTGCGAGCCACGGAATCGAAGATGTCGCTGGCTTGCAGAAGCTTGCGGTAGGCCCCGGCGTAATCGGAGCGCTTGTCGAGTTCGAGCGCCTCTTTGGTGACGAGGTAACCCTGGAAGTAAATGTCTTGGGGATCAGTTTCGTATCTCTGCGCGGCGCTGCTGACCGCAAAGACCAAGAGGAGGATGAATCCAAGTAACCGTCTGGCCATGGGCTGGGGAGGGGCGGAAGGGGCTACAGAAGCCGCGGCAGCGGCAGTGGTCAACCCGGAAGGCTGCGCTGGCAGCAGTTTGGGGTTCCGCGTTTACGCGGTTCTTGGAGGCGGGAAAGGTTCTTCTCCTGGAACCGCCTCCTCTCCCATCCCTAAAGCAATGCGGGCTAACCGCATCGCGGAGCGGAGGAAAATCCGGTTGCGCGGGTGATGCAAGCCTCCCATGGTAGCCGGGTTCCGGTGACCTCGGCCCTCGACATACCCGTGTTGGTCTTGAACCGGCTATGGCAGCCGGTCAACATGTGTTCGGGCCGGCGGGCAGTGACGCTGCTTTTTCTGGGGCACGCGGAGGCTGTGTGTACCGATGAGAACCAAAACTTTTACACTTGCGACGTCGAAGCCTGGACGCGGTTGACGGAAACCGGGAGGTTGAGCGGCGCCACAATAGCCTCCGTGTCGATGCGTCTGTCGATTCCGAGCATTATCGTTTTGTCGATTTACGACCGCCTGCCGAAGAAACAGGTCAAGTTCACGCGGGAGAACATCTACCGGCGGGACGCCTTCACCTGTCAGTATTGCGGCCGGCCATTTGAGTCGGATGGCTTGAATCTCGACCACGTGGTGCCGCGGCACAAAGGGGGGAGGTCCACCTGGGAGAACGTGGTGACTTCCTGCATTCCTTGCAATACGCGCAAGGGGAACAAGCTTCCGGTGGAGGCGCGGATGTTTCCGCTGAAGCATCCGAAAGCGCCGAGTTGGAGGCCCTTGTTCAGCAGCGCGATGAGGCCGCACGTGGATCCGGCCTGGGGACGGTTCTTGGATTACAAGGAGGCCGAGGTGGAAATGAGCGCCTGAGTTGCGGGGCCGCGGCGGAAGGAGGGGCAGGAGGAGGGGCGTTTTTTTCGGGCGAGGAAGCCTGTTGCGTTTTCTTGGTTCCGCCGCAATATGCCGGTCCGTTTTTCCTATCCGATGAAGAGTGTGCTTGAACCTGTGGCCGCGTCCTGGGCTGTGGGCAGGGACTGTGTGGCGCCTACTTACGGACGGTTCCCGGTGTCTTTCGTGCAGGGCGCGGGATGCCGCCTCTGGGATTCCGAAGGGCGGGGCTACTTGGATTTTGGGAGCGGAGTGGCGGTGTGCTCGCTGGGTCATTGCCCGCCGGTCTTAGTGGAGGCGCTCCGTGAACAAGCCGGAACGCTGATTCACTGTTCGAACCTGTATTCCAATCCCTGGCAAAGCGAACTGGCGCGCCGGCTGACGTCGGAGGTGGCGGGGTTGCCGGGGAAAGTGTTTTTTTCCAACAGCGGCGCCGAGGCAAACGAGTGTCTGATCAAGTTGGCGCGGCGCTTTGGGCATGCGCGGCCTGCTGCGGACGGCCGGGCCCGCCACGTGATCCTGACGTTCGAGCGATCTTTTCATGGGCGGACGATGGCGGGGATTTCCGCGACAGGGCAGAACAAAGTGAAGGAGGGCTTTGCTCCCTTGCTGCCGGGGTTTCGCCATTTGCCATACAACGATGCGGACGCGTTGGAGGCGGCGATCACTGAGGACACGGCGGCGGTGCTCATGGAGGTGGTCCAGGGAGAGGGCGGCATCCATGTGGCGGACGCGGAGTTTCTCTTGGCGGCGCGGGATACTTGCCGGAGGCACGACCTTTTGCTGTTGATGGATGAGATCCAGTGCGGCCTGGGGCGTGCGGGAGCGCTGCGGACCTGGGATTCTGTACTTGATTGCGGGGAAGAGTTCGAGCCGGACGGGATTAGTTGGGCCAAGGGATTGGGAGGAGGGTTCCCGTTGGGGGCGGTGTGGATGTCGGACCGGCCTTGTGGACCGGGGGGACCGGCCCTGTCTTCCCTGATGGGACCAGGCTCGCACGGCACGACCTACGGGGGCTCGCCCCTGGCTTGCGCCGCGGGCCTGGCGGTGACCGGCGAGATCATGCGAGGCGGGATCGTGGACAACGCTCGGGAGCAGGGGGCGTATCTGATGGAGGCTTTGCGGGGCAGGCCGGTGGCGCTGGTGAAAGAGGTCCGAGGGATGGGGATGATGATTGGGGTCCTGTTGGATGTGGGCTCGGTGAGTGGAGTGCCGGGCTATTCCGAGTCGGGGATGAGCCCGGCGGGCTTTGTGACGGACCGGCTCAATCGCGCGGGTTTGTTGACGGCTCCCGCGGGCGCCGATGTGGTGCGCTTGATGCCGCCCCTGATCTTGACCCGGGAGGAGGCGGAGGAGGGACTGGGCATTTTCTTTTCCGCGCTCGAGAAGTTAGGCTCCGCCTGAGGCGGCAGACCGGGCTGGTTCGCCGTCAGTCCGGCGGGTTGGGTCTTTGTTCTTTTGTTCCGATGAAGCATTTTCTTTCCATTGAATCAGTCACCGGTCAGGAGGTTCGCGCTTTGGTGGAGGAGGGATTGCGGTTGAAAGCGCGCCGTGGCTCGGATCCCGGGTTCCGCCCGTTGGCGGACCAGATTTGGGCGATCCTTTTCACCAAGTCTTCCACCCGGACCCGGGTGAGTTTCGAGGTGGGGATCCGCGAGTTAGGGGGGCAGGTCTTGTTCTTGTCAGGGCAGGATTTGCAGTTGGGCCGGGGTGAACCGATCCGCGACACCGCGCGGGTGCTGGGGCGCATGCTCGATGGGGCCATTATCCGGACCTTTGGCCAGGAGGAAGTGGAGGAGTTCGCCGAACACAGCGGCATCCCGACCATCAACGCCTTGACGGACGAAGAGCATCCTTGTCAGATTCTGGCGGACTTGTTGACCATCCGGGAGCGCCTGGGGGGATGGGAGGGGCGTATTCTGGCCTTTTTCGGGGACGGCGACTGCAACATGGCGCGTTCGTGGATGTGGGCGGCGGCCCGGCTGGGTTTTGAGCTGCGGATCGCGGCTCCCAAGGCTTTCCAACCTCCCCGGGCGTTTCTGGATCGCGTGGGAGGAAACATCGTTTGCACAGAGGATGCCGGAGACGCCGCGGCGGGCGCGGACGTGCTCTACACGGATGTTTGGGTGAGCATGGGGAAGGAGGAGGAAGGGGCGGAACGGATGGCGGCGATGGGGCCGTTTCAGCTCAACGCGGGCCTGACCGGCCGTGCGGCGGCCGGAGCCTTGGTCATGCATTGTCTTCCCGCTTACCGCGGAAAGGAGATCAGCGGCGATCTGTTGGAGCAGCATGCTTCGACGATCTTCGATCAGGCGGAGAACCGGTTGCACGCGCAGAAGGCCGTGCTGGCGGGTTTGGCGACGGCAGGGCCGGACGGCGGAAAGCGCAGGGCCTGGTGAGCGGTTCGCGAAGTACGCCGACAGAACGAATGGGAAGCTGCGGAGGGAATTCGCTCGCTACGCTGCTTTGTTTTCTGAGATCGCGGTCCTTTTTTCCGGTTTCGGCGTTGCTGTCCGGCCGCGGACTTCGCTCAGCTTCTTCCTCGCGCCTTGAGGACCTGTTGATTCATTCTCCAACGCCGCGTCGTGCGAAAGGCAGGGAAGACTTGCCAGCGGGGCTTCGATCTGGCAGGGAGAAGGCTATGAAAAGGCCGGGCAGAGTGTGCTGGACGGTGCGGAAGCGCTGGATGGGGGTTTTTTGGGCGCTGGCGTCGGGGGCGGCGGTCCCGGCCGCTTTCGCGGGGGAGGAAGTCCAGTTGAAGGAAGATTTCTCGAAGGGGGCGGATCGCTGGAAGCCCACCGATTCCACGGCTTGGAGCATTGTCGAAGTGGAGGGAAATCCGGCCTATGCGCTGACCAAGAAGAAAAGCGAGTACGAACCGCCGCACCGGAGTCCGCACAACATCTCCCTGTTGGAGGAGCTGGTGTTAGGCGATTTTGTCTTGACGGCCCGGGTGCGGACGACGGAGGAATCGTATGGGCACCGGAGCATGTGTCTTTTTTTTGGTTATCAGGATCCTACCCATTTCTATTACGTGCATTTTGGGCAGGAGGCGGACGATCATGCCAATCAAGTTTTTCTGGTCCGGGATGCGCCCCGCACCAAGATCTCGACGAAGACGACGGAGGGAACGCCGTGGAAAGACGGCGTGTGGCACCGGGTGCGCGTAGAGCGAAAGGTGGATACGGGCCGGATCAGGGTGTTTTTCGACGACATGGAGACTCCGGTGATGGAGGCGGAGGACCGGGCATTTTTATGGGGGAAGATAGGTTTGGGATCGTTCGATGACCGCGGCATGTGGGACGATGTGGAAGTTCAAGGCCTGCGGGCGGGGGACGGGGGCGTTGACGGCAAGGGGGAGGAGGAAGGGAGCAAGGCTCAGGAGTAGCAGGGCAAACAGCGTCTTGGAGGAGCGGGCCGGGCGGGGTTTGGGAGTGCTTGCTCGATCCGCCGAGTGCGGCGGATGCTGGAGTTTTTACGTCTAGGCTGATTCTGAGCCGCAACACGCTGGGAAGCCTCCGCCTTCTCTGCCATTGAGCCTCAAGCCTCCGCCCGCCCCGGCGCTCCGCGCCTTGAGGGAGAGCGGCGATACTCGCCGCAGTCCAAGGGCCTCCGGCTTGCCATGGCGGCGCCTGAGCGACGGCAATTGACCTCCATGGCCACCTCGCACTTCGACAGCTCGAGGGCCGCAACGGAGGGGGGGTTTTCCAACCCGCCTCCCTTGGAAATGTAAAAACTCCAGGATCCGCCGAATGCGGCGGATGAGCGGGCACAAAGCTGTGGAAATTGGCGGGGCCTGGGCTAGCCTGGGCGCGTGTGCGGCACTGCAATCTTGGCGAGAACAGGGTGGGCCGTGGTCGCGGCGGGCCTCGTGATCAGCGGGTGGGCCGGGGCTCTGGGTCAGGAGGCAGAGGAAAAGGCGGCGGAGTGTACTGCCGATTTGGCCAATGGGGATCGATTGGAGGGGCGGTTGCTGGATTTCGGGCTGGAGAGCGTAAAGTTTGCTCCACGTTTCTCGCCGGAAAAGGAGCTTTCGATACGGCACGAGGTGTTGCTCAGCCTGACGTTCCCCGTGGAGAGCCGGAGCGAGGTTCCGCATTCCCGCCACATGCTGGAGTTGGCGGATTACAGCCAGATCTTGGGGGTTTTTCGAGGGTTCGAGGGTGAGTCGGTTCGTTTTGAGATGACCGGCGCCGGCGAGATTCTCGTGCCGGGCGGGATGGTGTGGGCGGTGCGGGCGGTCGAGGAGGACCGGCCGGCGGGTTTTCCAGACCGGGCCCGTCCTGAGGCTTATTTGTTGCGGCTGGAAGATGGGACGGTTTTGTGGGGCTCCTTGCGTCAAGCGGAGGATGGATGGTTCGAGCTGCGCAGCGGCGCGATCGAGGCCCGGGTGAACCCTGAAGGGATGGCGCTGCTGCTTTTTCCGCAGCACGAGGCGGAGGAGACGCCGGCGGATGTGGAGAACTCGGGGGTTGGGGAAGAAGCGGACGCGCTCATGTTTACCGTGCAGATGGCCAACGGGAGCATTTTCACCGGGAGCAGCCCGCGACTGAACGGCGGCAAGCTGGGGTTGGAGTTGAGCGCTGGTCCTTCCGTGGAGGTCGATTTGGGACTGGTGCGCGATGTGATGATGTCCTCGGGGAACCTTTCCGGAGCCCGGGACGTCTTGGTGTGGGGACCGTTTTCCGATGAAGACGAGGAGATGGCCCACACGGTGGCGGCGTTGAAAAAAGGAGTGCCGGAAGGGCGGATCGTCATTTCCAAGGCGCAGCGCTTCGACAGCGTGTTCGCGGGGCAGTTGTTTCGGGCGCGGGCGCTGGTGGTCCCCGAGATGGAAGAGTTCCGGGATGACCATTTGGCCGAGCGGCACGATGGCGCGCAGTTCACTTTGCTGGAGGACGTCAAAATGAATTTGCGTCCGCTGGTGCAGACCTTCCTTCGCCGGGGCGGCAATGTGGTGTTTTTGAGCGTGCAAAGCGGCGCGCAGAAGCAGTTGTTCGATGCATTGGAGCTGTATCCAGTGGAGGTGGAAGGATCGCAGAACGGGACCGCGGTTTCCTTCAACGCCCGGGGCCGGAAGATCGGACTGGGGTTGGACGGCAAGTTTTTGACGGCGAACGCGACCTATTTCTATGCATCGACAGCGCCGGAGGTTGAGGCCTGGACGGAGACGGAGAATGGCCGGAGCCCAATTCTCGCGAAACGGTTAGGGCGCGGCTGGGCGATCCTTCTGGGCATGGATTTCTACGAGTCGAACGAGGGGATCGACCGGATTTTGTTGAACGCAGTGCAGTACCGGTGAGGAAGGAGGTGGAGTCCGGAGAGTGGGGCGGGCAGGTGGCCCTGGTGACGGGGGGAGCGGATGGTCTGGGTCTCGCCTTGTCGCGGCATTTGTCTGGTTTGGGGGTGCGCGTCGCCGTGATGGACCGGGACGGACTCCGGCTGGAGCGGGCGCGCGCGGACCTGGGGGAGGGAGTGCGATTTTACGAGGCCGACGTTACGAGAAGTGAGCCGGTGCAGGCCGCGGTTCAGGATCTTCTGCGGGCCGAGGGGCGGGTGACGATCCTGGTAAACTGTGCGGGCATCACGGGCCGGACGGCGGTGAGGAGTCACGAGGTGGACCTCGAGGATTTCGAGGCGGTGTGGCGGGTCAATGTCCGGGGTTGTCTGGTTCCGTTTCAGGCGGTGATTCCGGCGATGTTGGCGGAGGATTACGGACGGGTGCTGCACGTGGCCTCGATCGCTGGAAAGGAAGGCAACGCCGGGATGCTGGCCTATTCGGTGTCCAAGGCGGCAGTGATCGCCATGGCCAAGGTGCAGGGCAAGGAGTATGCCGAGACAGGGATCCGGGTGAATGCCGTGGCTCCGGCGGTGATCCGGACGGCGATGGTGGAGCAGATGCCGGAAGAGCAAGTGAGTTACATGACGGATCGCATTCCGATGAAGCGTTGCGGGACGCTGAAAGAGTTTGCGCGACTGGCCGAGTTTATTGTTTCGCCAGGAAACAGTTTCGTCACGGGGTTCACCTTCGATTTGACCGGCGGACGCGCCGTGTATTGAGCCGGCAGAGAATCATTCCAGGATGGTGCGGCGGCAGGCGGCGAGAGCATCCTCGTGGAAGGAGGCTCCCATTCCGGGCCCCGCCGGCAGGGTGAGCGTTCCGTCGGCATCGATGACAACGCCTCCCTCGACGGGGTCCTCGGAGTGCAGTTCGAACGTGTCGAGGTCGAGCCAGCGGATGACCGGATGGGCGGCGGCGAGGTGGAGAGAGGCGGTGAGCGAGAAACGGGTCTCGACCATGGCGCCCACTTGACAGGGGATGCCGAAGCCTTCCGCGATGATGGCGATGCGGCGGGCGTCGCGAAGCCCGCCGGCTTTGCCCGTTTTCAGATTGAAGAAATGGCAGGCATGGGCGGCGGCGAGCGCGGCGGCGTCGTGGGCTGTGTAGAGCGCCTCGTCCGCCATGATGGGAATGGGGCTTTCCCGGGTGACGCGGGCCAGGCCGGCGCGATCCCATGCGGGGACGGGTTGTTCACAAAAATCGATGGAAGAGTCTTCGAGGCGCCGCAGTATTTGAATGGCCAGCGAAGCATCCCAGGCCTGATTGGCGTCGATGACCAGGCGGGGTCCGGGTCCGAGGGCTTTCCGCACGGCGCACACCCGGTGTAATGTTTCGTCCGCGTCGTGAGCGACTTTGAGTTTGATGGTGCGGTAGCCGCGGGCGGCGAATGCGGCGGCGCGATTGGCCATTGTTTGTGGGTCTGCGAGATAGACCGTGTTGCAGGTATGGAACTTCCGGTTGGGCGCCGCACATCCAAAGAGAGTATGCAGGGGAATGTCCAGCCGGCGCGCGGCGAGATCGTGCAGGGCCAGGTCGAAAGCTGCCCGGAGCGAGGGGAGACCGGGCAGGGCCCGGGAGGCGAGGTCGAGAAGGGGAAAAAGGTCGAGCGGATCGCGGCCCAGAAACAGGCGCGCCAGGTCCCCGGCGGCGGCGAAGGCGGCGTCTCGCGTTTCACCGGTGATCTCGGGGAAGGGGCAACCTTCGCCTTGTCCGGATAAACCGGTGGGGGTGATGAGGCGGACGACGATTTCCTTGGCGCAATCCAGGCGGCCCAGGGAAATGGAGACGGGTTCGCGCAGCGGCACATCGAGGGCGAAGATCTCGACCTTGGAGATGCGATCGTGAGGATGAGACACGGTTCGAGGCGAGGAAGGCGGCTTCACTCCGTCCGCTCAAAACGATAACTCACTGTGTCGACCCAATCCGGCCGGATTCGGATTCGGAAGGCGGCGACGCGGCCGTCTTCGCCGAGTTCCAACGCGAGCGGATTTGTGCCGAAGACGGGATCATCGAAGCGGGCTTGAAGAGAGCCGCCGTGAATGGGAACGATCTCTGCGGGAAATCCCGGATGAGCAGCGAGGGTCAGAACGGTTCGCCCATTGGAGGAGCCGATGCTGGCTTCGCCGTAAAGGGCGTTTTGGTAGGTTCCTTCGAGGCCGGCGGGAAGGGAAGCGCCGGGGTCACGATGGGGCGGGCTGGGGAGAGAGGACTTGGTCGCGGCGGGGGCGGCGTCGAGAAAGCGCTGGCTCCAGTCCTGTGGTGTGTCAGTGAGGAAGTGGTCGAGCAGGTAGTAGGTGAGGGCCATGGCCAGGCGGTGATGATCGCGATTGGTGAAGACGGCCGCGGCGACGCCGGCTTCGGGTGCGATGGAGACGTAGGAAAACATGCCGTCCAGCGCGCCCCCGTGTTGGGTGAGGAGGTGTCCGCGAAAATCGCGCAAGAAGAGGCCGAGTCCGTAGGCGAAAAAATGGGACATGGGGAGGATCTTTTGGTCGGCGTTGCTGAAGGGAAGGAGAGTGTGAGGGCGCCGCATTTCCAAAAGGGCGGCGCTGGGCACGACGGAATTTCCTTTGTGTTGACCGCCGTTGAGGTGGAGTTGAAGCCAGGGGACAAAATCGCGGGCGCAAGACACAATGGCTCCGGCCGCTGCTCCAGTGTCCGCGTTTGTTAGGGCGACGGGGACGGGGATTCCGTGGCGCAGGGTGTGCCCGAGGGCGAAATTCGGATCGGAGGAGGACTCGGCGAGGGTGGCGGTGGTGCGGTGCATGCCCAATGGAGTGAAGAGGCGGCGACGGACGAACGCTTCCCAGGATTCCCCTTCGGCGACGGCGGGAATGATTTCTCCTGCGGCGACGAAGAGGAGGTTGCTGTAGGCATAGCCGGTGCGGAAATCGTAGGCGGGTTCCAGGTAGCGGAGCCGGCGCAGGACTTCGGAGCGGTCGTATCGGGAGTTCCACCAGAGGAGGTCGCCGCCCCAGAGAGGAAGGCCGGCCCGGTGGCAGAGACAATCCCGGACCGTGAGTTTGCGGGTGGCCTCGGGATCGGCGAGTTGAAACCAGGGAAGCCGGTCGATGACGCGGTCGTCCCAATTGAGCCGTCCTTCGCTGGCGAGGATGCCGAGGGCGGCGGCGGTGAAGGCTTTGGTATTGGAAGCGATGGCGAAGAGGGTGTTGGCATCGACCGGTTCATCGGCTCCGGCCCGGCGGGCTCCGTAGCCGCGGCAGAGCAATGTTTGATCCGGGGTGACCAGGACCACGGCGGCCCCGGGCACGTTCCAAGCCTGCAATGCGGCTTCGATGTAGGCGTCGACCCGGGCGGGAGCGCCGGGATCGTCGAAACGCGGCGGCGCGGCGCAGGTTGAGGTTGGGACTGCGGGAATGGTCGCGCCGAGGGCGAGGGCGAGCGCGCACAGGAGGCAGGAGCGCCGGGTCATGGCGGGATTATGGGGGGTGACCTGGCCATCGTCGAGCGGCATACGGCCGGCCGGCGGCGATCACAAAGGGTTCGGGCGAGGATCTGGTTGAGGATCCGGTTGCTTTCGCGCCCGTAGTTTCTAGGTTCGGCCTGCGCGCAGGCGATCGCGATCCCTTGCGGCCGGAGAGTTGAGCAGGCGAAGATGAAGATTTCTATTATTGGGACCGGATATGTGGGACTGACCACAGGCGCCTGTTTTGCCGAGGTTGGGCACGAAGTGATCTGCGTGGATAACGACACACGCAAAGTGCACCTCCTTCTGGAGGGGGGCATGCCGATCTATGAGCCGGGACTCGAGGAACTCGTGCGCAAGAACGTCGGGGCGGGGCGTCTCCGGTTCACGACCAGCACGGAGGAAGGAGTCGAGTCGGGGGAGGTCATTTTCATTGCGGTTCCCACTCCGCCTCAGCCCGATGGGAGCGTGGACCTTCGATTCATCGAGAAAGTAGCCCGGGAAATCGCCGCCTGTCTGAACGGCTACCGGGTCATTGTGGACAAGAGCACGGTGCCGGTGAAGACCGGCGAGAAAGTGCGGGAGACCATCCGGCGTTACGCCCTGCGAGGCCGTGAATTTGACGTGGTCAGCAATCCGGAATTCCTCCGGGAGGGCTCTGCGGTACAGGATTTGTTGCACCCGGACCGAATCGTGATCGGGACCGACAGCGACCGGGCATTGGCTTTGATGCAGAAAATCTACGAGCCGTTTGTGGCTCCGGTGCTGGTGACCGACATCAACAGTGCGGAACTGATCAAACATGCCGCCAATTCTTTTCTGGCGCTGAAGATTTCCTACATCAATGCGGTGGCTTCGATTTGCGAGGCGAGCGGGGCGGATGTGGAGAAGGTGGCTGAGGGGATTGGCATGGATCAGCGAATCGGCCGGGCTTTTCTGAACGCGGGTCTGGGCTATGGAGGCTCCTGTTTTCCAAAGGACATCGCTGCATTTATTGCGATCAGCGAACAGCTTGGGACGCCTTTCCAGCTTTTGCGCGAGGTCCAAGCCATCAACCGGTCGCAGTTGGATCGATTCCTCGATAAGATCGGGCGGGTGTTGTGGGTGCTTCAGGACAAACGGATCGCGGTTTGGGGTATGACCTTCAAACCGAACACCGACGACGTCCGTTCCTCGGTGGCGATGGACTTGATCGAGCGGCTGGCGTCGCAGGGCGCCGAGGTGGTGGCCTACGATCCGAAGGGGATGGAGAAGGCCAAGGAACTGCCGGTGCTCGGACGGATCCGGGTGGCGAATTCAGCCTTGGAGGCTACGGACGATGCGGATGCACTCGTGATCGCTACAGAATGGCCCGAGTTCGCCGACGTGCCGTTCGAGGAGGTTCGCGACCGGATGCGGACGCCATTGGTGTTTGACGGAAGGAACCTCCTCGACCCGGTTACGATGCAACGGCTGGGTTTCACTTACCATGGTGTGGGCCGGAGCGCGGTGGAGCAGTTTGCTCCGTTGGAGGGATGGAGTGGTTGAAGGGCGGCGGCAATAGGCTCAGAACTCCTGATCTCGAGGAATTTGGATGAGGCTAGGCTCAAAGGTTGGACTGCTCAGCCTTGGCCAGAGGGCACCACGAGCACGGGGAGGCGTGACTTTCGGACGACTCCCTCGGCTACACTGCCGAGGAGAACGCTCTCGAGGATGTTGTGACCGTGCGTGCCCACGACGATGAGGTCTGCTCCGCGTTCATCGGCAAATTCGAGAAGACCTTTTACAATGGGGGCCTCCTTCATGAATCCAGAGGCTTCGACGCCGGCGGTTTTCAACTGATCCACGAGGTTCCGGAGCGAGATCTTTTCCTGCTTCAGTTCTTCTTCCCGCTCGTCAACGCCGGGATAGGCGTAGGCCCCGTAGCCTACTACGGCGGGTTCCGGGGCAAAAATATGGATGAGGTGCAGGGTGGCCCGGGTGGCCAGGGCGAGTTCTTTGGCGGCATCGAGGACGCGGGGTGTGACGTCGGAGTGATCGATGCCTACGGCGATGTTTTTCATGGCGGTTTGAACTGAGCCGGCATTTCTCATGCCGTTTCGTCGCGAGGCGCTGCGAACCCCTTACTGCCAAGGCCGCGCGCCGCCGAGGGCGCAGAGCTGGGTGAGTACACCCTGTTCAAGCCCGAGGCAGCCGGAAGGAAGGCAGGATGGGGTGCAGCGCGCCACAGCAGAAAGGGTATGAGAAATGTGGGCTAGGAAAGATGTGGTGGGTTCGATTCTCGGCTTCCAGCGAGCGGAATGCTCCGCAGGTTTTGGGAGGGAGAGGGCGTTTCTTGGCGTCAATTGCACCGCCGCGGAAGGCGGCGCAGTCGGAACTTGGCTTTAGGGGGTCTGGGCGTTAAAAGATAGGGAAGAGCAGGACATGAAGGAGATCAAGAATGTTGTGACCGGTGTCGATGGTTCGCCGCATTGCCGGGCGGCGCTCCGGGAGGCCGCGCGCATCGCCGCAGCCTACGGCGCTCAGCTTCACGTCATTCAGGTGGTGACGGCGGACTTGATTGAGCACCTCCGGGAAGCCGATTTGGCTCCCACGAACGCGATCTTGGCGGAGATTCGGGGAGGTCTTCACGGTTTTGTGCGTTCGCACCTGGGAGCGGGTTTTCCCTCTGAAAACCTTCGATTGGAGGTCATTATTGGGCATCCCTACGTGGAGATATCGGGCATGGCGGAGGAAACCGAAGCGGAACTGCTCGTCTTGGGGGCGCAGGGATGGCACGAAGACGCTCGCCGGACCGGGATGACGGCGAAAAAGTGTATCCGGCACGCGGGATGTCCGGTGCTGCTGGTGCGGAAAGAGCACGGGGATGGCTATCGCCGGATCGCAGCCTGTGTGGATTTTTCCGATGCGGCATCACGCGCCTTATCGACGGCGGCCGATTTTGCTCGCCAGGAGGGGGCGACGCTGGATGTGGTTCACGTGCATTACCCGCCTTGGCTGAGCCCGGTCAGTGTGGAGTACAACCTGCGCCAGACTGTCTCGGAGGATTATCGCCGGCAGTATTTGGATCTTTTGCGGGACCGGGTTGAGGAATGGATTGCCCCTGTCCGGCATGCCGTGCCCACGGTTTTGCTGACGCCACACGTTCTCGAACACACGAATGTTGTTTACGGGTTGACCCAATTCCTTATGGATCACGACATCGACCTCGCGGCGGTAGGCACTCATGGGGGACGCGGATTACGGCCGGCTCTGTTGGGCACGACCGCTGAGCGTCTCTTGCACACATCGCCCTGTTCGGTGTTGATGACTCCGCCTCGTCCCGAGGTGGGCGAGCCTGAGTCCGGATCGTCCACGCCCTAGCCCGCATTTCTCATAGTCCCCTCGTTTCGTCATCGCCATGCCCAGGGAAACGCTCGAACGTCTACGCCGGAGGATTGAAGATTCGCCGAGCCTTGAAGAGGAAAACCGCTCCAAGATTCTTGAGCTGATCCGTGAGCTGGAGGCGGAGATGGAGGATGCGACGGAGGAGGAACACGAAAGGCGTATCCGAAGCGCTTTCGATTTGGCGGAGGCGGCTGCTCATGAAGGAACACGGCCGGAGCGGAACGAGGACCTGTTTCATCAGACCATCAAGGCGCTGGAGGAAGCTGTGCGCGAGTTGGAAATCACCCATCCGCGGACGGCGAAGGTGCTTTATGCAGTCAGCCGGGCTTTTTACTGAGAAGGCCCCTCGCGATGAAACAGTTTGAGAACGGGCTTAGAATGAATCGAGGCAATATTGCGGGTTGAACGGGAGGCCGTTGTTTTCGCTGCTTGATTTCAATTCGCGATGCAGTGAAGATTGCCATTCCTGCGGACTTCGGACGGCGCTGGGTATGCTGTTTCCGAGTCCATGAACCAAACCAGAACCGAAAGTTTTTCCCATGGCATCGGAGTCCAACAAAACCGGAGGGGATCCCTCCGGATCGCAGCCTAGCGGCGGCGAGAGCGGATCCACTTTACTACGCCTACCTGGAAACGGGTTCAGCATTTGGCTGCGCGAGTTGACGGGGCAGAAGCTTCCGTCGGTACCCGATCCGTCGACCCTGCGTTCGACGCTCGCGCCGCGCACTCCGGTGAAGGCGGCTTTGAAGAAGGAGAGCGCGCCGGTGGCTCCGGCAAAGCCGGTGCAACTGCCGGGAGACGGGTTTTCGGTGTGGACCAAGCAGGATGCGGGTCCGCCGGAAGGCGCGATACGGTTACCGGGCTCCGCTTTTACGGTATGGACCGAAGCGGCTGCGGCGGCCGGGTCCTCAGCGGTGGTGGAGCCGGTTTCGGCGGAGGCTCCCAGAGCCCCCGAGCCGGGTATCGAACCGTTGCGGACAGCGAAGGTCGTGTTTCATGATGATGACGAGGACTACGCTCCGAGGAAAAAGGGTCTGGCCAGCCGGATTCTCGGGAAGTTGTCCTTCTTGCAGTGGGCGGCGCTACTGCTCTTTCTGTTCCTCTTGTGGGGCTTTCTCAGCCGGGGGACCCAGGTGGACAAATGGACAGGTTTGGCTAAGCGATTCGAGAGCGAACGGAACGGCTTGCGAAGCGAAAAGGAGCAACTGAACGATGAACTCATCTCCACCCGCGGAGAGGTCGCGGGCAAGGTTCGGGAAATTGGGAATCTGACGGCGACCTTCAATACGCGTCGCGAGGCGCTCGAGGGCGAGGTGCGCGGCCTGCAGGGGGAGGTCGAAAAACTGGAGGGTGAGATGGTCGCCCAAGAAAAGCAGTGGCAGGGCCGGTTGACCGTTCTGACCGATGCCAAGACGGCGGTGGAGAAGACGCTGGCGGACCAGACCGCCAGTTGGGAGAAGAGCAGGAGCAATTACGATTCGGAGGCGGTGAGCCTCAAGGAGCGGGTGGCAGAACTCGGGAAGGCCGGTGAGGAACTCTCCGCCAAGCTGGCGGCAGCGGAGCAGGCTGTGGCCGGTCTCGGCGAGGCAAACAGCGCTTTGCAGAAGGATGCGGCGGACCTCCGGGAGTCTCTGGCTTCGGCCTTGAGCTTCGGCGAAGAGCGCGAAGGGGAATGGAAGAACAAGTTGGCGGCGGCGGCGGAGGAATCCGGGGTTACCCGCACTTTGCAGACCCAGTTGGCCAATGCCGAGATCGCCTATCGCAAGTCGGCCGAGGACAATGAGTCCCTGCGGGGAAGGATTGCAGAACTCGAGAAGGCCTTGGAAGATGCCTCCACAGCCGGCAAGGCGGGAGACGAACGAGCCAGTGGGCTGGAGGAGCAGTTGCAGAGTATCGTGGGCGTACGAGACGAATTGATCGAGGAGCTTCGGCGGAAAAACGACGATATCACCCGGCTCGAACAGTTGGAGGGAGAGCGGGAGAAGGAGGCTGTGAACTCGGCGGAGTATGAGGCCCGGCTATCGGAAGTTCAGGAAGCCCTGGCTCAGGCCCGGCAGGATTTTAGTGCACGTGAAGCCGCGCTCCGGGAGCAGGTCGCGGCATTGAACAGCTTAAAGGTGAAGTTTTCTGATTCCTTGGAAGAACGGGAAAAGAAAATCGCGGAACTGGACGCCAAGATTGCGGAGACCGAGAAGGAGTTTCAGGCAGCGGGCGCTGGGGAAGAGGGAGCCGAGACTGATGCGACGGCGGAGCTGAACGCGTTAAAGCGCCAAGTGGAAGATTTGCGGCAGCGGCTGCGTTTGGCGGATGATCAAAAGCAGAAGTGGTCACAGTTTGTCGAAGAGTTGCGCTTGCGGGCTCAGCAGATCGAGGAAGGACTGAAGGGCGGCGGTGTGATTGTCGAGCAACCGCAACCTTGAGGCGGCGAGCCGGCGGATCCGCGGTTTTCAAGCCTTGGAGCTTCTGATCTCAGGGAATGGGAGACCTTGAGGGTCACTGATGTAGCGGAACTCGTGAGAGTTGCGAGGGCTTGGCGGGCAGTGTGCATTCTTGCGAATCCAGCTGCGGGGACGGCGCTCCGCGCCGGGAGAGAGCGGCGATGCTCGCCGCAGTCCAAGGGCCTCCGGCTTCCCTTGGCGTCAGAACTGTAGCGGAACTCGTGAGAGTTCCGAGGGCCTGGCGGGGCGGTCTGCATTCTTGCGAATGCAGCTACGGGGACGGCGCTCCGCGCCGGGAGAGAGCGGCGATGCTCGCCGC
>JBGTBW010000078.1:0-8386 GCA_041749135.1 Verrucomicrobiales bacterium
CGCCAGCAATCGAGCTGGCGCTGGAGAGTGTCGAGATCCGTCGCGGAGAATCGGGAGCGAGGCATGGGCGGGTCCTTCGGGGCTGGATCCGACCCTAGCCGAAGCCGCCCCGGCCCTCACGCACTCTTGCCGAAGCAACACTGAAGTTACGGCGAAGATTAAGGTCTGTTGTGATGAGAATGGAACACCTGTCATTAGACTTATGCGATGAATAAAAGTATTCTTCTAATTTTTGGAGTTGCTGTATTACTTCCTAGTTGTAGAGAGGATAGCGGGACTTCCTCCGCTGCGGGAATCGTAGAGCCGAAAGGAGACCTCTGGAAGGACAACGGATTTAGGGCGATCACAAAGCAAGGATTTTTCTTTGATGGATTAATCCTGCTAATTGTAGACCGCGAGTCAGGGAGAGGCTGTTTTCTGACTTTCGTTGTCGACTCGGATAGAAGTAAGATCTCAATAGGCGCTACTCCTTTGGATAGCACTAGAGTCAAGTTCTCTGCAAATGAACTCAGGTTTGAATCAGATGTGATTAAGGAAAGTCTACAGATTGATTGGATCGAGGATGGAAAGCGGCTGTCACACGTGGTGCCGGCAGGCTGGGGAGAGGAGGAAGTTTCCGCGTTTTTGCGTAGAAATTACGGGCAAAAGAGAAGGAGTATTGTCTTTTCGGACCTGAAGGACATAGGGCCTCGAGAAGATTAGAACACCGATACCCTTCCGGTGTTCCGTAAGCATCGAGATCTGAGGTTAGGCGTTCTTGACCCAGCACAGGGTCGCGCCGCTGGTTGATTGTTGTAACGCAGAAGGGGTGACAGAAGGGGGCAGGATTTAATTTCTTGATTCTTGGAGTCGTTTCCAGCATCTTTCCTGTCATGCCGAGGCAGGTTCGCATCGAGTTCCCTGGAGCGTGTTATCACGTCATGGCTCGCGGCGACCGCCGCGAGGACATTTATCTCGATGACGCTGACCGGGAGAGATGTTTCTGGCGGCCTTGGCGACGGCGTGCAAGAGGACCGGCTGGCGCATCCACGCTTACGTGCTGATGTCCAATCACTATCATCTGGTGATGGAGACCCCGGAGGCAAACCTGGTCAAAGGGATGAGCTGGCTCTAAGGCGCCTACACGAGCCGCTTCAACGCCCGGCACGGACTTCGAGGGCACGTTTTCGGCGGACGTTACAAGGCCATCCTCGTCGAGCGGGTGTAATGAGATGAGCAAGAATAAGTACAATCTGCTGCTTGTAACATGCCTCATTTACTTGAGTTTGTTTGGAGCGTCGTGTGAGCGTGAAAGCAAGGAACTCTCTGATAAGATGCAAGAAAGTGCTGGCGAGTCGATGTCGACGGTGGATAAGGAGATTCTCGGTTTGATGCACGAGAAAATAGATCGTATTGGGGAGTTGGCTGGTGCGATTGAGCAATTACGCTCCATTGTGCTGCAGTTTGAAGAAGGGCATGTCGTACCGTCAGGGGGAGCTAGGGAGATTCTTGACGACTTACTTTGGGAGCTAGAGAAGCGGCAGGCTGAAATGGAGAAGGAACGGGCTTCTCTGCAAAGAATTATCGACTCTTCTTCAATAAGGGAGTAGGGATTTTGGTCAGGATGCTGTTGGCGAATTAATCATCGGCCGAAGCGGTAGTTTGAAGTCGCGATGCGATAGCGCCCCGGCCGTCGGAACCAGCCAAAGCCCACGGTGCTCGTTCCGACGGCCGGCGCCGCTTGGCTTCGGACATGGAGCGGACAAGCTACACAGTTAAGGAGAGGCCGGGCTGTTTGAGGAGTGGCAGCGCAGCGGAATCGGTGCTGCGGCATTCTGCCGTGGAGCCCGGGGCTCGACAATGGACAAACGCGTCGCTTTGTGGTGGAGTGGCGAGCATGGCGCGTCCATTGCGCATCCAGATTCCGGGAGGACGCTATCACCTGACGGTTCGCGGAAATGAGCGTCGCGACCTCCTTCGTGACGAGCGTGAGCGCGAGCATTTCCTCCAGTTGCTCGGGGAGCTGCATTAGATTTACGTGTCGTGATTCTGGTTGGATAGAGTAGAGTGAATGGATTGGGTCAGTGTAAGGGTCCGAGCGTTCACCGTCGGATTCGGCTCGGTCCGGCGGCCGGATCGGCTAGGCTAGGCACATGGCGCGGACACGCTACACCGTTGAAGAGAAGGCCGGGCTGCTTGAAGATTGGCAGCGCAGCGGAAGCAGTGCTGCGGCATTCTGCCGGCAGCGTGGAGTCAACTATGAGAACTCTTTGCGATGGAGGACTGAAGGCTTGAGTGGGAGCTGCGCCCAGGAACGTCGGTCGGGCGCCTGCCAGTGCCGGGTGGATTGAATCCTCGACACGAACGCGTAAAGAAACACTCCCCGTCCCTATATAGTCCTCGACTACTCCCGAGCTCTCATTGAGCACAGCTTGTTAGGAAACGCCGCTCACCGCGCGGCCCTCGGTCAAACGCGGGATTGGGAGGCTGCCAACGCCCTCACCAAACCCTACCGCCAAGGCTGGCAAATCTAACCGGCCAAAGCGCTCTCGCTACCTTCCTTTCACCCTCCCCTCGCGCTCCCTTTCGCGTAGGCGATCACGGTCTTGCTGCGCCGAAGGTTGCGGCTGCGGCGCGGCAGGTTGCGACTGCCGCGCCGAAGGCTGCCGTTCACGCGCCGCAGGTTGCGACTGTCGCGCCGCAGGTTGCGATTGACGGGTCGACGGCTCGCGCTCCCGCGCAGATGGTTCCGATTGGCGGGTCGACGGCTGACGCTCGCGCACCGAAGGCTCCGATTGACGGGTCGAAGGTTGAGGCTCTCGCGCAGATGGTTCCGATTGGCGGATCGAAGGTTGACGCTCCCGCGCAGAGGGTTCCGATTGACGGGTCGAAGGCTGACGCTCCCGCGCCGAGGGCTCCGATCGACGGGTCGAAGGTTGACGCTCGCGCGCCGAAGGCTCCGATTGACGGGTCGACGGCTGACGCTCCCGCGCCGAGGGTTCCGATTGGCGGGTCGACGGCTGACGCTCCCCCGCAGATGGCTCCGCCGCCGCACCGGGCGACCTCTCTGCTTTCTCTCCCGCGACGCGGCGTCGCGGAGCCGAATCGCCCTCTCGGCTTCCGTCCACGATTCCCGGCCGCCGTTCCGCACGGCTTCTCTCGGTTTCTTCCCGGGCTCTGGCGCCGGGCCGGCTGCCTTCCTCGCGTTCTACCCGGCCTTCCCTTCGCCCACCGTCATCCGCTTCAGCGCGGCGTCCAGAATCGCCTCTTTCGCGACTCCCCTCCGCTACACGGGGTTGATCGGTGGTTTCTCCCGTTTCCGCCCGGCCGCCGTTTTGTCTTTCTCCGCGCCTTCCGGACGCAGGGCCCTCTCGACTCCCATCGACGATACGCGGCCTTTCCTCCGTCCGCCCCTCGCCGCCGCGCTCGCCTTCGCGAAGCCCGGAGGTCCGCCTGCGTTCGCTCTCCGAGCCAGGAGGTTTCCTTCCTTCTTCCGCTCTGGCCGGATCGTCTGTCCGCGTCCGGACTCGTTCCGCGTCACGGCGCACACGCGCATTCGGGGCAGCAGCAGAATCCCGCCCGCTTGGCCTCGAAATGGCGACTTGGCCGCGCCCGCCGCGATCCGGTCTCTCTACCCCTTCCCCCGCGGACGCGGTTTCCCAGCCCTTGTTCTTCTCCCATTTCTCCCATCCCCTGTCCTTTTGGCGGTAGACCTGACCATCTCTTCCTACTTTCACGTCGCCGCCCCTCAGGGCGAACGCTCTCCCATCGCGATCCGTCCGGCCAGCGCGTACTAAACCGCCCTCGTCCGCATCACGCCTTCTCGCGGCGCTTCGCCGGCGCTCGTCCCAGCGCCCCGCTTCGGTCCAGCGCTCGTTCCGCGTCACGACGTTTCTTCCCCATGTCGCATAGGGTGAGGTCGCGCGGGCCCTGCCGCGCCAGGTATCGGTAAACGGTTGATAGGCTCCGCGAGCCCACACTCCTCCGCGAGGTCCGTAGGCTTTGTAGCCGCGGACGTAGCTTCGCGAGTGAGGATTCCAAACGGCGATTCTTCCCACCCCGCCATAGGGACCATAGTATCTCGCGTAGCGCAGATACCCGCCATGGGAATGACGGTAACGAGCCCCACAACCATACGAATACCAATACGGACGGTAGCGATAACCCCGCCAATAGGGGCGGTGATAATAGTGATGGTCGTCGTAGATGTCGCTCCCGATCCAATATCCGAGACCGAAAAGGATCGCGCCGCCCACCACATAAGTCCCCACGTAACCGGGATAGTATCCCGTCACCACGGTTGTGGGCGTCGAGTCGTAGACCCGCACGTAGGTCACATTGTATTTCGGACTCGACGGCGGAATGGTATAGACCGGATCGGGCACGGCGTCGCACAATACCCACGGCCCATGCGGAGTCCCTGACTCGAACCATACGCCCTGATGGCACGCGTAGTACTGCGAGCCGGGCCCTGTCGCCACGCTCAAAACATCATAAGGTGTGTTCGTTGCATAACTGATATTCTGAACTCCTTCGACCGGTGCGAACATGGGCTCCCCGTCGTAGTCCACCTGAAGCGCCGCTTCGCTCCGGTTGACTTCGGCTTTTCGTGGGATGGACGCCAGCAACGCAGCCTCCTGCGCCTCAGGCGTGCCCGGAACCGCCGCCCGGACATCCGCCCAATCCTCACCCTCAGGCAAACTCATAAAAGCCTCCGGCAGATCAAACGTCGCCGCCAGCCACGGTCCTTGCAGCGCAGGAGCCCGAAACCAGCGTCCCGCCGCCAAGAAATAGAAATTTCGCTCATCCCGGTGCAGGAAAAGCGTTGAGTCCGTATTGACGACATAGGACAGCGCCGATCCGGGCAGTTCTTCGAACTCCGCCGGACCGGAGGTGACGATCATCTCCGCGGGCTGGGTGGAAACAAACACCTGCGGGACGATCGCCAGTCTCTTCCCTGGCATGTTTGCCCTCACCTCGCTCCAGTTCTCGTCATCGGGGAATTCAGCGAAGATGGCAGGCGCCTCGGATGATTCCCGCCACGGCCCTAGGAGAACGTTTTCAGTCTCCATCCATCCGTCCTCTACCTGAACGTAATACCGGCCCGTGGCCGTCACCCGGAACAGGTCCCAATTCGTGTTCACGCAAAATTCCAGCCCTGAACCGTCCCGCACCACGTCGAACGCAGGTTCACCCAGAAAGATAACGAGCATCGCGGGGTTTGCGCTGTAGAAAATGGGAGGTGGATCTAAGCCGACTTCAAGCCCGGCCTCGCCTTGCACCGGGCCGTCGACCGAAGCGAGGATCCGGTCCAAATTGAATACTAAAGGTTCTGAAGCCGGTAGCGCCGCGTCCACAAACTGCCGCATCCTGCCCGCCTCCGCTTCGGCCACGCCCGGGAAGCGCAAGTCGTCGATCTCTCGCCCAGTGAGCAACACCCTGCGCGCATCCGTATCGGTGTCCGTCCGCCCGCTCATCCACAACGCTCCATAGACGGCTTCCGCGGCGTCCTGCTCCTGCACTTCAACCGCGGCGCGCACCCGCATAGTTTCGAAATCATTCCACTGCTCGACCACAGGCTCATAGAGCAGCACTGTTTGTCCGCCTGCCGCAGCATATTCCCGTGGCCACTCCGCAATGGGGGGCACGGGGTCTGCAGCCGCATCCGCCGCAGGCTTCCCGGCAGGAGAGGTCTGCGTTAAGTGCTGAACCTGTGCGGATAACCGCTTTCTGGAGCACGCGGAGATACCGAGAACTCCGGCCAGAATGAGGGAAACACAGGGTAACACCGGCCGCTGGCCGGACCAAAAGCCATAAGTCCGTTTCATAGAGGGGGGAAAGTTACGGGTTGAAGGAGCCATTCCCGAACGATTCCCGGAATCTTAGGTTGACCCCGCGCACCGCTCGTCTCACGGCTAAATTTAGGTGTATCACACGGAAAGGTTCCCACGGCATTTCGCAGTTTCGAAGGGAACAGTCTATTGACGTGTGGGAGGCTGAATAATTCAAAGAAAATGCTTCTTTCTCACAGGAGGTAACCAGGGCAACAGTGGGGTCTCTACCATCTCCGCCCGTCGTCAGACTCTGGCTGGCCGGATCGTCAGGTTCCGGCAGACGAACGCTCGCTAGGTGCAGGAAGCCAGCATGGGGTTTGAGGGCACGGGCAATTCGGACCAAACTGATTTCCCGCGCAATCCACCCTCGGCCCAGTACCATCAGTTGCATCGAGGGCGATTTCTTGATTCGTTCTCTGAACCGTTTACTGTGAGGAGGTGAAAAACATCACGGTCACCCTCGACGACGAGCTTTACCGCGCGGCTGAGGCGGCGGCCGCGCGTCAGCAGACCAGCGTCGCCGCCGTCGTCCGGTCCTATCTTGCGGCCTTCGCCACTGGGAGGGCGCCGGGGCCGTTGAATTCTCCCGAGAACGAGGACCAGAAGGATCGGGAGGAAGTGGTGCGCCTTTCCGGGAGGCGAATCTGAATCTCGGGTTCCGGCCCAGCCGCGAGACTACGTATGAGCGTTGACGCCGTGCTGGACACCAACGTCCTCCTCTATGCCGCCTCCAAGGCTCCGGCTGACCACGCGAAGGCCGAGATCGCCCTGCACCTCGTCGGCGCCCTGAATTTCGGAGTCCCCCTCCAGGTGCTGCAGGAATTCCTCCACAACTCCCGCGTCAAGGCGCGCCTCGCCATCGAGGCCGACTGGCTAAGGCAATACTACAATAGAATTTATCCCCTTCAGACTCAAGCCGTAGCGATCCCTTAATGAAGGTTGTTGCGCTTGTCAGCAAGAGCCGCGTTGGCGCTCAGATAATCTGACCCATCAGATGCAGCCGCGATTTTTCTTCCAAGCAACAAATTTCGAGGGTGCTGCGAGGTTTTTTGGGTCTCGGCAGAGTGGGTCAACAGAAGTGAGCAAACCTGGATCAATTCTCCCGAGCGCTATCGCCAGAACTGCAAGGGAGAGGATGCGAGTGAAGCGGGAGCGGATCGCCGGAGCGCTATGGGCCGCCAGCGTGGACTTGTTGTTAGTCGTGAAAGTGAGGCTTTGGGGAGTCCGAATTATTTCAGACTGCCACACGCCGGTACATCGTCGTCAGCGGCAGAGAGAATTCGAGTTCGGGCAACTCGAGAACGGCATCGGGCGCCGTGAGAGTATCGCGGGTCCAGCCTTCGTTTGTGCGGTGATAGACGGTCACCTCGCGTCGATCCTGCGCGACGAGTACATAGGTGTGGAGCGACGAAACGCTTTGGTAGACGAGCCGTTTTTCGCGGCGATCGAGCGACTCCGTCTCAGGCGACAGCACCTCGAAGATTACCGCAGGCGTTCCGCACGAGTAGGTGCGCTGTCCGGCCGGATCGCAGTTCACCATTACGTCCGGGTAGTAAATCCATTCATCATCCTTTTGGATATGCGCCTTCATGTCGTTTATGAACGCTTCGCACTTCCTCTCGCGAAGGTGGTTGCTGAGCGCGTTGAAGATGTCGCCAGCAATGCGGTTGTGCGCGACGCTCGCTCCGGCCATCGCAAACAGTTCCCCCGCGAAGTATTCGTGGCGGACTTCGCTGTGGCGCTCCCTTTCGAGGTACTCCTCCGGACTGATCCAGGCGTCGCGATGGACAAGGCTCATGGCTGATGATTTGGCTGCGTAAAGGCGAGAAGTCAACGGTCCGCAAGAGCCTGACCGGCAGGACACACGCCCGCGCGCTCGAGGCCAGCCAGCGAATGTCCGGGGGTTGGGCTGCCGGCCGTGGAGGACAAGATCCTCCAACGGGCGGTGGCGATGGTCCTCGAGCCGGTCTACGAGCAGAAGTTCCTGCCCTTTCCGCTTGAGTTTGCCGGCCAACCGGTAGAACAGCCCGCCGTAGCGCTCTACGTTCTCCATCCAGGCCTCGACATCGAGTTCAAGGCGCTCGAGCACCGGGCGCAGCTCGGGCGGGATGTAGCCGCGCTTGCCGGCACGGAACTGGCGCCCCGTCCAGTCGAGCAGTTCGAGCTTCCTGGCGCCGTTCCATGCCCGCTTCACAGGCGTTGCGCCATGTGTCGGCGGTCTAGCACCCCTGCCGGGGTGCTGGTGATGGATAAACCTTCTCCGGTGGTGTCGCTGCGCGCCACCACCGGCTACAAGCTCTGATCCCTTCGGGATCACTGCGTCTTCGGCCTCCCCTGCAGGCCAGAAATGTGAAAACTCCAGTCCGGGTGGTGGCGCGGCGCGCCACCCCCGGCGACAAGCACTGTTCCCTTCGGGATCACCGCGTCTTCGGCCTCTCCTACAAGGCCAGAAATGTAAAAACTCCAGTGCGCGGCTCTGCCGCGCTTTGGGCGGCAGCCTGACTTCTGGCCTGAGACTCTCCCATCGAGCCCGGGAGATTCTGTGCTGGAATCGGGGCTGAGGTGAGGTTGAA
>JBGTBW010000079.1:0-5918 GCA_041749135.1 Verrucomicrobiales bacterium
GGCGCGGAGCGCCGTCGTACGGGCAGGCGCTTTCACCCGGGTTAGGGTCTCCATTCTGGACCAGGCCGTCACGGAGGCCGGCCCTCCAGGTAAGGCTCTACCAGATCCCTCACGCTATCCTGGAGGGGCGGGCTCCCGCACCTCGAAAGCGGGTTTTCCCCCCTTCCTGAAAGTCGGGTGATACGAATCAATTACCCTCAAGCTCGTCCGGCGCAAAAAGATCGATTTGATGACACAACCATGACACGCTCGCCTCGGCGGACTGCGCTAAATAGGGGAATATGAAAATCCGGATGCTTCTTTTCCTCTCTCTCATCCTGGCCGGAGCCATGGCGACGGCCAACGCTCAAGCGGAAGGCTCTGAGACCGTTCCGGCGGATCTGCAGAAGCTGCTGCAAGATGCGCTCTTCGCCGAAGAAGCGACTCAGGACCTCACCCAGGCCGCAGCGGCCTACGAGGCCCTGCTGGCGGCTTATGCAGACCAGCGCCGTCTGGCCGCCACCGCCCTCTTCCGCTTGGCCGAAGTGCGGCGCAAACAGGACCGGCCGCAAGACGCCATCGCCCACTATCAACACCTTCTGCGCGACTTTCCGTCGGAAGAGCCGCTTGCGCGGCTGAGCCGGGAAAATCTGCTCGCGCTCGGCGTCGAGGAAGACGAACTGGCGAATCCGCCGGCGACGGTTCTCGACGATGAGGAAAGCCGCGAGATTGCGCGGCTGCGGGAACTGATGGCCAAAAGCCCCGACCTTCTGAGCGGCCCGGTCAAGATGGAGGGCGAAGAAATCGCCCTGACGCCGCTGCATCGCGCGGCGGCGGCCGGACAACTGCGCGTCATCGAGTTTTTGTTAGCAAATGGATTTGCGGTCGACGGCGGCGAAGCCGTCACGGTGACCCCGTTGCGCCTTGCTGCCGAAGCCGGGCAGAAGGCAGCCTGCGAACTCCTCCTGCAACACGGCGCCGACATCGACTCGTCGAACCCGCTCTTCGACGCGCAGTTTGCGTAATCCGTTGATATTCAACGGTCCGGTTGGGTGCTGAAAGGCCAGGTTCCAATCTGGTCTCCAATCCGTCTCGCAAAATCCGGCAAAATCTCGCGAAGTCTGACCCCACCGGCCCAACCACGGAACCGGCCGTCAGCGTCCCATTCCCGGACCAGCTACGATGCCGGTCTGCGGGGGGACAGATAGGCGGCGAAATTGTCGGGTTTGTCGGAATTGGAGCGGCGCGGCCCCGTTGTCCCCCCTTGTCCCGGACCAGCAAAACCGGTACCAAACGGGTACCGGTTTTTTGCCCTCCCTCCGCCCGTGGGGTGCGCTGTTTGAGGTTACCCGAAGAGTACCGTCAAACGCTGCCTCCCTCCCGCGCGTGGGGTCCACGTTGTGCGATCCCCAAATGGCACCACACAACCCCTGCCTCCCTCCCGCGCGTGGGCTGCACGAGATCAAGTCGCTGTTCGAGAAGTTGACGAAGCTGCCTCCCTCCCGCGCGTGGGCTGCACGGTGGTACCAGCTCGGGCTGTTAACTAATTGGCCTGCCTCCCTCCCGCGCGTGGGCTGCACTGGTAATAAACGTGCCGTCTGGCGCGTGCCAGCCTGCCTCCCTCCCGCGCGTGGGCTGCACAATGCGATACCCGTTTGGTACCGCATTGTTTTCTGCCCTCCCTCCCGCGCGTGGGCTGCACCGGAGCCCGAACGGTCCCGGTCTGCGGCAGAGGAGAGACGGCTCCTCTGCCCACTCTTTTCTTGCAAACCTACTCCGGACTTGCCACGATCCCGCACACATAGCGCGTTTTGCGCGTCCCTCCCTGGGAGCCGCGCCGGTCGCTCGTCTCATAGGCGCCGGCGCGGCTCCTCCCACCTCAGCCTCAGTCCCGATCTCTCAGCCGATGCTCATCACACTTCGGGGCCACGATGCCCTCGCTTACGTCGAACAACTCGATCTCGATTGCGGGCTCCGGAAGTTCGCGGACCCCACCGAGGGCGAGTTGCGCCACCTCAGCCTCGACCAGGCACGCGAGATCGCTCGTGAGGATCCGTCCCTGATTCACTTCGTCGCAGATACGGAGAATCCCGCTCATGACGCCATCATGGAGCGGGTCCGCGGCTGACTGAGCCGTCACCGTCCTCTTCCCGGTTCCACCTCACCTCGATCTCTCAGATATGAACGCTCCCGATTCCCACGGTGTCACCAGCGTCTACGCCAACCCTCCGGGCGGCTGGCCAGCAGTGATCGAAGCCGCATCCCACGTCCCTCAGCTCCGCCGTCTCGTGGAGAACTACCGCCGCACCCGCCATCCGGCTTGCCTGAATGCCCTCATGACCAATGCGCCGGCCGAAGTGTGGCTGGCCTACCACTGCGGCGCCGATGCGGTCGCGTAGCAGCTCCGGGAAGACGTCACCGTCCCCAATCCGGCGAAAACGGTTTTTTCGCGAAAAGCTTACGTTTGCGGAAGTCAGCGCCCCGTCAGCGTCCCCTTACCGGCGAGCAGCCTCCCCACCGGGATTCGCGCGATAACGCCCAGTGTCAGCACAGCGGGCAATCCGGGAACCGCGCTCCTGATTGAAATGGCGGGGTCGCCTTGCCACCGTCCCGCCGGTTCCCGCCGGAAACGCCGCGATAACGGCCTTTCAGGCGCTCCGGCCGCAGTCTTGCGGGGCATAGCAAGAGTACCCTCGGCGGTACTCTTGGGCAGAGAAACCAAGTATCCCCGCCGGTACCTGTTTTTCCGCTCAGCCCTGCCAGCCTCGCACGGGCGGTCCTGAATCGTCGGGCTTGTCAGCCTCCATCATGAAGCCCAACCCGGCCCGCTCGATTTGTTCGCGGTCTTCGCTCGACTCAGGCACAAGCCGGTAGTCCTGCCTCGTTGCGCCGCCAAACTGCCGGTGCGGCTCGAGCACCTCCGTCTTGGTCGGAAGCTCGACGATTGCGGGGTAAGTCCGGTCCTTGTAGTAAGGGTCCGGCTTGCTTACAAGCTCGACGGCCATCTCGTAGCCAAGTTTGCGGGGGCGTGAAATGAGTTTCATTCGCGTGTGTTCTAGTTGGTTGCTTGATTGCTTGCAGGTTTGCCGGCTTCGTCGGCCCAGACTCGTAGAAGCGCTTCTTCGACAAACGCGGGGAGCCGGTCGGGAATCGTCTCCGCTGCGACGGCCGGCGCTCTGTCGAGCGAAATCAGGTATCGCAGGTTTGCGGCCCGGATGGCGTAGCTTTGGACAACACCAGAAGCTCCCTGGCTGCCAACAAGCCTCAGCGCCATCACCAGGGCGTCGTTACCAATTTCTAACAAGCGGTCTTCGTAGCTTTCGCACCTTAGCTCGCGTGCGCGCGCATAGGCATGACGAAAAGCCTCGTTTTCCGCCACCCGCCGCAGAACAGAACGCTCAGAAGGCATGTTCTCGCCGGAGCAGACTTGCCTGAGCGTCTGCCCACCTTCTATCCCGTCGAGTAACGCCTGAACTACCTCCTTCGTGAAGACGGATGGCCGTCCCCGTGGACGTTTGGCCGGAGCCTTCGCTGCCGGGCGGCGTGGTTTCTTCGCAGATGGGGACTCAGCTTTCATCCGTTCCCGTGGTTGTCCCGGATGCGGCGGTCTTGTCCCGCAGGTACCGTTCCACCTCGGCAGCCGTGCCGGCAAACGTAAGGCCATTCTGCGGTTCCACCACGACGAACTCCACAGCCGCGGGAAAGACGAACCAGTGCGGCGGGGCAAGTTCCTGAAGGCGATTCCGTTTCTCTGATTGAGCTTTGGTCATGGGAGATTTGGGCTGAGTGGTTTCGTGATCGGTTCGGCAGAAAGGAACGCTTCGAGTTCAGCGAGATCGCCCATCGCCACCATACCAGATCCGCCAACGAGCGCGTAGCTCCCCGGCTCCGGGCCGGGAATCAGCAGCAGGTGGCCACGGGCCCACGCCTGGCGACGCAGGGCGGACAGCGGGTCCGGCGGCGGTGGAGAGAGTGGGCTCATGCGGGATTCTGGGGCGCGCTGACCTCCCCCTGAGCCTCACGACGCCGGCGCACGTAAGCCTCGATCTCTTCGGCATGGGCCAGCAAAGCCTCTGCCTTCCTTGTGGGGTCTGCCGCGTCTGCCCCTGGGTCGTATTTCTGCGCCGCCTTTTCGACTGCCTCGCGGACCTCTTCCTCGCTTGCGCCTTGCTGCGCAAGCAGCTCGCCCACAACCCAGTTCAGCGGAACGGGTTCACCAGCTTCGAGTTTGGCGGCGATGAGCCTGCTTGCGGCCTCTTCTATGTCGTGAATGGTCATTGCGGGTTGGGTTGGGTTGGGTTGGGTTGGTTGCACTGCCCGGTCAGGCGGCGTCCTGCGACGTTTCTTCCAGTTCGCGTCTCCTGTTTGCAATCGAGCCGCGGATGAAATCAGGGCCATAGCTTGCCCACGCGCGCAGCAGGCTCAGGCGCTTTCGCCATTTCGATTTCGGCCCGGCTGGCCAATCGAGCGCCGCCATTTCTGCAAGCCACGCGTCTGCCTCCTCCCGGAGACTGGCGGGCAGCCCCTTCCACAATGCCTGAAAGGCGGCCCGGATGTCATGCTCGGTTTGATCGTCCCGCCGGCTCTCGACGAAGGCCCGATAAGCGGCGGCGACGGTGGACTGGTCGTTGATTTCTTGGGTGGTCATGGTTGTGCTGGTTGGGTTGGTCTTTGCGGCTGTCCGGTCAGGCTTCGGGCGTCGGCGTCGTTCCCGCGGCCAGCAGTTCCCGCGTTTCTTTGATCACGTGGCGGATAAACTGAGGGCGCCAGGTTGCCCACACGTCCGCCACAATTAGGCGCTTTTGCCACTTCGATTTCGGCTCGTCGAACCAATCGAGCGCCTCCATTTCGAGTATCTGCCCGTCGATCTCCGCTTGGCTTTCGGCCGGAAGGGCCGCCCACACTGCCGGGAAGCCGTCTGGCATGTCCGGCGCGTCTGGCCGGTTCCACCGGTTGTTGATTATCTGAAGAGCTGCTGTGGCGATGGTGGCTGTCCTGCTGGGTGCTTGGGTGTTCATGGTGTTGGTTGGTTGGTTGGTTGGTGGTTGCACTGTCCCGGCCTGTCCGGTCAGGGGATTGAGCCGCCGTTGCCCCGCCACGGGGCAGCCGCGCTGCGGCACGCCGGGCAAGCGCCGGCGGCGTCCAGTTCGTGCCCGCAATGGCACAGCCACAAGCCCTCAGCCTGGAGATCGGCGCGGACACCCTGCCAGGCTTCGGCAAGGGAGCTGACGTCGAAGTCGTCGCCTTCGTCGGGGCCGCACTGCCAGCGGTAAGACCAGCCTCCGTCGGGATTGCGCAGAAGGGTGATGCAGAGCTTAGGTTGGATTGATGTGTTCATGGGTTGGCTGGTTGGTTGGTTGGTTGGTTGGTTGGTTGGTTGGGTTGGTCAGGCGTTTCCGTCCGGATTCCGGGCGCTTCGCCGGAAAGGGCCACTTCCGGGCGTCTACCCCCGGTCTGGGGTCCTACGCCTCCGGAGGGCTGAAACGCGCTTGTAGGCCGTTCCCGTCTGCTTCTGGATGCCGTCATCGGGCCAGCGAGGGGATTTCTGAAATGCTGCGCTTCAGCTCGACCATGGATGCCGACAGCTTCCTCTCCCACCGGTCCTCTGACCACGGATCAGCCGCGAGGTTGACGTAGCCCTCCAGCCGGTCCGCCGTAAGATACAGGCGGTCCTTCCAGGCATTGAACTCCCGGCGCTGTCTGGCAGTGAAGGCGCAGTTTGCTGCGTGCCAGAAATCGGGCGGCGGTTTGAGTTTGGCGGTCAGCTTGGTGGTTGGTCTCGGGCTGTTCATGGATGGGTCAGTGGTTGGCTGTTCATGGTTGGTCGGGTTGGTGGAAGTCTGGTCTGACAGGACAAGGGTTTCTTGTCACAGCAGCGGTGTTCCGCCCGCCGTCCGGTGTGCGTGTGTGGTGTGACACCCCAAAAAGGGGGTGTAACA
>JBGTBW010000080.1:0-7161 GCA_041749135.1 Verrucomicrobiales bacterium
CCGGGGGAATCGGGCAAGCCGGGCAGCAGTTGGTCGAAGGTGGGAAGGCAATACCGGATGTTGCTCTATCTGGAAGGAGAACAGCGCCCTGGAGGACTGAGCCCGGAGGGATGGCAAAAGGCGAAACGGGGATTTACGCGGGCAGAGGTGGAGAAGGTGCTCAAAGCGGGAGGGAAATTGCCGCTGGCGGTGGCGCTGCGCTGCCGGGTGCGCTATTTCACCGAAGGGGTGGCGCTGGGCAGGGCAGCGTATCTGGAGGGGTTTTTCAAGGCGCGGCGGGAGTTGTTCAGCGCTGGGCGCAAGGAGGCGGCGCGAGAGATGCGCGGAGCAGACTGGGGCGAGCTGCGCACAGTGCGGGATCTGCGCAAGGACGCAGTCCGGCTGGAGTGAGCCGCGCGCCCCACAAAGATTATCGACGGAACCACGGAACGGCGATGCTGAGAACGGGGTCAAACGGGATACAGATTTGCTTTGCGGTGGCGCGTGTCTGGTAGGGCGCTCGTGAAGCGCCCTATGCTTCCGCTCATCGGCATGGAAAGGAACTATTGCAGAACCATGAAACGAGGCATACCATTGAAGCCGATCCGGCGACTTCATGTTGCGGCCGGCAAAGTCCGGTGTTCTATCCGAGTCAAAAAGTCTTTGTAGTGCAGTACTTCGAAGGAGCGATCGAGGTGTTCGACCACGGCGGTGAGGGATTCCACCCAGTCTCCGGAATTGAGATAGTGAACGCCGCCGGTGCGCTGATCGCAGGGGGAGTGGATGTGACCACAGATAATGCCTTGGCAACCCCGGCGTTGGGCCAGCAGACGGAGGTGCTCCTCGTAGCGGCTGACGAAGCTGACTGCGGACTTGACCCGGGCTTTGATGGTCTTGCTGAGAGAATAGTATTCGAGTCCACGCCAGAGGCGGTAGCGGTTGTAGGCGCGGTTGAGACGCAGGAGAAGCTCGTAGCCGACGGAGCCGAGCATAGCCAACCAGCGGCAATTGGTTGTGACGCGGTCAAAGCCGTCGCCGTGCAGCACGAGATAGGCGCCGTGTGGAGAGGCGTGGATGTGTTCGGTCTCGATTTGCAGCCCGCTAATCTGGAGCGGGAGGAAGCGCTCCAAGATGTCGTCGTGATTGCCGCGCAGGTAGATGACCTGCATTTCTTCTCGCTCCATTTTCTCGAGGACGAGCCGGATGAAGCCGGTGTGGGCGTCGGACCAGGCTCCGCCGCGGCGCAGGGCCCAGCCGTCGATGATGTCGCCATTGAGAACGAGCTTCTCACAACGGCTGCGCCGCAGAAACCGGGTAACTTCTGCTGCTTTGCAGTCCCGGGTTCCGAGATGGATATCCGAGAGGAAGATGGTTTTGAACCGCAGACACGCTTCGCTCATGAGTCAGGCAGGGTTTCATAGAGTTTCAATACATTTAGATGTTCTTAAGAACTTGAAAGGCGTGCCGGTTCCGTCACGGGCACGCCTGGGGATTGCGTGAGCCCTTGGAGTCAGAAGGTGAGCAGGGAGCAGGTGTGATGCGGATGAAGATTGCGCCGTCCGTCAAGGAAAGCCAGTTCGATGAGGAAAAGGGCTCCGGCCAGCTCGGCTCCCGCCTGGCCGATGAGTTGCAGGGCGGCTCCAGCGGTGCCGCCTGTGGCGAGAAGGTCATCGACCAAGAGGATTCGGTCGCCCGCTCCAATGGCGTCGAGGTGGACTTCCAATTCGGCTTCGCCGTATTCCAACTCATAGACGCAAGAGCGGGTGTGGTAGGGCAGCTTGCCCTTTTTCCGCATGGGGATGAAGCCGCAGGCGAGGCGGTCGGCGAGGGCGGCTCCGAAGATAAATCCACGGGCGTCGATCCCGACGATTTTGCCGGGGCGAAGGTCCCGGGCGATTTCGCCGAGGGCGTCGAGGGCGAAGCGGAAAAGGGCGGGATCGGCGAGGATGGGAGTGATGTCCTTGAAGACGATTCCGGGCTGCGGAAAGTCGGGCACATCGCGCACGGCGTCGTGGAGCCGTTGGAGATCTTGCTGGCGCATCATAAGGCAGAAGCGAGGGAAGGAGGTTTCACCACGATTCCTTGGTCGTGGGCAAGTCCCCGGTGCGCCGGGGATCGACGGAGCAGGCCTGGTCGAGGCAGCGGGCCAGTCCTTTGAAGATGGCTTCGGCCATGTGATGGGCGTCGCGTCCATAACAGATCTCGACGTGGAGGTTGACCAGGGCGTTGGAGGCGAAGGCACGCAGAAATTCTTCGACAAGTTGAAAGGAGAAGTCGCGCACAGGTTCCACCCTGTCGGGACCGCGAAACACGAGATAGCTGCGTCCGCCCAGGTCGAGGGCGACGCGCGCAAGGGTTTCGTCCATGGGCAAAAGACACCAAGCGTAGCGTCGAACGCCGCGTTTCTCGCCGAGTGCTTCTGAGAGGGCGCGACCCAGCACGATTCCAACGTCTTCGACGGTGTGATGATAATCGACTTCCAGGTCGCCGCGGGCGCGGATCTCGAGATCGAAGAGGCTATGCCGGGCCAGGAGGGTGAGCATGTGATCGAAGAAGGGGATTCCGGTGTCGATGGCGGCCCGGCCGGTTCCCTCGACTAGCAGAGAAAGAGCGACATCGGTTTCCGCGGTTTTGCGCTGGAGAGAGGCGCTGCGTGGGGGACTGCTCATAGGAGATGGTGAGGCGTTTGGCCGTGCCGGACCGATCGCACAAGGCGCGGTGCGCGGGCATGCTTATGCGGAGGAGCGGCCGCGGAGGCGGAGGAACACGGCCAGCAGAATGATCCCTGCCAACACAGCCAAAACAGCCAAAAAGGCTGCGAGAGCAGGAAAGGGTTCAGCCGGCCGGGCGCTGCTGGGGCTGGAGGGCGCGGGTTCGCTAGAGGTTGGCGCCCAGGCCGGGAGCAAATCGATCCCTGCATTGTCCGCGGCGAGGATCAACTCCTGTTCTAGCTCTTCCATGGTGGACTGGATGTAGCTGGGAGAGGAGATGGATTGAAATACGGTATGGGCTCCGGCGATGTCGCCGCTTTCCATTTTCTCCCGGGCCATCCGGATGTTGGAAAGGAGTTGAAGATGCTCTTCCCGCCGGAAGGACTGCAAGCGGGCCTCCTCAGCGGCGACGAGGGATTCTGTTTCCTCGAGAGTCTCGCTGTAGGTTGGATGGGGTGGAATCCATTTTTGGCCGGCCTGACGCGCTTCCGCCCTGCGGCCCTCGATGACGGCGTTTTCGTGTTGAAAGTCCTGGTGCATTTGCACTCGGTTCGGGGAGGCCCGGATTGCCTCCATCCGCTTGCGAAGAAGCTCGGGCTGTTCGCGGCGGGTCCGGGCGATCTCTCCGGACACGCGGGGGAGTATGCCCAAAGCGACGGGGACGCCATCGGCGTAGGCAGCGGTTCCGGCGTAAGTTCGCTCGAATTCGTCGAAGGCGTTCATGGCTGCGAGTGGATCTGCTGAGCGAGCCATAGACTGCAGGTTCCGGAGCGCATCTTTCGCATCGAGTTCAGGCAGCCGGGCGCGATATTCGGCCGGACTGAGCCAGACGCCATCGACTTTCCGGGAACCGGTATCCGCCTGTCGTCTTTCTTCTTCTGCAGTAAGGATGAACTTCCGCACTTCATCGGCGCGGGGATCGTTTGGGAACGATCGGAGGAAGCGGTTCAGGGGTCCAAAAATGAGAGTGCTGTAGTCCCGGGGGGTCATGCGGTCGCCGAGCGGGAAGAGCTTCTCGATTTCCGCGAACGCGATCGCGGCCGCATCTTCGCTGGGCGCCCCAGCGGCGTCTTCCGGCTCGGTTCTGCCCGCATCAACTCCGCCTTCTTCCTCCTGGGGTGGAACTGGGGGTTCGGAGGAAGTTGGGCTCGATTCGGCGGGATTGAATTCGGCGGTGCTTTCGAGGACCCCGTCCTGCGCGGCAAGACGTGTCGAGGTGGTGGCGAGCAAGGCGAGGCCAATACCCAAGGCGAGGCCGAAGGCGGTGGAGCGCGGGAGCGAGAGTCTGGAGGGGCTGGGATCGGGATGCAGCATCATGAGTGCGGTGGGAAGGGCGAGCCCGGCCTCCGTTCATACACGGAATGTCTCGGAGGCTCAACCATGGAGGCGTCCGCTCCGAGCATGCGGAGGGAGTCCCGTCCAGCCTGGGAAAAGGATGGACAGGGATGGGAGCTTCACTAAGGATTAGCCTTCATGGAAGCCTCGCCGGGTCTGGTGGCTCTGGATCCGGATCAGTTTCTCGACCCGGAGGCCTATCGAGCGGGTCCATTGGGTTCAGGTTCAGCGGAGCGGATCGGCATGAACGGACCGGAATTCCCGGAACTCGATCTGGGATCGGGAGACGCGGGCGACCGGCTGGACCTGTATCTGCGGTGGGCGTTGGGAGTGAGCGGAGCGGAAGGGGCGGTGTTGACGGACGCGTTTGGAAATGTGCTTGCGGGCGTGGGGCTGCGGAATCGCGCGATGGAGACGATCGCGGTGCGGCTGACGGGTCAGATGGAGCGGGCCTTGCGCACGGCAGGAGGCGCGGGCAGCCCGGGACGGGAGTCCGGCCCGGCGTTGCATGCGGAGTACGACCAGGAATGCGTGTTGGCCTTGCAGCCCTGCCGATTCCGGTCGGCTTGGTTTGGGCTGGGCTTGGCGCTGCGTTCGCCTTTGGAGGAAGCGGCGAGCCGAAACCTGTTGCGAGCTTGGGAGAGGGTGTTGTGCGCGCGGGTTTGAAGGTCCTGTTGGAGCCGCTGCGGGAGGCATGGTGGAAAAGTTTCAGCTTGTCCGCACATTTTCGCTTGCCTTTAGGAGAGGAATTTTCTTCATAGGAACAGTCGTGTTGATTTTATCGCCGCTCCCTCACGGAGCCGCGATTCCTCAAACCCCTATTATCACTATGAAATCCCAGAGGTTTCTGCGGAGCGCTGTCATTGCCGGCGCCGGTCTTATTTGGGCTTCGGCGTTGCCGGCAGCCCTTATTACTAGGAGCAACGAAGGCGCCGCCAACACCGGGGGCTTGGACAACGTAGCTTTGGACGGCACGGCGGCTCAAACGACCCTGGCCTGGGGCGGGCATCCGGGGCGCATCAACGATGGAAACACGGATGGGGCGTTTGGAGGCAACTCCGTCATTCACAGCATGGACATGCTGAATTCCGATGGCCAAATGTGGGTGGCTGACGCAAGTTCGACCACGACTGCGGGCGACGATGGATTGGCGTTGGAAGCCAACCGGGCGTCCAAGGCAGCTCCTCCCTTTGGAGAGGACGTGACCGGACGCCAATTCGTCGAGGTCCGGCTCGACGGGATCTACGACATCTATGAGGTCGTCCTATTCAACCGGACCGACTGCTGTCAACCGCGGACGGGGAACTTCCGGTTGTCGATTTTGAGCGAGGGGGCTGAGGTAATCGGGGCCGATTTTCACACTGGGGGAACGAATGTCGATAGCAACTGGTCGGTGCTGGACGACGGAGGAGCGGTGTTGGGACGGGGCAGCGTCGTGCGTTTCGAGCTGATTGGCGGAGCCAACACGGAGGGGAATCCGATTATCAATATGGCCGAGATCCAGGTATTCGGTGCGTTGGTGGAGGCGCCGCAGGGCGAGATCGCCAATTCCATCAGCGAATTCTCTGGTGTGCAGGGGCAGGACGGCTGGCATTACGGCTATCGATCCTATGAGCAGGGCGTGAGTCCGGTTGATTACGATCCGGTTGCGGACTTCGTGCCGTTCCCGCAGGACTGGTGGAACGGCAGCGCTTGGGACTTTCCGGGCGGCGACGTGCCCTGGACGACGCTCGCCCCGGAGTCGGCCCACCCCAACGGGCCCAACAACACGCCTCCGGGGGAACAGTGGGCCATCCGGCGCTGGGTGGCCGATGAGCTGCCCCTGGCCGTCGATGGACTCATTGAATACGCGCTCCGGGCCGAGAACACCGGTTGCGGAACGGGCACCACGGTTTCGCTGCATCGCAATGGAGTTCAGATCGATTCGTTGACCGTGGGCAACGATGCGGTGGGATCGATGGCGGAAGTTGAGACTGAGCTTGCTCCTGGCGATGTCTTCGACCTGGCCTTGACACCGGAAGGATCGGACGGAGACAGGGGGGACGGGTGCGACGGGAGTTTCTTTTCCATGCGCATCATCGCGCTTGCTTCCGAGGGAGACGCGGACGATGACGGCGACGGCTTGACCAACCAGCAGGAGATCCTCCTGGGAACGGATCCCAACAATCCGGACACGGACGGGGACGGCTTGACCGATGGAGCAGAGGTCAACACTCACGGGACCAATCCCTTGGTGGCCGACACCGACGGAGATGGCCTCAGCGACGGCACTGAGGTTGCCATACTGGGCACCGATCCACTCAATCGCGATACCGACGGAGACGGCTTTTCGGACGGACAAGAGGTGAGTTTGGCAACCGATCCGCTCGATGCGAACGACAACCTCTTTACTGCGGAGATCGCCAATTCGATTGCCCAGTTCTCCGGAGTGCAAGGTCAGGACGGATGGACCCATGGTTACCGGAATTACACCGCGGATGGCGGGGGCGATGACTACGACCCCGCGGCGGAGTTCATTCCTTTCCCGGCGGAATGGTGGAACGGCACAATCTGGGATAATCCTGGCGGGGTGAATCCGCCCTGGACCGAACTCGGTTCTGAAGGAGGGCATCCGAACGGGACGAACAATGGCGATGAGCATTGGGCCATTCGCCGCTGGGATCCGGGCTCAGTGCTGAGCGGTCCGACGGCCGTATCGATCATCTGGCACGTGCACAAGAGCAATCCAAGCGGAAGCGGCACGACGGGATCGCTGCACATCAATGGTGAACTGGTGGACGCCGCTGCAATCGCGGGCAATGACATCGTGGGGCATACGGGAGTCTACTTCGCCCTTTTGAGCCCTTCGGATGTGGTGGATTTGGCATTGACGCCAGTGGGCCCGACGGGCGACCGGACGGACGGAGCCGACGGCTCAGCCACGTGGCTGCGCATATCGACGCGCTATCCCTGGCTGGCGAAGAATCCCGATGGGACCCTCTTCATTCCTCCGGCAAGCTACAGCCAGAATTTTGATGGGTATGCCGACGGCGCCACAGATCTCGGCGATGGGTCGTCCATTGCCACGACTGTAGCGGGCGCAGCCGGAGTTCAGGCGGGCGCTCTTCGCCTGACGGATGCCGCCATCGGCGGAACC
>JBGTBW010000081.1:0-9970 GCA_041749135.1 Verrucomicrobiales bacterium
ACTCCTGCCCGCGAACTTTCTAGGCTCACTCGGCGGACAAGAGTGTCCGCCCCACAAATAGAGTGTCATTCACGGAGTGGCGGTCTCGCTTTGGCTCACACTTATTCCCCTGTATCCATTATCTTCCTCGATAGGTCAGGAGTTCTGAAGCTCCGCCGGGTCCGTGTCGCGTTTCGTGTCGCACCTGCGACACCCAAACGGCCAACCGAAGGCGCCAGGCTCCCCCGGTCGACCGTGCGGCCGGCCTGGCGAGTGAGTTCCGCGAAACCCGCCGGTGCGCCATGGATGAAGCCCAGTCTTCACCGAAGGCGAGGAGCGCGGGCGGCGGATCCCACGCGAGACTGCGCAAGCATTCCAGCGTGCCTGAGGCGTGGGATCCTGCAAAAAAAACCTTAGGATCCCCGCTCTTGCGAGCGAACACATGGGGATCAACCAACCAGGATGGCAGCAGTCCAAGTGCCGCGGCTTGATCCTCCACTTGCGCTTGCCTCAGGCTTGAACAGGGTGGACTCTCCCAGCTCTGCGCCTTCGCCTGCGCGCGGCCTTGGCAGCAAAGGGGCGCCGCCGGCCCCCTCGCGACGAAACAGTATGAGAAATCCGGGTTAAACTTATTATTGGCATTTTCGCTGGAAAAACCGCCGATCCGGGCTATAAGCGGCGGCTCTAAGCGAAGAGCTAAGGAAAAACGGCGCCATGAAAGCAGACATTCATCCTCCCCTGCATCCGGTGTGTTTTGAGGACCTCAACACGGGCAAGCGCTATTTTACGCGTTCGACGATGCGTTCCGAGCGCAGGGAGACCATCGAGGGCGAAGAGTTCTTCGTGGTGTCCTGCTCGATCACTGCGGATTCTCATCCCTTTTACACGGGTGAGAAGCGGCTCTTGGACACGGCCGGACGGATCGACAAGTTCAACCAGCGCTACCAGAATTTCCGGCGGCCGGAGAAAGCTTCCTAGCCCACATTTCTCTTACCCTCTCTGCTGTGGCGCGCTGCACCCCATCCTGCCTACGTTCTGCTTGCCTCGGGCTTGAACAGGATGTGCTCACCCAGCCCTGCGCCCTCGGCGGCGCGCGGCCTTGGCAGTAAGGGGTTCGCAGCGCCTCGCGACGAAACGGTATAAGAAATGCGGGCTAAGCAAACAGGAGCGGCCATTCCGGTTTGACCGCGGTCCGGTCCGGAGATCTCCATGGCTCCGAGGGGGAAATCCGGATGGCGCGTGTTTGCCGACACGGGAGGCACCTTTACGGATTGCCTTGGGATCGCTCCGGATGGACGCGAGCGTTGGGTGAAAGTGCTCTCAACCGGAGATTTCCGGTTGGAAGTGCAGAGTTCAGCGGGTGGAGGCCGGCGTGTGCGGGTCCGGTGGCATCTCCCTAACGTGGCTGGTTTTCTGGTGGGCGCCGAAGTCGCCGGCTCCGCGGATCAAGGCTCCGGCCGGGTGACCGGTCAATGGGAAGATGGACCCCTCCTGGAGGTGGAGTGGGAGGGCGGACCGGCGGAGGCGACGGGGGACGTCCTCCAGATCTTCAGCGGCAAGGAAGCGCCCTTGGTGGGCTGTCATCTTTTGACGGCAACACCGCTGGCAGCGGCCTTGCCGGACCTCGAGTTGCGGCTGGCCACCACGCGCGCGACCAACGCCTTGCTGGAGGGTAAGACGGCGAAGGTGGTCTTCTTCGTCACCCGGGGTTTCCGGGATTTGTTGCGGATTGGGGATCAGACCCGCCCGGATCTCTTTGCTCTGCAGCCGCGCCGGCCGGAACCCCTGCACGCGCGTGTGATTGAAGTGGGCGGCAGGCTCGACGCCAGCGGCCGGGAGATCGAACCGGTGGATTGGGAATCGCTGGACAATGATCTGGCGCAGATGGGAGGGGAGGCGGGGAAGGGAGTAAAACCGAGGGGAGATTGGTCCGCCGCGGTCTCGCTCTTACACAGTGATCTCAACGCCAGCCACGAAACGCCGGTGGCGGAGCGGCTGCGTGCCGCAGGTTGGCTGCGCGTTTCGATCGCCAGCGAGCTGTGTCCTTTTGTCCGCTATCTCCACCGGAGCGAGACGGCCTTGGTCAATGCCTGCCTCGAGCCGGTGATGGAAGAGTATCTTTCCCGGATCGAGAGCGGTATGGGCCTGGGGACGCTCACTTTGATGGCGAGCAGCGGCGGACTGCTTCCCCGAAAGCGCTATCGCGCCAAGGACAGTCTTTTGAGTGGTCCGGCAGGCGGCGTGATGGGAGCGGTGGCTGCGGGACAAAGCCTGGGTTGGACACGAATCCTGGCCTTCGACATGGGCGGCACGAGCACCGACGTCTCCCGATACGACGGAGGATATGATTTTCGCTTCGACCAACGTGTGGGCAACGCGCGATTGCTGGCCCCGGCGTTGCGAATCGAAACCGTGGCATCCGGTGGGGGATCCCTGTGCGGATACAATCAGGGGAAGCTGACGGTGGGACCGGATAGCGCCGGAGCGAATCCCGGTCCGGCTTGTTACGGATTGGGCGGACCGCTGACGCTCACGGATGTGCATCTGCTGTTGGGCAGGATCGACATCACGAGGTTTCCTATACCGCTTCGCATTAGAGATTCTGAGAAAGCTTTTACGGATTTCTTAAACCAAAACGGGCTGGACGCGCGCAGGCGTGAGGATTTTCTCGGGGGGTTTCTTCAAATCGCCAATGAGCGGATGGCGAGCGCAATCCAGTGCGTCAGCGTCCGGGAAGGACTGGATCCCACGGAATTTGGACTGGTGGTCTTCGGGGGAGCCGCCGGTCTGCATGGCTGTGCGGTGGCGCGGCTGTTGGGGATCCGGCGAGTTTTGGCTCCTGCCGAGGCAGGCGTTCTGAGCGCCCGAGGGTTGGAGCGCGCCCCGGTGGAGCAGTTTGCCGAGCGGCAAGTCCTGCGCCAGATCACTTCGGGTGAGAGCTTGGGAAAGGAATGGCAAGAATTGAAGGACGAGGCAGTTTCGGGACTGCGCCGGGCAGGTGAGGATGTGGAGGCGGCGCAGTTCGAGGGAGTGGCTGAGGTTCGTGTCGCTGGGCACGAGACGCCTTTGACCGTGCGCTGGGTGGAAAGCGTGGATTTGGTGCGGGACTTCCGGGAGGGCTACGCCCAACAGTTCGGATACGATCCCAAGGGAAGAGCGATCGAACTGGTAAGTCTTCGGCTTCGGGCGGCAGCGTATCCGGAATCGAGGAAAATGGAGACCTTCCGCGAGACCGGCCCGGAGTGTGATCCAACGGGTTTTCTGGATACCTGGCACGAGGGCGAGCGGCGGCTTACGCCGGTGTTCTGGCGCGATGAAAGGCTTTACGGCGGCCGGGTGATGGGGCCGGCGCATTTTTTTGATGCCCACAGCAGCTTTTTCTTGGAACCGGGATGGGAGGCGCGGGTTGGGGAGAGGGGCTCGCTGCTTATGGAACCGGAGAGGGATTGCACGGGTTCTCCGCCGGTGCGGAATGCTCAGAGCCTGACCTCACATCATCAACAGGAGAAGGTGGCTGCGGAACTTTTTACGCAACGGTTTCGCCATGGGGTTTCTCTGATGGGGGAACAGTTGAGGCGGACAGCGCTCTCGACAAACGTCCGGGAGCGTCTCGATTTCTCCTGTTGCCTGCTGGACCGGAAAGGACGGCTGGTGGCCAATGCTCCTCATATACCGGTGCATCTTGGGGCGATGGGCCTCTGCGTCCGGGAAGTGGCAAAAGCGGTGAAGTTGGCTCCGGGGGACGTGGTGGCGACCAACCACCCGGGCTTCGGAGGATCGCATTTGCCGGACGTGACGGTGGTGACGCCGGTTTTCGCGGTGGATAGAGGGACCCTGCTCGGGTACGTGGCCAATCGGGCCCATCACGCCGAGATCGGCGGGATCCGGCCGGGCTCGATGGCTCCGGATGCGCGCAGTCTTGAGGAAGAGGGCGTCGTGCTTGCTCCCGTGAAGCTTTTTGAAGGTGGAGAACCCCGCTTTGAGCGATTGCGAGACCTTCTGCGCGGCGGGCGGTTTCCCTCCCGGAATCCTGAGGAGAACCTGGCCGACTTGGAGGCCCAGGCGGCGGCGAATCGTGTGGGTGAGAAACTGCTGCGGGAATGGTGCACGGTGTTTGGTTCCGAGGAAGTGGCGCGACGGATGGATGATCTCCGGAGCCTCGCGGCTGAAGCTGCCGGGACAGTCGCCAAGGGTTTTTCCGAGCGGCCCGTCCGCGTCGAGGAGCGTTTGGATGACGGAACGGCCATCCGCATCCGTGTTTTCCAGAGTGGGGGACGACTGACCTTGGATTTCGAGGGAACCGATCCGCGGCATGCCGGAAATCTCAACGCAACGGCGGCGATCGTGCGCAGTGCGGTGGTTTATGTTTTGCGCCTGCTATCCCGGCAGGATCTGCCGCTCAACGAAGGACTGATGGAAGCGGTGCACTTGCGCCTTCCCCGCTGCTTTTTGAATCCGGGTTTTGATGGTCCGCCCGAGAGCTGTCCTGCGGTGTCCGGCGGCAACGTCGAGACGAGTCAACGGTTGGTCGAGGCCTTGTTGCGGCCTTTTGGGGTCATGGCTGGAAGTCAGGGGACCATGAACAATGTGGTTTTTGGCGGTGTAGGGTTTGGCTATTACGAGACCGTTGGCGGGGGAACAGGGGCTGGACCTGGCTTTGACGGATGCAGCGGAGTGCATTCGCACATGACGAACACGGCGATCACGGACCCGGAGATCCTGGAACGGCGTTATCCGGTGCGTTTGAAGAGGTTTGCGCTGCGCCGGAATTCGGGTGGAGCGGGCAAGTGGAGGGGCGGCGACGGGTTGGTCCGGGAGATTGCGTTTTTGGAGCCGGCAACCTTGTCATTGCTCACTCAGCACCGGAAGGAAGGTCCGCTGGGAGGAGAGGGCGGGGAATCTGGACTAGCGGGCGCGCAGTGGATCCAGCGCCCCGATGGATCGCGGGTCGAGTTAGGATCCTTGGCGGTCTGGGAGGCGCAGCGGGGGGACAGTCTGATCCTGGAAACGCCTGGCGGTGGAGGGTGGGGGACTCCGGGCATCACCGAATAAATCCACGCCCTTGAAGGCCGCTGCCGCGAATGGCAAGGTTTGAGATCAGGATCTGGAATTGCCGGGGAAGGGATCTGCTGACAAGCGCAGAATGACTTCGGCTTCGCGCAAGGAGGGAGAGGGCGGCGGGGTCTGTTGTCCTGGATCGAGCCAATCGCGGCAGGCCAAGGTCACGGTGACCAAGGTGAGGAAAAGCAGGATCGCCAGCGCTTGGTGGGACCGCCGGCCCCGGCCGAGATTTTCTGCGGGATGACTCAAGATCCGGCGGATGCGGGAGACCAGGTTTGACCGGCTTCCCAGAGCGGCGTGGAGGGCTGGGGCATCAGGCTTTCCCGACGCCAAATCAATGAGGCAGCCCGCATAGCGGGCGGCGGGGAATCCGGCGGCGAGGACCCGGCGATCGCAGGCGTCTTCGCAGGCGGCGAGAAAGCTGCGGCGTAGAATCCAAACGAAGGGGTTGCACCAATGGACGACGAGAAGCACCTCGAGAAGGAGTTTCGCTGCGGGATCCCGGCGCCGGACGTGACTCAACTCATGCAAGAGGATCATCCGGCATTTCTCGGACGGCCAATCCCGGGCGCTGCGAGGGAGATAGACGGTCTGCCGGAAAACACCGGCGACGAAGGGCGACAGATCGTCCGGCAGCCAACGCAGGCGGGGAGCGTGGCGCAGGCCGAGTTGGTGGGCGCATGCGCCGGCGATTTGGAGAATGCGAGGATCGTGCAGTGGCAGGGAAAAGGGTTCCCGGCTGAGCTGCCGGACCCGGAGGGCGCGGCGAACGAGTCGGAGAGCGAGCAGGGCGGATGCAGCAAACCAGGCGGCAGCCAACGCCTGGACTGGCCAGGCGGAAGCGCCTGTTTCGATGAGGGTTTGTGCGTGGAAAGCGGCTGAGAGAGAAGTCCAGGCGGGGAGGGCGGGCACGAGGGGCAGCGAGAGAAGGAACAGGGCTAGAAACGGGGGCAAGAGGGCGGCTGTGCCAGGGAAACGGCGTTCGAGCGGGCGCAGACCGGCGACCGCGAGTCCCGCTCCGGCGATTCCAGACGCCAGGAGGGCGAAGAGGGGAGTCATCACCGGGGTGTTGAGTGAGGCGCGGCGGGGCTGGAGCTGGCTTGGGATTCGAGGACGTGGCGGACGCGCTCGATTTCGGCGGGGGACAGGTTGCTTTCGGAGGGATCCAGCAGGGAAGCCACGAGTTTTTCAGGGGAATCGTCGAAGAAGGTAGCGAGGAGGCGACGGATGGCGCTGCGTTTAGCGCGTTTGGGAGATTCTGTGGGGAGGTAAACGAAGCGGCGATGGACGCGGTGGTGTTTGAGGTGGCCTTTGTCTTCGAGGACGCTGAGGATGGCGCGAACGGCGGAGTAGCTTGGGGGGCCGGGGAGCCGGGATTGGACATCGGCGGCGGAGGCTTGACCGAGGCGGTAGAGGACTTCCATGACTTCGCGTTCGCGGCGGCTGAGCCGCGCCGGCAGAGCGGGATTCATATGCAGTTTTTACAGCAGGGAATAAGTGGAAGCAAGGGGAAAATTGGATGAGAGGACGATTGGACGATTGACAGGAGTGTGTATGCAGATTTTTCAGCATTTTTGTTGACGGGTCAACGCCCAGATTGCAGATTTTCCAGCACTATGAGAAATGGGTTTTCCTGGATTCACGCCCGTCGCGGCCTGCTGCCGCTTTCCTTGGTCTGCCGGTTCGTGGCAGTGCCCCTGGCCTTGGCTGCTGTGTTCTTGCTCGGGCAGTGCGCTCAAGTCCCTCAGATGGATTACTCCGGTCCGGCGGCGGAATCCGTCGCGCCCTCGGCGCGGGCTTCTTATGCTGCGGAGCGTCCCGGCTTGGCCACGGGATGGGGCGATCCGGTGCGAGCGGGGATGCGCTGGGGCTCGTTCGATCGCGCTGGCGGCAATGAACCGTGGGCGGCGGCGAGTTTCCACTACGACGACGCGGCGGGCGCGCGGGCGCTGTCGCGCAGCTTGGGGGGATCGCGTGTGAGTTCACGCTCGAGCTTTCGCCTGGCGGGGGGAGCGTTGGAAGCCGGGTTGAAGGACCGTTTTGGAAGGTGGTATCCGGCTTTTCGCGATGGCGACCGGGCGGTGGTGGTGGGGACGCCTGGGGCGCCCTACCGGGTGGTGCTGCGCAACCGGACGGGAGCGGCGTTGGAATTGGTAGTCTCGGTGGACGGCCTCGACGTGATTGACGGACGGCCGGCCTCTTATCGGAAGCGCGGCTATTTGGTGGACGCCGGAGGGACGTTGGAGATTGCGGGCTTCCGAACGAGCATGGACGAGGTGGCCGGTTTTCGGTTTTCGTCAGTGAGTGACTCTTATGCGGCGCAGCGGCACGGCGACACCCGCAACGTGGGGGTCATCGGGGTTGCCTTGTTTCACGAGCCGGGATACGCGCCGTGGTCAGGAGGGGACCGGGGCAGGCGCCGGGTGGCCGAGCCTTTCCCCGGAAGCTTTGCCGTTCCGCCGGACGGGAGTTTGCGGTGAAGCGGATGCCGGCCCGAATTTCTCAGTGCGCCGTGAAAAGCCACGGGGCTCCAGCGACGCAGGCGCAGTGGGCAGCGCTGATGTCAAACAATCCGAGTGTTTCAAGGGCGGAATTTGCGGAGCCGCGGCATCTTGGATGCAGCTTCGATGGCGGAATACGAGGAAGCGCTGGCCACTTTTCAAGAGATCGTCTCGCGGGCCAGAGAGGATTGAGGTTTACAGTAGCGAGGGCTTTTCAGCAGAATGCTCTTTTCCGTCAGTCATGAGCATCGAATACAAAATCAAATTGCTGGGGCTAGACTTGCCGCCGCCTCCCAAACCGGCAGGCGTCTACAAGCCTGTGGTTTTGGTGGGCAATCTCGCCTATGTCTCGGGTCACGGCCCCCTGCGTGCGGACGGAACTCTGATCTGTGGGAGAGTGGGTGAGAATATGAGCCTGGAAGACGGGAAGGCCGCGGCGCAACAGACCGGATTGGCCATTTTGGCCAGCTTACGCTCGCAGCTCGGAGCGCTCGATCAGGTCAAGCGCGTGATCAAGATATTGGGGATGGTTAATTGCACGCCGGACTTCACCGATCACCCTGAGGTCATTAACGGCTTCAGCGAACTTTTCGCTGAAGCCTTTGGTGCGGATCATGGAATAGGAGCCCGAAGCGCTGTAGGTATGGGATCGTTGCCGGGAAACATTGCCGTGGAGATTGAGGGTATCTTCGAGGTCGCCACCGGATACTGATTGGCCCGGCGGAGGTGAGGGGTGATGAAGTGAGTGATCCGGCGAAGGAGCTTCGTCGTTGTCGCCGGATTCATGGGCGGAGTGCGGGAAAAGCCGGCCCCTTTCGCGGCGCGGCAACTTGGTCAGAGAACCATGATAGACCCGCACGTGACCATCGGCGTAATACGCCCCGGCGCTCCCGCTCTCCTGCCCTTCCATCCATTCTTTGGCCAGCCTCCCGCTCCAGGAGCGCCGCCTGCCCTTTCTGCGAGCACAGAGCACTGAGCATGGCCCGCAGCGTGCGCACTTCCGGAATACGGTCCAGCCCCATGAGCTTGCCCCATTCCCCTGGAGCTTCATAGCGCAGAGCCTCCAGAGAAGGGATGCGGGCCAGCGCCATGAAAGCCAGCACCAAGAAGATGCTCTCCACGCGGTAATAGCCCTCGGGCATCGAGAAGCGATCGCGGCTGTGCGCTAAGAGTCCGTTCTGCAACAGAGCGGGCATCCTGAATGCCATGCGGGCTGAAAATCCAGTTTGGCGGCTGTTTGGCGGCATCTTGTTGACGCGCAGGGGCGTCATTTGGCGGACAAGATCGACCCGGGCTTGCGCGCTTCGCCGCGTTGGACTTTGCAGCCGAAGGCACATGCACGGAGGTGGAGAGAGGCTGAGACTGTGCATCTGGCTCATCAATGAAGTCCCGTGGCGCCCGCACGGGCCTTTCCCTGCCCCCACGACGGCTTCGTGTCGCACCTGCGACAAAAAAGCGCGCCGTTGCGTTGGGCTCCGGGCCAAGTGGAGGACTCAATTCCCAGGGCTCCGCGGGGTTCGTGTCACGTTTCGTGTCGCACCTGCGACAAAAACGCGCCGTTGCGTGGGACTCCGGGCCAGGCGGAGCACTCGATTCCCAGGGCTCCGCCGGGTTCGTGTCACGTTTCGTGTCGCACCTGCGACAGAAAACGCGCCGTTGCGTGGGGCTCCGGGCCAGGTGGAGGACTCAATTCCCAGGGCTCCACCGGGTCCGTGTCGCGTTTCGTGTCGCACCTGCGACAAAAAACGCGCCGTTGCGTTGGGCTCCGGGCCAGGCGGGGCACTCGATTCCCAGGGCTCCGCGGGGTACGTGTCGCGTTTCGTGTCGCACCTGCGACAGAAAACGCGCCGTTGCGTTGGGCTCCGGGCCAGGCGGAGCACTCGATTCCCAGGGCTACGCCGGGTTCGTGTCAGGTTTCATGTCGCACCTGCGACAAAAAACGCGCCGTTGCGTTGGGCTCCGGGCCAGGCGGAGCACTCGATTCCCAGGGCTCCGCCGGGTCCGTGTCCCGTTTCGTGTCGCACCTGCGACAAAGAACGCGCCGTTGCGTTGGCCTCCGGGCCAGGCGGAACATCGATTCCCAGGGCTCCGCCGGGTACGTGTCACGTTTCGTGTCGCACCTGCGACACCAAAACGGCCAACCGAAGGCGCCAGGCTCCCCCGGAGGACCGTGCGGCCGGCCTGGGGAGTGAGTTCCGCGAAACCCGCCGATGCGCCATGGATGAAGCCTAGCCTTCACCGAAGGCGAGGAGCGCGGGCGGTGGTTCCCACGCGAGGGTGCGCGACCAATTCCAGCGTGCCTGAGGCGTGGGATCCGGCAAACCTTAGAATCCCCGCACTTGCAAGCGAACACTTGGGGATCAGCGAAACAGGATGGCAGCAGCCCAAATGCCGCGGCTTGATTCCTCCACTGCACCGGGTGCGCCCGG
>JBGTBW010000082.1:0-2433 GCA_041749135.1 Verrucomicrobiales bacterium
ATCTGCGTGTCTCCCAACTGTGAATGTGCAGACGCTGGCCGCTCTCCGCATCGCCCCAGAGGGTAGCAGCGCAGCTCACACGCAGCAAAACTTTCCGCTTCTCATGGTCGACCTCCGTCGAGGCGAGTTTCCAGGGTTCCCGGAGATCCAACATCCTTTCCAAATCAGCAATTCTCATCCCCTGAGCATGCTCCATCCCAGCGCAGGCTTCCATAGCGAAGCTTCTTGCCCGAGGGCTTTTGCAGCACAAAAGCCCCTAAAGGTCCCCTTGCCGCCCGGCGAGGTGGGTCAAGGCAAAAACGGAATAAGTGCCGAAGGCCGAGCATCGGCTTGCCCGATGCGAGTTATGCCGGATTTTGCCTTGACCCACCTCCGCCCGGCGGCGTAAGGCTGTTTCCGGCCAAGCACAAAATCCCAAGAAATTCTGCGAATAACCGAAAAACCGGGCCAGAGGTTAAGCTAAGTTCTTGAGAAGTGGGGAGCCGGATCGCGGAAGCTGAAGAGCCAAAGACCCGATGAAAGCGAAAAGAAGAAGACACAAGCCCGAATTCAAAGCCCGGGTGGCCCTCGAGGCCCTCCAGGGAGAGAAGACCATCCAGCAGATCGCCAAGGAGTTTGATCTGCATCCTGTCCAGGTCTCGGAATGGAAGGAGACGATGCTGGAGGGGGCCAGTCTGATCTTCTCCGCAGATGAGGCGGCAGTGGCAGAAGAGGAGCTGAAACGCGAGCGCACCCGCCTTCATTCCAAGATTGAGCACCTCAGTGTCCAGGTGGATTTCCTTAAACAAACATGCTCGCGTTTGGGTCTGCCCGAGGATTAGCCCCCCCACTTTCTCACTGGCTCCCAAGTTGCGAGCCGGTTTCACCTCCCTGCCCGGGAACTTTGGACTCACCCTCTTTGCCCGAGGTTCCCCATAAAAATGAGGCCCGCGACCCCCTTGCGGATCCCTACACCTGTTGCGGGCTCCCACCTCTCTTGCGCCCCTCACGCCGCAATCCCGTTTCCCTGGAGACTGAACGCCACCTGCCCGCTCCTCCACTCCAAGCGCTCCGCTATCTTCGACCACAGACGATTCTGCTTCCCGGACTTCTCTCCCACATCCCTGAGGAAGCCGTCTGGCTTGCCTCCTAGAAGTCCGAGCGCACCCGGCGCGCCTACAGAACCGACGTGCGGGCCTTCATGGAAACTCTTGGCATCCGCTCCACCCAGGAGCTTCGCTCCTGCACCCACCGCGAGGTCATTTTCTGGGAGCGCCACATGCGAGAAACCGAAGGGCTTGAGAATTCGACCGTCAGGCGCCGCCTCGCCGCGCTCTCAAGTCTTTTCCGGCACCTCATCCGGCACGGCTACATGGAGAAGAACCCGGCAACCGACATTTCCCGGCCATCTGTAAACCGCTCAGAAGGGTCGACACCCGCCTTCTCGCGCGAGGAAGCGCGCAAGCTCCTCGATGCTCCAGACCCTGAGGCCCTTGTCGGCTTGCGTGACCGAGCGCTTCTCTCCGTTGGTTTCCAGGCGGGGTTGAGGCGCTCTGAGATAGCGCATCTCTCTGTCGAGGATTTCTACACGGACCGCGGCTACGCCTCGCTTCGCATTCTGAGAAAAGGCGGAAAGAAGGGCTCCCTTGCCATCCACCAGAACTGCGCCCAGCGCATTCAGGATTACCTAGACGCCGCAGGCCACGGCCTCGACCCGGACGCTCCCCTTTTCCTGCCGACCCGGCACAACCGGCATGCCAAGGAACCCAGCCGGCATCTTGACCCCGACACCATAGACCGGATCGTCAAGCGCTACGTCAAGCAAACCGGTACCGGTAAGGGCGGCACCAGGTATTCCGCCCACTCGATGCGGGCGACCTTCATAACCACGGCGCTTGATAACGGCTCGCCTCTTGAGGACGTTCAGCGGGCGGCCGGCCACGCAGACCCATCCACCACCAAGCTCTACGACAGGCGGGGGTATTCACCCGAGAAGAGTGCGAGCTTCTTTGCCAACTACTAGATCGGGAACCCCTCTCCTGAGCGTCACGACAGGGGCGCTAAATACCTAGAGCGAACAGCATGCCCATGGCGAAGCCCCACACCTGTTGCCGTTTGCAGCATTCTGCGCCCTTCATACCCACTAGCCCCTTCTTCCAAATCTGGCACGATCATCCTGCACTCAAATAAACCAACAGAACGAAAACTCCAATAACAACAGAGATACCAAACCCGACGTAGTGCTCTTCCTTAAGGAGGTAAAGAGCAAACGTAAGCGTCCGAGGATCCACCATGGGAGGTCGCGGCAGGGCGGGCCGGCGGCAGGGCAGCTGAGGCGCCGGGGAACTGAGGCAGCGGAGGCGCCGGGACACGGCGCGGGGGCAGTGGAATCCGGACGAGTCGCTCAGGTCGCCCGGCGAGCAGCCATCGTTGGTGATGGCCCGGAGGGCTGGG
>JBGTBW010000083.1:0-18131 GCA_041749135.1 Verrucomicrobiales bacterium
ATGGACAGGGAGGAAAATCGCTGAGCCGAAGCGAGACCGCATCTCGGCAGATGACGCCCTACTTGTGGGGCGGACACTCCTGTCCGCCGATGGAACCTGAAGAGTTCGCGGGCAGGAGTGCCCGCGCCACATACCCTTCCAACTCATCCAAATTCCTCGAGATCAGGAGTTCTGAGATTCCTTTCCCGTTCCCTGAATGGCGGCTCATGACGCTTCCCTGAGATCAGGAGTTCTGAGACTTGTAGATGTCAGGGATTCACCAGTTCCCGTCAGGGACAATGTTTCCAATCCGAATAAATCAACACGCCCTGAAGGCGGAACCCCTGCTCTTCAATCCCTAAAGGCATTGGAGTTAATGCGCCTCAAGCCAGTTCCTTCCAAATCCAGTGTCCACGACGACTGGCGTCTTCAGCGGCAAGGCTGTGCGCATCTCTTCCTCCACGACGGCGGCCACCCCCTCTCGCTCTTCCTCCACCACATCGAAGACAAGCTCATCGTGAACTTGCAAGATCATGCGGCTGCGGAAGTTCCGCTCCTCGAACGCGGCGGCGACGCGGATCATGGCCAGTTTGATCATGTCCGCAGCGGCGCCCTGAATTGGGGTGTTGATGGCTGTTCTCTCCGCAGCGGATCGAAGGTTGCCGTTTTTCGAGTTGATGTCCGGGAGGAAGCGGCGGCGGCCCGAAACGGTTTCCACGTAACCGCATTCCCGCGCCCGGGCGACCGTTTCCTCCATGAACCGTTTGACGCCTGGAAAGCGCCGGAAATAGGCGTCGATGATTGCGGCGGCGTCCCCGCGAGGAATACCGAGCCTTTGGGCAAGTCCAAAAGCTGAGATGCCGTAGATGATTCCGAAGTTGACCATCTTGGCGGTGCGCCGCATCTCGGGAAGGACGTCGTCCAAGCCGACGCCATACACAGCCGCGGCAGTGGAGGCGTGAATATCGAGATGGTTCTCGAATGCTTGGCAGAGCGCCGTGTCTCCGCTGAGCGAAGCCATCACCCGCAACTCGATCTGGGAATAGTCGGCCGACAAGAGCAACCAGCCGGGACCGCGAGGGACGAAGGCCCGGCGGATTTCTCGGCCGGCCTCCGTGCGGATGGGAATATTCTGCAAATTCGGATCGTGCGAGGCAAGCCGCCCCGTGGCGGTCATGAGCTGTTGGAAGGTGGTGTGAATGCGGCCGCTCCGCGGGGAAACTTGAACCGGCAACGTATCGACGTAGGTGTTTTTGAGTTTGGTGGCTTCGCGGTAATCCAGGATGTACTGAACAATCGCGTGACGGGATGCGAGGGTGGTCAGGACTTGTTCGTTGGTGGCGTATTGGCCGGTCTTTGTTTTTTTCGGCTTTTCGGCGAGGGCCAAGCGGTCGAAGAGCACCTCCCCTAACTGTCGCGGAGAGTCGAGATTGAAATCGACTCCGGCGAGTTCCAGGATTTGGTTGCGCAAGGCCCCGGCTCGGTTGGTCAGGATCCGGCCCACTTCCGCAAGAGCGGCGGTATCGACGGCGATCCCTTCATGCTCCATTCCCGCAAGGACCGGGAGCAGAGGCAGTTCGATGTCGCACAAGACTCGCTCCTGACCGCTCTCGGAAAGGCGCGGCTCGATTTTGGCTGCGATGCGCCAGGCGACATCGGCATCTTCGGCAGCGTATTCTGCGACCGCCTCTGGATCCTTGCGAGCGGCGTCCTCCATGCTGCACTGCTCTTTCCCGCGTTCGCCGATGAGCGAGGAAATGGGAATCGGGGTGTAGCCGAGAAGGGACTCCGCCAGATAATCCAGGCGATGGCGCTGGTCGGGCGCGACCAAAGAATGGGCGAGCATGGTGTCAAAGCAGCGGTTGCGGACGCGCACTTCGTTGCAGAGCAGAACCCGGAGATCGAATTTGAGGTTATGCCCGATCATCTGCTTGCTGGGATCCTCCCAGACGGGAGCGAATTCGCGCAGAACGGAGGCGCAAGCTTTCGGGTCTTCCGGCAGCTCCACATAACAAGCTTCGCCTTCCATCCAGCACAGGGAGAAACCCAGGAACCGTCCCGTTTGGGGATCGAGTGAAGCGGTTTCCGTGTCGAAGGCGAAACGATCGGCGCCGAGCAAGCGCTGGACGAGTTCCGCCCGTCCGGCGGCATCGGCTGCCGGGATGCGGCGGTAGGAGTGCCGGGTATTGCGGAGGTTACGCAGCTCGGCGAAGAGGACGCCCTGGAGGCCGGTGCTTGTGGCGGCGCCCCGGCCGGCTTTGAAATCGTCCCCGAAAAGGCGTCGTCCCAGGGCGTTGAACTCGAACTCGGTGAGAAAAGAGCGCAAATGGTCGCGGTCCGGTTCCTGAAGCGCCAGCTCCTCAAGATCGAAGGCGATCGGCGCATCGACGAGAATGGTGGCCAAACGCTTGGAGAGACGCGCCTGGTCTGCGTAAGCCAGGACGTTCTCCTTTTGTTTCCCCTTAAGATCATGGGCGTGCCCGAGGACGCCTTCGAGATCGTCGTATTGCTGCACGAGCTTGCGCGCGGTCTTCTCGCCGATCCCGGGTATGCCGGGGATATTGTCAGAGGCGTCTCCCCAGAGGCCAAGGATGTCGATGACTTGCTCGGGGCGATCGATTTCCCATTTCGCGCAGACTTCAGCGGGACCGAGGATTTCCTCTTCACCCCCCTGACGGCCCGGTTTGTAGATGCGCGTCGTAGGACCGACGAGCTGCGCGAAGTCCTTGTCAGGGGTGACCATGAAGGTTTCGTATTCACCCGTTGCTGCGGCCCGGTGAGCCAGGGTCCCAATGAGGTCGTCGGCTTCGTACCCGTCCTCTTCGATGACGGGGATGCGCAGGGCCTGGGCAAAGCGTTTGACATGGGGAATGGAGACGGCGAGTTCCTCCGGCATCGCTTCCCGCTGGGCTTTGTAGGCGGGAAACTCCCGGTGTCTCGGCGTGGGGGCCGCCGTGTCGAAGGCGACCGCGATGTGCGTGGGCTTGTGTCGCTCGAGGATGTCCAGGAGCGTGTTGGCGAAGACGTAGATGGCGGAGCTGTTGAACCCGGAAGACGTCTTTACAGGGTTGCGGATCAGAGCGAAATAGGCGCGGTAGACCAGGGCCATTCCGTCGAGCAAGTAAAGCTTCCGCACCGCCATGGGCCATTGACCATGGCGGGATGGAGGTTGTCAACGGGCTAGCCCGCATCTATCACACTGTTTCGTCAAGAGGCCCGCGAGCCCCGTGCGGACCAGGCGCGCGAAGCCGAAGGCGCAGGGCTGGGTGAGTCCACCCTGTTCAAGCCTGAGGCAAGCGCAACGCAGTCCCCATGGGGCGCAGCGCGCCGCAGCAGAAAGAGTGTGAGAAATGCGGGCTCGTGCTGGCCTTGGTCTTTCACAGCGGCTTCCGGCGGTTCGGGACGCGGCGGAAAGCTCACTCTGGCTAGAAACAAGACTCGAACTCAGCTCTGAGGCATGACGCCCCGCGCTCTCCTCTTCGTCTACGGAACCCTTAGGTGCGGCTATTCCCACCATGGATTGTTAGGAGAAGACGCCCGGTTTCGAGGAGCCGTCCGCACCGCACCGCGTTTTGCGCTGGTGGATTGCGGCGGATTCCCGGGCCTCATCGAGGCCGCCCCGGGTCACGCCGTGGCCGGAGAACTTTGGGAAGTGCCGGAAGAGCTGCTTCCCCTGCTGGACGCCTACGAGGGAGTTCCGGAAGGAGAATACATCCGCCGGCCAGTGGCGGTGGAGCCCTGTCCCCCGGGAGAAACGGTCTGGGCCTATCACTACAACTGGGCGACCGGGCCGGATCAGGAATACGGGACGGAATGGACCGGGTCGGGCTTGCGGCGATAAGCCGCGAGATGCGGGCTGCACCGGCCAAGGACCCCCCGGGGGGAAGGCGCCGGTTGGGCAGCCTCAGTCTCTTTTACACAGGCAATCGCTCGGCCTATCGCACGCGCGCTTCCTGTCTGTAACCGCCCAAGACGGAGGTCTCCAGACTGCGGGTTTCTTTCGCCAAGAACGCGCGCACGAAATCAATTGTTTCGTCGACCACGTCGGCTTGAATGAAAACGAGATCGCCGCTTTTCGCGGCCCGGAGAGCCTTTTCCACTGCGCAGAGCGATCCCCGGACCGCTTCGATCCGGCTGACCCGGTGGGTGCGGCTCAGGCCCTGGCGAAAGAGGTCCACGATCTCATTCTCGCGACGCCCGCGCAGATAGTGATCCTCATAGAGGATGACGTGGTCAAAGGCATGTCCGAGCAACTCGCCCTGCCGGACGATATCGCAGTCGCGCCGGTCGCCCGGTGTGGAGTAGACGGCCAGGCGCCGGGTATGCGAGAAATGGGGAAGGGCCCCGATGACGGCGGCGAGGGCGGAAGGGTTGTGGCCGTAATCGACGATCACCGTGGCGCCGCGGAAATCGAGCTGGTTGAAGCGCCCTGGCAGGGTATCCGAGGTGGAAGCAAATTGTTCCGCTCCACTGACAATGTTCTGCGCGGCTACTCCGAGAGCCCAGACTGCGCCAATCGCCGCGAGCGTATTCTCGACCTGGAAAGCGAGACGGCCTTGACTAGTCAGAGGAACGCGGTCCACCCGGATGAGAGGCAGTTCCTGTTCGGCGTCGGCGAGGGTGATGACGCCTTCGCGGATGAAAATGGCGCGGCCGCCCCCGTGCCGGTGCCGTTCGATGACGGGATGTTTGGCGTCCGCAGCAAAAAAGAGAACCGATCCGGGGCAGCGTTGGGCCATGGCCGCAACCAGGGGATCGGCGGCGTTGAGAACAGCGAAGCCTTCGGGGGCCACTGCCTCCACCGGAACACGTTTGACCTGAGCGAGCTTCTCCAAGTCATGTATGTCGGCAAGTCCGAGGTGGTCTCCTTCCCCGATGTTGGTGACGACGGCGACGTCGCACCGGTCAAATCCCAGTCCTTCCCGGAGAATTCCCCCTCGTGCGGTTTCCAGCACGGCCATTTCCACGACCGGATTGGCCAAGACGGCGCGGGCGCTTCGCGGGCCGCTGCAATCTCCTGGGTCGATCCTCCGATCATCAATGAAGATTCCGTCGGTACAGGTCATGCCCACGCGCGCTCCGGTGCCGCGCAAGATATGAGAGATAAAACGAGTGGTGGTTGTCTTGCCGTTGACGCCGGTGACCGCGACCACGGGGATACGGCCGTTTTTTCCGGGCGGGTAGAGAAGCTCGACGATGGCCTCGCCCACCGGACGGGGAGTTCCTGAGGCGGGAGAGAGATGCATGCGCAAACCCGGCGCGGCATTGACTTCGAGCACCGCGCCCCCCTGCCTCTCCAGCGGCAGGGATATGTCGCTCGCCACGACGTCAACGCCGGCGATGTCCAGACCAACAACTCGCGCCGCCTCGATCGCACGGGCGGCGACCTCCGGATGGACATCGCTGGTCACATCCACGGCGGTGCCCCCAGTGCTCAGATTGGCGTTGCGGCGAATGAGCACTTTTTGCCCCGCCGCGGGAATGCCGTCTTCAGTTAGGCCCTGCTGAGCCAGAACGGAAACGGCGACTTCGTCAAGATGCATCCGGCTCAGCGCCGTGGCGTGATGCTCCCCGCGCCGCGGATCCTGGTTGGCCTCTTCGATCAATTGCCGGACGCTTTGGCGCCCGTCCCCGACGACTTGAGCGGGATCCCGCCGGGCCGCCGCAACCAGCCGTTCGCCGACGACCAGCAAGCGGTAGTCGGAGCCGGGGATGTATTTCTCGACAACCACATCTTCGCCTTCCCGGCGAGCAGCAGCGTATGCAGCGACGACTTCTTCGAGATCTGTCAGGTTGGCGGCCACCCCGCGCCCCTGTCCCGCATCACGCGGTTTGACCACAACCGGGAACCCGATTTCCCGGGCGGCCTCGACCGCGTCTTCAGCCGAACAAGCACAGCGGCCCTCGGGAGCGGGCACGCCGATCTCCATAAGGAGCCTGCGGGTCAAATCCTTGTCCTGAGCCACCTCCTGAGCAACGGCCCCTGTCCGGTCGGTCTCCGCCGCGATGATGCGACGGCGCCGAAACCCTTGACCGAATTGGACCAAACTGTCGGTGTTGAGCCTGCGGAAAGGAATTCCCCGGGCCTGGGCGGCTTCGACAATGGCCCGGGTGCTGGGCCCGAGACAAACGCGCTGTGCGAGGTCGCGAAGCTTCGCGACTTCCACATCCACTTCGAAGGGCAAATCGTGCGCCGCGGCGAGGCAAAGCCGGTGACCGCACTCCAGGGCTGCGCGACCCACATCCTCCTGATCGTACTCGATGGCGACCTTGTAGACCCCCTTTTCCGAGGTTTCCCTGGCGCGCCCGAATCCCGTTTCGGCGCCCGCCAGAGATTGCAGCTCCAAAGCAACATGTTCGAGAATGTGAGCCATCCAAGTCCCGCGCCGCAGCCGTTCGAAGAATCCTCCTCGCACGCCTTCACTGCAGCGGTGTTCGATCATGGTGGGAAGCCAGGTCATGATCCGTTCGTTGAACCCGGGAATGACGTCGGAAGGCGATTGTTCGAACTCCTGGATATCAACCCAGGCTTCGAGAACGGGAAAACCGGCCCAAACATTGGGCCCGCGAAGCGCATACACATTGCGAATCTCCATCTTAGTTAATTTCTATTGAATGTCAGGAAAACTTGGGGAAACGAGCGGCCGTTCCTGGGCGGCAATCTCTTTTCGGACAACCGGTTCGCACTGTGCGTTCGGACATAGAAGGCCCGGGGAACTGAATTCTGCGCGGAGGGAGAGGCTGAACAGGAAAAAGCCGGTCTCCAGCGAGCCCGGGCTCCTGCGGTTAGAGAGATTCAACACCGCTCCCCGGAATCGATGCGATCCACGAGGAAAAAAAGCCGCCCTGGCTTTGCGGCGAAACTGTGTCTCGACCCGCCGTATGCAGGCTTGCGCACCCGGCCCCTGGCGATTTCCTGGTCCCGCTTGTTGCGGGCGGTGCTGTGATTGGACCGGAGGCCCTCATGAGGAAATCGGCTGAAACGGACAAGACGCGTGGGAGAGAACTCTCAAATGACGGTTTGTCCAGCAGAAAAGTTCTCCATGTGGTTTTTTTCGGACCGGATCTTTCACCAAGCGCAGGTCCAACAGAAGAAGCCGCCCGGCGCGCCCCCCACACGATCGCCTTGTCAGCATTCCCAAGCCGTGGAACGCTCGGGCCGTTTCGGCGCAGTTTCGAAACCTCGCTGGGAATTTTTTTGGCTCTGTGACGAACGGAACTTCTGAGACTTGGGAACGCGTGGCCCGGAAACACCACGTCGGTATCGATCGCTGGCCGGGTCCGGGTGAGGCAGTGCTCGGTTGGTTTGAGCCTGACCTGGACCGGGAGATGCATTTTCGGAGCGGTCTATTGGTACTGACCGGCCAGCGATTGGTGGACTGGACCATGGGCCCTGGCGACGCCTTGAGGACTGCTGAACCGGAGAGGACATGGGAGATCGGGCCGGCCGACCGTCTGGCCATTTCCGAGGAAGCGGGAATCGTCACCCTCCGGCTGATTGGAGCGGAGGGGTCCCGGGCGGAGTGGCGGTCAACCGCTGCCCGGAAGGCGGCCGCTGCGGCGTTCGCCGGGCAACTGGGGGGGCGCCTCGACGCGGACCATGGCGGGGGCGGGAGCGCTCCTGCTTGTCCCGGGTGTGGGGCGGAGCTTTCCGGAGCCGGAGCGCCCTGCCCCGTGTGCGCCCCAAAGGAACCCGCGGCGAGGAACCGTTCCCTTTTGCGCTTGTGGCAGTTTGCCCGCCGCAGGATCCGGATGATCGCCTTCGGCTTCGTCCTCACGCTCGCTTCGACGGCGGCGGGCTTGGTTCCGCCGTATTTGACCATGCCTCTGGTGGATGAGGTCTTGGTTCCCTATCAACAAGGTCAAGCGGTCCAGCTCCAGAAGCTGTTGTGGTATCTGTCGGCCCTTGGAGGCGCGGCCCTGCTGGCCTGGGGGCTGGCCTGGACGAGAACCTGGGTCCTTTCATGGGTGAGCGAACGCATCAGCTCCGATCTTCGACAGCAGACTTACGCTCACCTGCAACGGCTGGGATTGGAGTTTTTCGGAAGCAAACGCACCGGCGATCTTATTGCCAGGGTGGGCACGGACACGGATCGCATTTGCTATTTTCTTTCCGTGCATCTCATCGATTTCGCCAGCGACATCCTCATGATCGTGCTGACCGCAGTTATCCTGGTCAGCATCGATCCTCTCCTGGCTCTCGCCACGTTGGGACCGCTTCCGCTGATTGTCTGGTTGGTTCAGCGTGTGCGGGAATCGCTGCGCGGCGGATTTGCCGTGGGAAGCCGGGCTTGGGGCGAGCTGACTAGTGTGTTGGCGGATACGATCCCAGGCATCCGGGTTGTGAAAGCCTTCGCCCAAGAGAGCCGCGAGGTCGAGCGCTTCCAAGCGGCCAACGAGCAGGTGTTGCAGGCGAACGATTACGTGAACCGGACCTGGTCTTTCTTCGGGCCGATGGTGGTGTTGATGACAGAGCTGGGCCTTCTGGTGGTGTGGAGCGCCGGCGCCGGGGGGGTTTTCAGCGGCCGAATCACGGTCGGCGTGCTCACGGCGTTTTTGGCCTACATCGCGCGGTTCTACACGCGGTTGGAGTCCATGAGCCGCGTGCTGGCGGCCTTTCAGCGCGCCGCGGCAAGCACGCACCGCGTTTTCGAGATCCTCGATCACAAACCAGGAGTGGTCGATCCGCCCGATCCCGTTTACTTGCCGGATCTGCGCGGCGAGGTGGAGTTGCAGAATGTTTTCTTCTCCTACGGCGAGCGGGAAGTGTTGAGCGGAGTGAGCTTGCACATCCGGCCCGGAGAAATGGTGGGATTGGTCGGCGCCAGCGGGGGCGGCAAGACCACGCTCATCAATCTGATCTGCCGCTTCTATGATGTGAGCGGCGGAGCCATACTCGTCGATGGCGTGGACCTCCGGAAACTCTCCCTGGAGGATTACCGGAGCCATGTCGGATTGGTGCTCCAGGAGCCCTTTCTCTTTTACGGCACGATTGCGGAGAATATCGCTTACGGACGGCCGGAAGCGGACAGAGCGGAGATCATTGCGGCGGCGGAAGCGGCGCGGGCGCACGAATTCATTGTGCGGCTTCCCGACGGCTACGACTCGTTGGTGGGCGAACGCGGGCAGTCCTTGTCGGGGGGTGAGCGGCAGCGCATCAGCATCGCCCGGGCGCTCCTGGTGGACCCTCGGATCCTTATCCTGGACGAAGCCACCTCTTCGGTGGACACGGACACAGAACGCGAGATTCAGTTCGCATTGGAGAATCTCATCCGGGGACGGACGAGCATCGCCATTGCCCACCGTTTGAGTACAGTGCGGCGGGCGGACCGGCTGGTGGTCATCGAGCGAGGGCGGATCGTCGAGGAGGGTTCGCACGCAGCCCTGTTGAAAGCCGGCGGGTATTACGCCCGTCTTCACGCAGCCCAACTCGAGCTGGCGCAGCGTCAGGCCATCTGATGAAAGCGGATTCGAGCGGGAAGGACCTTGCATCTTCCCATTTGTGCGCAACGGATGTTGTGCTTTGCCGCGCCGGACGATTTTCGAACTCAAGATCGGACGGTTAACCTCTTGTGCAGATGACCGACGCCAATGATCAGCCTGCCGGAACCGCGTCTGCCGAGGAGGAACGTCCTTGGTCGCTTCGCCGGAACGCGGCCGGCAGTCTCGAGCTGGTCGAGGCGGACGGAACCGCGACGGCGGTGCGGCCACGCAGTCTCTTTCCGGTGACTGACCCGGAGCACTGGATTGTGTTGTGCGCCGAGAACGGCTCCGAAGTCGCGCGGATTCGGGATCCGGATTCCCTGGCTCCGCAAGACCGGGCAGTTCTGCAGGAATCGCTGGCGATCTCCGGCTTCCTGCCGGTGATCGAGCGAATCCGGCGCATCTCCGAAAGAACGGCGCCTTGCGTCTGGCAGGTGGAGACGGACCGGGGACCGGCGACTTTTGCCTTAATTTCGGAGGACAACGTGCAACTGCTAGGGAATCGCCGGGTCATGGTGCGGGACGCGAACGGAATCCGGTATTTCATTCGGGATTTGGCCCAATTGGATGGAGGAAGCCAGCGCCTGATCCATCGCTTCCTTTGAGAAGCTCCCTGAGCACAGCCGGGCTCCATGGTATCGCTCCATCGGAGTTTCTGTGGGAAAGCATTCCTGCCGTTCGGGCTCAACGGAAGGCGGTGAAATCCGGGCCGGTGGAGTGTCCGTCAGGGTCGCAACTCCAGCAGGGCGGGCCAGGACGCGTCGTTGCCCTCGACGGTCGTGCGCAGATGGAAGTAGCGGGTCGCCGGCTTCGCCTGAGGCGACGCTGTCAGAAAGAATGTCCTTTCGGTTGTGCCTTCGGGGATGAGCAGTCCATTCAAGCCGATATTATCGACGAAGACGCCGTGGGGAAGGTTGCGCCCGGAGTCATCCGTGCCGAAGGAAACGGGACCGTCAAATCCGTTGCGTTCTATGCGCACCCGGGCGGTGATGGTTTCTCCGGGCCGCAGGGGGAAATGGAAAGGCTCCCCCGGTTCCGCGTTCTCAATTTCGCCTCCTTCCGACGGCAGAATCCGGACCCGGATCTTTCCGGGGTCCGCCAGGCGAATTTCACCGAGCGATCCGGCCTCGTGAACCACTTCGCGTCCGGCAATGTTTGCCGATGCAGTGAGACGGGTCATCCCGCTGGATTGAGGCGGTGGGGCGGAGGCGTCCGCGACAGCGCTGATCACGCCAACGGCGGTTTCCTGTTCCGCTTCGATCACGACCGGGGAGGTCGCGTGGAAACCTGGCGGGAGGCCGCTGATGTCCACCCGGATGTCTCCATCGAAGCCGTCGATGCGTTCCGCGCGCAGTTGAAACTCCCGTCCGCTGCCAGGGTTGACCGCGGGATTTACGCCGTCCAGATGGACGCGAAAGTCCGGCTGAGCCGCGCGTAGCGTTAGGCTATAGCGGAAATCCTCGCCTCCGAAGCCGCGAACGTCGGTGACGCGAACCACATAGGTTCCGTCTCCCGGCGCGGTGAAGAGAAGATGGGAATCCCGTTCGAAACGGCGTCGCGCATCGTCGTCGTTCTCATAGTAGATGCGAAAAACGGGCAACCCATTGGGGGGCGGCTCGGCTCCGGGCGGGCGGGGCCTGACGATGTAACAGGGAGCGCCCAGGGCATGCGTCCGGGCGGTAGTGTCCAAATAAGTGAAGCGCTGGCCGAAGCCCGGGTAGACTTTGAAGCCGGAGTCAGGGCCGCGCGGATACAACCACAAGCGCACCAGTTCTCCTCCAGAGTAAAGGTATTCATTCAGCTCCATTTCCTCCCAGTTGTGCAGCCGGAAATCGTCGGAAGTGAAGGAATCCTTGCCTCGAAACGTAAACCAGGAGTCGCGCACGGCTTCAAGCACAGCCCGCTCGATGGGTTCGCCTTCCGCATCCAGAACTTCGATCAAGGAATCGAGCGGGCTCTGGTCGCGGGCGGCGCGAATCTCCAGGACGAAAACTTCGCCAGCCTGAGCTTGGAATCGATAGCAATCCGCGTCTCCAGCCTGCTGGATTCGAGCATCCACAATCGCCGGCGTTTGCAACGGGTTGGCCGTGGCGGGTTCGCCGTTGGGTTCGCTCTCTTCTAGGGAGCCAGGGGCGAGCGGCGCTTCTGGGATCAGCCCGGCCAGGTTCTCCTGGGGTTCAGGCGCAGGAACTTCGGAACCGGGCAGCGATGTCCAGGCCGGACGCAGGGCGAAGGTTTCCAGGGCTCCGTCCATGGCGGCTACGGCGATGACGGCGGAAGCGGGATCGATGGCCAAAGCCGTAGGCACATCGGAAAGGCCGGAGTAACGGCGAGCGAGGGAAAGAGCAGGCAGTTCCCAGAGAGCCACGGAACGCTCGTCGCCGGCGGAGACCAGCCAGCGTCCGTCCGGCGAGATGGCCAAGGCGACGATGGAGCCTTCGTGGGCAAAGCGGACTTCTCTCAATGGATTGGCGGCAAGTTCCTGACGAGACACGAAATCGTATGCGCGAATACGGTTGTCGGCTCCGCCAATGTAAATGCGTTCGCCGCCAGGGGCGAACACAACGGCGAGTTGTTCTGCGAGAGGCTGGTTCAACGTATCGAGACGCTGCCCGGAAGCGACCTGCCAGAGTTTGACGGTTTGATCTGCACTGGCGCTGGCGACCACGGCCCCGTCCGGGCTGAAGGCGAGATCGTAGACGGCTCCGTTATGGCCTTCCAAGGTGCGCAATAGATCGCCCGTCTCCGTGTCCCAGAGGCGGATCGACCGGTCATAGCCGGCGGTCGCGAGCAGGTCGCCCGCGGGGGAGAACTCAGCGTCGTAGAGAAGGTCCCGGTGCGCGGTGGAGCCGAGGCGGCGCAGCAGGGTCCCGTCCGCGACAGACCAGAAAGTGGCCTCGCCGAAAAGGCCCGCAACGCCCCCCGCGGCGACGATGCGGGAACTGTCCTGGGACACATGGACAGCCGCTATTTTTCCTGGCGCTCCCGCCAGAGTGCGAACCGGCTGCAGCTTGAGGGCGTCCAAGAGAAGCACGGAGCCGAAACGTCCCAGAGCGAGGTGTTCGCCGGAGGGATCGTAACTAAGCGCCGTGACAGGGTGGGCCCCGGCCTCCGCTGCGGGCAAATGGGGAACCGTGAGCAACGGCAGCGCCGCCTGGCCCTCGGGTGGGCCCGGACAACCGGCATCGATCCAAAGCTTCAGAGCTTCGAGCGCTTCGTTCGGGGGCTGTGGCTCACGCCGCGGCGGCATGTAGGGTTTCTCCACACCGCTCACTAGTTTCCAAAGGAGACTTTCCCCGGAGCTTCCCGGTTTCAGCGCCGCTCCGCTGTCCCCGCCTTCCATGAGCGAGGCGAAACTCTCCACGGAAAGTCCGCCCTCGTAGTCGTCCGGGTTGTGACAACCCGCACAGTATTCCCGCAAGAGCGGTGCGATCTGCGCTGCATAACGCCCTTCTGGGACGGCGTCGCCGGGGCTGGCGCCGTCCTGAGCCGATGCCCAAGGCAACAGCGGCAGAACAAGGGTGAGGCAGAGACTGGAGCGGCGTCTCATGGTTGTGCGACTGCGGTCAGTGGGTGAAGAGAAACTCTCGGCTCGTCAGGAGCGCCCAAAAGATGTCCTCCAGCACGGCGCGGCGTTCGCCGTCGCCACCTTGCGCCATCTCGGCGAGCAGGAGTTCCCTTTCTTCCGGGGCCGGGAAGCGCGACACCGTGCGCAGATACATTTCCTCGAGGATGCGCGAGTCGGGCCAACCCTCTGCGATCCAGGCTGTCAAAAGTCCTTTCTCGGAAGTGAGCCGCCGGTCGATGGTTTCGCCGTTGGAGAGATGGAGCACCTGGACCATGCTCGGTTCGTTGGACCGTTCGCATTCGCAGGTGATGGCGCGTTCGTTGCGGCCGAAGGTAGTGAGGAAACGCGACTCCACGGCGGAGTCGAAAAGCTCGAGGGCCCGGGTTCCTTTCGGATAGAAATCAGTGGACTGCTGATCGCCGCCGGGGAAATCAATGGTGGTGAACTCGCCAGGGAGGCCGGTCGCCTGAGCGACGGCATCGAGCAGCACTTCCGCCATCAGGCGGCGGGGATAGTAACGGGAATAGTGCCGCCGGTCTTCGCGGTTTCCGGGCAAGGGCAGGCTGGCGCGCTGGTAGGCGGCGCTCTTCAGAATGAGACGCATGAGCGCCCGCAAATCATAATCCTCCGTGATCAGGTAGTCGCTGACCGCATCGAGCAGGGCCGGGTTGGAAGGCGGATTGGAAACGCGCAGGTCGTCGACCGGTTCAACCAGCCCGGTCCCGAAAAAGTTTGCCCAGACCCGATTGGCGATGGCCCGGCTGAAATAGGGATTCTCCGGGGCGGTCAACCACGCCGCAAGAGCGACGCGACGATCTTCTTCGCCGTGTAAAGACAGGGGCTCGCCGTCCAGCGGCGTGGGCGGTTGAGGCCTGCCTGTGCGCGGTTGCAGGAGATCGCCCCGGCTGCCCACCGACACGGTCAGGCGGCCGTCGCCGCTCCGCGGTTCCCCGCCCCAGCCCTTGGTTCGAACCCGGGCGAAGAGATTGGCGAAAGCGTAATACTGGTCGTTAGACCATTTTTCCAAGGGATGATTGTGACATTTGGCGCAGTTGATGGACAAGGAGAGGAACGCCTGACTCACATTCTCCGCGAGGCTTTCCGGATCCTGGTGCACGGCGTAAAAGTTCGTTGCGCCGTTTTCAAAGCTGTCGCCTTTGGCCGTGAGGATTTCGCGGACGAACTCGTCCCAGGGCGTGTTCTTCCGGACCCTCTCACGGATCCAGCCATAGTAGGCTCGCACCGCTTCCGGCCGGAGCAGATGCCCGTTGACCAGCAGCACGTCGCTCCATTTGTAGGCCCAGTAATCGACAAACTCTTCGCGGGCGAGCAACCGGTCCACCAAACGGTCACGGCGGTCCGGCTCTGGATCGGCAAGAAATGCGCGCACCTCCTCCGCGCTGGGTAATGTTCCGATAGTGTCGAGGTAGGCTCGCCGGAGGAATTCGCCGTCGTCGCAGGTGGGGGAAGGCGGCAAACGAAGGCTGCGCAGTTGGGAAAGTATGAGATCGTCGAGGAAGTTGTTGCGTGGAGCCTCTGTGTAAATGGATTCAGGTATGTCGTTGGGATAAGCTGCGGTGATCCGCGAGATGACGATGCGGCTGGAGAACCAGGCAATCACCGCTCCTTCACCCGGCCCGCTTACGGCGACGCGGCCGGACTCATCCACTTGGGCCACGGTTTCCTCGGCTGAGGAAAACATGGTCCACCGGGTGACATCCTCTTCCCGGCCATCGCTGTAATAGGCGCGCACGACCTGCGAAATGGACTGGCCTGGGCGCAGCACGGACCGGTCCGGAAGAATCTCGAGGCGGGTGAGCTGCGGATCACCGGGCAGGGGAGGCGGAGAACCCGCGCTGATCCAGTCCGCCAGCAGGTCGTAATCGAGCGAACCGGGCTGCAGGCGCTTCCCTCCTTTGTGCCGCACCGCCGTGGTCGGTTTCGCTAACAATAGGCTTCGTCCGGGATCGGCCGGTTCGATACGGCGGCCCCGGGCTTCTCTCGTGATGGCGTGGTAATCCGCTTCAGGATCGTAGGCCCGCAACGACAGACGAAATCCCCCTTTTCCCGCAAGCGCGCCGTGACAGGCGCCGGCATTGCAACCCGCCTTCGAGATCACGGGCAGGACGTGGCGCCGGAAATCGACCGGCAAAGGCTCCTCGGCTCCGGCCACTTTGACCAGGGCCGCCGCCGTGCCGATGTCCGAGCGGGCCGTGACTACAGCCTCCCCGTTCGACCGGGCTACGGCCAAGCCCTCCTCGATGGCGACGATGTCAGGATTCGAGGAAGTCCACTCGATTCCCCCGGGTTCCCCGGTGATGTCTTCCCCGTTTAACTGAAGAGCGAGGAACTGCTGCTGGGCATCCAGTCCGTGCAATACGGCCTCACGGGGTAGGAGAACCAGCGTTTCCTGAGCTTGAGCGGCGGTCGCCACGAGGGCGGCGAAGACGGAAAGGACTGGAACTGCTGCACGGAGACGGCACGCCCTTCCCATCGGAATGGAACGTCGGAAGCGAATCACGCGAAGAGTTCGTGGATGGGTTCCCTGCCGATGTCCACCAAGGGAAACGGACGGCCGCCTGGACCCGGCAGATGGGCGTGAGGATCCAGGCCGAGGCTGTGAAAGATGGTGGCGACGATGTCCCCCGGCTGCACCGGACGTTCCGCCGGCGTGCCGCCAACGGGATCGCTGCGGCCAATGGCTCGCCCCCCTTGCACGCCGCCGCCCGCGAAGGAAACGGTGAAGCACTGGGGCCAGTGGTCGCGCCCGCCCGCAGGGTTGATCCGCGGAGTGCGGCCGAACTCAGCCAGTCCCGCCACCAGGGTCTTCGGCAGGAGTCCGCGGGCGTCGAGGTCTTCCAACAAAGCCGAATAGGCCTGGTCATACATCGGCGCCACGATGTTTTTCATGCCCTCGATGGATGTAAAAGGCTTGGAACCGTGGATGTCCCAGGTGATCTCGTCGAACACAGTGAGAAAGGTGTTGATCGTGACGAAGCGCACTCCGGATTCCACCAGACGGCGCGCCAAAAGGCAGCACTGTCCAAAGCGGTTGACGCCGTAGCGTTCCCGCACCGCTTCGGGTTCCTGGGACAGATCGAAAGCGGCCCGGGCTTCAGGGCTGGTCATTAGCCGGAAGGCGGCGTGAAAATTGTCGTTAAAAAGCCGGGCGTCTTCGCTCGCTTCAAAGCGCTCGACGGTGTCTTCCACCAGCTCGCGCAGCCGGCGGCGGCGCTCCAGGCGACGTGTGCCGATGTGGTCCGGTGGAAGCAGATCGGGGACTTTGAAGCCGGCCTGAGAAGGATCGGCCATCAGAGCAAAAGGATCGTGAGCCTTCCCCAGAAAACCCCCGGCTTGGCCGTTGGGCAGGTTTCCGCCGCCGCGTCCCATGAGTTCCGGCAGTACGACGAAAGGCGGCAAATCCGTTCGCCGTCCCAAAAGATAGCTAAGGACTGAGCCGGCGTGCGGGCTATTGATGCCTCCAGTAAACCGGCGGCCGGTTTGCATCATCTGCCAGCCGGCATCGTGCACAGCGGCTCCGTCGTGGTGGCAGGAGCGGACCAGCGAGAATTTGCCGGCGATCTCGGCGTGGCGAGGAAGGATCTCGGAGATGTCGATATCCGGCGACTTGGTCCGGATGGGCTTGAAGGGCCCCCGGATCTCCGACGGCGCATCGGGTTTCATATCCCAGAGATCCAATTGGCTGGGGCCGCCGAGATTGAAGATGAGAATGCAGGCGTTGTCCTCGCAGCCGGGCCGCACGGCGCCCGCTTCTTTGGCGGCGAGAAGCTGCGGCAGCGCGAGACCAGCCGCCGTGAGAGATCCGACCTGGAGAAACTCCCGGCGGCTTTTGCCGCAACAGAGCCGGGCTTGACCGTCACCGAAAAAGTCGAGCATGAGAGTAGCTGCCAGACGGTTCGAGTCTGGAAGGACTCAAGAAAACACAGAAACCGGCTGATGGGGAGCGCGAATCGCGCGGGGGGCCAGAGATTCGAGCAGAGCGTCAGAACTCCTGACCTCAAGGAAGATCAGGAGCTCTGAGCCTTTTCACCATCTCGTGTCCACGCTTCAGGGCGCCCTTGGAATCTGACCGTTTTTGTGATGCCCCGGCTTCAAAAAAAGCGGCAGGAGGCGTTTGGCTTCCCCCAAGGCCCCCAGCGCTTCCCACTCACTCTCTACTCCGCCCGGGGCCTCAGGGCAGGATCCATCCATCTGCGAGAATAGAGACCAGCCGGACTCCGGGCGCACCCGGCTCCCCCTTGAGCTTCGCAGGGACCCTTTCCAATTCGACGGTCACCGGACGCTCAAGGCCTGGTTCTCCGTGGGCGAGACTGCCGGCGCTCCAAAGAGCGAAGGCGGGATGAGCCCTCGGCAGGAGCACTTCACAAGTCCGTTCCCGTTTGGCGTCGGAGAAACGGAGACGAACGGCGGAGCGATCCGAATCCCGCTCTGACTCCGCGCCCCCGTTGGGAACGCCCAGCGCCAGAAGACGGAAAACCTCCCGCGCGCCGCTGGGTGCGCGGTCCAGAAAGCTGATCCAGGCGCCCGTCTGGTAAGCTTCCATCGCATCGGCATCGACTTGGCCCGTCCAACCTGTGCCCGCGGTGGAGGGCCGCGTGGTCACAGCCACCCAGCCCGCGCGGTCGCTATCCGCTTCACAGACGTACAACCAGTGTCCGGCCAGCCCGCGAGTCAAGGGCTCGGCCCAATGCGAGCGGATCCGCGGTTGCTTCCACGGCCGCTCCTGCCGGTCCAGGGCCCGGCGGGACCCGCCCGCTCCGGGGCGCAAGAAAATGGCGCGCTTCCGAATGTCGCCGGCCTGAAGGAAGGCGAGCCCGGCCCGCTCCGCCTCCGCCTTTGCCGAGTCGAGTTCGCGACCGGTCATGAGCACAGAGGGAACGGGCCCCGTGCTTGCGGGGTTCGGGCCTCCGGTCGTCAGCCACCAGGCGGTCAAGGTGCACACGGCCACCAGCAGAAGAGCCCCGGACCCAGCCAAAAGCTGGTCCCGCCTCAGATGGACGCGGGGAAGTCCGGGCAGGTCCCAGGGGCGGAAACGGCGGATCCACCATTCCCGGCGGCGGCGCGCCGCCTGGGCGGCCCG
>JBGTBW010000084.1:0-25024 GCA_041749135.1 Verrucomicrobiales bacterium
CCTGCAGGGGAGGCCGAAGACGCAGGGATCCCGAAGGGATCAGAGCTTGTAGCCGGTGGTGGCGCGCAGCGACACCACCGGAGAAGGTCCATCCATCACCAGCACCCCGGCAGGGGTGCTAGACCGCCGCCCTCTCCCTTCGTGGTGGTTTTGGAAACCCAAGACGAGGAGGATTTCTTGAGGTCGCGCATGACGTCCGATAGACAGTGAGTGGGCTCCAATCCGATCAACAAGTGCACGTGACCGGCCCCGCCTCCGATGCCCATCGGGTGTCCCGCCAAGCCCGCGCACAGCTCCGCCGAGGTACTCGTGCAAACGCTTTCTCCACGCAGGCACAATACTTGGTTCGCGGTGTTTCGCAGAGAAGATGACGTGATAGAGCAGGCATGTGTAGGTGGAGGGCGTAGCCGACCGGCTTCTGGCGCCCCTGCCGGGGTGCGGATCGAATTACGACTCACACCGGTGGTGTCGCTGCGCTTTACCACCGGCTACAAGCTGCGAAGCCTCCGGCTTCTCTCGGGGCTTTGCATCCTCGTTCCACTGAGAACGAAAACAGATCCAGCGTGCTTCCGTCGGCCAGGGTGACGCGGCCGGTATCGCGGATCTGCAGATTCCTGATTGGGCTCAGCAGCGAAGCGCCATGGGGCTGACGAGTGATCTTGCGGCGCAAACTCAATTTCTTGAAAAACTCTGTTGACACCTCCGCGGGAGGAAGAGTAGTTTCCACACACATTCGATGAACTTGCACCTACACCGGTTATCAAAACGCGATTGCCAGACAGCGATGTCGCTGGCATGGGCCGGTATTGTGTATGCGGTAGGGTTTACCCTCCGTAGTCATCCGGAAACCCCAAGCCAGGAGGCGAGCCACTAGGGAACACTGTTCAGTTCAGACTTTCAGGAACCCTGCTCGCCTCACCGCAGCAGGGTTTTTTATTGCCCCAAACCAACAAAAGGAAAAGACGATGCAATAGAATACCCACTTTAGAATCGTGGCGAAAGAAAAGCCCCGATGCCGGCGGCAACCAGCATCGAGGCGGATTTGGTCACTCAACAACAAGAGTATTGGAGCCCCGTTGAATTGTAACCCGAGATACGGTTACGGTCACAGGTGCGGTGTGTCAATAGCTGACCTCCGGCTTCACTCCCCTTGTTCAGAGCGAACAAGTTCCACGCCAAAGACTTTCTACAGTTTGAAGGCTTCGTGGGAGGTGTGCCTGAAACACCGAAACATCCGCCGTGAAATATCCTGCGGGTGCGACGCTTAAAAGGCGCGTGGCAGCGGTGTTCGTTCTTTTCAGTTCGCCATTTTCACAGTTCCCCGTAGCTCAGCAGAAGAGCGCCGCTCTGCGAAGGCGGAGGCCGCTGGTGCGACTCCAGCCGGGGAAACCATTTTATGACAAGCCGAAGCGAGCGCTTTCGGCATATCGGGCACGAGGAAGATTTCCATGGAGGCCGTGATGTAACAGCCAGCATTCGATCCTGTGAAGATCGCTGAGCGGGGGCAGCACCCGCCGGCCTCCCCATTTTCATCACCCGGAAGCGCGTTCAGCGACCGACGAGCAACGCAGAAATGGGAAAAGAGGGCCGCGACTCTCAACGATGTCGAGCGAAGCGAGCAGATTATCTCATCCCAGAGAATCCTGTTTTGTCTACTTATTTCGCAAACACCACACTAAAGAAGCCGAGGCGGCTGGCCGCAACCCAGCTCTTAGCCGGTGCGAGTCTGGCCCGGGTGTCCATTTCGCTCCGTAGCATAACAGCAGTGCGGCGGTCTCATAAGCCGTCAGGTGCAGGTGCGACTCCTGCCGGAGCGACCATTTGTAAAGCGGAGGATGCGGGCGCGATCCCCGCCGCTGGCTCCATCTTCTCGCCCCGTGATGTAACCGCAGCATGACCGGCTCTGACCCGGTTCGCGTTGGTGCAAATCCAGCCGGGGCAGCCATTTTGACGCCGCACTAGCCTAACAGAAGAAGCATCACATCCAGAACGTGAAAGAGTCCCGGTGCGGATCCGGGGTGCGGCGCCTTTGCGCCGGTAGATCACCAGCAGATCACCGCACCAGCATTGCGGAGGCAGGCGGGGCAGCCACCGCCCCGGCGCACCCTTTCTGAACGCTCCTGTAGCTCAACGTAGAGAGCACCGCGCTTCGAACACGGAGGTTGCAGGCGAAATCCCTGCCGGGAGCGCCAACTTTTCCCCGGCGTAGCCCAACAGCAGAGGCACTCCGCTTAGAACGGAGCCAGTGCGGGTGCAAATCCTGCCGCCGGGAGCGATTTGCTCTTATGGCCCAACATAGCAGAGGCAGCCAGCTTAACTCTGGCCCAGTGCCGGTGCGACCCCGGCCGGGAGCACGACTTGATCGCTCGCGTAGCCCAACAGCAGAGGCACTGCGTCGAGAGCGCAGCCAGTGCAGGTGCGATCTCTCGCCCGTTGGCGTAATAGCCACGCGCCTGGCCTACACCCAGGAATTGGGGGAGCGTAACCTCCACGGGCGACCATATTCATTACGATATTCCGCTGGAATGACAAACCCGCAGCCGGACGGCATCGCCGCAACCGGTTCTGCACATCGGCCATCCGGCGAATGGCACATCGGCACATAACCGACTGGGTTCGAATCCCATCCACATCGATCTGAAGCGGTGACCGGCACGCCTGTCTGGTGCGTGCAGCCGCAACGCAGCTCTGCGCAGCCCGCCCACCGGGCGACGCTGCCCTCTGCCGAGCGGTGGCTGCCGCTTCAGTTCGCAAACTTTCCAACACCAACCAAAAGAGATCCCATGAACATTGAACAAATCGTCATTCTTATCGGCGCGATTGCCGTTGTCCTTGCGGGCCAGGCGATTCGCGCGAGCTACCGCCATGAATTCATTGTTTCCGACGGCTTCACGGGCCTTCTCTTTCACGAGGGCAGGCTCGTCACAACGCTTGCCGCTGGCCGTCACGTGCGCTGGGGCAAAACCTACCGTCTCGCCCTCATCGATACCCGCAAGACGCTGCTCCAGGTCGCCGGCCAGGAGGTGCTCAGCGCTGATAACGTCGGCGTGAAGCTCAGCGTCGTGCTCACCACGCAGATCGTGGATGCCGCGAAGAGCGTGCAAGCCGCGGACAACCACGTGGCGCACATCTACAGCGCGACCCAGACCGCCGTCCGCTCCGTCGTCGCCGGCGTGACGATGGAAGCCCTCCTCACTCAGCGTGTCGCCATCGGCACGCAACTGCGTGAACTCATCGCGGCGCAGGCCGAGGCCGTCGGCGTGCAGATTCACGTCGTCGAGGTCCGCGACGTGATGCTGCCGGGCGATCTGCGCAAAGCATTCAGCGAAGTGCTGAAGGCGAAGCAGGAGGGTCAGGCCGCGCTCGAACGCGCTCGTAGTGAGTCCGCCGCGCTACGCAACCTCGCCAACGCGGCGCGCCTCATCGAGAGCCACCCGACGCTCGTGACGCTCCGCTTCCTGCAGACGCTGGAAGCATCGGACGCCGGCCGGACGTTCGTGATGAACGACATCTCAGCCCTGATCCCGGCGCTCAACGCTCGCAGCGCCAAGCCGTCCACGTCTGAGCCGGGAGAGGCGTGAATTGGACACTGTGAGGGAAAGCAAAGCCCCGGCGGAGAGCCGTCTCTGCCGGGGTATGCTGCCTCGTGGCGAATCGGGCCGCTATCATACGACAGAAAAGAACGAACACCGCTGGCCGCACGAAGTGTGCGATTTTACAAAAGAACAGTCATGAACAAGAAAGACCTCATCCGCCTCGGAGTGCCCACGGGCGCGCCACTCAAGCTCGGCATGGAATTCATCGTGAACTCCATCCGCCAGGGCGGCGACATCTCGCGCCTCGAAGAGGCTGTCGCGGCGATTGTGGCGAACCCGGGGGCGTTTCTCGGCGATCCGCAGCGCGAGGCATTCGCGCGCGCGCTTTACGAGCCAGCGTTCAAGCAGCGCGAGAGGCTTGCGCCGTGGCGCCAGTGGGGTTCGGGTCTCGAGCCGGACGCAGTGAAGCAGATGGCCAACGCGTGCGCGCTGCCCGTTTCGGCAGCGGGCGCACTCATGCCCGATGCGCACCCTGGCTACGGCCTGCCGATCGGCGGAGTTCTCGCAACCGAGAACGCCGTGATCCCGTATGCCGTCGGAGTCGACATCGCCTGCCGCATGAAGTTGACCGTCTTTGACCGCAAAGCCAACACGATCGCGGGGCAGAAGGATCGTCTCGCGAACATGATCGAAAGCGAGACCCGCTTCGGCATCGGCTGCCAGTTCAAGCAGCGCCGCGAGCATGACGTCATGGACGAAGACTGGAGCGTTTCGCCAATCACTCAGCGCTTCCGCGACAAGGCCTGGGGGCAGCTTGGGACGAGCGGCAGCGGCAACCACTTCGTGGAATTCGGCACGTTCACGCCGATGGAGCCGGTGCTTGGGCTCGATCCTGGCGAATACGTCGCGCTGCTCTCCCACAGCGGATCGCGCGGCACGGGCGCTCAGGTTTGCCAGCACTACAGCCGCATCGCGATGGATCGACACGCGGAGCTGCCAAAGGAGCTGAAACACCTCGCGTGGCTTTCGCTCGATGAAGCCGCGGGCCAGGAATACTGGGCCGCGATGAATCTCATGGGGCTCTACGCCGCGGCGAACCATGCGCTGATTCACAAGCACATCGCCAAAAAGTTCGGCGCGCATGTGATCCTCGACATCGAGAACCATCACAACTTCGCGTGGAAAGAGCGCCACGTGATCGAGGGCGCCGAACGCGAGGTGATCGTGCATCGCAAAGGCGCGACGCCCGCAGGCTCCGGAGTCCTGGGCATCATCCCTGGCTCGATGGCGTCGCCCGGATTCGTCGTGCGCGGCAAAGGCGAGCCGGAGTCGTTGCACAGCGCGTCGCACGGCGCCGGTCGTGTCATGAGCCGCACGAAAGCATTGCAAACCTTCACGTGGAGCGCCGTGAAGAAGCTCCTCGCAGAGCGCGACGTAACGCTGCTGTCGGCGGGCCTCGACGAAGTGCCCGGCGTTTACAAGGACATTGCAGAAGTAATGGCCGCGCAGACAGATCTGGTCGAGGTGCTGGGCCGCTTCGACCCGCGCCTGGTGAAAATGTGCCCCGCCGGGGAGCGCGCGGAGGATTAAGCAATGAATGACCTAACTATCTGGTTCGTTCCACGTTCATCGGCCGCCTTCTCAACGGGCGGGCTCACGCGTTCGCCGCGTGGTCCTTCCGCAGAACCGATGCGACAGCTTCCACTGCCGGCTCCGCACCGATCCATCCTGGAATACCAACATGATCAGAACTCCTGATCTCGAGGAATTTGGATGGGCTGGAAGGGTATGTGGCGCGGGCACTCCTGCCCGCGAACTCTTCAGGTTGCATCGGCGGACAGGAGTGTCCGCCCCACAAGTAGGGCGTCATCTGCCGAGAGGGGGTCTCGCTTCGGCTCAGCGATTTTCCTCCCTGTCCATGATCTCCCTCGATAGGTCAGGAGTTCTGATGATGTGGAACATCTTTCACGACTTCAGACGAAGCGTACTCGAAGACACCCATCGATCCGTCGGGTGCTTTGCTGGTTTCGGGGACATGCCAGGCGCGACCGCATGCTGCCTTTCTCGAGGCCGCATGCGTCGACGACACGCGAAGACTTGGGGACGGGGACGAGAATGTCCCGGCTCCGGTGGACTTCCATGGCGAGTTCGGCCTTCGAACAGTGCGAGGGCCGCAAAGGAGGGCGGGTTTTCCAACCCGCCTCTGGAGTTCTTACATTTCTGGCCTGCAGGGGAGCCCGAAGACGCAGGGATCCCGAAGGGATCAGAGCTTGTAGCCGGTGGTGGCGCGCAGCGACACCACCGGAGAAGGTCCATCCATCACCAGCACCCCGGCAGGGGTGCTAGACCGTCGCCCTCTCCCTCCGTGGGTTCAGTCCTTCATCGATTTATTCCGAGGAGCTATCGGTTCGTCCGCTGCCGCCGGCTTTTCAGGACATCGCCTTCAAGGCTTCGAAGACTTGCTGGACGGTTTCGTCAAGGGTCGATGTTCCCGCCGTGACGCCGACATTGCGCGAGCGCGCAAACCAGCGCCGCTGCAGCTCGTCCGGTCCGGCAACATGATAGGCGGTGGACCCTAGGCGTTCCGCCGCTTTCACCAGTTCGCCCGTGTTGTTGCTGGAGCGCCCTCCCACCACCACCACGGTGTCGCATTCCCTGCAAAGATCCTCCAAGGCCATCTGGCGGTCTTTGGTCGGCTGGCAAACCGTATCCACGAAGCGAACCTCTGATTCCGGATGGGTCACCCGGAGGACTTCGACCAGTTCCCGGACTCGGACGATGGGCTGGGTCGTTTGAGACACGACTCCATATCGCGGCCTGGCCGGAAGTGATCTCACTTGCTCTTCCGTGAGGACCACGTCGGCGTTGGCAAAGTCGCCGGTCAGACCGCGCACTTCCACGTGTCCGGCCAGGCCAATGACGACCGGATGAAAGCCGTCCGCGACCAGCTTTCGCAGGGTTTCATGCGCCCTCCGCACCAAAGGACAGGTGGTGTCGGAAACGCGGAAACCGGCGCGTTTCCAGGTCTCGCGGGCACGATCGGAGGAGCCATGCGCGCTGATGACCACGTCCGCAGTCTTCACCGTTTCCAGGGAGTCAAGATCGCCGTGGCGGACGCCGAGCTGTTCCAGGTGCTCGTGCACAACCGGATTGTGGACGAGTTCTCCCAGCACCGTGACGGGACCGAGATCAGCCAGCGCGTGGGTAGCGCGAAGGGCGTCGCGGACGCCGAAACACATTCCGAAATGACGGGCCAGGACGACATTCATAGAGGGAGGGGGAAGCAGAAGCGAAAAGCAGACGCCGGGCGAGAACCGGACTTGCATTCTCAGACTTTGTGCGACAAAGTTTGTTCAATCTCCTTCCTCTGCCGCTCCCCTTTTTCCAGAACAAGACCCCGCCTTTCCGGCGCCCTGCCTCCATGATTCGCTCTCTCTTCCTCAAGGCTGCCTCCAAGAGTCCGCTTTGGATCCAGCCCCTCGTCCTTTTGGCTGCCGCCGTCCCCTGCCTCAGTAGGGGAGCCGAGGAATCCCCCGCCGCGCCGCCACCCACTTGGGAGGTGCGCAGTTTTCAGGAGGATGCTCTCGATTTGATAGCCGGCGGGAATCCAGTGCTCCGTTACGTCTTTCGCGATCCCTCCATTCGCCGGCCCTATTTCGCTCATGCCCGCACGCCGTCTGGCGTGCTGGTTACCCGGAATCATCCGCCCGTGGAAGGAACCGATGCCACGGACCACGCCGCCATGCACCCCGGGATCTGGCTGGCCTTCGGAGATCTCAATGGCCACGACTTTTGGCGAAACCGCGCGGAGGTGCGCCATGATGGGTACATTAGAGAACCCGTCGCTGCTCCCGACGGGATCGTTTTCACGGTTCGCAACCACTATCTCGCCGGCGAACAACTGGTTTGCCGCGAGGAAACGGCTTTCCGGCTCGCTCGCGCCGGAAACGCTTTCGTTTTGGACTGGGACAGCAGCTTTATTGCGCTCGATGAAGACCTCGTGTTTGGGGATCAGGAAGAAATGGGCTTGGGTGTTCGTGTGGCTACCCCCATCGCCGTGCGGCAGGGAGGCCAGATGCGAGACGGGCAAGGCCGCATCGATGAAAAGGAGATCTGGGGAAAGGCCTCCGCGTGGTGTGATTACGCCGGCGAGGCCGGCGGACGCCGGGTGGGAATCGCCATTGTTCCGCATCCCGAAAACCCGCGGCCCAGCCGGTTTCACGCGCGGGATTACGGAGTGTTGGTGGCCAATCCCTTCGCGTTGAAAGCCTTTGGAGAGGCGCCGGCAAATCCCCTTCGCGTAGCGCGGGGGGAGAGCCTGCGGCTGCGTTTCCGGATCGTCCTCCACGACGGCGATTACAAGCCGGACTAGCAAGGCTCAGGGCTCCTGATCTGGAGGAATTACCATGAGCCAGGTGGAGTGAGACCGCGGACGCGGTCTCTTTTAGTGCGACGCTTCGCGGCGCTTTCCCACGGGCCACAGACACAAGCCGCGGCTCATCGAAATTCCTCGGGTTCGCCTTCTCCCCTCGATAGATCAGGAGTTCTGAGGCTATCCAAATGAGAAATGCGCCCTAGAGCGCCGCCGCGGCTCGCCCTCATCTGCGCATCCTAACAGGTTTCTCTAATCCCGGACCCGCGCACCGGCCGTGGCTAGAGCGGACAACCGGTCGACCGGTTGCCCTGCTGCCCAACAAATGGCGCGGAGTTGGATAAGCCGGATCAATGGATCGTCGAAGGTCCAGGTGTAATGTCCGGGAATGCATACGAACACGCGGCCTCCGTCGCGTTCGTAACTCCACAGAAGGGGATGCTCCTCGCCCTCCTCGGTGGATGTGGCGAGAATCTGGATGGATTCCCGGTCGCCGCCAAGGTCCCAATACGCTTCGTCGACAAAATCGGCCTGTTCGCCGCGCAATCCCCGGGTGACGGGATGGGCGGAGTCTGCGAAGCGCAACTTCAGGTCACCGTGGCGGAACTTGCTCTGGCCGTGCCGCCAAGCCAGCCCAATGCGATCCGCCAGAGCGTCGCAGTGATCGCGGCCATCCAGAGAAGAGTGCAGGAAGACAAGACCGCCGCCTCGCTTTTGGTAGGCGGCGAGATCATCGCGCTTTTCGAGATTCCACAGGGGATTGGCGAAGTAGAACACGATGACGCCGGCCGTTTCGAATTGGGCGGCGGAAGGCCAATTGTGAGCGGTTTCCACGATGACGCCGGGCGCGAGTCCGAGCAGTTTGGACCAGCGTTCCCGCCACAGGGGATAGTCGTGTTCGTCGGGACCGTGATCCTTTTCGCCGGCGCAAAGAACAACGCGGAGAGGTTCCACGGAATCGGACAAGGCCGGTGTTGCGTCCTCCGCGAAGAGCGCTTCGAATTGGGAGAGAGATCGCGGCGGCGGAGCGTCGTCCCGCACAAAGGGGGCTGGGGACAGGGGTTCCGTGAGCAGGTAGGTCATCAGATCGCGAAAGCCCTCAGGACCGAGCACGGCGTCGAGTCCGACAGGCATGGTGGACGCGGGAAAAGGGTGAAATGCGGCAATGTCCTTCTTCTCCAGGATGACCTCGGTTCCCGCAGTGGAGCCCACAACGATGCGCTCGGCGTCGAGATTGCGCACGGTTCCCATGAGCGGATCGCCGTCCCGCAGTTCGATGGAGTAGGTGGCGTGGTCAGGATGAATGACGGCGTTGGGGTCGCGGATGTCCCGAAGCACAGAGAGATGGTCGCGCTGCCGGAGATTCCCCAAATCCGGGCCGATGCGTCCTCCGGTTCCATCGAGCTGATGGCATTGGGAGCAGCGCGCTTCCGGTCCCCGGTAGAGGTTGCGGCCATGCAACCAATCGCCTCCCGCCCATTCCTTTGGCACGGAACGCGGAGGAAGAGGCTGAGCCTCGGGGGTGGCCCAGGGCACGAAAACCCTTCGGAGGGGCAAGGTGCGCGGATGGGGATCCTCGCCGGTATGCCAGGTCAGGGCCAGATGGGCTTCGCGTTCCGGGCCGGTTTGCAGGCGGATCTCAACCGGAGCCCAGCCCTCGTGATCAGGAGAAAGCTCCCATTGCGCACGATGGGAAACCTGGGCGGGGGAAGACGCCACGACCGGTTCGTTTCCCACGCGAACGCTGAACGGTCCGGACTCCGAGGCGAAGGCGACGACGACCTTTTCGGGTGGGTAGGTGAAGTCGAGGTGGGCTCCGGGCTGCACCGCAGGCTGGAGCATGTGCTTGAGGTCTAACTGAGCGCGCAGGGTCAGTTCTCCGGCGATTTCGGTGCGCGCCCAGAGGCTGCTGTGGAGATGGCTGTCGCGGGTGAACGCGCGCGAGACTGCGGTGTCGAAGTGCGGCAGCCAGCCGCTCCAGGGTTCTCCCTCTCCGGTCCAGGAGGTCTCTACACCGCTCAGATCCCATTGGAGATCGAGGAAGGGCTCCTGCGCGACGAGGGAAGGATCCGAGGGAAGCGGAGGCTCGTCAGGCGGAGGCGGAAACCCGGGGAGCGTCATGGCGTAGTGGGTCGAGGCCGTACCCGGAGTTTTCGTAACAAACAAGGTTTGCCGGCCGGGGCTAACCTGGAGGTTCTCGATGCGGTCGCGATACCTGGGGGTGCTCAATTGCCGGGCCACCACCTCATAAGGCGGGCGCATGGTTTCAAACCGGTCTCCGGCGCGGACGTAGTCGCCGCGGACGATTTCGATTCTGCCTTGGAGATTTGAGAGCCAGGCCGGATCGAGGGGAGCATCGAAGGCGACGGCGACGCGGTCCGGCGATTCCGGCCAGGCCAGGACGGGTTGAGGGTCAGCCGGGCCCACGTATTCGATGCGGTAAAGGCTCCCCTTCCCTTCGGGCCCCGTGCCCCAGTCCGGTTCGCCGGAATGGGTGCAGACCACCAGAGCTCCACCGGGAGAGAGGCAGACGTCCACGCTGAGGCGATCGAGACTGGCGAAGAGTTCGGTGCGAGCGACGTAGCCGGCGGGTTGCTTGACCAGGCTGGTGCGATAGAGTTTCCCCCGCGACTCCCCAGTGACGAAGGCATCGCCTAACCAACGGTCCGGACCGAAGACCGGCTGCCCGGGTCGGGGCAGGTTGAAATTAAAACCGCAGGTCGACTGATGCTGGGGGCTGTAGTCGAACACACTCGGTTCGTCGATGACGTCCGGCAGATGGCGCGGATGCCGCGGCGGAAACCCATAGTGACGGCCGCGCCGGATGTGCAGGAGTTCGTCGAATGGATTTCCGTTAGGCAACCAAGTGGCTCCTTCCTGATCCGCGGCGAAAAGGTCGTTATCGGCATTGAAACGCAGCGCCACCGGGAAACGGATTCCCGTGCAGATGACTTCGCGCGTGCTCAGATCGGGAGCAATGCGCTGGACCGTGCCGCGCGGATCGGCAAGATCGAATTGGGACTTCCCTTCGCTATCGATAAGGTAGGCATTGTTGTACATGACCGCTCCGATGGTGAACCAGATGGAGCCGTCGCTCGGATCCACGGCCAGCCCGACGGCATCGACGCTTTGGTTTCCGGGAGGCCATCCTTCGGCGAGCACACGCTCCCGATCGGCGCGCCCATCGCCGTCGGTGTCGGTCAGGAAGGACACCTTTCCATGGTTGGCCAAAAGCACGCCTGCTCCGAGCGGATGAGATTCGGTGGTGAGATCCATGCCGATGGGCGAGCGGAGCCGGCCCCGGTTCTCCCAGTAGATGGAGGCGGCGTCTTCGAGTCCGTCCCCGTCGGTGTCCCGCAAGAGGTAGACATCGCCGTTGTAAGCGCCGGCAACCAGCACTCCGTCGGCGCGGTAAAGGAGGTTGTTGATGTTAGGCAGATCGAGAGGGAGTTGGCGGACCCGGAAGCCGGGAACAAAGACCTGGACCGGCGACCGGCCGGCCAGGGGCGTCAGAAAATGCCGTCCTTCCCCAGTGCTGCTCTGGCCCGTCACGCTTAAGGACTCGCGTTGCTCGAGGAGCCAGTCGCGGACTGAGGCCCGGATTTCCCCCGGCAACACATGATCGTAGAGAAGCAATTGAGAAAGGTCGCCATGGAAAAAAGCTCCCGCAGCCGGGGGCAGAGCTGTGTGGGAATAAATGCGAGCGCCCAGCAAGAGCTGTTCGGTGTGAATCGGTTCATCCGCCGTCCTTTCCCGGCGGACGGGTGCGCCGCCGTTGACTGCAACTTCGGCGTAATCCCGTCCGATGGTGAGTTCGAGGAGCACCGGACTGCCCATGGGGTAAGGCTGCTCGAGGAGGTTCCGGGCTCCGCTGAAGCCTGCGCCTTCCGCGTTGATCACATCCAGGGCGCTCCTGGGAGCGGGTCCGAGGTCGAGATTGAAACCGCTCTGATAATCGTTTCGGCCGGCTTGGTTCGAGGAAGCCAAAGCTCGGAATCCGCCGGCATTCGACGCCGGCGCCGCCAGGACGAAAAGAGTGAGAGTCTCGAGACTCTCGGGTCCTGGAATAAAGAGGAAATCGTCCTCGCCATCAAAACGGATCTGCCGCCGTGCGTCTGGCTCCCCCACGGATCGCGGCTGAGCGGCCCCGACGAGTTGACGGGCGTGGCGGCGGTTTCCGGAAGCGTCGTAGACGGAATCGAGGGCTCCGTTGGGCGGAGGAGCGGGGCGGCCCACGGCCGTCCAGGCTTCCTCCTGACGTCCGGCGTCGATCCAAACAGCGAGTCCGGTGGACACGGGTAAGCTTGCGTCGGCCCAAGGTTCCGGAGCCGCGGAAACGCCGCCAAAAAGTCCGGCGGCGAGCAGCCCGGCACAGACCGGGAGGAGTGGCGTGGTTTTCACTGGGATTCAGGATCGAAAGCCGAGTGAGGAAGTCAAATACAGCAGCAGCGCCCTTCGCGAACCGGGAGAACAGAGTTTCGGAAGGGGCTGGCAACCAACCCGATCCGATGCCAGGGTAAAGCATGAAATCTGAAAGAGCCGGAGCGGCATCCAGGCGGCGGAATGATCCTTCGCCGGCGTTGAATAGGCGACGGCGGCAATACGTCACAGCGTTAGAGTGATTACGGGCGAAACAGCAGCATCGAAGCGGATGGAATCCGGCCGGCTCCTCGACTGGCCCGGCCGGGACCGTCCGCATCGCGGCCGTCCGTTGCGCCGGGAGGGAAGGGCGCAGCCGCGGCTGGGGCTGGCCCTTTCCTCGGGGGGCGCGCGGGGGCTGGCCCATGTCGGGGTTCTCCAAGTGCTCGAAGAGGAGGGGATCGAGATCCACGCGATTTCCGGATCAAGCATGGGAGCCTATGTCGGGTCCCTTTGGGCCGCGGGCTTTTCCGGACGTGAGTTGGAGGAACTGGCCGCCGAGATGCACGACCGGCGTCAGGTTTGGAAATTGGCGGACCCTATTTTTCCGCCGGTGCAGGGCTTGTTTCGAGGGCTCAAAGCCAAGGCCCATCTCGAGCGGTCCTTGGGGAATATGTGCTTTGAGGATCTTGCGCGGAGGCTTCTGATCGTCACCTTGGATTTGGACTCGAAAGAGCGCTTGGTTTTGCGCCGGGGCCGCCTCGTTGATGCCGTCCATGCTTCTTGCGCCATGCCCGGCATCATCGCTCCGGTTATGCTTGAGGGACATCGATGTGTCGATGGAGGCGTGATCGACCCTCTTCCAGTGGGCGCTTTGCGCCGTTATGCCGAGGTCGATCGCGTTCTCGCCGTTTCCGTGATCCCGACCTTCGACGACGTCGAGCAAGGGAAATGCCTGTTGGAGAGTCCGCTACAGCGGTTGCCATGGTGGCGGCGGTTTCTCGGGTATTTCAACAGCAACATCAACCTGTTGGCGCACGGAAATGTCGTGGACACACTGCGCCAAAGCATCCGCGCCGCACAGATCCGCATGGCTCACGATTCCTGCGCTCGCGCCGACCTTTGCCTGCGCCCCGCTCAACTCACGGGGGCTTGGTTTGATTACGCGAACTTCCGGAGATTCATCGATTCCGGGAGGGCCGCGGCCAAGTCGCATCTTGACGAAATCCACACCCTGCTGCGGCAGCCGGTCGACCGAAATGATTGAAGCGCCTCGCAATCCTTGGTGGGAAACTAGCTCGCGCGACGGGTTGGAGCGGCGGCAATCGGCCTTGTTGCGCCGTTTCCTGCGAAACAAGGTGGGACCATTCAGCGCCTACTACCGGAAGGTGTTTGCTGAACATGGGATCGACCCTCAGTCCATCCGCAGAACGGAGGATCTGTCGCGTTTGCCCTTCACTTCGAAGCGCGACCTCGTCGAGCCGCGCGACTTCCTTTTGGCCCCTGAGGAACCGGCGCTGATGCGGCAGCTTTCCACTTGGCGCAGTGTCCTGACGCGCGGTGCAGCCCGGACTCGCGAACGGCTGTCCGAAGAGTTCCGGCCGATCCTTTTGACGTCGACGACCGGACGTTCCTCGGCTCCAGTCCCGTTCCTCTTCACCAGCCACGACTTGGCCAATCTTCAGGCTTGCGGCCGCCGGCTGATGGAGATCTGCCGGACCACCGCCGAATTCCGGATCGTCAACGCCTTTCCCTTCGCGCCCCACCTGGCCTTTTGGCAGGCGCACTACGCCGGCTTGGGCGGCGGCAGGTTTGTCCTGTCGACCGGAGGCGGAAAAGTCATGGGCACGGACGGCAACATCCGGCTGATGGACCGGTTGCAGGCCGATGCTCTGATCGCCATGCCTACCTTTCTCTATCACATGTTGCAGCACGCCGCCTCCGATGGAATGCGCTGGCCCAAGCTAAAGATCTTGGTGCTCGGGGGCGAAAAAGTGCCTCAAGGCATGCGTCGCAAGCTGCGGGTCCTTTGTAGGGAGTTGGGCGCGGATCCGGTGGAGATCGTGTCCACTTATGGATTCACGGAAGGGAAGATGGCGTGGTCGGAATGCCCCGTGGGGGAGGGCGCGCCCACCGGCTATCATCTTTACCCGGACCTGGCCTATGTCGAAATCGTCGATCCCGAGACCGGCGAACCGGTTCCGGAAGGACGGCCCGGCGAGATTGTGTGCACTCCCCTCGATGCGCGCGGCACGGTGGTGTTGCGCTATCGGACCGGCGATTTGACCGACGGCGGCTTGGTCTACGAGCCTTGCCCCGCCTGCGGACGCCGTTGTCCGCGCTTGATTGGCGACATCTCCCGGATTTCGGACGTGCGACGGCTGAACTTGTCGAAGGTCAAGGGGATGCTCGTCGATTTCAACGCATTGGAGCGGGTGCTCGACGACACCGAAGGCCTCGGCGCCTGGCAAATCGAGGTGCGAAAAGAGAACGATGATCCTCTGGACGTGGATCGCATCGTGGTTCATGCCGTGGCCATGGAAGGAGCCGAGAAAGCGCTCGCAGAGAGGATCCGGGAACGCCTGGGGGAAGCCGCGGAATTGGCCCCTAACGAGATCATCTTTCACGATTGGGAAGCCATGCGGGAGTTGCAAGGCGTCGGGCGCGAGTTGAAGGAGAAGAAAGTGGTGGATCACCGGCCGGAAGCTTCGGGCGGTTCCCGAAAAGAATCCTGACCATGCTCATCTACGCCGGCGTCCGCACCCCCTTCTGCAAGGCGGGAACCAGCTTAGCCAAATTGGATGCGGTGGATCTCGGCCGCGCCTCGGTAGCCGCTCTCCTGGCCCGCACGGGAATCGACCCGGCGGAAATCTCCGAGGTGATCTTCGGCTGCGTCGGTCAGCCCATCGAGGCGATGAATGTCGCGCGCGTTATCGCCTTGCGCGCCGGAGTGCCCGAGCAGGCGCCGGCCGCAACGGTCCACCGCAACTGCGCCTCCGGAATGGAAGCCTTGACCACCGCCGCGGGCCGGCTTGCCGCCGGACATGGCGAACTCTTCGTGGCCGGCGGCGTCGAAAGCATGAGCAACCTTCCCTTTGTGTTTCGTCAGAGCGCGGTGGAGAAGTTCGGAAGACTTCAGCGGACCAAATCTCTTCTGTCCAGACTGGGCGCCCTGGCCGCTTTCCGGCCCGCCGACTTTACCCCTCGTGTTGGTCTTTTGTTAGGGCTGACCGATCCTTATTCTGGCTTGAACATGGGTGAAACGGCGGAAGTGCTCGCCCGCGAGTTCGCCATCGGCCGCGAAGAACAGGACGCTTTCGCCGCGGAATCCCACCGGCGGGCGCTGACCCAGGCCGAAGCCTTGCGCGGAGAAATCGAGCCCCTGTCGCTGCGCGGAACCGCGGTCTCGCAAGACAACGGGCCCCGCGAGGATTCCACCCTCGAGAAGCTGTCGCGGCTGCGCCCTGTGTTCGATCGAAAGACCGGATCGGTTACCGCGGGCAACAGCTCCCAGATCACCGATGGCTCGGTCGCGCTTCTCGCGGGCAGCGAAGCGGCCGGCAAACGGCTGGGTCTGCAACCCATCGGCCGGCTGGTGGGGTGGGCTTACACCGGCTGTGATCCCAAACGCATGGGCCTTGGCCCGGTCCAAGCCATCGCCGCCGCCAACGCCCGGACCGGGCTCGGGATCGGCGACGCCGATGTCATCGAGATCAACGAAGCCTTCGCCGCACAAGTGCTGGCCGTCCTCAAGGCCCTGCGCGACCCCGAGGCCGGCCGCCGCGCCGGTTTGGATTCTCCGTTAGGCGAGATCCCCTTGGAAAAGCTCAACCGCCGCGGGGGAGCCATTGCCTTGGGGCATCCGGTCGGAGCAACGGGAGCCCGCCTGGTCCTCACCGCGCTCGATCAGCTCCGGGCCATGGGAGGAAGGCGTGCCCTGGTGAGCCTCTGCGTCGGCGGAGGTCAGGGTGCAGCCCTTTGGCTTGAGCGCGTCTGAGAAACCACTCCAACCCTTTCATGGCCAACCTCTCCCTCGAGACCCACGGCGCCATCGCCCGGATCCAGTTCGACCGGCCGGGTTCGAGTGCGAACGTGTTCGACCGCCCGGCGCTGGAGGAGCTGGACCAGGCCCTCGCGCGCGTCGAGGCCGATGCCGCGCTTCGGGGCCTCGTGCTCAGCTCCGCAAAACCCTCCATCTTTATTGCCGGCGCCGATCTGGATTCTCTCGCCACCGCGGATGCCGCGCAGATGCGCGATCTCATCCTGCTGGGTCAACGCGTCTTCAACAGGCTGGCCGACCTTTCCGTAACGACAGTGGCGGCTATCCACGGAGCCTGTGTGGGAGGCGGGTGCGAGCTTGCCCTGGCATGCGATTGGCGTGTCGCGTCCGACGATGCCAAAACGCGGATCGGGTTGCCTGAGACTCAGTTAGGCATCCTGCCCGCCTGGGGAGGTTCGACCCGTCTCCCCAAACTGATCGGATTGCCCGCCGCCCTCGGCATCATACTGCCCGGGAAGATTCTCCGTGCCGGCGCGGCGCGATCCGTGGGTCTTGTGGACGACCTGGTCCCGCGGGAACGCTTGGCTGCCTACGCGGCAAAACTGGTTTCCCGCGGAAAACGGGGGAAACGGCGATTCCCTCTTCTGCACAATCCCATCGCTGTCGCCCTGATCCGAAACCGGGCTCGCCGGGAGTTGTTCACCCGGACGCGAGGGCTGTATCCCGCTCCTCTGAAAGCCTTGGACGTGGTTAGTCGAGCGGCGACCGCCTCACGGGAGAAAAGTCTCTCCCGCGAAGTGGAGGCGGTAACGGAACTGGCTGTCCGGCCTGAAACACGGCGGCTGCTCGGGTTGTTTTTCCTGCGGGAACGCGCTAGGAAACGAAAGATCGCGGGGGGCACGGTCCTCAAAATCGACCGGGCCGCAGTCATTGGAGCGGGAGTCATGGGCTCAGGGATCGCCTATTGGCTCAGCACCCGGCGCATCGAGGTTCTTCTGCAGGATATCGATCCAGCCGCGGTGGCCCGGGGTATGGCGTCGATCGAAAAACTCTATGCTGAGGGCAGGAAACGAAAGGTGTTTGATGCGGTATCCGCCGCCCGGGGACTCGACCGGATCCAAACTACCGCCGGACAGCCTCCCCTCACAAGCCGGCAATTGGTGATCGAGGCCGCTGTGGAGAATCTCGAGATCAAGAAGAAGATCTTCGCCGCCCTGGCCCGCCGTTGCACGCCGGAGACGATCCTGGCGACCAACACCTCGGCCCTGCCGATACACGAACTCGCCACGGTCATCGATCATCCTGGACGGTTGGTCGGGCTCCATTTCTTCAATCCGGTGCATCGACTGGATTTGGTCGAGGTCGTGCGGGCGGAGCAGACATCCGCCGGCACGCTGGCAACCGCCGTCGCCTTCGTGCAGGACATTGGAAAACTGCCGGTGGTTGTCGCCGACCGACCGGGGTTTCTGGTGAACCGGATCCTCGTTCCTTATTTGGTCGCCGCGGCAGAGCGGTTCGAGCAGGGAGCGGAGCCGGAGGCCATTGACCAGGCCATGCTCGATTTCGGAATGCCCATGGGTCCCTTGAGGCTGCTCGACGAAGTCGGACTCGACGTCGGCGGCGACGTCGCTCGGACCTTGGCGGAAGCCTTCCCGGATCGGATGCGCGTGCCGGACATTCTTGAGACCATGACGAAGCGGGGGTGGCTTGGCCGCAAAGCGGGCGCCGGATTCTATCGTTACCACAACGGAAAAGTGATCGGACCGAATGCTGACCTCCTGGCGCTCCGCCGGGGCCAGGCTGGAGCAGAGGGTTTGGCTCCGGAGTTGACCGGACTGATGGTCAGTGAAGCCCAGCGCTGCTTGGATGAGGGCGTCGCCGAGTCGGCCGAAGATATCGATCTGGCCATGGTCGCCGGCACGGGGTTCGCCCCGTTCCGCGGCGGTCCGCTCCGTTATGCTCAGGATGCCGCCTTGAGTTCCCGCACTTTCTACCCCGACTGAATGCTGAGATGCGATGACGACCAAACCCGATCCCGCCAGCCTCATCGATACCTCCAAAATGTCGGAGGGAGAGCGCGCCGCCCTCGAAATGGCGGAGGATTCGCGCGACTGGCGGGCGATCTCCGGCTTTGCCGGAGCCCTCTTCACGGGCGCGCCCGATTTCCGCCGCCTTTGCCCGTTTCCCGAGCAGCCTGCTGAGGACCGCGCGGAGGGAGATCGGTTTCTCGAAAAACTGGGCGCGTTCTTGCGTGACCGCTGCGACCCAGACGAGATCGACCGCAGCGGCGAGATTCCGGAGGAAGTCATCGCGGGACTGGCCAAACTCGGGGCCTTTGGAATCAAGATTCCACGAGACTACGGCGGTCTCGGATTGTCCCAGACCAACTATTCGCGGTCGGCCATGTTGTTAGGAGGGCTCTGCGGAAACATCACGGCTCTGCTGTCCGCTCATCAATCCATCGGCGTGCCTCAACCGCTCATCGTCTTCGGAACCGACGAGCAGAAGGCGAAGTATTTGCCCTTGTGCGCTGCGGGCGGGATTTCCGCCTTCGCGTTGACTGAACGGGATGTCGGGTCGGATCCAGCCCGAATGGAGACTGAGGCGGTGCGAGAGGGCGATCATTGGGTGCTCAACGGCGAGAAGATTTGGTGCACGAACGGGTTGAAGGCGCGCTGTATCATCGTCATGGCTCGAACGCCGCAGCCGGACAAGCCGAATGCGACAACAGCCTTCATCGTGGAAACGGACTGGCCCGGCGTGGAGATCGTCACCCGGTGCCATTTCATGGGACTGCGGGCTCTCTACAACGGCGTCATGCATTTTCGGAATGTCCGAGTGCCCCACGCCAATGTCGTTGATAGGGAAGGCAAAGGCCTGAAAGTGGCCCTGACCACGCTCAATACCGGGCGTCTCACCCTGCCTGCCGCCTGCGTCGGCGCGATGAAACGCTGTTGGGAAATCGCGGGCGGCTGGTCTCGCGAACGGATCCAATGGGGCCAGGCCATCGGCAAACACGCGGCGATCGCAGGCAAACTCGCCGATATGGTTGCAGACACCTTCGCCACAGAGGCCATGGTCCGCTATGTCTCAGCGCTGGTCGACGCCGACAAGTCGGCGGACATCCGGATCGAAGCGGCTATGGCCAAGCTCTGGGGGACGGAGGCCGCTTGGCGAGTCATCAACGACACCATGCAAGTGCGCGGAGGCCGGGGCTACGAAACGGCTGATTCCCTGGCGCGTCGTGGAGAATCGCCCGATCCCGTGGAACGTCTGCTGCGCGACTGCCGGATCAACACCATTTTCGAAGGCTCCTCCGAGATCATGCGCTTGTTCATCGCCCGGGAAGCCGTGGATCCGCATCTGCGACGCGGCGCAGGGGCGCTGGACACCCGGCTCCCCATGATGGAACGGGCCCGGGCCGCTTTGAAAGCCGCGGCGTTCTACGCCTGGTGGTATCCCTCGCGGTATGTGCCGCTGCCGGCGCACATACCTTCAGGCCTGGACCGCGCCTTGGTTAGGGAAATGCGCGGGATAGCCCGCAGATCACGGAGGCTTTCCCGGGCTGTGTTTCATGCCATGGTCCGTTACGGTCCCAAGCTGGACCGGCGCCAGCTTCTCCTCGGGCGGCTGGTGGATGCCGGCACGGAACTCTTCGCCATGGCCTGCGCCTGCAGCCGGGCCGCGGCGGAGCCTGCCGCGGCGGACGATCCGCCGTCCCCGGAGGCAGTCGAGATCGCCCGTTTCCTATGTGCTCGCGGCCGCCGCCGTATCGACATCTTGTTCCGCGATCTCCGCAAGGCTCCCGACGATCAGGGCTACCGGCTGGCGCAAAGCCATTTAAAGATGGAGAAGCGCTAGCGCGCATTTTTTCTCACTGACCTCACCCTGAGAACTCCTGATTTGGCGGGCGGATACAAGGAGATGCATCTCTCGCAAAGAGCGCAAAGCTCGCCAAGAGGGGAGGGAGAATGGTTTCTCCACCAACCCTTGTTCAAGGACTGGCGGCTGGGGATTGTGGAGGGGCGGGCTCCCGCACGCCCTGTCTCACCATGGGTCTGCATCCCGGGACCAGGCCGTCACGGAGGCCGGCCCTCCAGGTCAGGCTCTACCAGATTTCTCACGCTATCCTGGAGGGGCGGGCTCCCGCACGTCCTGTCTCACCATGGGTCTGCATCCCGGGACCAGGCCGTCACGGAGGCCGGCCCTCCTGGTAAGGCTCTACCAGATCCCTCACGCTATCCTGGAGGGGCGGGCTCCCGCACGCCCTGTCTCACCCTGGGTCTGCATCCCGGGACCAGGCCGTCACGGAGGCCGGCCCTCCAGGTTCAGAACTCCTGATCTGGCAAGCGGATACAAAAAGAGATGGAGGAAAGAAGGAAAGCCGGAGGCCCTTGGACTGCGGCGAGCATCGCCGCTCTCTCCCGGCGCGGAGCGCCGTCCCCGCACCTGCATTCGCAAGAATGCAGACTGCCCCGCCAGGACTTCGGAACTCTCACGAGTTCCGCTACATCAGTGACCCTCAGGGGCTCCCATTGTTTTCCCGTTCCCTCATTGGCGATCTCGCGGCGCCGCCGCCCCATCCTATCGCTTCAACCCACCGGCACAACCCCTCAACGCGCGTCCTCCGCGTCGTCCTCCGCATCCCCATTCTCCGCCAGCAACGTGAGAATGTCTGTGGCCACCAGCCGCGGATCGAGCAGCCCGAAACTGTAAATGTTCCGGATCCTCTTCCTCCCGTCGATCAAATACACGCGCAACGGATGATAATACGGCCCGAGCGCGCTCTGCCCTTTGCGCGGATCCACCCGCTGTCCATAGGCCTCCAGCAAGGGTCGCAGCTCCTCGCCGTTGCGCGCCGTCAGAAACAGCCATTCCGATCCCCCTTCCCGCGCTTGCGACACCCGCCCGTAGCGTTGCATGACCTCCGGAGTGTCGAAAGCCGGATCAAAGCTCAAGCTGACAAACAAAACCCGTTTCTCCATGTCCCCCCGTAGCCGGCTGAACTGCTGAAGCTCCGCCAGCACGCCCGTAGCCTGCAAACAGGCCTTGGGATCGGCGCAGCGGGTATAGATGAAGCTCAATAGCGCAATGCGGTCCCCAATAAGCTCGTGTAAGGGCATCGCTTTGCCCTCGGCATTCAGCACCGTCCCGTCCGCAGCCTCGTCGATCGCCGGAAGCACATAACTGCCGGGGGTCGGAGGGTCGTAGTCGTAATCCGGACTCCGCCGCTCCATCAGAGCCGCCAACGCCTCCGTCTGCCTGTCTTCAGCAGACGCTGCCGCCGGCCAGACCCACACGGCGCAAAGGATTCGGAGCAACAGTTTCATCGCAGCGATAAGTTATATCGGAATCTCCATTGAGAAAATGGCCGCCGCGCGGCCGCGCGCGGTCCACCAGCGCAGCCGCGCGCCTCCGCATCATTCATAAAGACTGCGGGAACCGAAGCGCATGAGGTGAGGCCGTCCAATGCCTTCCGCTTTGAAATCCACCGTGAATCGGTGCTGCAGTTCCTTCCCGTCCCAGTCGTAGCCTTTCAAAAACTGGTCGTTGTCATCGCCCGTCTTGTCCCAGTTCGCCAACAACGAGGTCGTGAAATAGAGCCTCTTCCCATCCCAACTCTGAGAAACCATGTTCACCTGCCGTCCAATGGTCTGCTCGTGAATCAGCCGCGGAGCGTGCGGATCCGATACATCGTAAACGCGGCACTTGCCGTCGCCGAAGCAATCCACGAACAGCAGCTTGTCGTCTGCGCTCACGCTGATGTCGACCGGCAGGACTCCCTCGCCTTCGGGTCCCACATGCGCAGTTTCCTTCGCCCGCCACACGCCGTCCTCATCCTCGAAGACCAGCCATAGCTTCGAAGTCAATGCCGTCGCCGTGAAAGCATAGTTGTTGCGGGGTCCCCAGGCCCAGCGCACCTCCAGCGGAGCCCCCGGAACGTGAAACACCTTCTTCGGCTTCCGCGCATGAAAATCCCACAGCGTCATGGTCTGCCCAAAGTTCTTCATGGCTTCTCCATCCTGCACCAACTCGGCGAACGGACGCATGTAGTTCTTCCATCCCGTAAACGACGACGTCAGCAGCACGTTCTTGCGCGGCAACACCCTCGCGTCGTACCCGTAGCCATCGGCAACTTCCTCAATGTCGGCTCCTCCGGGATCCGTCGCCGTGGGCATCCAATGCGTCGCCAAATGACGGCCGTCGTTGCTGTACTCCGCAATCGCCGTCCGGCCTCCCCGGTCCTCCACATTGGATAAACAGGGCACCAGCATCCGGCCCGGCAAGGCGTAGAAGCCATGGGGTCCCACAGCGCCCGTCGTCTCCGCAAAGTCATCGATGCTCCGCACCAGCCGCGGTTTGGAAGGATCGGAGGCAACGTCAAAAATGAAGATCCCGCTTGTGTCCAGACCGCTCAACCACAACTCCCTCCGGTCATCCGTGAATCCGCCGTGGTGCGCCTCATGGCGGCCGCCCACGGAGACGCTGTGCACAACCTCTCCGTAGTGAGGCGATCCCGGTTTCACATCCACCGTGACCAGCTTATCGGAGCCGTCGCCCCAACCCTCCACTCCGAGTGTCCACACATACACGTATTCCTCCTGCCCCGTGATCTTGGCCATGTAGGGAGACATGCAGGTCTCGTCGGCTCGCGCCGCCGTGCCCAAAAGAAATCCCGGGATCGCCGTCGCCATGATCCCCCAGCGCACCAATAGCAAGTTAGGTTTCATCGTCTTGTATTAGTCTGTTGAGTTTACGTTCAATTCTTGCGGAAGCCGCACGCAGTTCCGCGGGACTAAATCGCCCTGCCCCAGCAATGTTGCATTCAATGACGAATTTCAATGACGAATTTTGCCATGACTTTTCTGCGAAATCTCGCTCCTGCCCTGCCTTGGGTCACCCTCCCGCCATCGCTCCCACGATGTAGAACGCTTCCGCGCCGCTCACCACCGCCGCAGGCAACTCCGTATCCGCCGGTTCCAGGGAAAAGTCCTCCTGGCAGGCGAAAAACCGGACGAAGGGACGGCGCTTCAAGGTCCCGTGCTCACGAATCGTTCCGCACAGCACGGGGTAGCGGGCTTCCAGCGCGTCGAGAACGGCGCACAGCGTGACCGGACTCGCCACCTCAAGCCCTATCTCGCCGTCCACCCGCGCCATTGTGCGCAAGTGATAGGGAAGCTCGACGCGAATCCGCTTGCGATCAGAGTCTCCGCTGTTCACTCCGGCAATGTTTGAACTTCAACGGACAAGACCGCGGGCAGATCTCGAACCATCGGAGTCCAGGAATCGCCGCCGTCCGGCGAACAGTAAACCTGCCCGCCCGTCGTGCCAAAATAGACGCCGCAGGGATCCAGCGAGTCCCGAGCCATGGCGTCGCGCAGCACATTCACGTAGCAATCCTTCTGCGGCAGACCCTTCGTCAGCGCCTCCCATTCGTTGCCGCCCGTACGGCTGCGATACACCCGCAGCTTTCCATCCGGCGGGAAATGTTCAGAGTCGCTCTTGATCGGCACGACGTAGATCGTCTCCGGTTCGTGGGCATGCACTTCAATGGGAAAACCGAAGTCCGACGGAAGATCCCCGCTCACCTCAGTCCACAGTCCGCCGGCGTCATCGCTGCGCATGACATCCCAATGTTTCTGCATGTAGAGCACGTCCGGACGCGATTCATGCAGGGCGATGCGATGCACACAATGACCGACCTCGGCGTCGGGGTCCGGCAGCTCGTAGGGAGACCTCAATCCGCGATTGATTGCCCGCCAGCTTTCACCGCCATCTTCGCTACGGAAAGCTCCCGCCGCCGAGATCGCGACGTAGATCCGCTTCTCATTCTGCGGATCCAAAAGAATCGTGTGCAAACCCATGCCGCCCGCGCCCGGTTGCCAAAGATGTCCTTTGGCCTGGCGCAGCCCGGGCAGCTCTCGCCACGTTCTTCCGCCATCCACCGTCTGAAAAAGGGCCGCGTCTTCCGCTCCGGCATACACGCTGTCCGGATCGGTCAGGGACGGTTCCAGATGCCAGATTCGCTTGAACTCCCACGGATGCTGCGTGCCGTCGTACCACTTGTGTGTGCCGATCTCGCCTTCATAAACAAACTTGTTGCTTTCTCCCCTGGGCATCCCGTCCGCGCCGGTCAACTCCTCCGGGCTGCTCCCAGGCGGCTGCCAGGTCTCGCCGCCATCGTCCGAACGCTGAATGATCTGCCCGAACCAACCGCTGGATTGCGATGCATAGATGCGGTTGGGGTCCACCGGCGAACCCTTCAGATGGTACATCTCCCAACCCGCAAAGTGCGGTCCGCTCACTTCCCAATCCTGCCGTTTGCCATCGGCGGTCAGGATAAAGGCGCCTTTCTTCGTGCCAACCAATACTCGTAGTCTGCTCATTGATTCCCGTTCGATAGATTCTGCTTGATGGATCGGGGCTTCGAAGGATTCTATCTCCAAAAGGGGGACAAAGTAAAGCCCTTGCAGTGACGGTCATGATCCAGCCGACTGCATATGCACCAACGTGGCTTGGGAAAACATGCTTTGAAAGCGAGAGAGGACTGCCGCACTCCAAGAGCCTCCGGCTTCCCTTGACCCGTGATCTCAAAGGTCAGAACTCCTGACCTATCGAGGGAGATCATGGACAGGGAGGAAAATCGCTGAGCCGAAGCGAGACCGCCTCTCGGCAGATGACGCCCTACTTGTGGGGCGGACACTCCTGTCCGCCGAGTGAGCCTAGAAAGTTCGCGGGCAGGAGTGCCCGCGCCAC
>JBGTBW010000085.1:0-90356 GCA_041749135.1 Verrucomicrobiales bacterium
CCATGGGCCAGGGCGGCCAGTTCGCCGGCGCGGGATCGAATCAGGGCGGCGGCGGCGGGGCCGGTCTGGGCGGAGCCATTTTTGTCCGCAGCGGCGCGTCGGTGACCCTCACCGGAGCCGTTTTCCGCGGAAACACGGCCATCGGCGCAAGCGGGTCCGGGGAGTCAGGACAAGGGAAAGGCGGGGCGATTTTTGCCATGGAGAACGCCACGGTGAGCTTCACGGATGCCCCCCTTTTTGTGGGGAACACGGCCGCTGATGCCGCCAACACCGCTCAGGACACGGCCAATGTCTATGGCCTGGAGGCGCCCGGCGGCGCCATGAACGAAGAAACGATCGCCCGCGACACGCGAGCGCGGCCGGACAGCTTTCTCGCCAACGGGGTCGACACCGCCACGGGCGCCTTCCTGCATCACGTCACGCCCATGAGCATCGACGGCGAGCGGACGCTCGATCTCACCCTTTCATACCACTCCCTTCTCACCGCCACGGCCGGACTGGTCGGCTACGGCTGGACCCATCGCTATGAAGCCTTCCTGACGGAAGCGCCAAACGGCGATAGGACCGTTCACTGGAATGCCAATCAGTATAACAGCTTTCGTCACAACGGAGATGATACTTATCGCCCCATCGACGCCGCCGTGGTTTACGCCGAATTGAGGAGGAACGGTTCGAATTGGGACGTGATTGAACAGGACGGCACGCGCTATCGCTTCGATGAGAAGGGCCTGCTCTTGCAGATCCAGAACAAAATCAATCAGGAGATCGAGGTCCGCCGCGAGGACGGCCGCATCTCGGAGCTTTACGAACCCGGCGCCGCAGAGGGGATTCGCATGGAATACAATGACAGCGGTCTGCTCAGCCGGTTGAGCGATGATCTCGAACGCGAAGTTTATTTCGATTACGACGATCGCGCCCGCCTCAGCCGAGTCGTCGGGCCGCTGCAGTATGACCCCGAGCCTACCGGCGAACCCTTTCCTCCGAAAGGCATCCCCGACAACGCTGTGCTCGGATTGACGCATACCATCAACGTCGGTGATCCCGCACTGGCCGGCCTTGTCGCCTTCGACCTCGCCGCTTTCTGGCATGAGCGTCCCGAGGATCTTGTCATCACCCTGAGTTCTCCAGGGGGCACAAGCAAGGTCTTGCATGACCGGGAAGCCAAAGACAATGCCTTCAATTTTGACGGGTTGGTGTTGGACGATTTTGACGGAGAATCCCGTCAAGGCGCCTGGCGCTTGCGCATCGTGGACAACGCCGCCGGGAGTGTGGGCCAACTGCTCGGCTTCCAAATGCGCTTCACCGGCGCGACCAACGCCGTCGCCTACCGGTACGACGCCGCCAATCGATTGATTGAGGCGCTCGACGGCAAAGGAGAGCGGCTCTTTGCCAACACCTACGGCGCGGAGGGGCGCATCGCCACGCAGGACGACGGTGTCACGACAAACCAGTTGACGCGCTTCGCCTACCGTTCCCTCGGGAACGGCGGGATGGAAACGACCTTCATGGATCGGATGGGAAACTCGGCCTCACTCGAGCACGACGCCCGGCGAAACCTCGTCAAACTGACGAACGCCCTGGGCTACGAGACTGTCTATCGTTACAACAATCGCGATGATCGCACCGAGATCACCGACGCGCTGGGGCGGAGGACGGTTTTCAATTACGACGAGCGAGGAAACCTGATCACCGTCGTCGACGCCAGCCTCGCCGTCACTCGGTATCGCTACAGCAGTTCCGCAAACAACCTCGTCGAAATCGAGGATGCCCTTGGCCGGACAACGCAGTTTCAGTATGACGGCAACAACAATGTCCAACGGGTCACGGACGCCATGGGGCATCAGGACACCAAAACCTACGGCGGCAACGGCCGGATGACGGGAAATCTCCTGAACGACGGCGGCGGCATCAACTACCGCTACACCGCGGGGCGGCTCACAAGCGCGGATCATCCCGTCAATGGAACCGTGGGCGCCGAGTACGACGCCATTGGTCGCCTCATCCGCGCCATTGATCCCGAAGGATTCGCCACGGAGATCCGCTATGATGCAGTGGGGAACGCGATCATGAAAACGGATCCCAACGGCGCGACGGTAAGGTCCGTCTATGATCATCGCGGGCGCCTGGCCGAGCGCACGAACAAGCGCGGCCGGACCACGAGCTACACCTACGACGGGAATAACAACTTGCTCACCGCCACGGATCCGTTGGGAAAGATCACGCGCTACGTGTATGACGGTGAGGATCGGTTGACGCAAACCATTGACCCGCGCAACAACCGGAGGACCACCGCTTACGACGCCCTTGGTCGCGTGACAAGCCAGTCCGATGCGCTGGGCAACCGTGTGCGCTACAGCTACGATGCGGTGGGGAACCCCGTTTCCGTGACCGACGGCAGCGGCAAGTTGATCACCAGAAACAGCTACGACGAGCGCGACCTGCCGGTGGAAGTCCTCGACGCTTTTGGGCAGAGAACCGTTGCCGAATACGACACGCTGGGACGCCAGGTGCGCATGGAGGACAGCCTGGGTCGCGAGCTGGACTTCGAATACGACGATCTCGATCGCTTGACGAAAGTGAGCGACTCGACGGGCAGAAGCGCCACGCAGGAATACCTGGCGGACGATTACGTTTCCAAGATCATCGCTCCGCACGGCAGAGAATCGAGCTTCACTTACGACCGAGCCAACCGTCTCACCAATGTCTATGCGCCCGGGCGACTGGAGACGCGCTACAGTTACAATCGGCGAGATGAGATTTCCCAGGAGAGACTGCCCTCCGGCAAGACCTACAACTACGCCTACGACAATGTGGGACGTCTCAGCAGCATCACGCCGGCGAATGAAGCGGCAGGGGCCGACGCGGAGACGCTGGCTTACGAGTACGACGATGGTGGAAACCTCACCACTGTCATGCTCAATGGCGAAACAGCGATCGCCCGCACTTACGACGAGTTGGATCGTCTGACCAGTTACACCAATGCCGACGGGCATCGATTGACGTATGAATTCGACGATTCGGGAAACGTTGCCACGCTCGGTTATCCGAACGGCGATGAAGTCCACTACACCTACGACGAGGCGGATCGCCTGGTGATGGTGCGCGACTGGAGCAATCGCGTCACCCGTTACACCTACGACGGCAATCACCGCATCACACGGATCGAGTTTCCGAACGGCGCCGTGCGACGGATGGACTACGATGCCGGGGGTCAGATCCGCTACCGGGAAGATCTTGACGCGACCGGAGGCGCAATTGTCGCGTATGCCTATGGTTTCGATGCGGCCGGCCAGATCGTGGCGGAGAACGCGGCGCACGAAGCGCCGCCCTACGTGCCGTCGGCGGTCACCATGACCTACGATCATCGCGATTGGGTGGACAAGTACAACGATCAGCAAGTGAGCTACGATGCCGACGGCAATTTGAGCAGCGGACCGCTCAACGGCAGCTTCACCAACTTCGTGTTCGACAAAAGGAATCGTCTCGCGCGCGCCGGCGCCGTGCAATACCATTACGACGCCGAGGACCGCTGGACGGGCTATACGGAGAACGGTCGAAGGACGTCTTTCCTCATCAATCCGATCCACGGTTTCAGCCAGATTCTGGAGCGGCGCTCGGCGGACGGCACGCTCACGCGTTACGTGCACGGCGTGGGTCTGCTCTATGAAGAGACCTTCGAGCAGACCAAGACATTCCACTACGATCATCGGGGCAACACGACGGCCTTGAGCGATGATTCGGGGGAGGTGACGGGGCGCGTTTACTACGGACCTTACGGTGAAGTTTACGGCAGGGCGGGAGACACCGACACCATGTTCCTCTTCTGTGGTCTCTTCGGCGTGGCGACGGATCCGCAGGGGCTCAACCAGATGCGTTTCCGCTGGTACAGCCCGGAGTTGAAGCGTTTCATCAGCGCGGATGCCCATTTCGGCAGCATCGCCGCGCTCAGCAGCATGAATCGCTATGCCTACGCGGGCGGCAACCCGATCATGCGCGTGGATCCCAACGGCGAGTTTTGGCACATCATTGCCGGGGGATTTGTCGGGGCAGCGGTCAACACGACGGCGCTGCTCATCACGGATTTTCTCGACGACGGGTCGATCAACAGAGATCCGGAAGAGTATGCCGGCGCGGCCCTCGGCGGGTTTGTCACGGGCGCCCTAACGGCGGCCTTTCCAGGGGCGGGAGTCTTGGGCGCCGTGGCCTTCGGGGGCTTGGGCGGAGCGGCGGGGAATTTGTCCAAGCAGGGCCTTCTGAACCTGACAGGGAAACGGGACGGGTTTGATACGGCGGACTTCGTCATCGAAACTTCGGTGTCCGCCGCGACCGGGCTCATTCCCGCCGGCAAGGGAGGCAAGGCTTATCTCAAACCCAAAGCGAAGTTGCCCACCGGCAAGGCGCTCACGCCGGCGGGCGCGATTCCCGTCCCCCTGTCACCCATCCAGGTGGGCAAAGCGCTCGGGCCGGCCGGATCGGTCCCCTTCGCCGCGCCCGCCGAGGCGCTCATCGAGGAATCGGGAACGGCCATCTTCAAATCCGTTCTCAAACGCGGCACCGCGAAGCAATTCGCCGCCGATGTCACCGTGGGTTACTACGGGAATATAGTGGCTTCGGGAATTCAGGCGATCTATGATCTAAGTCAATCCGGCCAGCCATCCACCGGACCGCAGGCGCACAACTTCGTGCGGAGCGCATCCCTGGCGGGGGTCAATCCCGCCTCTCCGGGCGCCTACGGCGAGTTCGGCCACTGGCGCGCCTACATGAGCGCTTTGGCAGCCGCGCAGCGTCCCGTGCCGAACAATCCGAACAGCATCCTTTCCACGTTCTAATCGCCATTCCCTCACCGATCATGAAAACATTATTCTTCCTCATTCCCGCACTGGTGCTCTTGGCAACGGACCTACCAGCGGCTTCCTATTATTACGACGAAGGAGGCCGTCTGGAACAAGTCGCCTACCCACAGGGCCAGGGGATCCGCTACACCTACGACGCGGGCGACAACGTCACTAGCGTGACGCCCATCACCGTGCCCGCCGCGCCGGCCAACTTGAGCGGGGAACGGAGCGATCCCGCCACGGCCCAACTCGCGTGGCAGGATGCCGCTTCCAATGAAACCGGCATTCTCATTTGGCGGCGGCGGGCCGAGAACTACGGTTGGGAACGCCTCGCCACCTTGAGCCCGAATGTGACGACGTACACCGACGATGACCTCGATCCCTCGATCAACTACGTCTATCGCATTTCCGCCGAGGGCGATGAGGGCTTCTCCGCCTACTCCAACGAAAGCTTGGCGGCGGGCAGCGGCAGCGAAATCTTCACCGTCCGCGCTCTTACCCCGCTGGCGAACAGCAATCGCCTGGAACTCGCCTTCCGCGCCAATCCGGGCACGACCTATCGCGTCGAAACGAGCCCCGATCTCATGCCCGGCTCTTGGAGTACCGCCTCCTTCGCCACCTCTGCGGCCGGCGCCGCCGATGAGGCAGCGGTTCGGGCAGCGGGGGAAAACGAGAGCGTTTACATCGAGGCGCCCCCAAGCGAGGGGCCGATGTTCTATCGCGTGGTGCGGGAGTAGCGGGATCTGAGGCGCTGACAAAAGACCCAGGGAATCACGTGCGAAAAGGCGAGAAGTCCCAGATCGGCGCCCACGGCGACCGGAAGGATGACGGCGAGAGGCCTGCCCCATTCCGCAAACTCAGAACTCCTGACCTATCGAGGGAGATCATGGACAGGGAGGAAATCGCTGAGCCGAAGCGAGACCGCCTCTCGGCAGATGACGCCCTACTTGTGGGGCGGACACTCCTGTCCGCCGATGGAACCTAAAGAGTTCGCGGGCAGGAGTGCCCGCGCCACATACCCTTCCAGCTCATCCAAATTCCTCGAGATCAGGAGTTCTGAAACTCAACCCCCTCCAACCCACCCCTCTGACCAGGCGGGATGGCCAGGCCATGAGAAGCGCAATCCTAGCAGCCAGCCAATCGACACCTCACGGCTCCCGTCCGCCAAGGCCGTGGACTACACCTCATCTCTGGGACATCGACTCAGCGTGGCGCATATCCCGGACACCTGGCTGCCAGACGCTTCCGTCAATGGAACGCAGCTCGACTTTTCGCAATGGCCCATTTCCGAGAGCCCTTATGTGTCGAGCAAGGACCCTGTGCTCGACGTCAATGATGGCCGCAGCGGCTTCACCATCGACTGGAGCGGCGCCCATCCCATCTATACCCATTACGATCTGCGCGACGGTAACCGCATCGAAACGAGTCGCCGATTCTTGAGGCGTGGATCAGGCGATTCTCGCGATGGACATTTGCGGTGGGGGATGGAGGGTGTGGCATGATGAAGCTCAATCCAGCCGGAGTGATGTGTTGTTTTATGTTTGCGGTGCTGTTTGGCCCAGCGGAGGCGGCGGAAAAGCGGATCACGGTGTTTGTGGGGCTTTGTGACAATGCGACCCAGGGGATCGTGAAGGTCGCCGCGAAGATAGGGGATGGTGATGTGCCGGACGCGAATCTCTACTGGGGCTGCTCGGATGGTTTGAAAGCCTACTTCAAGGCCAGCCGCCTTTGGAAGCTGGAGAAGTCGGACACAGAGACGGGCGACGCGAGAATTCTGGAACGTCTGACATTCCGCCATGTGACGGCGAATGCCATCCTGGTGGCGGAGGCGTGGCGGGGCTCGAAGTTAAAGGATTGTTATGTCGCGTTTGAGCATGCTCTTCTCTCGGGGGATCACGATCTGGTGGCGTTCATCGGTCACAATGTGTTGATGGACACGGCGATTGATGAACCGAAAGAAAAGGCCGCAGGAAAAACGGATGCGATAGTGCTCGGCTGCCTGAGTGATCGGTATTTCCGCAAGCGCTTGGAGAAGGCGGGGGCGCGGCCTGCGTTGTTGACGACGCAGTTGATGTATCCCGGATCGTTTATTTTACATGATGCGCTGGCGCCTTGGCTGGCGGGCAAGGATCGGAACGCGCTACGGAATGCGGCGGGGCTGGCGTATGCAAAGAACCAGAAGATCAAGACGGCCGCCGCGACCGGGGTTTTCGCGAAGCTGGATGAGTGAACGTGGGGGGTAATACGGGAGGGATTGCGGTTGACGAAGGGCCGCCCCCCTCGCATTCTCAGCGCGATGAGAAGTTGGTAACTTAGGTGATGGAGCAAGGAGTTCGCTTCGCATGCGTCGGTGTAGACGCGTTTTATGGGCGTGACTCGGGCTTCCTGGAATGGCTCGACGAGCAAGCAATCACATACTGTGCAGATGTCCCGGCGAACACCCTGGTGTTTGAAGAGAGGCCAGAAACCGAGAGCCGTCCCACCCGGATGCGCGAAGTCGCGGTGCGAGTGGATATACACCGGTGGTGTCGCTGCGCTTTACCACCGGCTACACGCTGGGAAGGATCACGGCAAAGAAGCGTCTAAAGTTGGCCTGTCAGGGACCGGGGGAGGCCTTCCGGGATTGCGGATCCAGTCTGGCAACCGTCGATTCAAAGCCACGCGCTTCGACGCCGACAGGCAACGCAGATCCTCAGAAATACTGACAATGATCCGCCGCAAGCGCGATCTCGCGCAGGAACAGTTCCGGGTCGAGGATTCCTTCGGCCTCGGGGAGGAGGTCTTCGCGGCTGACGTCGAAGGTCATCGCAGCTAGGCGGCAACCGTGCAGGCGCACGTGGCCGGTGGACTTCAGCAGCTTCAGGAAGTCGTGAATCTCGAGCGGGTCGCCATCCCGCTGAAGCCGTTCGCGTAGCCAGGTCTCGCGATGGGCATACCGCGGATCGATGCGGAGTTCGCGCACGCCTTCCCGGGTGAGCACGCGCACCGCCCAGAGGACGAAGAGGACGTCGACCTGGACGCCCTTACGCCCCATTTCCCAGGCGAAAGTCAAGGGAGTGAGCAAGCGGTCGTAGGCATCATCTCGAATGACGATGGCCAGTCGTTCGAGCTTGGGAGCCATCGAGGCCGTTCTAGATCCAGGTGATGGCAGGGACGCGTCCAGGAGGTGGGGTTCGGGTGGCTGGATGGATGTGTTCATGGGTTTCAGGTATTGATGCGTTAGGGTTGTGGCAGGGTGCAGGGAAATCTGCCGATCGGTGGCTACCCGGAAGCGAGTGCCTGCTTGAGTTCAATCCGGGGAACCGGCGGACGCAGGGTCGAGGCAGAATTCGCACATCGCCTCGACATGACGATGATCGGCGCCGCAACAACCGCCGAGAAAGTAGTCACGCAACGCAGCTCGCCCATTCGCAGTTCTTATCAGGTCGAAGGCGGCGAAGTGTCGAAGGTCAATCCGTTCGTGAAACACGAGCGTGGTTTCGAGTCCGCCGTCGGTCACGAACGGGAGGTCGGTCAGATGTGGTAGAAGGTCGTTGCTCATCGGGATGATCCGTTTTGCCCCTTTGGGCGTGAGGTCATGCCTCACATTGTGAGGCTGCGCGTCCCGGGTAGCGCTTCGAACTCTGGAATCTCAGACCGGCCAAGCCACGGGCCGTTCCGGCCGGTACGAACAAAAGGAGCCGGTCCGGATGGAATGGGTCACATCGCGCGCCTAGCCGGGAGTGGGCGGCGCCAATGCGCTTGAACCAGATAAGTGGCCGGTTCGATCAGCATGGAGTAAAAGCGCCGCACGAAGCGGGCGGGGAAGATGTGCTCGCCCGGACCGAAGTCGCGGAACGCGGCCTGCAGTTGCGCGGGTGTCATCCTGGCAGGATCCGCGCCGGTGGCGTGCGGAAGCTCAGCATGCGAAGGCCATTGAGGCACACAAGTACGGTGCTGCCCTCATGGCCGACCACTCCGGCCGGCATTGGCAGTTTGAAGCCGAGCGCCGAGATGACGAGCACCACAATCACGGCCATCGCAAACCCGAGGTTCTGGTAAATCAACCGGCAGGGTTACACTCGTCGGTTCCCTCCCTCGCCGGTGGATTCCCATGGAACAGGGATCACCGACAACCCGGGCACGCGTTGGAACTCGTCCACATTCGACGTGACGACCGAATGCCCGTAGGCTATGCCCGTCGCTGCTATCCAGGAATCGTGCGTGCCGATCAACCGTCCGGCCGTCAGCAGGTCCGAACAGAGTTGCGCATGGCGCCGGGCCACACGCATGTCGATCGGCACTATGCCGAACGCAAGTCCGAAGGATTCCCTGTGTGCCGTGCGCGCTCCGCCACGATGAAAACGTTGGTGTCGATCAGGAGCCCCATACATTCTCGACCGGTTCATTTATCGCCTTCCGGGCCTGGGCCACTTCCCCCGCAAACGCATCCACATCAGCGGCATCGAGCGGCGGCAACGAGCCGAAGATCTCCAGCAGATCCTTCACCCGGGCTCCAGCCGGAGCCGGCGTGATCTGGGCGACAGCCTTACCCCCCCGCATGATGACAAACGTCTCTCCCCGGTAGCTCGCCCGGTTGATGAATTCCGAAGGCCCCCGAGCCAGTTCGGTAACGGTGATTTCCTTCATGCCGAAATATGATAATCACATTTCTGTATCCGTAAAGCCGGGAGTGGGGCTGCAGCTCGAGCTGACTTGCCGCCCCGGGGATCGATCTCGACCCGCGCCTGGCGTCTCTCGATTCTACTGCGCCGCCGGACGCCGACCCTAGGAAGAAGGCGCCGCCCAGGCCGCCATGCTGACCATCACGATCGTCCGTTAGCCGCGGCCATTGACTCGTTGACAAGCAAATCTTCGGGAGCTGAGCTCTCCTTGAGACTTCAGCAGCTAGCACACGGTACTGATGTAAATGATTGGGATACTGTTGTTGAGTTCTGGTCCTCACCAGCACCGCGGCGAACCCACGATCGGAGGCGTTGAGGTCTGCAATTCCTTGGGTAATTTGGCCCCGACTTGGCCTCGTGGCCCATTGAATCGCCCTGCAAACACCCACATGAGCGAGCCCGGCGCTAGTTACTAGTTACTAGTTACTAGTTACTATGGCAGTTGATACTGCAGCTAGTCTGATATCAGCGTAAGATCGGATTATAATGTCCTATTGAACTGAGAGGCGATTAAGATTAATGACCTTGGAGATTTTGATATAGCTCCGGGATGAGGGCGGCAGCATCCGTGTGCTTTTCCAGCATAGAAAGACAAGCTTCTGGAGAGGTGCTATACCAAGTATTGGTAAAATATCTAAAGCCTTGAGCAATTACACGATCCTGGGGGCGATCCAACAGTTCTGCTAAAAGCTGCTCAGCGACCATATGTCCGTAATTACGGGTATACCGAGAGATGAGGATCTCGTCACGGAATAGATCTTTAGTTTCGCCATCAGATAGCGTCGCATAGTAGGCCATGGTTTGATCGGGAAGGTTATCACGGGCGTTGAGAGCTAGGGACATCAGCGCTCTGTCTCGGTCCGAAGGCGGAAATGATTGCATAATCCAATCCCAGGCGGCAGAAAGGGAATCTCGATTGGATGCATCCGCAACCATTGGCAACCAAAGGTTCAGGATTTCATATCTGGCCAGTCCGTCAAACTGCAGCCATGCCTCCAGTGCCGTGTCTTTGCTTCGGATTGCTAAGAAGTTGAGTATCTCAAGAAAACGGCCCAAGTCATTATCACTAGCATCACGAGCGGCATCCAAGAGTTCTGGGACATCGCCAGCCGCCCATAATCTATCCAACTCGGACGTAGCCGTAATGGAAACCGAATCATTCTTTGGCGGGTCAACCACTTTGAGATCAGGCAGACGATCCAATGTAGAACTGTGCGTTCTAGCAGTATCTTGGACTTGGAGACTCTTCTCACCAGTTTCACCTACACGTTTGCCTACAAAATAACTTAATATACAAACGCTGAGAGAAACAACGATAGAAGACTGTTTCATTTTTCAAGATTCGTAGCACGATCCTCTGCGCGAACGAGTTCTTCGAAAAAAGCAGTTCGAGTCTTCGGGTCGCTGATGGTGGTAATCCAGGCCTCTGCCGCAGACGGATCCTTATCAAAGAGATACACTACTAACTCCTTAATCGCAGTCTGCTGGAAGGTCGGATCTTCTATGCCAGCAATAGCCTCAGACGCGTTGACGGGGTCTTTCTTGATCCATTTAGAAAAGAGATCTTTCTGCGCAAATTCTACGCTGGGCGATGGCGGCAGCGCAGCGAGTAATTCGAGGCTTTCAGAAGGGCACACATCAACTAATCGATTGCTAAAGGCTGAGAATAGGCGTCCATCCGTATGCTGGTTGCTTGTGTGCCAAAGATTGATCATGCTTTCGGCATTGTAATACCTAGAAAGAGCAGAATAGAGACCAACAACGGCACGTTCTCTTGCCGGACCTGCATCCATCGAATCAACTACGGGAAAATAGCTTTCGATTTGGCGGAGGTTCATGTTCCGGAAGCCACTGCTTGTTAGGAGGTTGCTGATTTTTGTCCCCAGGTTCGCTTCTTTGAGGGCCCAATCGACAGCATGAGTAGCTTCTTTGCGTTTCCATTCGAACGCAAACTGAATATTAGCATTATCGGATGCTCTATCCTGGAGGCTCTCTAGATAGACAGAAGGCGCTGCTCGAGCGAAGGCTTCTACCACGCGCTGAGTTTCTGGGGCGCCGAAATCGCTCTCCAACAATAAGCGTACAAAATAGCTGGGACGTGCGGCAATAAGGGCATCAAGCTCTGCGGGATCGAGATTCTCAAATGAATCACTAGTGAATAGCCCCTCGGCCGGTCCGGCGGCTTTTGAAGGTAAAATTGAAATAGGCCCCGCTTGCTTTGGAGAGGACTTCGGCGGCGCTTCATTCTTGAACGCAGAGGTGGTGTAACCGGCTACGAATGCTAGCGCGGCCGCAGAGCCAATTAGAATTACAGAACGAAAGGACATTCAGAGCAATTGGCCAAGGGTTGTTCTTGGTTATCGCCGCACCCCCTGGAGTTGTCAAGCGGAGATACAATCGCTCGACATCGTCGCTTTGAGCTTCCTGCCGTCCTATTGTAGCCCGTCAAGCAGATTGCATGTTCAACCCCCTCCAACCCGCCCCTCTGACCAGGCGGGACCGGCAGCCTTTGAAAAGCGCATGCCTAGCAGTAATTCAGTGATTCTGGAAATGAAATCCGTGGGGACCATTCAAGCGGTGCACAAGAAGCAGCTCTTAAACTATCTGAAGGTGAGCGGTCAAACTGGGTTTCCTTCTGGATTCTGGTGAACGCCTGATGAAGGACGGCATCGTCCGGTTTGTTAACGGGCTAGGCGACGAAGAAGCACAATGATTTGAGGGACTTACGGAGCGCCAGCGAGTGACCAAACAGCTCTCTCGTAAAGTGTCCAGGCCCGCAAAGAGGGGAGGGGCGAATGGAGAGAACGGATTGATTATGAACCCAGTAGGAAAGTAAGGGGCTGGGGTCTTGAAAGTGAGGCTGGTGGCGGGAATCTGCACTTAAAAAAACCTTGGCGGGCTTCGCGGCCTTTGCGAGAGAATCTCCAGAGTTGGAGTAGAGAGGGTTCTCGCTAAGACCGCTAAGGCCGCGAAGGGGGGAGGAGCGAGTGGAGAGAAGGGCGTCAGGGTCTTTGGGGTGAGGTGAGTAACGGGAATCAAAACTCAAAAAAACCTTGGCGGGCTTCGCGGCCTTTGCGAGAAAACCTCCAGAGTTGGAGTAAAGAGGGTTCTCGCTAAGGCCGCTAAGTCCGCGAAGGGGGGAGGAGCGAGTGGAGAGAAGGGCGTCAGGGTCTTTGGGGTGAGATCAGTAACGGGAAACAAAACTCAAAGATCAACCCCCTCCACCCCGCCCCTCTGACCAGGCGCGGCAGCCTTTGGAAATCGAATTCCTAGCAGTAATTCCGCGCCGCCGCCCAAGGTGAGACGGGCGCCCAGAGCAGTCACTACAATTCGGGTCCAGCGATTGTTCTCACCCGAGCTGCCTCGGGAACTCGGGACAGAGGCTGGAGCGCTCCCGGGCGTCGGACGGCGCGTCGTTGCCGAAGAAGCGCCTCGTGCCGTCCTCCTCGCAGAACCAGACCTCGACGGCCCCCGAGGCGAAATAAAGGGCGCGCTTCTCGGCAAGTTCCTTCGGCGTATTCGAGGGAGAAAGGATCTCGACGCAGATGTCGGGGGCTTCGAGGTAGAGGCGGCGGTCGTAGATGGCGGCGTAGCGGGCGTCCGAGGTCCAGGCGACGCCGGCGGCACGCACGCCATCGGGAGTGGAGACGGGCGCCTCGACCCGCGCCTGCCCGTCCGGGAGGAGAATGTGGACGGCCGACTGGTGGGTGACTGCAATGTCCCCGATAATTTGTCTGCTTTGCGGTCCCACTATTGAAATTGCAGCTCGTTTCCGTCTCGCGTAGTTTCCGGCCATGAGCACCGTGCTTGAGTATCCCGACACCGAGCTGGCGGACACCGACTACCACGCCTTCAATCTGGCCGTGTGGGAACGCCTCGTCGCCGATCCCGCGCTCGCGGCGCTCGATTTCCGCATCGAAACGGACCGCCACGGTCAGATGATCATGTCGCCCCCGCCCGCTCCCAGCCACGGAAGCAAGCAGAGCCGCATTGCTTATCACCTTCACAGACTGATTCCCACCGGCGAAGTCATCTCCGAATGCCCCGTCTCCAGCCGCGAAGGAGTAAAGGCGGTTGATGTGGCGTGGTGTTCGGCGGAGAAATGGGAGCGCTTCGGCTCCGAAGCCTGTTTCCTCGAATGCCCCGAAATCGGCGTCGAAGTCTGGTCGCCCTGCAACACACGGGGCGAGTTGGAGGAGAAAAAGCGCCTCTACTTCGAAGCCGGAGCTGAGGAAGTCTGGTTCTGCGAGCGCGACGGGGCGATGCGCTTTTTCCATGGATCGGAAGAAGCGGCGGCGGATCACTCGAAGAAAGTGCCCGAGTTCCCCGTGACCATGGCTTGAAGTGCCTCGTTCACACCGCACCCGCCGCCCCCGTCATCACCAGATGCTTGTCCACCCCGATCACCCGGAGGCTGCCGAAGACGTCATCGCACCACGAGCCGCCGCGGTAGACCCGATCCGAGCCCGATGACGGCCCCAGCGGGTTGGCTTCGGGTTGTCCCAGCACCACTCCAACACGTTCCCCGTCATGTCGTAGAGGCCGTAGCCGTTCGGCGCAAAGCTCCCCACGGGCGAAGTGAACGGCTCACTTCCGTCGTCATAGTCCGGGTGGTATCCGCGAGTCTCGCTGGTGTCGAAGGCAAAGTCCGTGGAACTGAAATAGTTCGCCAGCAAATGGGTAATCGTGTCAAACCCAGGTCGCTGTACCAGCCGGGCGGGAAGTACCCGCCGCGGTCGACCGCGCGGCTGTAGAAGACGCTGAAGGGTATTCTTGATGCTCCCTAAAGCATTCACAATGCGGGAAACCATGGCAAGGGTATTAGGGAACAGGGTATTCGGGAACTTTCGGGAACAGGGCTGGCGACGTCGGCGACGGTAGAAAACCGGATTTCTCGTGGAGTCCCGCATGAAGAAGCTGGGGATCCAGCGCGAGGCGGTGATGGTGAGGGACTCAGGGAGCGGGATGGGGGTGTCGGTGAAGGTAAGGTCGCCGATGGAGTGCGTCTGGCCTTGTCGGATTTTGAAGGGTTGGCTGAAGACGTAGCGCGTGCCATCCTCATTGGTGCTTGTGCCCGCGATTCGAACGAAATCGTCGCTTAGGAATCGGGCGCGGCGCCGGGGCCGCCGGCGCCAAATTGGTCAGCGGCGGAGATATTGGGCACGATGAAAGTGCCATCGGAATCAACCGTGACCGTTTGGCCCTTGATCGTAACCCGCAGTGAATTCATTAGCGATTCACTTACCGGAATCCCAGATTCACTACCGTCTAAAGCAACTGGCTCCCGGACGATTCCATCGGCGCCAATCACCAACGGGCGGTTCGCGACACCTGCGGAACCACCAACCCCCTCCAACCCGCCCCTCTGACCAGGCGGGACCGGCAGCCTTTGAAAAGCGAATTCCTAGCAGTTGGCACGTGGATTGCGCATCCCGGTTCCGGGAGGACGCTATCCCCGGAAATGAGCGTCGCGACATGTTTCGCGAGGAGCGTGACCGCGAGCATTCTCTAGAGTTGCTCGGGGAGTTGCCCGAACGCTTCGGCGTGCTCCTGCACGGCTGACTTTGGCGGGGTTGGCCGGGGACTGGACTACACGGCGGCGGGCACGGCGGTAGGCCGCTTGGAGAAGCGGCTGAGGGCAAAATAAGAAGCTCTCGCGGATCGTCGCAAGGCGCCGGACACAATTGTCCTATGTCGCGATTTGACCCAATCCAAACCAAAAGTCTGCGCCGAAGCTTGCCTGGACGGTCTGTTCCCCTCCAACCGCTTCGACGCCAGTGGACGCGACGATGTCATCGGCGCCGTCGCCTCCTCTAGCCCCGCCAAGACCCTCGCGGGCGTCAACGCGATCACTACCGTCTTCGACGTGGTTCACGTCGATGGCCGCCATGCCAATGAGGTGATCGAGCGCCAGAACTCGCTCTCGACGCTGACCGGCGCTATCAGCGGGAAACATTATATGAAAGAATTTCTCGCATTAATCATTTGTTATTTGTTTATGAGTCAATGTTTATTCAGAATTCATCATCAATCTTGCCGGTTTCTTCTATTTTATCTTCCAAGAATTGATATTTTTTGCGTTTGGCTTTCCAGCGATCCAGCGCATATTTTTGCATATCCGCTATTTTGTCCTTTTCATCGAGGATTTCAAAACCGAGCAAGGTTTCGATAATATCTTCGACCGTGGTAATTCCGTCCATTCCGCCGTATTCATCAACGACCAAGCCGATATGTTCCTTTCTGCCGATCAATGTTTCCCAGGCATGGAAAAGCGTCGTATATTCGGAGATTGTTACGATTTCACGCTTGATGTCTTTTAATTTCAGGTCAAATTGGTCTTCGGCTAATTTTTCAAAAACCAGTTCTCTAAAAACATAACCCGTAATAGTGTCTTGGTGTTCCTGATAGATCGGAATTCTCGAAAAATGCAGGAAATCCTTGTTTTTCATAAATTCCTGCAGGGTCATTTCTTCGTTAGCGACGACGACGACGACTCGCGGCGTCATGATTTCCGAAACGCGGATGCTTTTCAATTGGATAAGGTTTTGAATGATCTTGTTTTCCTTATCAACGAAAATGCCTTCGGCCATTCCGATATTCGCCAGTGCAGCAATTTCCTCGCGGCTGGTGGTTAGTTCCATATCTTTTCTGGATAGCAGACGTGTAAGATACATTGAAATGATAATTAAAGGATAGGTAATAACTATCATTACTTTAATGCTTTTTGCTGCGATGCCCATCAATTTCCGGCTGTAATTTGCGCCTAATGTTTTCGGGATTATTTCGGTCAGAACTAGAATTAAAATAGTCAGAACAGCGGATACCACGCCGAAATACGCTTCACCGAAAACGACCGTCGCCTGCGCTCCGACGCCTGCCGCGCCGACCGTATGCGCGACCGTATTGAGCGATAGAATCGCAGAAAGCGGTTTGTCTATATCTTCTTTCATCGCCAAAAACGTTTCGGCGGATTCATCGCCCTGTTCGGATAAGGCGCTCAAATAAGATTTTGGCAGTGAAAGCAGAACCGATTCCATTATCGAACAGAGAAACGACGTAACAAGCGCTACAAAAAGATAGATCAGTAATAATGTCATAAGATTCCAAATAAATTGTTTTTAGGAATTAGGTTAAAAATTTCATGAAGTAACCGCCGGAGCAAATTTGAATCAATTGATTGAACTTCGGCGCCGGCAGGGCGGCGGTCACGACCTCCGTCCCGATGTGGCCGAAGACGCGTCCCCACATTTCCGCGATTCTCGCGGGATCGTCCGACGCGTAGGCTTCCTCGACCCCGCCGAAGAGGGTGTAGGTCGCGTTTTCGACGTAGTCATACGCTTCCTCGTACTTCTCGGGAGTGAACGGCGTCTCAAGGATCAGGTATGCCCGTCGCTGCACGTGGGGAAGGATCGCCAGGATGAATTCGTCCTTCTCGTTTGGGGTCATGCTCTTCCAGCCCAAGGCCGCGCCGCGACCTGACACCGTGATGCCGCCGCTCCAGCCCTCGACGGAGCCGGTCGCCTGCACAAAGAAATCGAAACGTCCATCCTGCTTGAATTCCAGATCGGATTCGCGCGTGAAGTCCGCGCCGGGCTGGAGCACGCCGAGCTCCAGCGGAAACTCGCCCACCACGTGGATGCGCCCCTGCGCCGCTGACTTGTCGCGCGCCCGCGGATCCACGCCCTGGATGAATACCTTCACGGCTTTGGCGGAAACGTTTTCGATCTTCACCTCGACCTTTGGATCGACGGCCTTGCCATCTTCGTCGGTGATGTTGCCATCCTCGTCGAGTTCGAGGTTCACGATCGGCTTGCCGCCGACCAGCGGCAACGCCCGGATCGTCAATTCCAGCGGCGAAATGGATACGGGCGCGGCGTCCACCAGTTCGTTGACCGCTCAGAAAGAATTCTCCTGAAATTGACTCGGATGATTCACTACGCTCCACTCGCCCCTTTCCTCCCCCTGAGCCCTCATCAACCCTCCCCTCTGGGCAGGCGGAAAAACCAGGCGGATTCCTTGACCTGCACTTCGCGCCGTACATCGACGGGTTTCCGACGTGACGGGGAAGGACACGGACGACGCCGAGGCCTCAGCGGAAGGCGGAGGGCGGAAACTTGAACACGTTTGGCAAGAAGAATCTGAGAGAGAGTATGGGTGTCTGCAATTCAGATTCATGCTCGTCAACGCTTCACCTGGGGCTCGAAGGTGGCAAGAAATCTCCGCTCCGCTTCCAGCGCGCCGATGAGAACGAGCTTGCCGTCCTCGGGCAGCACGGTGTCGGGATCGGGATTGAGTTCGCGGTTGCCCTCGATTTCCACGGCCAGGATGGAGCATCCTGTTCGCGAGCGCACGGCCGACTGGCGGATGGACGTGCCGGCGATGGAGCGGGGGACCCTGGCGGGAAAAATGTTGACCCCCTCGGCGAGAAGCAGCGTGTCGCTGCCGCGGAGCACGTTGAAGATCGTGTTGGCGCCCATGGAGGCGTAAGAGAGCACGAGGTTGGCGCCCGCCCGGTGAAGGCGGGCGGCGTTGGCGTGGTCGGTGCAGCGGCTGATGATCTGGATGCGCTGGCGCAGCCGCCGGTAAAAGATCGTCAGGAAAATGTTCATGTCATCGTCATGCGTGGTGATGATGATCGTAGTCGCTTCTTGCATTCCCGCCCGGACCAGGACCTCAAACTCGGCTGCGTCGCCGATGATGGCGTGCTCAACCTCGTGGACGCGCTCGGGGAGTTTTTCGATGATGATCCACTCCACCCCCGCCTCGGTGAGGGAGCGGGCGGTGGCGCGCCCCACCCGGCCGCCTCCCGCAATGACGACTCTCGCGTTCATGCCCTGCTCGCCTGGCGGCGCCGCTCGGCTTTGTCCCGCACTCTTCTGTCCATAAAGCTTGTTGTAGCGGTCGAGCTGGTGCTTGGCGCCGGCCATGACGAGGACCGTGTGACGGCCGATTTCGGTTTGCGGCTCGACGGGCTCGAACTGACCGCGGATCCAGAGCCCTACTACCGTAACGCCGGTTAGCGCGCGCAAGCCGGACGAGGCGATGGTCTTGCCCACGAGATCGGAGTTGGCCGGGCTGGCCTCGGCGATCTGCAAGCCGTCCAGCTCGCCGATGACATGGGCGGAGGCGTTGTTTCCGATGACCCGTCGCGCGAGAGCCCGGCCCATCATCTCTTCCAGCCTGAGGATCTGCGTCACGCCGGCCAGCTCCAGCGCGTCGCGAATGCTGTCCGAGGTGGCCGAGGCCACAATGGGAATATGCTCCTCGAGTTCGCGAACGGTGAAGGTAACGTTGGTGTTGATGACATCGTCTAGCGTGGTCACCACCATGGCGGCCTTGTCGATGGCAATGCGGCGATACGTTTCCGGATCGCTGCGGTCTCCCACCACCACGGGAACACCTTGATCCCTCAAGGCCAGCGCCTCCTGCACGGTGGGCACGAGCACGAAATAGGGATAACCGTACTCCAGGAGCATGCCGCTGAGCATTTTCCCCACCGGGCCGTAGTGGGTGAGAATGACGTGCTTTTCCGTGCCGGGGGGAACTTTTTGCGGCGCCTTGGCCGCCTCCTGGGCCTTCATCCACGGCGCGTAAAAGAACTCGATGAAGGTGAAGGGGAGGAGGACGAGAAGAAACATGACGCCCGTCAGCAGCACGACGATGGAAAAGAGGCGCCCCAGGTCCGACTGAAAGGTGATGTCCCCGAAGCCGAGCGTGGACATTACCGTAAGCGTCCAGTAAAAACCCGTCAGCCAACTGTGCTCCTGTCCCTCCCATTCCATGATCAGGTGGAAGAGCACGCTGTAGACGAGCATGAGGGTGGCCAGGACCAGGATCAGTTTGGCCAGGGACAGGAGGTTGTAGCGGCTCGACCTGTCGCCGAGAAGCGCGCTGCTGATGGAGATCAGAGTTTTCATGCGTTTCCCCGAGGGGAAAAGGGAGAGGGGAAGAGGGTGGGTGCGCTGCCGCTTCCGCGAAGACACAGTAGGAAGAAGCGAGGCTCGCACGCCAACAAAATCCTCGGAGGGCTCGGATCGGTCTCACGCGGAACCGCTGCCCGGAATCCGTCTTGCCGCGAAGTCCTCGCCCTTGAGTGGTGGGATCGCTGAAAGGCGGATGTGGACGAGAGCCCCGCTCACCGGCGGCGCGAGCCCTGTAGAATCCTTGGCTACGTCCACTGCCTTCGGAATCCGGCACGGTCCAACGGCGGACAGATCCGTCGCCCGCGACGGGGTCGATCACGCGCCAGGATCCCGGCTTGAGGGACTCGCTTCGCTCGGCGATAGACGAACAAGTTCGGCATGGGCTGGCCCTGGATGACGTTGACGAGCACTTCCTGGTGCAGCACGCGCAACACGCGTGGCTCGGTAGAATCCGAAACGCCGCTTCCGAACGACGGATTTCCAGTCATACTAGGCCGGTTGAATGGCCAGGCCGACCCCTTGAGCGCTGCGCTGGAGCTTGATCGCATCATCCGCCCGGCGGAGCCGGGTCCCGGGTCTCGAAAAAGAGCCCCCAAAATGGGCCAGACGCATCGACATTCCCCTTGACCGGCGAGGCGGTTCCGACTGAACCTACCGGAAATGAGCTGGGATGATCAATCCGCACCCCTTCCTCCCCCTGAGCCCCCTCCAACCCGCCCCTCTGACCAGGCGGGACCGGCAGCCTTTGAAAAGCGAATGCCTAGCAGTTAGCAGCAGCAGTTGCGAGTCTGTGTCCTCGCCCGGTTCTCCGTGGGCTTTTCCAATGAAACTACTTCGCTCGGTCATCCCGGTCCTCGTCCTTGTTTGGTCGAGCTTGTCAGCCTCAGGTCAAACCTACGTCTACGATCCGGCAGGGCGTTTGACTTCGGCCGTATATCCCGCAGGGCAGGCAGTCAGCTACGCCTACGACCCAGCCGGGAATATGCTCTCGGTGGATATCATGGGCGGGATTCAACCGGGCGACATGAACGGGGACGGCCTCGTCAATGCCTTTGATATCGACCTTTTTGTTCTCGCCTTGGTCAATCCGGAGGACTACACGCAACAGACCGGCCTCGCACCTCAAACAGCAGGAGACGTCAACGGAGATGGAGAGGCCAATGCTTTCGATATCGATGCCTTTGTGGTCTTGCTGACCGGAAACGTGATTGGCCTTCAAGCCGCTCAGCTTGCGGAAAGGGTCGATGCGGCCCGGCGAGCGGCGCCCGATTACGATTCGGATGGCGACGCCGTTCCCGATGCCTTGGAAGCTCTGGCCGGTACGGATCCGAGCGACAGCTCGGACTTTTTCCACATTATCCGTGTGGCGCGGCGGGAAGCTCAAATCGAATTGGAATGGAGCAGCGTTTCGGGCCAGACCTACGTCGTCGAATGGTCGACTACTGGCCAGCGCGATTCCTGGCAGCTCCTCGAAGCAGGCGCCATCCGGGCGCGCGGGGCCTTCACCCACCACGTAGCCGCACTGGCTCCGGAGAACGAGGGAGAAGCCGTGTTTTACCGGGTGCGAATCGTTCCCGAATGACGCGAATTTCGGATCTTCTGGCTGAGCGATTTCTGTGGAGATGGGAGGCGGCCAGGGTCAAGCAATCGCGGACTCTTACCTATTGCCGGATGCTGCCGCCCGGCAACCTGGCAGCCGGCTCAGAGAACAGGTGACTCCGACGCGGCAGATTCGTGCAGTTTTTGACGACCGGACCATCCGGCTTTATCAAGCGTACGCAGATTCCATCGCGGAGGCTGCCTTGAGCAACGGGACCTTCTGTCCTCCGTTCAGGATGAACAGGATGACCTGGGTCAAGCCGTCATTTCTTTGGATGATGTGCCGTTGCGGATGGGGAGACAAGCCGGGACAAAACCGAATTCTGGCGATCGACATAACCAGAGAGGGATTCGAGTGGGCGCTGGCTCACTCCATCCTCACGCACTTCGACCGGCAGATTCACGGGTCGCACGAGCACTGGGAGGCCCTAAAACGAGAGGCGCCGGTGCGGGTTCAATGGGATCCGGAACGGACTGTCACTTTGGAGAAATTGCCGTTCCGCACTATCCAGATCGGTCTTTCTGGTTCGGCAGTCGCCGCCTACGTGAACGAATGGATTCAACGCATCCAGGAAGTCACGGGGTTGGCCCGAGCGGTTCGCGCGTCCGTTGCAGGGCGAAGACTGACGGAGGCGACGGCGCTTGTTCCCCATGAAAGAGAATATCCTCTACCTCCTTCGATCGCGGCCAGACTGGGAATGGAGGGATGATGACGGCACAAGCGGGTTTTACGGCCGCCCGTTCAACCTTTGGAGTTGCTTGGCGGCTTCCCGATGGATGATGGCGTTGCCAGATCTGGCCAGAAGCAGCAGCTTCTTTACAGCATCCGGGCCCCCCAGTTTTCCCAGGGCCCAAATGCATTTCACGGCGAGCGCACGGCTTTCATCGTAAGCAAGGTAGTCGAACTCCGCGAGCGCGGTTTCGTAGAGCACCGTCACGCTTTCCGGGTCTGCCAAATGGCTCAAAATGGACACCATATCCTCGTGTTTGTGATGCCAATCTTCCTTGAGGAGGAGGCGCAACGCAGGAGCGTAACCGGCTGAGAATCCCAAAGCGTAGCCAAGCAAGAGAGCATACTCGACGTCGTCCGCATTCCTGGTTCTGGCGGCCTGCTCTAAGGCATGCAAAGGATAGTCCGGACGGTCCTGGAGGTCGACGGGAAAGCTCTGCAAGAACTCATCCTTGGTCATCGAACCGGTCGTCAGGCCCATGATCAAATCCCGTTCCACTTGCGTCATTTCTAGTGCTTTCTAATGAAGTTGATAATGTTTCCGTTGAACGCGTCGAGCGCGGTTCCCTTTCCGAGGCCGATGTTGATCTGATTGCCTTCGGCCTTAAAGAACGCGTTCGTGGCGGTCCAGCCCTTCGACACCGTGGGAAGATCGCCAAGCTGCTGAGCTGTCAATCTCGACGTATCGCGGACGCCGATTCCCTTGAGCACTTCCATCGTTCCTTCATTGACATTGAACCGGACGAGCACGCCGTCGTAGCTCTCGGAAAAGGCCTGGGTTGGGGAAATGAACGTCTCGGACGTCGCCGGAATCTTCCCCGTTCGAACGAGAGCATCATAGTCCGCCTGGCTCATAGTGCGAAAGAAAGAATCACCCGTATCGGAGACTCCATTGGTTAGCGCGGCGCCCAGCTTGTTGGCTCCGTATTGACCCAGCCCTCCGAAAGCGCCGCCCAGGACGGTGCTGGTGGCTAATTGCGTTCCGTTGATATTGGTAGCCGCATCGCCAAAACTCTGGCCATTGTTCAGATTGGTTACCACCTGAGTGGTGTAGTCGCCGGCCAGACCTCCAGTAGCCCCCAAGGCGATGGCCGAGACGATGCCGGCTCCCGAGCCGACAAAAGCTCCGCCGACCGCTCCACCCGCGATTCCCGCCACCACGTCGCCGCCGGTAACGGCGGCGGTGACGCCGCCAATGACCCCTCCGACCAGGGCGCCGATTCCCGCACCGATGAACCCGAACTCCCCGTTGGGATCAAGGTAACTGACGGGGTCCCCGTGGACGTAGCTGTGTGTGTTGAGGCCGGCCAGGAGTCCCAGCGGATCGGCGTTTACGAAACGGCGCATTTGCCCGTTGTAATAACGCGCCCGCATGAAACAGAGGCCGTTGGCATCCGTCTGGACACCCCATTGTCCGACGTACTGGAAGGGCGTGTCGATGTCGCCAATCGTCCAGACAACCAACCCGAAAGGATCATACTCCAAACGACCGGTGACGGCGCCGGCGTCATTGGAGAGGGCTACCGTGGATCCGATCTGATCATAGTGATAGGTAACCGTGTCTCCCGACTCGTGGACATCGTAGAGAAGACCCAGCCCGTAGACGGAGTAGATCTGTTCGCCGTCTCGCTCACGGAGCAGGACCCGGCTGAAAAGAGCGTTGCTGTCGATGACAAAGTCTGTGGTGGAGCCGTCGCCGCTGACGCGAATGCGGTTTCCTTCGGCGTCGTAGACATAAGAAACACCGTCATTGGCGGTGAGCTGATTGCGTGCGTTGAAGGTGTAGCTTCCGAGGGCTCCGCTAGCCAAGGGACCGAAAGTCATGTTTCCATCCGGGTCGTAGCTGACCGGCTCGCCGTTCCAGGAGGCGATGCGGTTGTCGGCATCGACCGTGGAACTCCAGTCGGGCAGGTTAAAGGCATGGAGCGGCGGCGAAACGTCGCGTTGCTCGATCTGACCGGCGGCGTCGTAATGCAGAACGAACTGGCGGATAAGCTCGCCGCCGGGTCCGGACTCTGTGATGGTCTCGACATCGCCGGCCGCATTGTATCCCAGCGTGCGAGTTGTCTGGTTAGGACGAGTAATGCTCTTCAGCCGGCGGTCATCATAATATTCGTAGAGCGTCTGCCGGCCGTCCCAGTCGGTTACGCGTCTTAACTGACCGTTTCGATAGTATTGGTAATCGACGAACTTACCGGTTCCCGGGTAGGTGATGCGTTGGAACTGGCCGTTCGGGTAGTAAGCATATTGAATGACGTTGCCCTGGGCATCCTGATAGCGTTTGACGCGATCATGATTGTCGTATTGCCGCGTGATCGTCGCGCCGCCCTGGGTCACCGTTTCCACGTTGCCGCCGGCGTCGAGCGAGTAATCGATGGCGGCGATGGAATCGGTGATGCGATCCAGGCGGCCGCTAGCAGGATGATAGATGAAGTCGGCGATCTGCCCCGAGGGTTCGACGATCTGGTCGAGTGCGCCGTCATCGTCATGGATGTACTGCTGAAGATTGTTCAGCGGAGTCGCGAACTCGCTTCTCCTGCCTTCCTCGTCATAGTGAAACTCAAAGGCGGCTCCGTTGCGGTTCTCGATCTGATCCACGCGCCCGAGGGGATTGAAGAGAGAGGTGATCGCCTGCGTGCCCCCCGGGGTGGAGGCGGGATCGCTGGGATCGAGAGGCAGATAGGCGTCCGTCACCTGTGCCTCGAGGGAAGTCAGATCCAGAGTGGCCTTCACCGTGACGCCGAGGCCATTGGAAACGGTGTGAAGAAAGTTGTTTGCGTCGTAAGTGAAGCTTAGGTCTTGAGAAAGAGGGCCTTGAATGGTTTTCAGGAGATTGTTCTCAAAATAGGTGAATTGATAGGCGCGATTCAGAGCGTCCTCAGTTCGTTCCAATAGGTCGCGGTTGTTGTAAAAGTTCTCAGAGAACGGATCGTCGGCCTCACTGAGAGTTTCGTTGAGTGTGTAGATGCGGTGAAGCTTTCCTGTGGCTGTGTAGGTGAACCGGGTCAGCACCCCAGAAGGGTCGGTGATCCTTTCGAGCAGCCCGTTGGCGTCGTAACCAATGGTGGATACAGCTTGCTCGGCGCCGAGGTGATCGGCAATGACCTGAACGATCTGACGGCGGCCGTTGAGGCTGTAGTCCGTTCGGATGCCGCGGGCGTTGATGACATAATCCAGGTCGCCTCGGGCATCGAAGAAATATTGCTTAGTTAGCATGCCGCCTTGATCTCCCGCAGACTCGATGGACCGGAGCAGGCCCATGCCGTCGTAGTCGAATGTCACTACGCGGCCCAGGGGGGTGGTGATCTGGTGAAGGGCGCCGCGCTTGGCCCCCGAAGCCGGCGGATGATATGCGAAGTGGGTTTCTTTAGGGGGACCGGCATCCTTGAATAGGCGCAGAGCGTCAGGACGGTCCGTGCTATTGCCGGATTGGAAGAAGAGTTCGGACACCCTGCCCACGGCGTCGGTGACGCGAAACAGGCGGTTCAGGCCATCGTAATCGAAAGTCGTAATGCCGCCGTCCGGCGTTTCGATTTCCCGTAGATTGGCCAAGGCGTCATAGCGGAGAAAATGCGTTTCTCCGCCCGGAAGCTGCCGTTCGGTGAGAAGATGAAGCCCATTGTAGGCTGCTCGCGTGGCTCTTCCGGCGGCGTCGACAAGGCCCACCGTCCGGCGCTGAGAGTCAAACAGGTAGACGGTGCGGTTTCCCGCAGGGTCCTCAACAATCGTTTGGGAATCTCCGTAGAGGATTCGCCACATTTTAGCGGCGTCGTTCTCCGTCTTCTGAGCGATCACGCGCCCCGCATCGTCGTAGGTGTTGTGAACGACCGGGCGGCTTAAGGCATCGGAAAGCAGATTGAGCCGCCCCCCGGCGTCGTAAGCATAAGTGTGCGTAGCGCCCTCAGTATCCGCATAGGAGGTGAGAAGGCCGCCGGTCTGGCCGAACTCAACGGTTCGGGCGAAATCATCGCTGAGGCCGGTCAACCGGTCCCCAGTGTAGTTGAGAGTCAGAACGCGACCATTGGCATCGGTGATGGATTCGAGGAGTTCATCCTCGGCGCGGTAGAGGAAGGTCATCTGACGGCCGTCCTCGTCAGTCATGGTGGAGACCCGGTTTTCGGAGTTGAAAGTCAGCGTCGAACCGAACGGCCGGGCCACCGTGTAGGAGCCGTCGGAGCCTGAGAGGGAAAGCTGTGTTCCCAGAGGGCTGCGGTAACTGCCGCCGGCCTTTCGCCGGAAAGTGTAGGAGTTGGGCGGCAGATTCAGGGTGAGCGTGTTGGCCTGAATTCCGTCGACAGCCCATTTGGCGCACAGCATGGAAACGGTCCAGTCCTGGGCAAGGTTTCCGCTTTCGTAGACGTCGGCGGCGGCGAGCGCGGCCACGGCGGCAGGGATGGCGCTGAAGAGGTCACGCCGGCCGAAGGAGGCTCCGGCATCGCTGGCTTCCTCGATGAGAATGTTATAATTATGATCCCATCCACGGCCGAGATGAGCACGGTCCAGCCTTGCGGTGGAACTTTTGTAATGGCGGCGAAAAGTCCAGCCTTGCGGCTCGGCGGCCCCTGCGCTGAGGTCGAGCGTGTCCCAAGCGAACGAGCCGTTCGCCAGAGTGACCGGGTCGGCTCCTGCGATGAGTTGAGCGAAGAAGTCGCTGGTGAAGAAGTTGGCAAATCCGGCTCCTCCTTCACCCAGGAGCAAGGGCAGATTGATGTAATCGGAGCCGAAAACGAGGATGGCCGTTTGTTCGGAATTGAAGCCGCCCAGAAACCCGCCGCCGATGATCATGGAAATCTGATTGGCGGTAACGAGAGCGTAACCCGTTCCCGTCCAAGCGCCAAACTGAAGGAGTCCGTCTTCAGGCAGTAGGACCTCGCTTCCGGCATTGGCGCTCAGCGTGTTCTGAATAGAATCGAGCGTGCTCGTGGCGTAACCGGTTAACTGCGTGCGGACGCTGCCGAAGTTAGCGGCATTGGCTCTGAAGATGCGGTCGCCCTGGTCGCTTCCCAAGGCGATGCAATTCACGGTCGAAGCAGAGGGCGTGTCGTAGAAGCGGGTTTGCTCGAAGACACCGTGTTCCATGGCGCTGGCAAACTGGCTTGAGAGGAGGAAGAAGACCTGTTCGTCGGCGAGAGTTGCTGTGTTGGACGTATTGGTGTTGGTTTGAAAGGCGACGTCGATGTAGTAGCTGTTCAGCCCGGGATTATTCAGGGATGGTTCTTCCCCCACACGGCCGAATCGGTGTTGCCTGGAGAGGTTGATGCGCTTGAGATAGGACAGGTGCTGAGCCGCCAAACTGGTCTGATAGAACCAGTTGAGTCCAACGATGTGCAGTTTCTCAGTGCGGATCTCCCGGCTGGTCTCGGATAGACCTTGGGCGCGGAGGCCGTCCAGGCGCCGTTGCCTTTCGACGAGCAAGGTTTCATTGGCGTCGAACGCGTAGATGAGAGCGTAAGTCCCGTCGCGATGGTAACTATCGGAAGCGATGCGGTCGAGATAGGCGCCGCCGCTGATCTCAGAGGGGTCGTCAAATTCCAGATTCAATGTCGCGGAAGTCCCGCCAGGACTCGTCGTCTCTTGGGCGATCAGCTCGTCGTCCAACCAGAGCTGGGCATTCTTGTTTCCGGTGGTTTCAAACGACAGAGAGAGTTTCTTCCCTTGAAGGTCAGCGGTGCAGATGGTGATGTCCATGTCGCCTATCTGAAAACGAAAGGTCATCCCAAAACTCTCGGGGATTTGTTCCCAGGTCTGGATCTCCGTGGGCGGTATGCCAAAGGGATTTCCGTAGCGCGGTTGCAGAGGAAGATCCGCGACGGAAGCAGTCGCTTGGGGGACAATGACCCGGCCTCCGAACACTTGGGCAAACTCTTGGTCGAAGTGATCCGTTTCGATTGCCGTTTCCAGGTTTTCGCTGAACTCGACGAGCTTGCCGGAGAGGTTGGCGTAGCTGATGCCCTCGATGGCGTTGGCGCTGGGTGCGCCTCCGGCCGCCGACAAGAGATCGGCGCGGTCGTAACCCATGGCGGCAGGGAGGTCGATTCCTCCGGTGTCAGTGGTCCGTTTAAAAGCCGGATCGAGCACGTAGTCGGTCCCCCCGATGTTGGCTTTCACCCACACTCGTTTGAAGTGAACGGAGTCGCCGTTCACCGTGACGACGCCGGCCGTGCCGGCACTGGCGAGATAGCGGCCTATGCCAGCCAAATTTCCCCCGAACCAGTTCTCAAGGTCGTATGTGCTGGGGTCGGCCAAGGGAATCGTTTGGAAGCCGTACTGGTATTCCGCCGGGATGCCGCTGGCGCGAAGCAAGGCTACGAGAAGGGCGCACTGGTCAAAATCGTTGCCTGCACGCTCGAGCCAGGTGAGGACCGCACCTTTCTTCGTCCCGAAGTAGTGGACGTAGCGAATGGTGTTGTAGACGTAATCGAAAATCCGGAGGGGGTCGTAGCTCAGACCATCAGCCAACGCTTGGATTTCCGGGGTAACGGCATCGGCCTGCTCAAGACTTGCTTCGAATGCCGCTGCGGCATTCTGAACCGGGGCGGGGACCGGGGGATTCGCTCTATCGTAGGCCGGAGGGTCGATGGGGGTGGCGGCATTCCAGCCGCTGCCCACCGTCTGGGCGAGACCCGCGCCGATCAGGGCGTGGAAAAGGCTAAGGATGACCAAGACAATCTTGCGCGTAAGCATGGCGGTAGGGTGTGGGTTGGCCGGAACGCCGGTGGGTAGTCATCGGCGCCGGGACGTCGAAAGCGACCTTCGGCGTCGAGGCCGGCAAGCCTCCAATAAAAGGCCCGGCGAGCGGAGACAGCAATGCAGCCGTCCGGAAATTCCGGATCCACCAGAGAGTATCGACATTCTTTATCTCGTGACGGTTATCCGGTGGAGGGCATCGTGGGACAAGGACTTTCAAGTGTCGATACAATTTTCGACATTCTATTTCGCCAGCATTGCCTATGCACCAACCGGGAGTCTCGATTCGCTGCTTGAAGTCTCGCGTGCCCGGCTGCCCAGAGGAGAGGGTTGGTGGAGGTTCCAGCGGAACTCGCAGAGCAGAGGGTTCCGACCGAAAGGGGAGGCTGCTGGAGACGAGGAAGTCGGAATCGTTCCGGCTTTTTTCCGATACAGGGTCACAACCCAACCCCTAGCCCGCATTTCTCATACTGTTTCGTCGCGAGGGGCCGGCGAGCCCCGTGCGGATAAGGCGCGCGCAGCCGAAGCCGCAGGGCTGGGTGAGTAGACCCTGTTCAAGCCTGAGGTGAGCGCAAGGCTGTCCCCATGGGCGCACCGCGCCGCAGCAGAAAGAGTATGACAAATGCAGGGCTAGCCACGCCGGCGGCGCCGGAGCAGGACCGGCAGAAGGGCCGCACCCAAGAGGACGCCCGTGGAAGGTTCCGGGATCACTCTGATTACTGCATCCGCGATGCTTCCGGTCGATCCGAAACTATCTCCCGAGACAGAGGTGGGCTCGGGATCGCCGAACTGAATGGAAGCCGTCGGCCCTACTGGCTGGGGCCTGTCGCCCGAGCGGGCGATTCCGATCGATCCCACGGAGAATCTGAGTTCCGTGTTCCCCAACCCAACCGGATTCAGCGTGACGCTACCGAAATAGAAGGCGCTCGCTGATGGGTCATAACCCTGATCGAGGGTCACTCCGGAGCCGTCATTGGCGATATCCAAACCCTCCTCAACCACGGAGACGCCGCTCAGACCGGTGATCCGCTCACGCGAGTCGAGGCTTCCGCCTGTCCCGTTCCACCGGGCTCCGGTGACGAAGTCACCGGCCGCAGGAATGACGATGTTTGGGTTGACTACACTGAACCCGATGAGATCGGCCACGCCAGCCGTCGATAAGTCGATATCGAGACTGATGGAAATGAAGGGTTCATCGCCTGGCTCCGGCACGAAATAAATGTACAGGTCGATGGGTCCATCACTGAGGCTCAGGTTCACGGCGGGATTGCCGGAAGTGGCGCCGCCACCGAAGGCGACGGTGGAGACATAGGTGGAAGCCCCATGGAGAGCCGGCCCGGTGCTGATGATCAGGGCGGCGGCGAAGAGTCGGACTGGGTTCATCAGATGAGAAGCCGAATCGAGCATGCGCAATCAGGAAGTCGAACGCCAAATTAATTGTGACATGGCGGGAGTGCAACGCAAATGCCGAGGTTTGAGAGTGGGGCGGGGGGGCGTCAGATGCTGAATGCTACTTGACTTGGGCGTTCTGGAAGGTCAGGCTTTCGGAGTCTGCGGGCGGCTGGCTTGGCTTGCCGCCCGTGCCGGGGAAGGGCCCCAGCCAACGGCGAGCGACTTCCGCGTTGTCCCAGGCGCCGGCCAGCCCGGGCAGAGTGCGCACCACGAGGTGGAGGTAATTGGACATGACCGCATAGGCGTGCGATGGCGAATTCAGCGATAGCAGTAATTCTCGGTCTGCTCCTCCTCTCAGGTTCTGCCCTGGCCTCATCGACAAACCACGGGACTGCCTCAATGGATTTGGGAGCCCTGGAGTCAGGGATTCGTCTCTTTCATTCAGCACACAATCGATGGCCGACGCAAGACGAGGGACTGGCAGCTTTGGTAGAAAGACCCGGCAACATTCCGGAATCGGCCTATCGCCAACAACTGCGTTATGTTCCGAAGGATCCCTGGGGAAACGATTACGTCTATCGATTTCCGGGGATCCGTAATCAAGAAAGATTCGATCTCTACTGCCTCGGCGAAGATGGGTTGAGCAAGAGCGGCGGCAATGACCGGGACGACATCAACAATTGGGATGAGACCAGATCCTGGGAACGCTACTACCGCAGGCTGCCCGCGGCGCCGCTCCTTTTCGTCTCCGCTCTGACAGTCGTCGGAACTCTCATCGTGATTCTGACATTGTGGACCTTCAAGACGGGGCTGCTGGGCGCACAATGGCGCCGAGCAATGGAAGGAGGTTCACAGGAGAAAGACTGAGTACTCCGCACCCCTTCCTCCCCCTCAACCCTCTCCAACCCGCCCCTCTGACCCGCGAACAAGAAATGGGCGAACTTATCCAACACTCTGGGGTTGTATGATCAACGCTAAACCTGAAGAAACCAACCCATAACGAACATGCACCCGCGATGGTGATTGAGTTAGGCGCAAGGTGGAAGCACTTGGACACTGGAGCTCCGCCCGAAGGGTCACGCAGTTGCCCGGCTCGCGGAGCGACACTTTCGCTCTACTCTGACGGGGCGCGACGCGGCGTTGCAGAATAGATCAACACGCCCTTAAAGGGCGTGTCGATTTATTCCGTGGAGCTATCGGTTCGCGCGCTGCCGCGCCATCCGTCCCGCTAAGATCCCCAACGGGGATCCATTCGATAGCCCGGGTTAGCTCCGAAGGAGAATCCGCGCCCTTGAATGGCGCAAGATCACAGAACCACACGTCATTCCCGAAAAATCGACACGCCCTTGAAGGCGGGACCCCGGACAAAGTTCCTGTGGAGAAAACCCAACAGATGCGGATGGTGACAGCAGTGAACGGCACGAGCAGGAAGCGAGAACTTCTAGGCGCTGCTGCGCTGCTTGGAACCGCGCTGGGAATCCTCATCCTAGTCGGCGGATGGAAGTGGGGATGGTCCGGCGGCAAAGGGACAACTGCGGAGGAAATGCTCTTCGACTTGGGAAACGGAGTGAAGTTGACCCTCTGCTGGTGTCCTCCGGGAACTTTTCTGATGGGCAGCCCGGCGACCGAAGCGGGCCGCAAGGCCAATGAGATCCAGCATGAGGTGACCCTGACCCGGGGTTTCTGGATGGCGAAGACGGAGACCACGCAGGCACAGTGGGCAGCGCTGATGTCAGACAATCCGAGTCATTTCAAGGGCGAAATCTTGCCTGTGGACAGCGTGACTTGGGATGAGGCCAAGGCCTTCGCTGCTGCGTTGACGGAGCGGCTGCGGAGGGAAGAAAAGGTCGAAGCCGGCTGGGAGTTTTGTCTGCCCAGCGAGGCCCAGTGGGAATACGCCTGCCGGGCCGGAGCAACCACGGCCTATTTCACGGGCGATGGGGAGGGGGCGTTGCGAAGAGAAGGCTGGTATGCTGGGAATTCGGGGCGCAAGACGTCGAGGCTTGCCGCGTGGTTACAGTCCCTTCCCGTGATTGCGGGTTGGTTTAAGGGCAAGTCTGGGGCGGGAGCAAGCCCGTGGGAGGAAAAGCGGAGAACGCGTTCGGGTTGCAAGACATGCATGGGAACGTGTGGGAATGGTGTGAGGATTGGTATGGAGACTATGGGGCAGGCAGGATTTCCGATCGGCTGGGGCCGGCGGAAGGCGGCTTCCCTGTGTTCCGGGGCGGCTCCTGGACCGTCGACGCGGACTGGTGCCGCTCTGCCTTCCGCGGCGGGACCTGGTCCGGCGTCCGCACCATGGACCTTGGCTTCCGGGTCTGCTTGGCGCCCGGTCCGGCGGCGCAGCCGCAGGAATAGGCTGGGGTGCGCAGAGCCGTGAGTCCGGGAGAGTTTTCTAAAGAAATGTTGCATGACCCCGATTGCGAATTCGTTCCCAGCGCTGGACCCTCAAAGCAATCTCCTTTCAGTCATAATTGGCCTTTTCCTAAGGCCAAATCTGGGATATTTCCGCCTCTGTGAGCGACCAAATCCAGCAAGTCATCCAGGACACAATTCTTGAAGCAGTCCTGCCAACAAAGCCGAACTGATTCAGGTCTGCGCCAGGGTGGACGATCCCGCCACACTCGCCCGTGAAGTCCGGGCTCTTGAGGACGCCGCGACAGAACATCCGCTGGCTGCGCCGCTCATTCTCACCGCCGAGTCCCGCCTGCCTTTTCCCTCAGTTCCCCAAGCTATCTACATCCTGCCGGCATGGCAGTGGATCATGGAGAAGGAGGAGCCATAGCGCGGCGATGCCTTTGAGGCTCGCCGGTCCCGGACGACGGATTGCCAGCCTACTAGCCGGTTGAGCGGCCAGCCTGAACCCCCTGAGCGCTGCGCTGGAGCTTGATCGCATCATCCGCCCGGCGGAGTCGGGTCCCGGGTCCCGAAAAGTACGCCCAAAAAGCGCCAAACGCATCGCCATTACCCTTGACCGAAGCGCCGGTTTCGGCTGAACCTACCGGAAATGAGCCAGGATGACCAATTCGCACCCCTTCCTCCCCTCAACCCCCTCCAACCCGCCCCTCTGACCAGGCGGGACCGGCAGCCTTTGAAAAGCGCATTCCTAGCAGTCAACCAACGGGCTCACCAGAAGAGTAATGGCAACTCGCATAAGGATTAGCCGAACAGTCATAGCAACCACTGTTTTGAGCACCGTCGTGGTGTTGCTATACACTTTCGTTGTTTGGCCTGGGAAATCAAGCCGGCGGAGTGTTCATCCCCAGTTGTTCGGCGACGGCAATCTGCCCACCTTGCTTGGAAGTGGAGAATCTCAAGGCAATGGCGAGGCAGGCAGTGCACTCCCACCTGGTTCAGATCGCTCACCGGATGGCGTGGCCGCGGCCATTGACTCGTTGACAAGCAAGTTTTCGGGAGCTGAGCTCTCCTTGAGACTTCAGCAGCTAGCACACGGTATTGATGTAAGTGATTGGGATACTGTTGTTGAGTTCTGGTCCTCACTCCCACCGGGTCGACTATCCGAAGACGCATTTAGGCTAAGCGTCTCTCGGCTAGCGAAAAGCCATCCCATTGAGAGTCTTCAACAATATGGCGATACGCGATCACTGCTGACGGATAAGCGACAATTGATTCTTATATCAAAGCTTGCCGAGCACGCAGTACGTTCAGGAAAAGCGGCGGAAGCATATAAGATAATCACTGACCAAACTTATACAACCGACCAGGATCTTTCGTTCGGTCTCGGTATGTTGTTCCATGAATGGAGCGAGGCTTCTCCTAGCGCTGCCTTAGCATCGTTGTCCGAGTTGCCGAGTTCGCCAGTAAAAGACGACATCGTTACCTATAGGCTAACTAATCTAGACGAATACGTCCGCATAGGAGAGGCCATGCCTCTTATCGATGAGATTGAGAATGTTGGCTTGCGACGTAGTTTTATAGATAAAATCGCGGCCGTATACTCTCGTGTCGAGCCTTCTTCGGGCATGGAACAGCAGTTGGCCTCTGAGGCGGAATCTGCATACTTTCGAGCCTCTGTGTTTGAAGATTGGACTAAGGAGGACAACAATGCGGCACTAGGTTGGCTGTCCGCTCACTTCGACGAGATCGACTCATTGGAACGCGACGAATGGATTTCGAGCGTGATATCTACGATTGCACAAATCGACGAAGGTGCTGGATATGCGTGGGCAGAACAAATTGTCGACGCCAAGCGGCGTCAGTGGGCTGTGACCCAACTTGATGCTGCTTATGGTTCCGTTGAGGATGCTGGCAATAAATGACGCGATAGTGTCTGACTCACACCCACTATCCTCTTTCGCTCCCGATCGAAGCTTCTTTCATACGCTTCGCTACAGAGACGCCATAACGCAGGTGTATTCGTCGTGGTCGCCGGAATCGTGAGCTGGTCCCCGAAGTTCGGGGTCCAGCTTCAACCCTCTCCAACCCGCCCCTCTGACCAGGCGGGACCGGCAGCCTTTGTAAAGCGAATTCCTAGCAGTTCCTCTACCGCTTCTCGGATCGGGGGACGCCACCGGCGCTTGGCCAGTTCATGACCGAGTTGAGCGGAGGCGCACCGTGGCCGAGTGGGATGGACGTCTGGGGTCACATCGACCACACGAAGGAGCTGTTTACGAGATTGGTCGGCGAGCGATTCTTCGTCGATAGCTTCACCATTCAGAAAGATGCGAGCACGGTCTTCTGTATGTTCTTCTTCACCCCGCACATCCGCGGATTCGAAAAGATGCTGGAGGCGAAAAAGCCACAAGAAAGAGAGTCGCATTATTCGGATTTCCGTAGTATCCTCGTGACATGGCTGCCAGCTCGATCGAGTGGACCGAACTGACCTGGAACCCGACTACGGGCTGCGACAAAGTGTCGGCAGGCTGTAAATTCTGCTATGCGGAGGTGATGAGCCGGCGGTTGAAGGCGATGGCTGTAGCCAAATACCGCGATGGCTTCGCCATCAGGACCCACGAGGAGGTCTTGGTTATTCCCTACGAGTGGAAGAGGCCGGCGCTCGTCTTTGTGAATTCGATGAGCGACCTCTTCCACAAGGACGTGCCTTTCGAGTTCATCGAGCGGGTTTTTCACGTGATGGAGGACTGTCCGCACCTGACTTTTCAGGTGCTCACCAAGCGGTCGGGGCGGCTAGCGGAACTCGCCGCTCGCCTTCGTTGGCCTCAGAATGTCTGGATGGGCGTGAGTGTCGAGGACCATCAAGTGATCCACCGGATTGATGCTCTGCGGAGTGTGCCTGCTGCCGTTCGGTTCCTTTCGTGCGAACCATTGATCGGATCGCTCGGCACCTTCAGTCTAAGAGGTATCGATTGGGTGATTGTCGGTGGTGAAAGTGGAATCCACCCCCGCCCTATGGATCCAGAATGGGTCTGGGAGATTCACGATCGCTGTAGCCGGTCGCAGGTTCCCTTTTTCTTCAAGCAGTGGGGCGGTCGTAACAAAAAGGCTGCCGGCCGGGAGTTTGCCGGGACGTTGCATGATGTCCTGCCAACTCCAAAGCGACGGAGGCAAGGTCTGCCCATACGAGAACCAATTCCGGCGGGTGCATGACAAGGGCTGACACTCCGGCTGCAAGCTACCCATGAAGCGAAAATCAATTCTGCGCGGCCTTTTTTGGGCAATGGCCGCTTGTAGTTCGTCCGGATTACCTGGGAGGTGCTGCTTCGGCAAGAGTGCGTGAGGTCATTGGTGGCGAGCCGGGCCTGGCATGGCCCGGGCCGACCCCGCATAAGAGAATACTCATGCAGTCACACCTCCAGGCCGCCGCAGCCAGGATGACTGTCTCCAACGCACGCAGTGACGCCCAAGCCCAAAAAACCAGCAATCCCAGTTGAAGCCAGGGAAGAAGCCCTGCGCGCTGTCGAAGAATTCAACGGGAAGGAACTAGCCGCAACCGGTTTCCGTTACGTCCCGCGTTTCAAGGGAAAATACTTGTACCTGGATAGAGACGACTATGGTTGCGTCGGACGTGTCTGCCGGCTGGAGTATGCCGGACCCAACCGAGGCTGGGACTTTGCAATCTACAGATATAGTCAGGACCGGTACGACGAGGAAGCATCGTTCTTTCCTGGCGAAGAGTACGTGGATGGGACAGTCAAAGGTGCGCTAAAAGCAGGAATGGCAGCGTATCCTTGAGAGAACCAGATAGGGCGTCTTTTGCTTGACAGTGAAGTCCTGCGCTCTCTGAACGGGATCGTAGCACTGGAGTTCCGGGACAAAGAATGGACTCGCCATAAACACCGATCTTGAGGCAAACTTGACTGAGTTAAGCGAAAGAGCGGAGCGGATCCGGGCCGCTTTCAGCAGGTTTCGAAGTTTCCCGATCTCAGCGGCTTGGCCTGGCTTGGAGGCGACCGTAGCCTGGCGGTTCACGACGCCAAAACCGTGGGCGAGGGCGGCGATCCACGGGTCAGCATCCTAGAACTTCCCAAAGATCTCGACGGTCTTCTTTGGGATCGTAGAACGCCTACCCGGAGTCGCGGCCCTTTCACCGCAGGAAAAGTGGATATTGGCCGGGGAATTGTGGAATGCCGTCGCCGAAGATCCCAAGGCCGTCCCGCAAAACGACGCCCAAAGGGAGCTGATCCGGGAGCGGTGGGAACAGTATCTGGCAAACCCGGAGGACGGAACGACCTGGCAGGCCATCCAGCGGCGACTCGGAAAAGCGTAAATGGAGATCGAAGAACATTTCTTCACCTCCGCATCCGACGCTGACTTCCAACTGCACTACGAGCGGTACGGCGATGTCTTCTACGATGCGGTGGACCGTGCCATCGGGCAGCTTCGCCAGTTTCCCGAATCCGGCCCGATCTATGAGGATACCGTTATCTCTGGAGTTTTTGCGTTTGCGACTGGATGTGGCCCCAAACTTCAATGGCGCCGGGCTTGCAGAGCCGCAGGAGAAGCCGGAGGCTTCGCAGCTTGTAGCCGGTGGTGAAGCGCAGCGACACCACCGGTGTGAGTCTTCATTCGAATCTCAGCGGGGCCCGAGCCGCGCTCAAACCGCAGTTGCATCCTTCCGCAGATGGACTATTATGACCACCTACTATTCCGCCAACCCGCACTTCCGCCGCCATGAAAGGTTCCCTGCTGCGCTTGACCGGTATCCTCGCTCTGATCGCCACGCCCGCCCCGGCAGCGGTCACCATCGCCGACGCGGTTCGCTTCGTTTCGGCCACTGTGTCCGACGTCGTCCTTGAGACACGCGCCGAGGGTTCTGACGCCACCGGCCTTTTTAATGAGGAGGAAGTCGTGACCGTCGGTCTGAACGGGTCCACCGCCATCGCCACGGCTGCACAACTCTCCTTCATCGCCGCCGACGGTCTCCTCTTCGAAGCCTCCAACGAGACCGCGGTCAACAACGAAACGAGCATCATTGGCACAGATGCCTTCGCTCCCGTGGAAGCCGTATCCGATTTCCTGGTCGAGTTCGAGATCTCCGACATTGCCCACACGGCTCATCTGACCGGCTCGGTTTTCGCCAGCGACGAGTTCGGAGGCTTCTCCGAAAGCATCGTGACTTTGGAAATCCCTCTCGGGGCGGTTCTCCACCATATTGACACGAGTGGGGGGCCGCTGTCCCTCGACGAGACCTTCGTCCTCGATCCCGGCCTCTACCGGCTCCGGGCATCAAGCTTCAGCACGGATATCGCTGCGGAAACCTTCTTTGCCGGAGGCAACTTCGCCTTCCGCCTCGAACTCGCGCCGATTCCCGAACCTTCTGTGCCTCTCTTGATGGCTCTTCCGGTTCTGGCTTTGGTGTTGCGCCGGCGCCGCTCTTCCCGTTCTTAAACTCTCTGCAAGGAGAGCCCTCAGCAAACCGGGCAAATCCGCACGCCACGGGAGGCCGGCCCTGCGATGTCGCCGCCATTTCCTTCCGTCCCGGCCGCACCCACTCCACACCGCCGGGCCAACGGCTCCCGCGGGCGCTGCGTTTCTCTATTCCGCCGCACTTTCAGCCGTGGTGGTCTCGATGCTGTCGCCGTCATCATCGCGCTGAACTTCGCGGTCCTGCTTCTCCAGCAACTTTCTCCGGGCTGGCCGGACTCCGACGCCTTCCAGATCTGGCTCACCCGGACATTCGGCCTCAGTCTCGATGGCCTTTCCCAAGGGCGCCTTTGGCAGATCGTAACCCATCTCTTCGTGCACGGAGGAAGCCAAGCCCCGCTTTCCCGCCTCATGCACTTCGCCATGAACATGGTCCTGATTTACACCGCCGGAAAAGCCCTCATTCCGGAGATCGGAAATCTCGCCGTTGCCGCCCTTTACCTCGTTTCCGGAATCGCCGGGGGACTCCTCCAAATCCTCCTGATGCCCGATTCCCTGCTCGTCGGAGCCTCCGGAGCCGCCTTCGGGCTAGTTCTCGCCTATACTACACTGTGTCCAGCCGAAGATCTTTACGCCTGGTTCCTCTTCTTTCCAGTTTCCCTGCGCTCCCACACGCTTGGCCGGGCGCTTCTCTGGACCAATCTCTTCTTTACGGGGGCCGCCCAGCTTGCTCAGGTTTTCCATTGGACTCTCCCCCTCATCGGAGGAATCGCCCACGCTGCCCACACCGGTGGCTCTCTGGCCGGCTGGATCATCGCGCGCTGGATTCTCCTGCCGCGGCGCTTCCCGAGGTTCACCCGGGAATCGCTCAAAGCAGAACGCGCCCGCAACGACCACCGTCTCGCCCAAGACCGCGGAGGCAGCACGGACTCGTGAAACCCATCGCTCAGCTCGCCGGCCTCGCGGCAGCCTTTCTCACCGGGGGAGGGTTGACCGTTTTGGCCGTCGCCAACGCCGCTCTCCACACTCCCCCCATCCGCCGGGCCTTGCGTGAAGCCGCGGCATCCGCACCCGGCCATAGCGTGTCCCTTGGTGGGACCCTGCTCATCCCGCCCTTCGGCTGCTTTGTCCGGAATCTCAGCATTCGAACTTCTTCCCCACACGGATCCGAATTGCTCGAGATCCCCTGGGCCCGTATCCGGCCCGACTGGACTTCCCTTTTCCGGGGGCGATTCGTCGTTCGTGAGATCGTCCTCGAGCGGCCGCACGTCACGGCGTTGCTCGAAGAGGACCGCCTGCACCTTCCTCTCCTCGGAACCCTATCACTGTCTCAGGAAGCTCTCTCGGCGCCACAGCCCGCCTCTCCATCTCCGGCCGCGGTTCCTCCGCCCTCTGCGCCGGTCCTTCCAGAGCCCCCACCGCCTGATCCGCCGGCCGCCCCAGCACAAAACGAGGTCTCAGCCGGACAACCCGTCCCCTCTTCCACTGCACAACCTCCTAGCTCACCAAAAAAGAGGCGCTCCGCGGCCCTGCGCATCCGCGATGCTCGTTTCTCGATCCTCGCCCCAGACTCCGGTCTTCCTCCTCTCTGCGAGATTACTGGGATCCAGGTAGGTCTCCCCACTGATCCCACGGGTGCGGACCGCGCTAACGGCGAGAATTTGCTTTCCATCCGGCGCATCGACCTCCTCGGGCGCACCGTTGCCAGGGATCTCTCCTCTCCTATTCAACAAAACGCCCAAAACCGCCTTCTCCTCTCCGGCTTCCGCGGGCAGGCCCTCGGGGGAGAGCTGACCGGACAGTTCCTCTTGGGATTGCTGGATCCCGGTCTTCCGTTCCTTGGAACCATCTCCTTCAAAGAGGCGTCCTTGGCCGCAGTGGCCGGCCTTCCTCCCCAATGGGGCCTCCAGTCCACCCAGTTTGAAGGGGTTCTCGAAATCCAGGGTCTGGCCCGCCAACCCGCTTCCCTTTCCGGGCAAACCCTGGTTCGTATCATCGAGGAGCCGCCTCCCGGGCTTCCCGGAGGGACTTTGGTCCGGGGTCGCCTTCACGGCCGATTGTCTGGTGGGACTTTCGCCGTCGACGACGCCTACCTCGCCAGCCCCAGAGCGGAATTCCGGACCTCCGGATTCGCTGATCTTTCCGGCCGGCTGCACTTCACGGTCCGCGCGTTTTTTGGCGAGGGTGGTCAAAGCGCCCTGGAGCAAGCCCGAAAACAACTGTCTGACCCGCCTTCTCCCCTTCGCTGGGGACGACTCGAAGGACGCGACGACGCCTACCTTGATTGCATCGTGTCCGGCGGCCCTCAGGATTTGTGGACCGATCTCCTGGGTCCGCCCATCCCCATCGACCAAGCTCTGGCGCTCCTGCTCGGCGCCACCGATTCCCCCGGCGGCGGCTTCCCTCGCCAAGACCTCCAAAGCGGTGTATCGCCTCCGGAGTCTCGATGAGAGTCATCGCCGGAAGCGCCAAAAAAACTCACCTCCTTGTTCCCCGCGGCATCGTCCGGCCCACCAGCGATCGCGTGCGGGAGGCCGTGTTCTCCATGCTCGGAGATCGAGTCCCCGGAGCCAAAGTCCTCGATCTCTTCGCCGGAACCGGGGCGCTCGGCATCGAAGCCCTCAGCCGCGGAGCAGCCTCCGCACTTTTCGTCGAAAGCAACCGCCCCGCCGCCGGAATCATCCGCTCCAACCTCGAACGGACCAGACTGAGCGGCCTGGCGTCCATCGCCTGCGAAGATGTCGCGGCTTGGTTGAAACGCAGGACCGCCGGGAACCTCTTCGATCTCATCTTCGCCGACCCCCCTTACCTGAGAGATGCCGGACAACAGGGTTTCGCCGCCGCACTCCTTCTCTCCCCGCACCTTCCGCAACTCCTCACGCCCGGAGGCCTGCTCGTCCTGGAGTCCTCTCAATGCGCATCCCCCGCCGTTCCTGCGCCCTGGCGACTCCAGCACGCCCGCACCTACGGAGAAACTCTCGTCCAACTCATCGGATTGCTCGAGCCCGCAGTGAAGAACACCGATCCACCGTGTTCCTGATCGCAGTCTACAACATCCTGCTCCCCTTTTTCCTGCTCGCCTCGCTTCCTCGCCTGCTGCGCACCATGCGCCGCCGGGGAGGAACCTGGAAGGACCTCAAGGAACGTTTCGCCCGTTACCCGCCCGGCCTCCGAGATCACTTGGCTTCTCTCGACCGGCCCATTTGGATCCACGCGGTCAGCGTCGGCGAAGTCCTCGTCGCCGCCCGGTTGGTCGAAACGCTCCGCCAGATCGCCCCCCATTCTCCCCTCTTCCTCACCACCACCACCACCACGGGCTATGCCACGGCCCGGGAGCGCTTGCCCGGTCTCCCCATCGCCTACAGCCCCCTCGATCTTCGATCCGTCGTGCGCCGGACCCTCGATTGCGTCCGTCCTTCTCAGATCATCTTGGCGGAGTCCGAAATCTGGCCCAACCTGCTCTCCCTGGCCCAGACCCGCCAGATCCCCGTCTCCGTCGTCAACGCCCGGCTTTCTCCCCGTTCCCGCCAGCGCTACCTTCGCTTCCGCAGACTCCTCAGCCCGCTCCTCTCCACGCTCGATCTCGTTTGCGTCCAGGAATCCGCCGACCGCGAACTGTGGATTCAACTCGGTCTCGATCCCGGGCGTGTCGTTCACACCGGCAGCATCAAGTTCGACCCTGCTTCGACCACCCATGACGCCCGCCAGATTGCCGGGTTCTCCAAACTGGTCGAATCCATCTGGCCCGGCCCCAGCCGTGCCCGCATCCTGCTCGGCAGCAGCCATGCCGGCGAAGAACGGCTCCTGGCCGAAATCGTTGCTGGTCTCCGGACCGAGTTTCCCGATCTCCGCCTCATTGCCGTGCCCCGGCACTTCGAACGCCGGCAAGAAGTGCTCGCCGACCTCGCCGCCGCCCAGATTCCCGCGTTTCTCCGGTCCCAGCTCCCCGCCTCCGAACCGCCCCATCCTCCCCCGGTCGTCCTCGTCGTCGATACCACCGGAGAACTCGCATCCTGGTATGCGCTCGCAGATGTCGTGGTAATCGGGAAGAGTTTTCTGGCCCATGGAGGGCAGAACCCCGTGGAACCGATCCTCGCCGAGAAACCTGTCGTCACCGGACCGCACATGGAGAACTTCGCCGCCCTGTGCGATACCCTCCTGCGAAACGGAGGCATCCGCCGCGCCGCCGATGCCGGTTCCCTCACAGAGACGCTACGCGAGCTTCTGCGCCAGCCCGCCGCCGCCGCCGCCATGGCCGAGCGCGGCCGCGCCGTCCTCCAAAACCACGTCGGAGCCACCCGCCGCACAGCCGATCTCCTCCTTTCCCGTCCCCTCGGGGCCCCGTCATGATCCTTCACATGAAACCGCCCCGCAATGCCGCGTGCCGCCGGTGGTGAACCGCTCAGCGTCCTTCGTTCCCTTTTCCACATGACCCCTCCCCCGGCCATCACCGTCGAAAACCTCACCAAGATCTACCGCGTCCCCTCTCTCCGGCGCAGCCGCGTCGTCGCCGTCGATCACGTCTCCTTCAACGTCGCCGCCGGAGAAGTCTACGGGCTCATCGGGCCGAACGGATCCGGAAAATCGACCACGATGAAAGCCCTCCTCGGTCTGGTCCGTCCCACCTCCGGCCAGACCCGCATCTTCGGGATCCCCTCAAACCGCGTGGCCAGCCGGTCTCAAGTTGGGTTTCTCCCCGAGAACCCCTATTTCTACCGGCACCTCACCGCCGCGGAGACCCTCACCTTCTACGGACGCCTCTGCCGCCTCGATCGCCGGCTCCTGCGGCAACGCAGCCAAGAACTCCTCGAACTCGTCGGCCTCGAAGAAGCTCGCGACCGGAGGCTCGCTGGCTTCTCCAAGGGAATGCTTCAACGCATTGGGCTCGCCCAGGCCCTCGTCCAGGATCCCCGCCTCCTCGTTCTCGACGAACCCACCGCCGGCGTCGATCCGGCAGGCTCCCGCGGAATCCGCGACCTCATTCTGACCCTTCGCGACCGCGGCATCACCGTCATCCTCTGTTCCCACCTTCTCGAACAAGTCCAGGAAGTCTGCGACCGCGTCGGCATCATGCACCGCGGCCGCCTCGTTCGCGAAGGACCGCTGGCCGAACTCGTCTCGTTGAAGGACCAAACCGAAGTCGTTCTCGAAAACGCCGCCCCGGCGCTCATCCAAGAAATTCAGGATCTCGTCCAGCGCTCCTCGGGCAAAGCCCGCCTGCTCCGCATCGGAAAGCCTCGCGCCAGCCTCGAAGAGTTCTTCCTCGCGGAAACCCAACGGCAAGACGACAAACCATCACACGACGCATGATCCCGTCTTCTCCCCACGAGATCCCCCGCATCCGCCAGCCCGGCTTTTCCCCTGCCCGGATCCTGGCCCTCGCCGCCAGCGCCTTCACCCAACTCACCCGGATGAAGGTCTTCTACTTCCTCCTCGTCTTCGGCCTCCTCGTTCTCGGCGCATCCCTCTTCGTCCACCAGATCACCGACCAGGGGCTTGAGCGTGGATTCGAGGCCAGGATCGCCCAACAGCTCAAGGTGCTTAAAGATATGTCTATGGCCGCCATGAGCGTCTTCGCCTCCCTCTTCGCCATCGCCGCCACCGCACTGCTCCTGCCCGGCGACGCCGAAAGCCGCACCCTCTACACCATCCTCGCCAAACCCGTTCCCCGCCACGAATACCTAACCGGAAAATACCTCGGGGTCCTCGCCGTCATCATCGTCATCCTCGCGGCCATGTCCGCCATTTTCGCAGTCATCCTGGGCCTCCAACAACAAGCGCTTCTCCGCAAGGAACTGTCCTGGATGGGCAACCCCGACCCGGAAACACTCCAAAGCCTGCACGCCGCCCTGCGCCAACACGGTCTCAACACTTCCCTCCTGTCCGCCGTCGCCGCCATCTTTCTCAAGGCCGTCGTCGTCGCCGCGGTCACCCTCTTTCTCTCTACCTTCGCTTCGTCCTCGCTCTTCACCATGATCGCCGGTTTCGCCGTCTTCGTCATCGGTCATCTCCTGCCTCTGGCCATCGACTACTGGACCCATGTCCTGCACCTCGAGGGCCCGGGCCTGTTCTTCACCGGCGTTCTCTCCGTCCTCGTGCCCAACTTCCAGGCCTTCGACATCGTCGATCCCGTGCTCTCCGGTGAAGCGCTGCCCCCCGGCATCCTCCCGCGGCTTTCCGCGCTCGCCGCCGGTTACGCCGCCACCTTCCTCCTCATGAGCAGTTTTGTCTTCTCCGCTCGCGAACTCTAACATTCTCAAATGAGATGACGCGCGCCTTCCTCCTCGCCACGCTCGCGCTCGCCGCCTTCGGCCTCGTCCGCGTCCCCTGGGAAGCCCGCATCGAGTCCAGCCTGCGCAGCGCCGGTTTCCGGGAAAGCCGGCTCGGTTTGGATCTCCGTCAACAAGCCGGTCAACTCGGCTTTGCCGTCGCCCTCGGCGGCTTCCGCTCCCTGGCCGCCAGCGGACTGAGCCTCCGGGCCGACCTGGCTTTCGAGGACGGCGATTGGGATCGGCTCTTGCGCCTGCACCAAATCATCACCAAACTGCTGCCCACTCATCTGGGCTATTGGGAAGCCGCTCACCGTCACTTTGCTTACGATGTGCCCGCCTACTACCGGGACCACGCGCCCGGTCTCTCCGAGGGCGAACGCATCCGTTTCGGCGTGGTCGCCATCCGGCATGGGGAACAGTTCTTGCGCGACGGCATCCGGCGTCATCCGAAAGCTTGGCGTCTCTATTTCGCCCTGGGAGCCCTGCGCCGAAACCGGCTCGCCGATCCCTGCGGAGCCGCCGGAGCCCTCGCCGAAGCAGCCCGCCAACCCGGAGCCCCCGCCTACGTGCCGCGCTTCCACGCCTACGCCCTCTCCGAATGCCCTGGCCGGGAATCCGAAGCCTACACCTTGCTCCGCCGCCTCTACGACGCCGATCCCGTCCACCGCAAACCCACGCTCATTCAAAAACTTGGCGAACTCGAGGAAGTCCTCGGTCTCCCGCCCGCCGAAGACAGCCCTTGAACCCGCTCAGCTCACCCCCGGTTGCAGGAACCTTCGGCCGGTGGTAAGCCTGAGCAATTCTCCCCTCCCGGAATGAAGTTCGCAATCTTCGGAGACGTGCATGCCAATCTGGAAGCGCTCGAAACCGTGCTCGGCGACGCTCGCTCGGAAGGCTGCACCCACTTCGTCTGCATCGGCGATGTCGTCGGCTACAACGCCAATCCCGCCGAGTGCCTCAGCATCATCCGCGATCTGGCCTGTCCGGTGGTCAAAGGAAACCATGACGAGGAAGCCTCCTCCGACCATCCCATCGAAGGCCTCAATCCTCTTGCGCAACTCGCCCTCGAATGGACCCGCCGGGCCCTGTCCGACGAAGACAAAGAATGGCTGCGCTGCCTCAGGCTTCAGCGACAAGTCCAGGACTTCACCATCGTCCACGCCACCCTCGATAGCCCCGGCTCCTGGGACTACGTCACCAATCGCTTCAAAGCTCTCGTGAGTTTCAACTATCAATTCACCCAGGTCTGCTTCCATGGCCATACCCATACCCCGCGCATCTTCGTGAAAAACGACCGGGTCGAGGAAATCCCCGTGGCCCCGCTCCGGTTCAGCCCTTCAGCCAAATACTTCATCAACGTCGGCAGCGTCGGCCAGCCTCGCGACGGCGATTGGAGGGCTTCTTACGCCATCTACGACCACGACGCCGGCGCCGTCGAGATCCGACGGCTCGAATACGACCTCGATACCGCTCAAGAGAAGATCCACCGGGCCGGTTTGCCCGACATGCTCGCCGCCCGTCTCGCCGTGGGAAGGTAGACCGCCTTGAGCCAGCTCGACCTCTCCCGCTGCCGGAATCTCCTTCTCGTCAAACCGAGTTCCTTCGGAGACATCGTCCACGCCTTGCCCAGTCTCGAGGCTCTGGCCCGAACCTACCCGCATCTTCGGATCCACTGGGTCGCCAATACCGAATGGGCGCCTCTTTTGGAAGGTAACCCCGCTCTCTCCAGCGTCATTGCTTTTCCCCGCAGCCGGCTGAGGGGACCCGGCTCGGCGCCAGGTTTCCTTCGCTGGACCCGCGCCCTTCGCCAAGTCGCTGCTTGGGACACCGCCCTCGATCTCCAGGGCCTCCTCCGCAGCGCTTTCATCGCCCTCGGCAGCACCGCGCCAGTGCGCATCGGAGCCTCCAACGCCCGCGAAGGAGCACGCCTTTTCTACAACCGCACCATCCGTGTCAACCCCTCCGCCCACGCGGTCCACCGCTATCTGGAAGTCGTCCGCGGCTTGGGAGCCCAGCCGGATCTCTCGGCGCCAGCCTGGCTTCCCCCAGGCGACCCTCTTCCCCCGGAACTCTCCGAGCCGCCTTCCCCCTTCGTCCTCTTGCATCCCTTCAGCCGCGGAGACGGAAAATCGCTCACCCTCCCTCAGGTAACAAGATTCTGCGCCGCCCTCCACGAGGCCAACATTCCCGTCGTCCTCGCCGGAGTGCTGTCGCAAGCTTCCAGTATGCCCCTCGCTTTGCCCGCGAACACCTGCAATCTGATCAATCACACCACCATTCCCCAACTCATCGGCCTCCTGCGTCGCTCCGCCGCCGTCGTCACTGTGGACAGCGGTCCCATGCATCTCGCCGCCGCACTCGGTCTCCCCCTGCTCGGCATCCATACCTGGTCCGACCCGCGCCAGGTCGGACCTTGCCGCGATTCTGCCCTAGTCTGGAAAAGCGGCTCCATCCGTCTGGTCGGCGATCTTCCCCCGGTCGCGGTTTCCCTGCCCTTCACAACTCTCGCCGCGCCTGACGTCGACGCCATCGCCGCCTGGGCCATCGATACCGTGGCGAGTCCCGCTCGATGATTCGCCGGCCCCGCCATATCCCGGGCGTTCCCGGTCTCTTCGCCCTCGGGTCCTTCGCGCTCCGTTGCCACCTTTTAGTCGAAAACGGTCAAGCAGTTCTCGTCGACACCGGATTTCTCGCCGAATACCGCTTGGTTAGGCCCGCTCTCCGCCGTCTTGGGCTCGATCTCGACGCCCTCCAGGCCCTACTCCTCACCCACGGACACCTCGATCACACCGCCCGCCTGGCCTGGTTTCAAGATCGCCTCCCAGAAGTCCCCATCTACCTCCACCCCCTCGATCTGGACCACGCTCGCGGCATTCATTCCTACTCCGGAACGGCCCTGTGGTGCGGCCGGCTCGAAGCCGTAGGCCGTTTCCTCACCGGTTTCCGGCCCGGCCATCCCACCCACGAATTGCATGATGCCCAAATGCTCCCTTGGTGGGGCGGCCTCGAAGTCATCCATTTGCCCGGGCACACCGCCGGCCATTGCGGCTTCTACAGTCGCCGCCACGATCTGCTCTTCTCCGGAGATCTCTTCGCCTCCTACCCATGGAGCACCTATCTGCCGCCGCCTATTCTCAACAGTTGCCCTCAGCACTTCCCCGCTTCTCTTCAACGCGTCCGCGACCTCGCCCCAAGGCGCCTGCTTCCTAACCACAGCGAAACGGTCGACACGGAACTTCTGGCCCGGCGCTTTCACAAGGCTTTCGGGTGACCCGGCCGGCGACCTGCCGCCGCCAGCAGGTGGCAAGCCGCGCGTCCCTGCCCCTGCCGCTTTTTTTGATGCCGGGGCTTCACGAAAACGGTCAGCGCGACCCCTCGCAAGCCCGGCGCTGCGCTGGCGCCGAGCCCGAGCGAGTCCGAGGGCACTCCGGGAAGCAAACTCTGCCATTTTTTTGATGCCGGGGCTTCACCAAAACGGTCAGCGCGACCCCTCGCAAGCCCGGCGCTGCGCTGGCGCGGAACCCCGCGGGAACGGGCTTCCCCACCTCCGCGGATTCGCATAACCTCGCCTCATGAACACCAAAACACGCCGCATCTTCCTTCAAACCGCCGCCGGAGCCGCCGTTCTTCCGTCCGCCGTCTCCCGGGTCTCCGCCAATCAGGCCGCCAATCGCGTCTCCGTAGCCCTGATCGGGCCGGGCGGCATGGGAAACAATCACCTCCGCCTTCTCGCCGCACGGCACGATGTCGAGATCGCTTGGGTCTGCGACCCGGACGCCAACCGGCAGGCGGAAGCCGCCCGCACCGTGCTCGACCTCGCCGGCCGGTCTCCGCAGGAATCCTCCGATCTCCGCCGCGCCCTAGAAGACCCCCGTGTCGATGCCGTCTTCATCGCCACACCCGATCACTGGCATGCGCCCGCCGCCATCCTCGCCTGCGACGCCGGCAAACACGTCTACGTCGAAAAGCCTGCTTCCCACAACTTCCGGGAAGGTCAGCTCCTCGTGGAAGCCGCCCAGCGCACTGGCCGAATCATACAGACCGGCACCCAAAGCCGCAGCTCCGAACCCATGCGCGAAGTCATCCAGCGCATCCGCGAAGGAGCCATCGGCGAAGTTGTCACGGCCCGAGTCTGGAACAGCCAGCGCCGCTCCCAAATCGGTCGCGCTCAACCCGAAGCGCCTCCGGACCACCTCGACTTCGACCTCTGGCTCGGACCAACCCCCGCCGTCCCCTACCGCCCCAACCTCCTCCCCTCCATCTGGCGCTGGTGGCGCGATTTCGGCTGCGGCGATATCGGCAACGACGGTGTCCATGACCTCGATATCGCCCGTTGGGGCCTCGGCGCCGCCGATCATCCCATCCGCATCGCCGCACTCGGCGGCAAATACGTGTTCGACGACGACATGCAATGGCCTGACACCCAAACCGCCATCTTCGAGTTCGCCGCAGCCGATGGAGCCGGACATCCCCGGCAAATTCTCTTCGAACAGCGCATTTGGTCGCCTTATTTTCAGGAGAACGCCGAAAACGGAGTCGTGTTCCACGGATCTCAAGGCTCCCTCTGGCTGGCCAAAAACGCCGGCTGGAAACTCTACGGCGAACGCAACGCCGTCACCGAAGAACGGCAGTGCCAGCCTGACCTCGCCGCTCACCACCAGAACTTCCTCGATGCCATGAGGGGCGAGGCCGTCCCCAACTGCGATGCCGCGGAAGGTCATGCTTCCGCCGCGCTCTGTCACTTCGCGAACATCGCCACGCGCCTGCAACGCACTCTCCACTTCGAGCCCGCCTCGGAAACCATTTCCGGAGACGAGGAAGCCGCCGCTCTGCTCCGCCGCAGCTATCGCGACCACTGGGCCCGGCCCGCCGGAGCTTGATCGGAGCCGATGAGGATTCGCTCAAGCTTGCATCAGATGCAGTTGCCGCACCGCCCGGGCCAGACACACTTCCAGATGGCGGTCCAACAGCTCGCCCATCGTCCGGCACGAGCCGAAACGCAGCGTCCGGTGGTGCTCCGCCAATTCCTCCGCTAACTGACGGGTCTTTTCCACCGTGGAAATGTCCGTATCCCCCATGCAACGTTTCAAATGGTCGTAGCGGCTGCGCGAAGCCCACAGGCGCCGCGCCATCAAGGTCCGCTCCTCATGACGGTACTGCCGCAGCGTGGTGTTGTTCAGCAGTTCCTTCACCAAGTCCACGATCGGACCGTTGTTCGTCCACAAATAGGGAAAATAGTGGTTGCACGGCCCTTCATAACTTTGTTGATCGAAATCGATTGCTCGTATGCGGTACTGCTCGTCCTCGAAGTCCGGCGTGATGTCCACCACGTAGTTCTGACTTCGCATATCCCCGAGCAGCCGCACGAAGCAGCGCTCGTTGAATTTCACGAATTCCTTGGCGATCCGGACCCGGTTCAGCCCCGCCCGGCCCAAATGCTGCCGCATGAATTGGTCCCCGGGCACTCCCGCAATGTGCTCTTCCACCAGCGTGTCTCCGCGCACCATGTAACTCATTCGGTTAGGAGACAGAATATGCTCCAGCTCCAGCCCGAAGATCCGCGAGGCGTCCGCGCGCTTCACGTAGAAATGATCGTGGTTGTCGTTGAAATGATTGACGATGCGAATCCGAAAGGGTTGCGAGTTGCCGAACTCACAAAAATCCACCCGGGCCACCGACAAATGTTCCATCACGGAAATGTCGCCGTCCGTCTTCATCGCCGAGTAGGCCAAACACAGCGCCCGGTTCACCACCCGCAAGCGCTCCGCGTCGTAAACCAGCGTCAACCATAACCCGCCGCCCGTCGCCGGCGACTCCTCGACGGGATAGTATTCCCGAAAATCCAAGAGATCCTCGTAATCGACCGGGATCTCCGATAGGCGGCCGTAGCGCTCCAGATAACGCCTCAGACCGTGGTCGATCGCAAAAGGAGGCTTGCGCCGGGAAATCCGGTTCGCCGTCATTTCTTGCCCTCCGCGACGAGTCCGCCCTCGGCGACGAAGCCGCCTCCAGCCAGGGACGGCCGTTCACAGGTTCTCCGTCGCCCGCTCCGAAACGACGCAGGAAACTGGCGCTCGCTTCTCTCTTCGATGGGCGCGCTCATATCAATAAGCAAAAAACATCCGGCAGAACCATACCGCCGCAGCGATGCCCGTAGCGTCGGCCAGCAGCCCCGCCGCCACGGCATGGCGCGTTTTGCGAATGCTCACCGACCCGAAATACACCGCCAACACGTAGAATGTCGTCTCCGTCGAGCCGAACATCGTCGCCGCCGTGTATTTCACGCCGTCGGCCAAATCGGGACGGGCCGCAATCTCCGCCAGCAGTCCGACCGAAGCTCCGCCGCTCAAAGGACGCATCACCGCCATGGGCAACAAGTCCACCGGGAATCCTAAGAACGCCAGCACGGGACCTAGAAGTTTTCCCAGCAGGGCCAAGGACCCCGAATCCCGGAACAGTCCCATGGCCACCAGCATGGCCACCAGGTAAGGCATGATCCGCAACGCGACCTGAAACCCCTCTTTGGCCCCGTCCACAAACAGCTCGAAGACCGGAAGTCGCCTCACCCAGGCATAGCCTACGATCAAAAGAAACACGTAAGGGATCGCCATGGCTGCTGCTGCGTTGAAAAAACGCCGGCCAGGCGACTCGACTTCCGCGGCCCCGGCCGCGCTGTCCGCCGCACCGCCCAGCCATACCCGCACGCTCTCGCCCCACCCGGGATTCAGCTCCAAAACCAGCGCCAACAATCCGAAACATGCAGCCGCCGAGGCAAAGGCCATCAACCGGCCTCGCGCCACCGGAGGCGGGCTGCTCAGGGCCGGCTCTACCGGATCTTCCCTCGCGGTTTCGTTTCCCTCGGATCCCGCGCTCGCGGTCTCCACGGGCGCGGCCCGAAACCAGGGCAAACGCTCCAAAGTCTTTACAGCGGCGATAGCCACCGCCGTGGAACATAACGTGGCTCCCAGAGCTGTGATCACAATCCGCTCCGGGGTCGCCACGCCGGCTGTGGCCAACACCGCAATCGCCGTCGCCGGAATCAGCGTCACTGAACTGGTGTTGATTGCAAGAAACGTGCACATGGCGTTGCTGGCCGTCCCGGGACGGGGATTGATCTTTTCCAACTCCGCCATGGCCTTCAATCCCAGCGGTGTGGCGGCGTTTCCAATCCCCAACATGTTCGCGGCGAAGTTCATGACCATCGCTCCGGACGCCGGATGATCCCTCGGCACATCCGGAAAGAGAAGGCGCATTCCCGGCGACAACACCCGCGCCAAAGAGCGCACCATTCCCGAAGCCTCCGCCAGCTTCATCATGCCCAGCCACATCATGAGAATGCCGGAGAGCGGCAAGGCCGTCTTCATCACAGCCGCTTCGGCCATCGCAAACGCGGTCTCGGTCAAGTTCGCCTCGCCGGAATAAGCGCCCGTCAATCCACCCACCACCACGGCGGTCAGGATGAGAAAGGCCCAGATGGCGTTGAGCATCTTCCTGCCTTCTCAAAAAAGTTCTCCGCACGCCACTCTCAAATCGCACCGGACGAAAGGATGGACCGTCCCGCGGAGCGTCCCGGATATTGCGCAAACCCCGCGCGAACCCGATACTCTTTCCATGAAATGGTCCTTCCGCCTCGCCACCATCGCCGGCACCGAGCTTCGCGTGCACGTGACCTTTCTCTTACTCCTTCTCTGGGTGGTCATTTCCTTCGGCGCCGGCGGAAACCTCGCCCTGGCCTTCGGAGCCCTCATCTTCATCTGCTCCCTCTTCCTTTGCGTCGTGCTTCACGAGTTCGGCCACGTTTTCGCAGCCCGCCGCTACGGCATCCGCACGCCCGACATCACCCTGTTCCCTATCGGAGGAGTTGCCCGGCTCGAACGGATGCCTCGTAAACCGGAACAAGAACTCGTCGTCGCCCTGGCCGGGCCCTTGGTCAATGTTGTCATCGCTCTGGTTCTCTTTCTCATCCTCCGGAGGGTCCCCACTCTCGATCTGGAGTTCCAACTGACATCCCCGCGCGGTTTCGCCATGAGCCTCATGGCCGTGAACATCTGGCTCGTCCTCTTCAATCTCATCCCCGCCTTCCCCATGGACGGCGGTCGCGTCTTCCGGGCCTTGCTGGCCACCAAACTCGGGTATGCCCGCGCCACCGACATCGCCGCGACCGTCGGTCAGGGCATCGCCCTTGTCGGCGGCGTCTTCGCCTTTACTCACCACCACCTCATCCTTCTCCTCGTTGCAGTCTTTATTTTTATTGCCGCCGGACAAGAAGCCTCTTTCACCCGCTACCGCGAATCCACCCGCGGCCTTCCGGCTTCCGCCGCCATGGTTACCCGGTTCCGCAGCCTCAAACGCTCGTCCACCTTGCAGGACGCCATCGAACTCCTCCTCAGCGGCTTTCAACACGACTTCCCCGTCGTCGATGACGCGGGCCGGGTAATCGGCATTCTCACCCGTACCGACCTCATCTCCGCCCTTTCCGAGCACGGCAAAACCCATCCGGTATCATCGGTGATGCGGGAAGCTCCGCCGCCCGTGGAAACGCACACCTGTCTCTCCGACGCCCTCGACCAGCTCAGCGCCGCCCAGGTCGGCACCATCCCCGTGATCGACGAGACCTCCGGTCAACTCGTGGGGATTCTCACTGCGGAAAACACCGGCGAACTGCTCATGGTCCGAAAAGCTCTCTCCCACCAGGGCGATCCCGCTCTTCCCACCGCCTCTTCGGAATCCTGCACGCCTGGCCAGGCCTAAACCAATTCTTTAAGGCTTGCGCAACCGCCCGTCGGAGCCCACGACCTGGATTCCGTCGTTGGCCGTCCCCACACTTACGTAAATGAGGCGGATGTCCGCGCTTTCAAGTTCGGCCAGCAGGCCGCCATCGATGCCTTCCTCAAGACGCGGCTCGAAGACGAACTCCTCCGAAAAGTTGTGATGTCCCGGCCGGTAAGTCTGTGACCAATATCCCCGAAGGACGATCGGCTGGGAAGTCAGTCCGGTGATGACGGTTTCCTCCCAACGCTCCAGGGGGGCCGTGTATCCGGCCACGATGCCGGTGGGCGGAGGCGGCCAATAGAAACGAATCTCGGCGCCTTCGACCTCACGCGTCACTTGAATGCTTCCGGGCGGCGGCAGCCCGTCAGTGCGACGTTTCGGTTCGAGCCGGACCACATCCCAACGTGGATCATCGTCAAACTCGGCTGACGGGGCCACGGGATCCGTGTACTGCGCGTGAAGAAAAACGGTGAAATCCCCCAAAGTCCGCCCTGGCCCGGGCGGTTGGAAAACGGCGGTGTGCATTTCCAAAGTCAAGCGGGTGGCTCCACCCTCCCACGAAAACCCGTTCCACCGGTCCAGGGTGTTCGTCTCATTTTCGACTGAAAAAGTGGCCCCTTCCCACTCCGAGGGCGCCCCTGTCTCCGTGCCGGGAGCGCCATCCAGAATATGCGTCCAAGCGGCATCGCCGATCAACGAGGCCTGCAAACCCGTCTGGTCGAGGACCCGGTTGATTCCCGAGACCGTCCAAAGGGATTTGAGACGGTGGTTGGCGAAAACGTCGCCTGCTTCGCCCTGAAAGAGCTGCCATTCAACCGGAACGCCCACCAGAACGGGCGGCTCCAAGCCTTCGTCGCCAGCGCCTTCAGGGATCTCGCGCACCTGTTTCACCTCGAGGTCCCCCGGCTCTACCTTCTTGAACTCGAAATCGAGGGTGAAAGCCGTGCGCCCCGTGAGCTTCGAATAGGCCGTCCCCACCTCGTAAAACATGCCGCCCAGCGCCAAGTAATCGCCTTCCCAGTCCATCACATAGTCGCGTCCCAGTTGCAACAAGCCCGATCGCTGCGCCTGACTCGGATAGATCTGGACGGGGCCTGTGCTTTGAAAGCCCGAGAGGTAAACGATTTCCGGCTGCGACGATCCGTCCGGATTAGAAACAGATACAGCTCCTAGCTGCGCCACCAAACTTCCCTCCAGCCATGTGCCTCCGCCAAAAGACGGCTCGAATCTCAGTGTAGCCACGCCGTTGGCCATCTCCAAGGGGTCGGGAAAGGAATGGTGCACGAGCAAGGCCATACCCACCTCGCTCTCATCGACGCCGCGCCGCAACCGTTCGAGGTAGGCGTTGTCGTTGTAGAAACTGGCGAATACTCTGCGGATGGCCCGAAAGACACCGCGTTCCCGGGACTCTTCCGGATCGCAGTGCGAAGGCCCAGCGTCGTCGCCGTCGAGGTCATCCATCAAACATCCGCTGAAACTGTCGTAGAGACCGGCGCCCACGAAAGATGCCTGGTCTTCGACGTTGGTTGAGCTGCGAAACCGGATCTTGCGGTTGGCGTCGAATCCAGCATCAACCAGCGCCTCCAACACCGCCACCCGCTCCGTTTCGCCGAACGAACCATCCTCGATCAGCTCGCGAATCTCCGCCAGAACATCCAACACGTCGCCGAAATCCTCCGGAGGCCAGACGAGCCCCGCGAGCCGCGCCTGTATGGCGGAGCCCAGCGTTCCCCCTTCTCCAGGGGCGGGTTGCGCCAGAAAGGCCTCCCAGAGGTCGAAAGACAAGGCGATGGCCGGGTCCGGCGAGTTGTCCGGCAGCACGCGCCGCAGAAGTCCGAAGTTCGCCGCCTTCCCTCCGAAGCGCCGCACGTCGCCCGGAACCAGCCCGCCGGCTGACCGCCACAGCTCTCCGGTGATCTCTACCGGAGTCAAGTCCAACAACGGCGTCGTCTTGCGATCCAGGAGATCCTCGCGCATATCGGGTGGAAAACCGTCAGGAAGGGCGAGCGGCTGCGCCAGACACAGCCATCCGCCTGCCTGAAACAAAAATTCACGCCCTGCTTGCTCCTTGAGAGCTTCTGTCGTTTCCTCGTCCGTGATGTGGGCGAATGGGATGCCCCAGGCTTGCGCTAACAAAACGGCATGGCTGTTCGGCGTGGCCGGTTCGGACGCGATCACCCCGGCTACGAAGGGAATCTCCGCGGGAACCCGGTCCGTTATCAAAATGTCGTCCGGCTTGAGCAGGCCGGATCGATACGCGGCGGCGATTTGACTCCCTGGAACGAAAACAAGGCGCCCGATCGCCCATCCTTCCGCGTAGCATTGGTCGTTTGCCACCCAGCGCGACACCGATCCCACATCGATGCCGCGTGTTTGGAGGTAAGCGCGATCCGCTTCAACTATCGAAGATTGCTCGAATGAGGGAAAGTAGAATCCTCGCATTCCGGCAGCATCGTCCAGCGAGCCGGCGACGGCGTCATGAAAGAAGGCGAGGGACTCCCTTGGAATGGGTTGCTCGCCGACAAACTGGATGGCGAACTCGCGATGCGCAGAGTCCACGAGCACGGCGCCCAACAACGCGGTCTGAGCGCCAAAATCGAGAGTGGCCCGCTCGTACTCTGCACGATCAAGCCCCGTCAGGGGCGGCAGACGCTGCACTCCGAATTCGTAATGGAATGGATAAGCGCCGCTGTGCTGGAAATAGACCTGCGTGGGGTCGTCGCGCAGAATCGAGAACTTGACCCAGCGCGTGGTCCCGCTGCCTGGAAATCCCGCCGACCCCTGACCCGGAAGCGGGTCTGCAAGAAAGCGATCGTCGAGCAACGACACGCGCGTCTTCCAGGAGTCGTGTGGCGGCACGGCGACCACGGGACTCGTGCGCATCCGGTAGAATCGTTGCGAAAACCACTCCCTGTCAGGGTCGGTCCACGACGCCAATGCCTCACGCGTAGCCCACACCGGCGCCCAGCCATCGCCAAACCCGCTCGCGGTTCCGCCTCCCGTCGTGGCTTCCAAAACAGCCGCCCGCCCCGTTTCACCAGGACGGAGAGCCAACTGAACTCGCCCGTCTTCAGCGAGGTGGATGGACAGTCCGGCCGCCGGCCCTGCCGCCGCCACACCCCATGCGGCTATCCACCACAGCGCCGCGAGCGAGGCCGCGAACCCGCCGGCCCGGCTGCTCCATTTCTCCAAGTTTCCCATATTCTCCATACGCTCAGAAATTCGCGCTTGCCCCTGGACGAACCCGTTAGCCCCCAAAATGGGCCGGTTCGCTTGAAAACCCTCATCGCAGAAAAGGAATGAAGGATTGCCGGTTAGCCCCTCACATCGAGGCAGACAACGTCTCCCTCATTGTTTTTGCAGAGAATCCGCCCATGCGCCAAGACCGGCATGACCCAGCAGCGCTTGCCCAGCACCTGGGCTTGCGAAATCTCCTGAAAGCCTTTCGGATCGGCTCGAACGACGCTCAAGGTTCCCTTCTCCGAAAGCACGAGGAGCTTGTCTCCTGCGGCCATCAACGTCCCGAAACCGTACCCCTTCCTTTCCCACTGCGTCTTCCCGTCCGATACGCGGGTGCAGGAAAGATTGCCGTCGTTATCGCCGCTCACCGCATAAATGAAGCCGTCCACGACGACGCAACTGCTCATTTTGGTCTTGATAGAGTCGTTGCGCCAAATCTGCCTGGGCCGCGCCCCCGACACGTCGAAAAGGGCGGCGCGGCCGCCGCCGTAGCCGCTGGAAATGAGCACCTTGTTCCCCCGGTCGAGAACGGTGGGCGAAGAAGCGTTCACATCGTAGGAAGTCTCCCACGGCAGGTTCCACAGCTCTTTGCCGCCATCCAGATCGACCGCCACCATCGACTTTCCTTTGAAAACCAATGCCGCCGCCTTGCCCCGGCTTCGGAAAGGAATCGGGCTGGCGTAACCCGCCCCCTGACTGCCCACGCCCCAGATTCTTTTCCCGGTCTTGGGGTCGAGCGCCAGGGTGGAATTCCCATTCCCGCCATTGTCGATGATCAGGAGACCTCCCGCCAGCAGTGGAGAACCCGCGTACTTCCACCTCGCGAGATCCCCGCCGAAATCTTTCACCAAATGCTGTTTCCACACCACCTTGCCGGCGGCGAGCGATAGGCACTGCAGTTGTCCGTCATAACTCAGGTTGTATACGAAGCTGCCCGCAATGGTTGGCGTCGCCGAAGTGCCTCCCTCGAAACTGCGTTTCTCGAAATCGCAGGGGTAATCATAACGCCAAAGGACGTTTCCTGTGTCGAGGTTGAAACACCACACCGTGTCGGTGTCGTTGCTGTTCCCGGTCGTGACCACTTGGTTTCCCTGCACGACAAAGGATGCCGCCCCTTTCCCCACGCTGGTCTTCCAGGCTGTCTTGGGTCCGGCATCTCCCCAGTTGACGTTCCAGTCCTTTTCCACCGACGCCCCATCGTAGTTAGGACCACGGAAATGAGGCCAGTCCTCCGCCCCGGCCCGCTCTGCTCCGCCGAGGTGCAAACCTGCCGCCGCCGCCGCGGCCATCAGCACGCGACCCCTATTGATGCTTTTTTGGCTCGTCTTCATGTGGAAAACCTTAGTCCGTCAACTGACTCAAGCGCAGTCTCAAATACCGATGAGGACTTTCGGCTATCACTTCGCGCAGGGACAAGAGCACCTCCTCCAATCCCCCTTCCAATGGCAGCACCTCCGCTTCGTCCACCAACCCCTCGAGATTCTCCCAATGCACCATATCCGGAGATCCCTCGACCACATAGCGGATCCCGGAAGCCGCGTCTCTCCGGTGAAAGCGCAGACCGAGATGCAAACCCGCATCGTCCCGCATCCATTCCGGACGCACCATAGGGCCCTCGCCTCCCCGCAGCGGATTTGATCCCAAGGCAAACTCCGCAAAATCGGAATTCCCGTCGCCATCGAGATCACCCAGGGGCGGCAACCCCACTTCCGCGCCTTGCCATCCCGCCAAAACCTCTTTGAGCCAGTCTTCAAAGGGATGCCCAGGAATCCCGTCTTCCCTGCCAACTATCTGAAACGCGCGCGCCGCATCCCTTCCGTCCAACCGGAACAAGAAGTGATAGAGACCCGGCTCAAGTCCCTCGATCGAGTAACGATGCCGTTCTTCCAAGGGCAGTTCTGGTTCGACAAGATACTCGACCTGCGCCGTAGCCGCTTCAAAAACGATGTGGGAACCCTCCCGGCGCGGTTCCCCCCAATCCACCACTTGCAAATAGGGATAGCGGAAAACGCGCACCACGACATCCGCCACAATCGCTCCGTCTTCTTCTCCCAACTGAAGCTCCGCCGAGGTGTGAGGCGGTTCTTCAGGCTCCACAGCGCCCGACGGCGAGAAGGAGCCGCGCGCATAGGGATGCCCGTTGATCCGGAACACCACCTGAACAATGCGCTCGGAGGCATTCCCGTCGTCCGGCTCGTCCCCTTGCGCTGCTGGCTCAGGTTCCATGGGAGAATCCGGCAATGGCGGCGGCGGTCCGGGCAAGGCGATGGTCGATTCGACAAACTCCACAGGAAGCGCCGACGCCGGCACGACCGCCATCGCTCCCGGATAAACAATCTCGTCCTCCGGCGGCGGAGCGCCTCCGATGAACCTCCGGTAGTCCACCCGGTAACCATCCGCAGTTTCCTGCACGCCTTCGATCTGCACCCACTGGCCCAACGGGACCGGCCCGAGAAACACCCCGATCAACATCTCGCTGTCCCAGTCCACGGGCGGTTCGATGATCGCAGCGCGGATGAACGGATCCCGATGGCGCTCTATCCAGGCCGCCCATTCCTCACGACTGCGGAGAACAACATTCTGCGGTCCGTCAAAGAGGAGGAAGGGATCCGGTTCAACAGGCGTGAACCGGACTTCCGTCCCGCCTCCCCCTCCCCCAGATTCTTCCAGCGGCCACACGGCATAGCGGCGCCGGAATATATTGCCGTCTCCCACTTCGGCATCCTGACCGATCGTGCCATCCGGATTGGTCGCGTCCCGGAGCCCGGCTTCCGAGTCCAAATAAATCGTGTGTCCTTCCAAACGGGGAACGCCCCAGTCCGCCACTTCGTAACTGGCGTCCGCAAGTTTAACTGTAACATCCGCCCACACGCGATCGCCTTCGCGCACCAAGTTCAGTTCCGCCGCAGCGCGGAGCGGTCCGGGATCATCCGGACCGAAGCGAAACGCAGTGTCTCCGATCAAGGATCCGTTCAGTTCGAATAGAACCCGGTAGGCGCCGGCTTCCAACTGACCCAGGCGGTAATCGGTTTCGAATATTCCGGGCGCTTCCGGCTCTTGCACAAACACCACGCGCTCCGCCGTCGCGGAGATGCGAAAGACGTTCCCTTCCAAAACGGGATTGCCCGGATCGGAGACCACGAAATAAGGATCGTGGAGCCGCACCACGGCATGGAGGATTGCCGTCCCGTCGCCATCAATCCGCACAGCGAGATCGGCGTCGGCCGGAATGGGCTCGGATTCGTGGATGCGAATCTCGCGCCACGCCAAGACCTGACCGTCGCTCGTGACGGCAAAGCGATAGGCTCCGGAAGGCGTCCCAGACAGGTCGTAGCGGAACTCTTGCGTCTCCGGGGCATCGGCTTCTCCTGCGCCGGTGATGACCAAGTCAACCGATAAGCTCTGGCCCCGCAACTCGACTTCGCCCCAATCCACCTCATGCCCCGTGGTCTGCCAATACAAGGTCACCACCGCGAACACGGAATCGCCTTCCCGGACCACTTCGATGGCCGTTCGCACCGGCAAATCCGGAACGGGCTCGCCGATCCGGACCCGGAAAGATCCCAGTAAGTCCGCCGGATAGGCCCAACCGTTTTGCATGGATACCTCGCCCGGCTGCAAAAGCACGCTGTAGGAGGCGTTGTCCTCCACCATCCACCCCTCGACACGCGGCGGCAAGACGCTGTAGGTGGCGATCAGCCCGGGCCAAAAATCCGGAAAACCAGGACCTCCAGGCGCGACCAGACCAGCGGGATCCTGTCCGTCAGCCGGGAATTCCCACTCGTGGACCTCCACAAACTTGGCCAGCGCGTTGTAGCCGTTACGGCTGACCACCCACAGATCGTTGTCGTCGAGACTTTCCACAGCCACTCCGCGAGGATAGTGCACGCGGATGAGGTGTCCCTCGACCTGTGCTTCGTGAAGGTTCGGCGCTTCGAGCGAGACCCCGGGGCTCGCTCCCCTGGCGACGGGGGCGACCGAAAAAGCGGCGCCGGTGATTACCGGCAAAACCAGCCATCGGGAAAAGGAACGGGCTGAAATGCCAAGAAAAAGACCCAAGGTTTTCATGGGTTGCTGCAATTGTTGGAGATTGAAAGCGCCCGCCGCTGCAAGCGGAGGGGGGGGAATTCGAGCGCTCGCAGGCAACAGATAGCACACGCGAAGCCTTCTGAAAAGGCTCAGAACTCCTGATCTCAAGGAATTTGGATGAGCCGGAAGACTATGTGCCGCAGGCTCAAAAAGGAATGTCGTCTTCCTCGCTCTCTGGAGGATAATCGTCGCGGTCCTCGACTCGCCGCTCGCCGCTCTCGGAAGCGGCCGCCGGAGCGGCCGCCGCGCCGGGGCCCCTCCCATAGGAAGACGAGCGCCCTTCGGCGCCCTCCGGCCGCGAACCCAAAAACTGAATGGTCTCAGCCACGACGCGCAGCTTGCTGCGTTTCTGCCCCGAGGTCTTGTCCTCCCACGTGTCCAAACGCAACCGGCCCTCCACATACACTTGGCGGCCCTTGCTCAAATACTTTTGCGCCGTTTCCGCTTGGTTTCCCCAGACCGTCACGTCCACAAATGTCGTCTCCTCCTGCCAGTCGCTATCCCCCGACCGGAAGCGGCGATTCAGCGCCAAACCCAGTTCCGTCACTGCCGTTCCCTTGGGCGAATACCGCAGATCGGGATCCCGCGTCAGGTTCCCGATGAGAATGACCTTGTTGACGGATGCCATGGAAAGAAACCCGGATCCGGGCAGTGACCGCCCTAACGCGCCAGGACCTGATAGTGCTGAAGAAACACGTCGGGATGAAGCTTCAGCCGGCTCCGGATCTCCTGAATTCTCGACGGCTCCGCTTCGAAGAAATAGTTCACGTAGTAGCCCGCCTCGACCTTGCGCGGGGCGTAGGCAAAACGTTTCCTCCCCATTCGATCGATCTGCTCGAGCTTGGCTCCTTCGCCTTCAATGGCGCGACCGACATCGCCGACCATGTCGTCGATCGACTCTTCTTTCCCCCGGGTGTTGAGGACGATGATCCCTTCGTATCTGCGTGTCATGAACGGCGAAATGGGTCGCAAGAGTAACGGCGATCCTCAGCTTGTCAAAGGGCAAAACCAAAGGCCGTGCAGCAGACGCTCCGAGCTTCAGAACTCCTGACCTATCGAGGGAGATCATGGACAGGGAGGAAAATCGCTGAGCCGAAGCGAGACCGCCTCTCGGCAGATGACGCCCTACTTGTGGAGCGGACACTCCTGTCCGCCGATGGAACCTGAAGAGTTCGCGGGCGGGAGTGCCCGCGCCACATACCCTTCCAGCTCATCCAAATTCCTCGAGATCAGGAGTCTGAGCTTTTCCGAAGTGCGCCGTCTGGTTGGCTGGATTTCGGAGTTTTTGCGAATTCCGCTACGGGGAAAACTTAACGCCCTTGGGTGGAAGACCGCCGCAAAGGGTGGTTGCCGCCCGGCGACAACCCACAAATTTCACACCCAGGCCCATTTCACCCCTCGGCTCCGCCCTTCGAGTCGCCCGCCGCGTTGTAGCGGGTCATGGCCCGCTCCAAACCCTCCTCCAAGAGGCAGAGAATCGCTTCAACCGCCCGGTTCACCAACCGGCCCGCCTCTTCCTGTTCACCCGGCCCAAAACTCCCCAACACATGCCCGATCACCTCGCCCTCAATCCGGTCCAGATCCGCGCGCCGCCCAATCCCCATCTTCAGCCGGAGAAAGTCCCCAGTCCCCAAATGTTGAAGAATGGATGCGATTCCGTTGTGGCCACCCGACGAACCCCCGCGCCGGAAGCGGAGGCGCCCCAAGGGAAGATCGATGTCGTCATGCACCACAAGGATCTCGCTGGGCTCGATCCGGAAAAACCGGGTCACCGCACTCACCGCCCGTCCACTGAGGTTCATGTAGGTTGCCGGCTTAATCAGGCGCAGGTTGTCCGCCCGGGCCATATCCGCCTCGAACTGGCGGAAGGGACGGAACGGTTCAAAAAGCCCTGCCTGTGGCTGCAGTGCCGCGAGCAGAGCGTCTACCGCCAGGAACCCGGCGTTGTGCCGCGTCCCCGAATAGCGCGACCCTGGATTGCCGAGACCGATGACCGCCTTGCACTGCACCGGAGAATCTCCCTCGTCCCACGCCCGCGAAGGGGCTCCGTCTCGCATCAGCCGGGACAGCGGCCAACCCGCTTCTACGTTGCCGCGGGTGATGCTCCCTCCACACCAGGCGCCGCCTCTTCCAAAGGCTCCTCGGCCCGAAGTTCCTCCACGATCGCCACGATGATATCCCCGCCCACCGCCGGTTCCACGCCTTCAGGATAGCGGATATCGGAGACGTGAAGCGCCTGACCCAAATCGAGTCCGCTGACGTCCGCCTCGATGACGTCGGGCAGTTGCCCCGGCAAACAGCGCACCGGCACCTCATGCAAGTGCCGGTCCAACAACCCCCCTTTCGACACCCCAACCGGATCGCCAATCAATGCCACGGGAACGGTGATCTCGATCATTTCATCCTCCCGCACGGCGTGGAAGTCCACGTGCATGACATCGCCGTTCAGGGCGTTGTGCTGAACATCCTGTAGAATGGCCAGCTTATTCTGCTCCCGGGCTCCTTCGATGTTGAGACTGACCAGGAGATGCTCTCCGGCGCTGCTGTGGAGCAGGCGAAGCAATTCCCGGGCATCGAGATCCAGACCGTAGTTGTCTTGGTGCGCGCCGTAAATGACTCCAGGCACCCGGCCCGCACGCCGCAAGCGGCGAGCGATCCCGCGCCCGGAGAATTCGCGCTTCTTAGCGCCTAAAGTGTGAATGGTGGCCATGGTTCGCTACGGGCTAATTGGGTTCCCTTGGAAAAGCGGCGAAACAAATCACGGAACCGGCTTCGAGCAAGCGAAAGTGCACGGGCATCGCGACAGAAAACGAAGCGAAGGTGTGGAGGTAAGCGGATTCGAACCGCTGACCTTCTCATTGCGAACGAGACGCTCTACCAACTGAGCTATACCCCCGGGACGGTCGAACGGCTCAACCTGGAACGGGCTGCTTTCACCCGCAAGGCGATTTTTTTCTAGCCAAATGGGAATAAAACTGGTAATCGTGCTTCGAATCCACAGCGAAACGGCGTTCCGCGTGTTCTACCCCCCATATCCACGCAGGGCTGCTGTTTTGCGGGTTCATCCTTAAGAAACCGACCGTTATGAAGTTCGTATCAACCCCACTTCTTCGGAGCGCCGCTTTGGCCGCGCTTCTCACGGGTCTCGGGACCGTCCCGGCCTCAGCTGTCGTCACCCTGTTCGAATACACCTTGGGCTTGGGCCAGGAAGCGCACGAGGTCAATCTCAATTTAGAGGGAGGCGGAGTGGCCAATCCTTCGGGAGGCGGCACGGCCTCATACGACAGCGAATCCGGGATACTTTCGTGGGCTTTCAGCTTCACCGGTCTCACCGGGCCCGCTACGGCGATGCACTTTCACGGGCCAGGCCTGCCCGGGGTGCAGGCGCCGGTCACAGTCAATGTCGGCGGCGACGGCCTGGATAGTCCCATCAGCGGGAGCGCAGGAATCAATGCGGCACAAGCTGATGAATTGCTGGCTGGGCTCTGGTATATCAACGTCCACACCGCCCAGAACACCGTGGGCGAAATCCGTGGGCAGGTCACCATTGTGCCCGAGCCGTCCTCCATGTTGCTGGGTGGTTTTGCGCTCGGACTGCTGGGCTTGGCGCGACGCCGTCGCCGCCCGGCTTTGGCCTGACCTCCGGGTTTCCGCTCAGCTAGTTTCAACTTCCGGCACGCTGCCACCGGCTTCAGCGCCGGCCGCCTTTCCGGGTATTCATCGAAAGAATGCTCGGGCCATGGAAAACGACGCCTGAACCGCCGGTAATGATGCGCCGCACAGGAACCCCCGTCTCTGGATCTGTCTGGAGCGGGGGATCCGTCATGCGCTGTTCAACCTCGAATCGCCTGGGATGCTCTCCGGGAGCTTGAGGGATCGTCTCGTAAGTATAGATGGGCATCGCTGTGGAAAGTAGGGAGGAGGTTGAATGCCTTCAGTGAAAACCTAGCCCGCCGCGAGCCCCGTACAGACAAAATGCGCGCAGCCGAAGGCGCAGGGCTGGGTGAGTACACCCTGTTCAAGCCTGAGGCAAGAGGAACGAAGGCAGGATGGGGTGCAGCGCGCCACAGCAGCAAAGGTATGAGAAATGTGGGCTAGGCAAGGGGGCCAGAAAAGTTCCCGCAGTAAATCCCTGCAAGTTTTCCCCGCCTCGACTCGCCAAAATGGCAGAAAACGCGTTGACTCTCTTCATGCCCGCATCAACTTTCTAAACCAGAGAATATCACCACCTTAAACCCCTCATGAAATCCCCAAAACTTCCCGGGGCCCGCTGGGCTCTCGCTGCTGGCATTGCATTCCTCGCCTCTTCCGCAGCTCTGCATGCCGCCGAATACAATCAAGATTTCTCCGGTCTGGCCAACGGCGCGACCGATCTCAGTGACGGCACAGTCCTCGGAAGCACGACCGGATCCGCCTCAGTTCAGAATGAAGCGCTCCAACTCACCTTGGACGGAGTAGTCTCTTCTCTCGGGTCCTTTAAGATCCCCGGGCTCGGCGCCGAACAAGAACAAGGTCTGCGCATTCTCTTCGATTTCTCCCTTTTTGCGGCAGCTGCAACTCCCGCGGACGGTTTCTCCGTCAATCTAGGCCCCATCTCGCTCGATCCGGGCGAGAACGGGCTTGGGGAAGAAGGCTTTAGTTCGGGCCTCGCTATCGAGTTCGACACCTACAACAACGAAGGAGAAGGCGCCGACAATGGCATCGGGGTGGACGTCAGCCTGAACGGAGGCGACGTTCCCAGCGGACAGCTTCGCGAAGTGGCCGGAGCCAACCCCAGCAACAATCGCTTCTTCCACTTCGATGGAGTCTTCCGGACCATCGACATCTATGTCATCCCCGACGGCGGCGGGAATTCCCTTGTCTATGTCGAACTCGACGGCGAAACGCTTTTTGAAGACCTCCTCGTGGAAGGCTTCACCCCTGCGGCAGACGACGTCATCGCTTATTCGGCGCGCACCGGCGGAGCCACCGAGACCCTTCTGCTCGATAACATCTCGCTGACGACCACCGCGGCACGGACTCCCCGCGATCCCCGCATCACGGTCGCATCGAGCCTGAATTTCGGCGTCGTAGAGGCCGGACAAGACATCGACGCGATGCTCACGGTGAGCAACGACGGAGCCTCTGAAATCCTGGCGATCAACGCTTCCTCGTCTATCTCCGGTCCCAACGCAGCGCTCTTCTCCTTACCGAGCGGAGCCGCCCAGACCATTCCGCCCGGGGAAAGCCGGGATATCCCGGTGCGCTTTCTCGGATCGAGCGAGACCGGACCCAAAACTGCCACGCTCACCGTCGTCAGCAACGACTCTTCCGAGCGCCTTCAAAACCGCCTGGTCAGCCTCCAAGTCAATGTCATACCCAGCTCTGCCGGACTCGCCGAATACATCCAGAACTTCGATGGCTTCAACAACGGCGATACCGACCTGGGCGACGGCTCCACCATTAACAGCAACAACGCGGCGGCGGGCATTTTCGACGACAGCCTGCGGCTGACCCAAAACGGTCTCGGCGGCTCCCTCTCGTCCTTCAACATTCCTCCGCTCGGCGAACAGTCCACGATGAGTTGGACGGCGGACTTCCTTCTCTCGCTATCGGGCGGTGGGGCCACGCCCGCCGACGGATTCTCCTTTAACTTCGGGCCCATCGACGACCTGGCGACGGGCAATGGGGAAGAAGGCTTTGGCGTCGGAATCGCGGTGGAATTCGACACCTGGAACAACGAGGGCGAAGGCGCCGACAACGGCATCGGTGTGGATGTCAGCTTGAACGGGGGCGACATCCCCAACGGGCAGTTGCGCGAAGCCGCCGGCGCAAACCCTGCCGACAACCAATTCTTCAAGTTCGACGGCAATTTCCGGCCGGTCTCCATCATTTACCAACAAACCGGAGCGACCACGGGTGAAATCACCGTCAGGCTGGACAACGTCGTCCTCTTTGATGCCCTTCCGATAACTGGCGTCACTCCGGCAAGCGACTGGCGGTTCGCCTTCAGCGCCCGGACCGGCGGGGCCACCGAACAAGTCCTCATCGATGATCTCGTGATTCGCGCTCCTTATGTGGAGCCGCAGATCTATTTGCAAACCTTCGACAGTTATGATCCCGGGACCACTGATCTCGGAGACGGCACGACCATCACCACCAATGCCCCCGAGATCGCCAGCGTGCAGGATCAGGCCCTCCGGTTGACCGCCGACGGAACCACGGGCACCCTTTCCGCCTTCCGCATCCCCGCTCCCGGCCCCGCCGCTCCGGATAGTTTTTCAGTGCGATTTGACTTTGCCCTCGAGGCCGCAGGCCGTCCAGCCGATGGATTCTCTTTGAATTACGGCGCGATCCCAGCCACACCGGATCAGGGCGAGGAAGGTTGGGGAACAGGTCTGACCGTGAGCTTCGACACCTGGGACAACGATGGAAACGAGGACGGCTTCGGAAATGGCGTCGGTTATGACATCAAAGCTAATGGAACCATCGTGCCCAATGGTTTCTTCCGGATCGATAACCAGAACTGGAACGATAATGAAGCCTACACCTTCGACGGCGAGTTCCGCCGCGCCGAGATCTCCTGGAAAAAAACTGGGCCGGACTCGGGTGAGCTAAGTTTGACCGTCAATGGCCGCAACTTCTTCGACAAGCTTCCCATTCCCGGTCTCGTGCCTCAGACAGACTGGATCTTCGCCTTCGGAGCCCGCACCGGTGGAGCCACGGAGACGCTCTTGATCGACAACCTGGAGATCGCTGCTCCCGCCACCTCCGCGCCAGCCGTCCGCGATCCCCAGATCGACGGCGACCGCAGCTTGGCCATTTCCGCTTCTCCAGGCGCCACGGCATCGGACAGCTTCGTGGTGACCAACATCGGAGCCACCCAAACCTTGGTGCTCAGCGAGACCTCCTCCATCACCGGCCCTGGCGCGGCCTCCTTCGCCATCCTCACCCCACTTCCCGCCGAAATCCCCCCCGGCGGCATGCTCCCCATTGAAGTCAGCTTCACCGGCGAGCCCAACATCGGCACCATCGAGGCGTCCCTCAATCTCGTAAACAACGACGCTCTCGAACAAGCCAGGAACCGGCGGATCGCGCTCAGCGGAGTCACATTTTCCTCTGGAGGAACCTATCAACAGGACTTCGACAGCTATCCCAATGGCACGCAAGACCTCGGCGACGGCACCATCTTCGGCAGCAACAACAACGTCCACCAGATCATCGATGGCGCGCTGCAACTCACCGTCGACGGAACCGGCGGCTCTCTAGGCTCCTTCAAGATCCCGCCGCTCGGCCCCGGGCCAACGCAAACCTTCATCGTCACCTTCGACTTGGCCCTAATCTCCGCAGGGACGCCTGCCGACGGGTTCTCTTTCAACTTCGGGAGCATCCCGGACGATCCAGCCAACCACGGCACCGGAGAAAACGGCTACGGCAGCGGGCTCGCAGTCGAGTTCGACACCTACGACAACGGCAACGAACAAGGCATCGGCACCGGCATCGGGATCGATGTCAGCGTCAATGGCATCTATGTCGGTCATCAGCGGATCGACACCAACGCCGGAGAGACGGCGACGAACAACCGCTTCTATCAATACGACGGCGAGTTCCGCCCGGTCGAGATCTCCTGGGTCAAGAGCGGCGCAGATTCGGGGTTGCTCACCCTTATCGTCGACGGCGCAGTCATTTACCAAGAACTCGAGACTCCCGGCTTCAATCCCACGGCGGCGGATCGCTTTGCCTTCAGCGCCCGCACCGGCGGAGCCTTTGAAACCGTGTTGATCGACAATCTGATCATCATCGGCAGCGACGAGGATCCCAACATCGTCGTGCGTCCCACCCTCGATTTCGGCATCGTCGATTCCACTGCGGGTGAACAGGTGCGTCCGCTAGCGGTCCGCAACACCGGCGGAGCCGAGACTCTCGAAATCACCAGCGTCAGCATCGCCCCCGCCGGCACGCCGTTCTCCGTAGAATCCTTCCCAAGCACGGTGGCGCCTGGCACGGAAACGCCGATCAATATTGCTTTGGATCCCTCGGCGGCGGCGGGCTTGCAACTTGCCACCCTCTCCATCCAGAGCAATGACCCCAGCTCGCCCGAGACCACGGTCAACCTCCGGGCCAGTATCCCGGCTTCGCCGGATCTCGTCGCCCATTACCGTTTTGACGAAACCGAAGGCGCCGACGTCCTCGATGCCTCAGGAAGGAACCGGCACGGAACCTACCAGTCCGCCGGCGGCGGCTCTTTTACCCTGGGAGCCACCTCCCTCGCTTCCGGATCGGCAGTCACTTTCAACGACGCCGGAGGCAATGGGGCCGGTTACGCCCAAATCCCATCCTTCCCGGAACTCTACACCTTCTCCCTCTCGATGTGGGTTCAGCGGAACGCTGCCGATGAAGGCTCGGTTTCGGCTATCTTCGCCAAGGGAACGGAAGACGGATCCATCCCCTATGCCCTCACCCTCTTCGACGGCCTCGCCGGTCTCGGAAACGGCAGTCCCTTCTGGCTCGTCGATGAATCGCCGGTCGAGCCGGAATTCGGCGCGGACGGGGTCATTCAACCCGGCGTGGTCCATCATCTCGTCCTCACCCATCAAGACAACAACGGAGCGAGTCTCGGAGCTACCCGGACGCAGCTCTATATCGATGGGGTCTTGGTCGCGTCCGTGGATAACCCCAACGGCTACGCCGATGAGCCGATTCCTCTCCAGATCGGAGCGCGCGCCGGGGATAACGGATTCTCCGGAACCATGGACGATTTCCAGGTTTACAACCGGATCCTGAGCGAAGCCGACGTGGTCTTTCTGCGCGACAATCCCGGCGCCATCGTCGGCGGAACTCCGCCGGAACCCACGACCGACAGCGACGGCGACGGCATGACGGACGCCCAAGAAGAACTGGCCGGAACCGATCCCAATGATGCCACCGACTTTCTCCATGTCTCCAACACGGAACGTACCGAAGAAGGCATGGTGGTGGAATGGGCTTCCAAGGAAGGCGTAAACTATGCCGTGGAGTTTTCCGAATCCATGGAACCTGGTACTTTCACCGCCATCAGTGGAGCCCCGATCGCCGGCGACGGCGACATCCTGCGCTTCGTCGATTCCGAGGCCGAACGGATCGATGGAGAGAAGGGACACTGGCGTGTCCGTGCGCTCCGATCCGAATAGCCGTTAAGGGCACCCCAGGACCTGGAGGGCCGGCCTCCCCCGGCGGCCTGGCCCCGGAATGGCGACCCATCACGCGACAGGAGACCTGGAGGGCCGGCCTCGGTGACGGCCTGGTCCCGGGATCGAGACCCATCACGCGACAGGAGACCTGGAGGGCCGGCCTCCGTGACGGCCTGGTCCCGGAATGGAGACCCGTCACGCGCCACAGGGCGTGCGGGAGCCCGCCCCTCCACGAGAGCCGGACGAACTGTCCGGCGACAATTACTTTTCCGCCGCTACGTCGCTTGCCGCCGCTGCTGTCTTCCCTCGGGCAGCGGCCTGTGTCGCTCGACACCTGCCTCCGGTTGGTGAAGCGCAGCCAATCGCCGGTCGAGGAAAGAGGATCAGCCGGAGGCTAGCCGGAGGCTCTTGGACTATGGCGAGTATCGCCGCTCTCCCTCAAGGCGCGGAGTGCCGTGGTGGGCGAAGGTGGTTAACCCGCATTTCTCACACTCTTTCTGCTGCGGCGCGCTACGCCCCATGGGGACTGCCTTGCACTTGCCTCAGGCTTAACCCACCTTTACACGGTAAACGTTTAGGCCTTAGGCTTTCTCGGCACGATGACTTTCTCAACGCCTTTCTCCTCTCTCATCCGGCTCTTCACACTTACGTTCTGCTCCGTCTCCCTTCTTCCCTCGGCCTCGGCGCAGGATCCCCGCCCGAACATCCTCTTCGCCATCGCCGACGACTGGGGCTGGCCTCATGCCGGAGCCTACGGCGATCCCCTCGTTCAGACGCCTCACTTCGACCGCATCGCCCGTGAGGGACTGCTCTTCCATCACGCCTACGTGTCCTCTCCCTCCTGCACACCCTCGCGCAGCGCCATTCTCACCGGACAATGGCATTGGCGGCTCGAAGAGGCCGCCAATCTCTGGTCCACTCTCCAAACGAAGTTTCCTAACTATACCGTTCTGCTCGAAGAATCCGGCTATCACACCGGCAAAATGCGGAAAGGATGGGGACCCGGAAACTACCGGCCCGGAGGCTACACCCGCGACCCGGCAGGAACAAATTACCCATCCTTCCGCGCCTTCCTGGATGCACGCCCGCCGGACGCCCCATTCTGCTTCTGGCTTGGGTCCAGCGACCCCCACCGGCCCTACGAAGAAAACTCAGGCCGCGCCAGCGGTATGGATCCCTCTCGCGTCCCCGTGCCGTCCTTCCTCCCCGACACTCCAAGAGTTCGTAATGATCTCTGCGACTATTATTTTGAGGTGCAACGCTTCGATGGCGACCTCGGTGCAGCCCTCGCCCTGCTCGAGGAGAAGGGCGAACTCGATCGCACCCTCGTCGTCGTCGCTGGCGACCACGGAATGCCCTTTCCCCGCTGCAAATCCAACCTCTACGACTATGGGGCCAGAGTTCCCCTGGCCATCCGCTGGGGAGACCGCTTCCGGGAACCTCATGAGTCGAACACTTTCGTTAGTCTGACGGATCTGGCGCCGGCTTTCCTCGCCGCGGCGGGTCTCCCCGTTCCGGATTCCATGACCGGCCGCAACCTCCTCCCTTTGCTGGCGCAGCCCGACAGCAACCCGCCGGCGGTCCACCGCGAATTCATCCTCACCGGAAAGGAACGGCACGTGCCGTCCCAAGAACGGGGCAATCCAGGCGGTTATCCCATGCGCGCCATCCGCACTCATGACTTCCTCTACATCCGCAATTTCAAACCGGACCGCTGGCCTAACGGAATTGCCGATGCGAAAAGTTCCTTCGATGGCTGGGCCTTCTCCGATTGTGACGACGGTCCCACCAAATCCGAGATTCTCTCCGAAAAGGACTCCGAGGCGGGCAAACGCTACTTCGACTGGAGTTTCGGGAAGCGGCCTGCCGAGGAACTCTATGACTTGCGCGCCGATCCGGATCAACTCCACAATGTCGCCGCCGATCCCGCCTACAGCGGCAGGCGCAAGGAACTAGCGGAACGGCTCGTGCGGGAACTGGTCCGGAGCGACGATCCCCGCGTCCTGGGCCGGGGCGACCGCTTCGAGAGCTTCCCCTACAAAGAGATCTTCGGCAATAATCCCCCTGCTCGCTAGTGTGCCCTGATCAGAATGTTCCTCTGGCCCTTCCCCAAGAAGCAAACCCACCGCCGGATGGCGCGGGCCGGCGCTCTGATTCTCCGCCTAGCGATGCCAGGCGTCCTCGCCTTCCCACTTGTCCCGATCTCCATTACGCCATGCACGGCCGCAGAGATTTCTCCAGTCCAAGTGGACACCGTGGGACTCCGCCCTGGAACCGTCGAGATTCTCTTCCAGGACGGCTCCCCAGCCGGCGCCTCCTACCGGCTCGACGGCAGCCGCGACGCGGGCGCTTCAGGCTGGCAGTCCGAGACCGCAGAAGCCGAAGATCTGGGAAGCGGCCGTTTCCGCTTCACTATCTCCCGCGAAGACGAAGCCGCACACTATTTCCGGATCGCCAGACTTTCGCCGCCGGCCGGATCCTATCCCTTGCGCCTCAATGAAGTCATGGCCGCCAATGCGTCGGCTCTCGCTGATGAAGATGGCGATTTTCCGGACTGGGTGGAACTTCAGAACTATGGGACGGCGCCAGTGCCTCTGGCCGGATTGCGGTTGGCTGACGGCTTGGAATCCGAGGAACCATGGGTGTTCCCCGCCCGGCTCTTGGAGCCCGGCGCCTGCCTGTTGATCTTCGCTTCCGGCAAAGATCGTAAACCGCTCGAGGGCGAATTGCACAGCGATTTCGCCCTCCGGAACGGGTCTGAACCCGTGGTCCTGCTCGATCCCACGGGCCTCCTCATCGACCGAATCCTCCCCCCGGCTTTGGACGACGACATCGCGCTCGGCTTGTTCGAAGACGCCTGGTATCCCTACCCCAAGGAACTCGCCTCGCCGGGTCTGCCGAACCGCCCCTTCCTCTTCGGGGCTCCGGATCCAGTCCTGGACCCCCCGTGGCTCCTGACGCCAGGCGGACTCCACTCCGCACCGCTGCAGGTCGTCCTAGAAACCGACCTCGACGGGGCTGCCATCCGTTACACCCTCGACGGAGCCGAACCGGTGCATTCGCTCTTCTCCAGCAACTCCACTCTCTACGATGAACCCTTCACGCTGACCCGGTCAGCCCTCGTACGGGCCCGGATCTTTCTCCCCGGCGGACGCAGCCGCACTCTCACTCGCACCTACATCATCGGAGCGGATCACAACCTGCCCATCGTCGCCCTCGCCGGCGACCCCGCCGCCTTCGCCTTCCGGGACGGCTTCCTCTATGGGATGGGCTCCGCTCTCAGCGCCGGCGGATCCGTCAATGGGTCCTTCCCCTACAGCAACTCCAATGCCTGGCTAGACCGCGAGATCGCCATCCACTTCGAGTTCTTCGATCCGGAAGCCCGGACCCTCGAAATGGGAGCAGGTCTCCAAATCTTCGGCGGATGGGGTTCGCGTGGTTACCCCCAGAAATCCTTTGCTCTCTTCGCCCGCCGCCAATACGGCGCCGGATCTATTCAGCATCGCATATTTCCCGAACTCGACATCGAGCGCTTCGAGAGCCTGGTCCTGCGCAATTCCGGCAACGACAACCAAAGCACGCACTTCACCTGGCCGCGCCAGCCCATCACCGCCTTCGGCCCAGCCCAAGGACACGGCAGTTATTTCGTAAACAGCCGCTTCACGCTGTTCCGCGACGCCATGCTGCAGCGGTTGGTGCGCGAGACAGGCCTCGATCTCCAAGCCTGGCGCCCGGCTGTCCTCTACCTCAACGGCGACTACTGGGGTCTTTACAACCTCCGGGAAAAAACCAATGAGCACTTCGTCGCGTCTCACCACGGCCTGGAGCCGGACAGCATCGATCTCATCGAGGGTTACGGAACGGCCAACGCCGGAAGCGCCGCGGCCTACGCGGCCATGCGCAGCTTCGTCGCCGGCCGCGACCTGTCTCTCGAAGACAACTATGCCCGGGTGAAATCCGAGTTCCTCGACATTCCTAACTTCATCGACTACCATCTCGCCGTCATCTACTTCCAGAACTTCGACATCGGAAACATCAAATGCTGGCGATCGGCCCAGGGAGACGGAAAGTTCCGGTGGATTCTCTACGATCAAGATTACGGGTTCGACCTTTGGCCGCCCGAAACTTATGGGCCCGCGATGGCGCGCGATTATGCCGATTACGACAACATGTTCCGCTTCTACACGAATCCGGCCGGAGCCGGGACGGGCTGGCCAAACGAAGGAGGCCGCACCCTGCTCTTGCGGAAACTGCTCGAGAATGAGGCCTTCCGCGCCGGCTTCATCCTGCGCTGCGCCAGCCTTCTCAACACCCTCTTTGAACCCGCCCGGGTCGAGTCCATCATCGACGGCATGGCCGCGCAGATTCGCCCGGAGATCGAGCGCCATCTCCAGCGCTGGAGTTGGCCGGAGCTGGAGAGTCGCGGCTTCGGGCCTCCCCACAAACCCGCGGATCCTCCCCTCACAATAGGACTCTGGGAAGAAAATGTCGGCGGGCTCAAAGACTTCGCCCGCTCGCGTCCGGAGGAACTGCGCCAGGATCTCCTCGAGCACTTCCAACTCCCTAACGGATCCGGCGAACTCGAGGTCCGGCTCGATCCGCCGGATGGCGGAGCAGTCCGCGCCGGCTCTGCCCTGGCCACCTATGACGGCTGGCGGGGAACCTGGTTCACCGACTTTCCCACGCCCATTCAAAGCGTACCCGCTCCCGGCTTCCGCCATGCCTCCTGGCAGGGACCGGTGACCGAAGACCCTGACGGATCGGCCTCCGTCGAAGTGCGGCAAGACCAGCTCACCACCCTCGTCGCACACTTCCAGCGTGTGGCCCCTTCGGACCCCGCCCACGCCGCGGTAGTCGTTTCTGAGGTCCATTACCACCCCAGCGACGGCCAAACGTCCGGCGAATGGATCGAGTTGCATAATGCCGGAAATACACCCGTAACACTGACCGGATGGTCGATCCTCGACGACAACGACGGCCACCGTTTCGTCCTGCCCGAGAGCGTGCTTGCGCCGGGCGGTTTCCTCGTAGTGGCACAGGACCCAGGAGCCTTCCTCGAAGCCTACCCAAGTCTTCCGGCTCCCGTCGCCGGAGGATTCAACTTCAATTTCTCCAACAGCAGCGACCGCATTCGGCTTCTGGACGCCGGCGGAGCCCTCATCGTGTCGTTCCGCTACGTAGACAAAAGCCCCTGGCCCGCCGCGGACGGCTCGGGATACACCATGGAGCTGGCCAACCCCGCGGGAGACCCCGCCGACCCAGCTTCCTGGCGCAGATCCGCAGCGTTGGGAGGTTCGCCAGGAACCTGACCGGTTTCCCTCGGAGCAGACGGGCAGGAGTGAACGTCCCCCCGCAATCACGCATCAAACTCTCTGCCGTTTTCGACCTTGCCGCGGTTCCCTCTCAGGGTCCTGTCGCCTTCTCCTGCCCCGGAAAATCTTTCCGGTACCGTTCTAACAAGGCTCTCACGTCGTTCGGGATCAGATAGATCATCCCGTGAACCGTCTTCCGCTCTCCCGGCTCAAGGCCGCCCAGCCGGAAATCCGAGTGGAGACAACAGAGGACGCCTTGAAACAACTCCTGATAGGGATCCCAGGCCGTGGCGAAAATCCAACGCTCATCCTCCGAGAAACACCCGATGAGCCCGTTGGACGGCGATCTCTCATTCACCGGCCGCGGGTTCACGTCGTCCGGCGGAACCTGAGTGGGACGCCAGACCTGGCCGGGCACGTAACGCGCCCGCGTCGCCCAGGGCTCCATCGGCATCCGGGTCAGCTCGCCGTCGATGAACACAAAACAACGCGGCAAATAGGTCTCCGTGTTCGGCTTGGATTCGTCGCCGGTGAACCGGTGCACCCGCACGCAGGGTTGAGCCCAATGCGCCTCCGATGCGCGATCCGTGGGATTGAACGCCTCGAGCCGGAACCTCACCGTATCCACATCCGTCTCGATGCGGTGCTGCACCGTCACGCCGTCCTCCAATACGCTGCGCAGAACCAATCCCGTTCCATCGTCCGCTTCCGACGCCTTCTCCGTGCGGTGCGGAATCACCGTCTCGCCCCATTCGCGATCCGTTGAACCCGGCCGGCAGAACGCCTCCAGATAATTGACTTCGAGAAAGCGCTCCGGCATCGCCGGATGCGTTATGGTCAGCAGGTTGTTCTCCCAGCGGACTTGAACCGGTCGCCGGTCCTCCCCTTCCTGATCCTGAGCCCCTGCCGGAAGAGCCGCTGCCGCCGCGGCGCCCGACAGCACGGCCGCCATTCTGCCCACACTCGCAAACGGCTTCGTCATAACAAATCTATCCTTCAACCCAGCCGGTCCCGCAAGAAGCGAATCTCCCGCTCCATCTCGTCCATCTCTCGAAAAAGTTCGAGGATCAGACGGATCCCCCTCAGGTTGATGCCCTTCTGCTCACGCATTTCGTGAACCCGGCGCAGCAGGTAGAGAGCGTGATCGTCGAAAAGCCATTCGTCCTCATTCTCGCTCACCCGGGTCTCGACGAAACCTGCCCGGCATAAATCCTGGATCAAATCGGGATGAAGTCCGCTCAGTTCCGCTGCCCTAGACAAATCGCAAAAGCCAGCCGCGGCCGAACGTTCCACCCGCACGACGATCTGGGATCTGCTCCTGTCTCTCTGCTTCATGATGAAGGACTGGTTTCGGCCCCTGCCAGGCTTCGCAGTTTCTCCCAGAGGACCTGCTCCTCCGCTCCAACCCGCACTGGAACCGTGATCCGGGTGACTACGTGCAGATCCCCAAACCCTCCGCCTTCCCGCGGCAATCCCAGTCCCTTCAAACGCAGCTCCTGCCCGCCCGTCGTGCCGGGAGGAATGGTCACTTTCACTTTCCCCTTGAGGCTTGGAGCCCTCGCTTCCGTGCCCAACACCGCATCCCATGGAGCGAGTTCGAGGTCGTAATAGAGATTCTCCCCTCGCACCTGAAATACCGGATGCCGTTCCAAACGGACCCGCAAGAAGAGATCTCCCGGCGGGGCGCCCCCCAACCCCGGCTCACCCAAGCCGGCCAGCCGCAGCTTCTGACCTTCTCGCACCCCCACGGGAATGCGCACCTGGGCAGTCCGCACCATGGCGGCCTCGCCAGCCGGGGCGGGCTGCTGCAAACGCAGCACTCGCGTCGACCCGTGGCAAGACTCTTCTAGCGAAACCAAAATATCCGCCTCCACGTCCCGGCCGCGCGCCCGCAGTCCGCCGCCCCGCGTCTGCCCGGGCTCCCGTGCAAACCCTCCCCGCATCCCGAACAGATGCTCAAAGAAATCGCTGAAGCCGGTTCCGTCAAAACGCCATTCCGCCCCGCGCGGTATTCCGCCGCCTTCACCGAACACATCAAAGCCGAAATCCATCCCCTCTGCGCCAGGAGGCGGAGTGAACTCCGCTCCATGCCGCCAACCCGCTCCCAGCGCATCGTATTTCTTCCGCTTCTCGGGATCGCCGAGAACTTCGTAGGCCTCGTTGATCTCCTTGAACCTCCGTTCCCCCTCGTCCTTGTCCTTCGCCACATCAGGGTGGTATTTCCGCGCCAGCTTGCGAAAGGCCTTCCGGATGTCGCTTTCCGGCGCATCACGCGGCACTCCCAGGACTTCGTAGTAATCGCTGAACTTCACGGCCAAATCGACTCACCCGTTTCCTGCTTCCGCCCGCGAGCCACCCAGAGCATCCTCGTAGGGAGACCAAGCCCGGGCAAGCCGGAGCACGTCCTCTTCCTTACTTTCACCACAATCTCCGCCTGTCGCGTCGTAGGGCCGACGCCGAAGAACGCGGTATAGGATTGAAAATTGGCTGCGTCCCCACTTAAGACCGGTCCTCATCCGCGCCGCCTTGCCCGCACGCACGGTCAGCAGGGACAGCTCCTCGATGACAACCAACGCGATAATCGCTCCCATGCCGGCCTGACCTTCGCGGAAGCCGGTGTGGTCCGTCCACCACAATGTTTGCCCGGCGGCCAGGATTCTTGAAGGAAGCCGAACTGGAGACGACGCGCTCAGCCCAATGGATATTTAACCCACATTTCTCATACCCTTTCTCCTGTGGCGCGCTGCACCCCATTTGCTCCCGCTTCCGCCCACGGGTATTCTACGCTGTCTACCCCGGTATGCACCGCTTTCCCCTTTTTTTCGGTCTTCTCCTCCTCATCGGCACTGGACCAGCTCACTCCGGCGTCGCCGTGGAAGGGCTGGGCGACTGCACGACCGTCTCTGGCCAGGCCATCTTCCGGATCGTGGAGGATGCCCCTGGAGAATGGGCGGCCAGACTCGATGACGCCCCCGTCGCCACTGGCAATTGGATCGAGGAATCCACCCCGGGTTACCACGAGTTGCGCCTCCAGCCCATCGCAACTGGGTCATCCGAAACGCCCATCCTCGTGCGCTTCGTGGTCCGCGATCCGGCGCGTGGAAGCAGCGAAACCGGTCTTGCTCCCTGGACACCCCCGCCGCCTATCCCTGCACACCCCGAAGCCCTCGCCGCTCTCCGGCTGGATCTTATCGCTCCCCGCGCGGCGCCCGCCGGAGCCCTCATCCCCCTCACCGGGTTTCTTCGCTCGGAAACCACGGCGCGCGCCCCATTCCACGCCTCGATCTTCCTCCAAGGAGGCGGCCCCGAACCCCTTTGGCTTCGCAGAGGAGCCGGGGGCTTGCTTCTTCCGATCTCCGATGATTCCGCCGACATCCTGCTTCAGCCCCTCTTTCCCGGCTCAGCCGCGCCCCTCTCCATACGGGTCGAACCTGCGCCCACCTGGACCGATGCGCCCGCACGGATCGAATCCAGGACGGTCTGGCCCCCCAGATCGCGAATCCGTCTCTCCGAGAACCTCGAGATCCCCGCAGGAAGCAGCCTAACCATCGGGTCAGGGTCCTGGATCGCTCTCGCGCCCGAAGTGGATCTCACCGTTTCCGGCGCCCTCCTCATCGAGGGAACGATCGACGATCCCATCGTGTTCGCCCCCGCAGAACCAGGCAGCCCCTGGGGCGGAGCCGTGATCCAAGGCAGCCAGGCCAGCGTCACCGCTCGCGGAACCTTCTTCACCGGCGGCGGAGCGGGCGCCTCTTGGTTTTCAGGCTCCGGATTCTCCGCTCACCGCTCCGAGCAAGCGCTGTTCCTCTTCGCCGGAGCCGCTACGGGAGCCTTCGAAGACTGCTGGTTCATCCGCAATCCCGGCCAAATCTTGCATGGGCAGGAAGCCGAGATCACCCTCCATCGCTGCCTGGTTCAAGGCGCTCCCACCGTCGGACAATTCAATGGCGGAGCTGTCCGCGTCGCCGATAGCGCCTTCATCGCGATCCCCGAAGTCAGCTCCCAATTCTCCGATGCCGATAACGACGGCATCTATTTCACTACCGGCAATCATGAACTCACCCGCTCCCTGATTGCTTGGGCCAAAGACGACGGCGTTGACGCAGGTTCGGGAAACAGCGGCTCTGTCACAGTAACCGATTGCTGGGTCGAATCCTGCTTCCACGAAGGCTTCGCCTGGTCCGGTGAAGGGCGGACCGTGTCGATCGACCGCTCTGTCGTTCTGCACTGCGGTCAAGGCATCGAGACCGGGTTCGGCGAACCTAACGTAACTGTCGCCCGTAGCCTCACCGCCGGCAATCTTGTGGGGCTGCGCTTCGGAGACAACTACGACTGGGATTACAACGGTTTCCTGCGCGTTCGCGACAGCTTCTCCCTCTACAACCAGCGTGATGTCTGGGGCCGCGATTGGGATTCGTGGGAAGAAAACCTCGACCACATGGACCTGCAAGCAAACGTCTTCACCAATGCCGATCCGTTGCATCCGCAGAATCACGACTGGGAGGCCACAACACAGGGGGACGCGCTTCTTTCCTTCACCCCGGAAGCTTCGGGGCCCGTCGGGCTGGGTTTCGCCGAGTTCGCCGCCTTCCGCGCCAGGTCGTCCTTCGGTGAACCCCTCCGCATCGGCCTTTCCGGGTTCAGCAGCATTCCGGTGCGGGCTGCTTGGACCGCCGTCGGAAAACTCGCCCCCGGCTACCCACCCGGTCAAATCCTCGGCGGCGGCGAGATCGAGTTTCCGCCCGGCAAAACCCTGGTCACGCTCAACCTCTCCTCCATCGCCACGCCAACGCCCTTTGTGGCCGTCGTGCTCACCACGGCAACCGGAGCCGCCGTCACAGGCCAATCCGCCATCTATTACGGAGCCTTTCCTGAATCCCAGCCCCCCGAATCTCTGGTTTCGCTAGAGTCCACGTGGGCCTTTCTCGACGGCGGGGCAGTGCCCGCGCCCTCGTGGACCAGTCCAGAATTCGACGACTCGTCCTGGAAGAGCGGTCAAGGGGAGCTTGGTTTCGGCGACGACGACGAAAACACCGCCATCGACGGAGGACCCAGCGGCGGCCGCTATCCCGTCTGCTATTTCCGGCGGCGCTTCGAAGTCGAGGATCCCGTTCGCTTCTCCGTTCTCCTATTCCGCCTGCGTCGAGACGATGGAGCCTTCGTCTACCTGAACGGACGCGAGATCTTCCGCTCGAATCTCCCCGGCGGCCCCATCGGACCCGAAAGCTGGGCCCTGGACAACACCGGCGACGAGAACGCGTTGCGGGAAGAACTCCTCGATCCGCGAGACCTCCAGCCCGGCGAGAACGTGATCGCCGTCTCCATTCATCAATCCGACCCCGATTCGAGTGATCTGAGCTTCGACCTTGAACTCACCGCAATGATCCAGGAACCTGCCGTCCAGCGGTTCGACCGCAGCGCCGGCCTCGAAGCCTTCCTTTGGAACTTAGGCAACGCCGAGTCCGTTCTCGAACACGCCGCCTCGCTCGACGGCCCCTGGAAACTCCTCCCACTTCCCAGTTCTCCCGCTGTCATCCTGCCGTTGCGGGGTCTCCTTCGCGCCGGCGGCTCCGAGATCCCCTATGGCGACGGCTCCACCGGTTTCCTCCGTCCGGCGGCTCTCAGGAACGATCTGTGACCTCGAAGACTCACGTCTTCCGCCTAGAGTTTAGCTAACGGAGGGCGGGTTTCCCAACCCGCCGTTTCACGCTCCGAAAGGCGGGTTTCCCGTGCCGTCTTCGTTCAAGGATTGCGGCGGGTTGGAAAACCCGCCCTCCGTTGACGCCCCGGCTGCCACAGAGTGCTGGTGTATAGACTCCAGCCGGAAGACTCACGTCTTCCGCTACTGGCCCAAAGCTCTGGCCCCCATCGCCGATCCTGCGAGCTGGCCAGCCGTCCATGCCGCCTGGAAATTGAAGCCGCCCGTCACACCGTCGATGTCGAGCACTTCCCCGGCGAAATACAGACCGGGCACGAGACGGCTTTCCATCGTTTTGAAGTTGATCTCTTTCAACGCCACGCCGCCGCAGGTCACGAATTCTTCCTTAAACATGCTCTTGCCCGTGACCGCCAGGTCGCAGGCCGTCAACTGATTCGTCAACTTCACGCCCTGCTCCCGGCGCAACTGACTCCACTTCGTCCCTTCGGCGATCCCGGCAGCCGCCGCCAATCGCTCCCATAAACGGCCGGGGAGTCCGCCGATGGGAGTGTTGCGAATCAAGCGGTTAGGATACAACCGCCGCGCCTCATCTCGCCTGGCCTGCACCACCCCGGAAGAAAGGCCGGCCCAGTTGACGCGCAGGGTGAACCGGTAGCCCTGCTCTTGCGCCCAGCGAGCGGCCCACGCCGACAACCTCAGGATGGCCGGCCCGCTCAAGCCCCAATGAGTGATCAGCACCGGACCCGTCTGCACAAACGGGGTTTCCAGGATCGATGCTTTGGCGTTGGGAACGCTCAGTCCGGGCAGGCCTCCGATGCGAGGATCCGCAATGTGAAACGTGAATAGCGACGGCGCCAACGCCGTGATTGTGTGGCCAAAACCCTTGATGCTATCGAAGATCGGCCCCGGTTTTAGACCGCCGCTCGCAATCAGAAGTTGCGAACAGCCCAACGCGTTTCCGTCTGTCAGCGCCAATTCAAACGTCTTGCCGCTTGGACCCGCCGCAGCGCCCACAGGAACGGAGCCCATTTCCCGGTGCGTCCCATTCAAAAGGAGAGGCTGCTCCTCACACACTGACAAACGAGCGGAGACCAAGCCTGCACCCATCCTCACTTCAACGCCCGCGCGCTTGGCGGCATCGAGCAGGCAATCCACAATCGTCTGCGATGAGTCTGTGATGGGAAACATCCGGCGGTCCTCCTCGGTCTTCAGTTCCACGCCCCGCGACTTGAACCAGGCGACCGTGTCCCGCGGCTGGAAACGGTGGAATGGCCCCAGCAATTCGCGGCTGCCCCGTGGATAATGCTTCACCAACTCCCTCGGTTCAAAACACGCATGCGTGACATTGCACCGCCCGCCGCCGGAAACACGAACCTTAGCCAACAAGGAGGTCCCCTTCTCGATCAGCAGGACTCGCGCCTGAGCATTGGCCTCCGCGCAGGTAATCGCGGCAAACATCCCCGCCGCCCCTCCGCCCACGACGACCACTTGCGGCGAAGAACCCTGGCGGATATCCCGCGGCCCCGCAGTCCCGTGTTGAGTCCTCCCCACAGGCGCTTAGCTACGCGCGGAACTGCGGAGGAACAAGCGAGTCGATGCAACCCCTCCCTCGCGGCCCGGGCCCCGCGGCCCGCGGAATCGATCTCAAACGCCCCTGCGAACTCCAAAAGTCCTGTTTCACAAAACTGTTTTGACTACGTATTTCGCAAACGCCACACTAGCGTCTCAAACCCACTCTGTTCCAGCATGGCCAAGGCTTCTGCACCATCCGTATACCAATTAAAAGTCACTCTTGATAACGTTCGGCCCGCAGTGTGGCGCCGCCTGCTAGTCTCAAGCTCGGCGAAATTGCATCAATTGCATGACATCTTGCAGATTGCCATGGGATGGACCGACTCGCACATGCATCAGTTCGAGGCGCAGGGTCAGCTCTATGGGCAGCCGGATCCGGACTTCGGACTCAGCGTGGAGGACGAAACGCGCGTCCCGCTCGACCAAGTCCTTCAGCGGGAAGGCGCGTCCATGATCTATGAATACGACTTTGGCGACAGTTGGATCCATCAGATCGCTCTGGAGAAGATTCTTCCTGCATCAACGGAGCTGAAGGTTCCGAGCTGCGTTGCCGGCGCCCGGGCCTGCCCGCCCGAGGACTGCGGCGGCGCAGAGGGCTACGCGGAGTTCTTGAAGGCGATCAAAAGCCCCTCGCACCCGGAACACGAAGAGATGATGGAATGGAGTGGAGGCGACTTTGATCCGGCCGCCTTTGACCTTGAAGGAATGAACAAGTTTTTTGCCTCGCGAAAAGGCAGGCGGTAGGCAGTCCAGGGCTTCGTGAAGCCAGTTTCACCTCCGTTGGGTCGGTCGTGCAGGATCAGAACTCCTGATCTCAGGGTATTGTCATGAGCCGCCAACTAGGGAACGGGAGACCTTGAGGGTCACCGATGTAGCGGAACTCGTGTGAGTTCCGAAGATATAAAGCGTGATCACGATAGAAGTGGCCTCAATAGGCCGCGGCCGCCCCCTTCACCCGCGGATCGGAAGCCGCTTCCAGCATGCCGTCCGCTCCCCGGGCCAGTGCCTGACTCACGCCCATCGATCCGCGCTGCCCGATGCGGTGCCCCCGCTCCGTCAACCCGGCGCGAACCTCTTCCGGCCAGCCGGGTTCCAGTTCCAAAAGGTCCGGTCTCCACTGATGGTGCAAACGGGGCGCCGCCAGGATCTGCGGCAACTCCTCACCGAGGTCAATCCGGCGCACCACAGCCAAGACCACCTGGCTGATTATTGTGGGTCCGCCGGCGGCGCCCACGGAGAATATGGGCTCGCCGTCTCGCAGGACGATCGTGGGACTCATGCTTGAGAGGGGCCGCTTGCCTGGCGCAATGGCGTTGGCCTCGGCTCCCACCAACCCAAAGGCATTCGGCGCGCCCGGCAGCGCCGAGAAGTCGTCCATCTCGTTGTTCAACACCACTCCTGTGCCGGGCACGACGAGCTTGCTCCCAAAAGTGGTGTTGATGGTGGCGGTGCAAGCCACCCAATTCCCCGCCGCATCGGCCACAGTGTAGTGAGTTGTGTGCCGGGGAAACAGGTCCGAGTCCGCATTCGGCGGTTCACCGTATTTCTCGACCGGCAACGCGCGCCGGGGATCGATCCCGCCAGCAAGTCCCTTCAGGTAGGCGGGATCGAGCAATCCGCGAGGCACCGGTGCGAAATCGGGATCGCCCAGCCAGTAAGCCCGATCGGCAAAGGCTCGCTTCATCGCCTCGGAAACCAGATGCCAACGGTCCACTGCCGCTAAAGAGCGGAAATCTTCCACGCCATGGTGTTCCCGCAAATCGCAGGCCTGAAGCATGCCCAAAATCTGGCCCACATGCACACCGCCGGAACTTGGCGGTGGAAACCCGACCACCTCATGATCGCGGTAGGCAATTACGAGGGGCTCGCGGCGCTTGGCCCGATAGCCACGAAAGTCCGTCGCCGTGAGCAACCCCCCGTTCTCACGCATCCAGTCCTCGATGCGCTGAGCAAACCCCCCGCCGTAGAACCAGTCCAGACCTTCGCGCGCTACGGAACGGAAGGTTTTCGCGAGATCCAACTGAAGGAGGCGTTCCCCTGCCTGCACCGGTGATCCGTCCGCATGGAGGAACACGGCGCGCGAGCCCTCGAAGCGCTGCAATGCGCTCCCTACCGACGCGAGCCTTTCTGCATACGCCTCGCTGAGAATGAATCCCGCTTCCGCCAGATCAGCCGCGGGCAACAGAAGTTCCGCCAGGGACCGCGTCCCGTGGTCGCGCAACGCCAAGTCCCAAGCCGCCAAAGCGCCGGGGACACCGCAAGCCAGCGGCCCCGTTGTACTCAATCCCTCCACGAGCTTTCCATCCCTGACATACATGTCAGGTGTGGCCGCGGCCGGAGCCGTTTCGCGTCCGTCGATAGCCGAGATCCGGCCCTCTGCGGAGCGGATCAGGAGAAAGCATCCGCCGCCGATCCCGGAGTTGAACCCGTCCACCACGCTCAACGTGAGACCCGCCGCAACCGCCGCATCGACGGCGTTTCCTCCCTCCCGCAGGACCTGCAACGCCGCCTCCGTAGCCAAGGGATGAACGGTGGCGACAGCGCCGTTGTTCCCCCGGGCATACAGCCGAGACGGGGCCGGCGTCCCCGTGTCATTCACAGTAGCCGCCTGCCCCGCGGCAAGATCCGGCATCCCAGCGAGACTCCAAGCCCAGACAAATGCGATCGCTCCCCACCGCGCAATCCTGTCGCGTGTGCGCCGGCCCGCCCGGCTCAGACCCCTTCCCGGCTCAGCGCCGGAACACACTAAAAAGCAAGGTGAGCAGCACACTCACCACAATCATCGTCGCCAGGGGAATGTAAACCTTCACTCCGGGCCGGTCGATGACGAGGTCGCCGGGCAAGCGGCCCAAAGGAAGCTTGGACAACAGCGGCCAGGCCAATCCGGCGAGCAGCAGAGCGATGCCGGCGATGATCAGAAAGCGCTGCATAGCACGCTGCCATAGCCATTTTCACTCTCCCACCCACCATGCCGTCTTCCCAATGACAAAACGGTCATCTCCAGCCGGCATCCGTCGGCCAGTTCATCCCAAGCGAGGACTCCCACGTCCATCAGACCTCCGCGAGGCGTTCCGCGGAGTCTCCGAAGCGCTCCAGCCGGACGTCCACCTTGTCCAAAAGCGATAGATAGAGACTGCACATCTTCCGGTTTTCGCGACCTTGATAATCGAGTACGCGGCCGCTTTCCAAGCGCCCCCCGGCCCGGCCTAGAATCACGACCGGCAATTGGGTGGCGTCGTGCTGGCCGTTGAGCATGCTCGAGCAAAGCAGCAACATGGTGTTGTCCAAGGCAGTGCGTTCCCCCTCCTGAATCGCGTCGAGTTTCGCGGCGATGTAGGCTAACTGAGAGAGGAAAAACTGGTTCACCTTGAGCCAATCATCCGTGTCGCTGTGGGAAAGAAGGTGGTGAATCATGTAATCCACCCCCAGATGCGGGAACCGCAGCGAGGAATGATCGTTGTTCAGCTTGAGCGTGCAGACTCGTGTGGAGTCCGTCTGGAAGGCCAGCACCAAAATGTCGCACATCAACCGCATGTGCTCGTCGATGTCCTGCGGCAGACCCTCGGGAGGACGCGGAATGTCCGGCTTTTCCATAGCGGGACGCCAGCCTTGAAACCGTTCCTCTTTCCCCGCACGATCGAGCCGCTGCTCGACCTCCCGGACGGAGGTCAGATATTCATCCAGCTTGTGCCGGTCGGCGTAACCGATGCGCCCGCGGAGGCTCCCGGCTTCCTCGCGCACGGCATCAAGCACGCTGCGGTCGCTTTCGCCCGCTCCATCCTTGAATAGCCGGTCAAAGGCCAACGCGGGATAAATCTCCAGGGGAGTCGGAGCCGTCGGGGAACTCCAGGAGATATGGGAGCTGTAGAGCATGGAATAGTTCTTGTGCACCGAAGCGATGGGCTTCTCGCATCCCAAGACCAGGCTGGGAAGCTTGGTCTCGTGTCCCCGTTTCTGGGCGATGATCTGGTCCACACTCGTTCCGGAATGAATCTCCCCACCCGAGGCCAGCGGAGCCCCGGAAAGCAGATTGCCCGTTTGGGAACTATGGATGTTTCCCTTCAGCGCCTCCTCATTGTAGAGCCCGCGGACGAAGAGCAGCTTCTCTTTCCACGGTTCCAACGGCGTCAGGACCCGTCCTAACTGCATGGCCTTCCCTGCCCCCTCGGCCCACCATTCCCGCCCGTGAAAGCCATTCCCAGCGAAGAGGACGCCAAAGCGTAGCGGAGCCCCGGCTCCGTCCGCACTCGCGCTCGCCGCCAAGGCCGGCACGGATTCCAGCCAGGGCAAGGCCATGGTCACTCCGGCCCCGCGCAGAAAGGTTCTCCGCGTCGGACCCCGGTTTCCCCGTTCAGTTCGTCTTCTCATGGTCGTCTACTCATGATTGATCTTCCTTTCCTCGATAATAGCGGAATTGCCGGCTCTTGACCACCGTTTCGATAGCCGCCGACACTCTCCAATCCTCCGCTTCCAGCGCGCGGAGCATCTCTTCCAGCAAGGGTTCGTCGGAGAGCGTCGCCGATCGCCCCAAAGAGTACCCCAGCAGCTTCCGGCAAAACTGCCGCGTCCAGTCCCCGCGACGCACCGTCTCCAGGTATTCCCGCAGTCCTTCCAAGCCCCGGAACGCTGTTCCATCACGCAACACCGCGCTCGCATCGACCGGATGACCGTTTTCCTCGTTCTCCCTCCACGCTCCCACGGCGTCGAAGGCTTCCAGGGCGAAACCGTAGGGATCGATCCTCTCATGACAATGGGCGCATTCCGCGACCGAGCGGTGTCTCTCCGTCAACTCCCGCACCGAAAGTCCTGCGGCGCCGCTGCCGTCGTCCGGGATCTGCGGCACATTTGGCGGCGGATTGGGCAAGTCCTCCCCTAACAGGGTCTCCACCACCCAAGTTCCTCGAAGCACCGGACTCGTGCGCGAAGAGCCCGATTGTTTCGCCAGCACCGCCCCCATCCCCAAGACGCCCCCGCGCCCAAGCCGGCGCATCCCCTCCACTCGCCTCCATTCGCCTTCCGTCGCAGCGCTCAGCCCATAATGCGCGGCCAGCACTCCGTTCACGAAGCTGTGGTCTCCATCCAAGATCGACAACACCGAACCGTCGTTGCGAAACAAGTCCTCGAAGAAACGGATAATCTCTTCATAGAACGGCCCCCGCAACTCAGCAAACCGGGGAAACAACGCCTCGTTCTTCTCGTTGTGTTCGTCGAAGTCCCGGACTCCAAGCCATTGCGCGGCGAAGTCTTCGGCCAGGGCGCGAACCCGCGAATCGGCCAGCATCCGCCGGGTTTGCCGGAGCAGTTCCTCTTCCTCGCCTAACCGGTCAGCCGCTGCGCTGTCTCGCAACGCTTCGTCCGGACATGTCGACCACAGAAAAAAACTCAACCGGGTCGCCAACTCCCAAGCGTTTACCGGACCGGCTTCTCTTCCCTCCGGAGGTTCCTCGACTTTGTAGAGGAAATGGCTGGAAAGCAGCACCCGCGCCAATACCGCCCGAAAGGCCTCCTCGTGCTCGACGCCCGCTTGCCTTTCCCGCGCATAAAGACCCCCCACCTGATCCGTCTCCGCCTCCAAGAGCGGCCGGCGCCAAGCCCGTTCCGTGAAGCGAAGCAACTCCGCCATTTGCGCCGGTTCAGCCTCAGCCCATTCCTCTTGCTGGGCTTCCGCTCGCTTCCGGATGGGTTCCCGCAAGGGCTCAAATCGCGCGGTCTGTCCCTCTTGCGAAGCATAGCCCATGAAATCGTCGAAGATGGCGTCGATACGCATGGCGTCCTGACTAACGAAGCGCAACTCAGCCCAGAGCTGATCCAAACGGCGCGCCTCTTCGTCGTCCAACAGGAGCCGCTGCAGGGCTTCGTCTTCGCGATGAAACAGGACCAAAGTGATCACTTCATCCACCGGAACAATAGGGCGGTAACAAAGGGCCGCCGGAAACAGAGCCCGGAAGGTTTCGAGGGATCGTTCAACCGTTTCGCGCGCTCGGGTCGACGGCGCGGCAAGCACCGGATCTCCCGGGCTCCATCCCACTCCATGCTCCGGCCTTTGGTCCTTGACGGCGCACTGCACCGCGCCTTCCGCACCTGGATCCAAAACCGCCTCCACCACCAAGTCGCGCCCACCTACCCAATCCGCAGGCCAACGCAGCTCGATCGCGGACGAAGCGCCGGCCGCCAAGTCGCCATCCACGATCACTCGGGGATCCACGCCAAACTCGTTCTCCTCCGCGGGATCAAAGGGCGCATCCGGAAGTCCAACGGGGTCGAGGTGTCCGAAGAGCGGTCCATCCAAGCGGCGCAGCGCCGTCGCCCATCCGGCGTCTTCAGCGCCCGGCGCCACGCTCCCCCGCAGGATCTCCCCAATCCGCGTAGCGAGAACGGTCTTCTCTTCCGCGTCTCTTGCCTCCAGCCAGTGGGCCGGTTGTGAGCCGGGCGGAATGGCCGCAGCAGCTAGGCCTTCCTTGCCGAGATCTCCGCGGTAAAAGAACCAAATCTCGGCGGCGCCATAGCGGTCCCCATGCGGGTTGCCGGCCAGGATTCCTCCCGAAACGTCCTCGCTCACATTCCAGGCGCGGCCTTCGCCTCCCACCTCCACAATGACGAGTTCAATGGCCGTCAGGTCGCAGACATGGTTTCCATCGCGCGGGCCGATCACGAGGGAAAGCAGATCTCCCGCTTGCACCGGCAGGGCGGCCAGCGGTTCCATGCGCATCTCTTGTCCCGTGTTCACGGAACCCCCGGCGAGGGGACGCCGCAAGGCCCCCCGCCGCAGTTCGAGGCTCCAGCTCACTCCGTTGCCACACTCGGGATGCGCGTCGGCCACGGCGGCCTCGACTCGCACTGTTCCAGAAAGCGGACTGCGCCAGCCCGCGGCCACAAATTGGTTAGGAGCCGGATGCAGCGCTACTCCCCGGGCCCGAAGATTGCCGGGGATGCGCACGGCGTCGCCGGAGGCGTTGGCCACGACGCTGGGAGTATCCGGAAACCCCCATCCACTAACGAACCCATATCCTCCCACATCGCGCAGCGGTTCGGTCAGGAGTCCATCGATGGCGCTGGAGCGGACTCCCGAGGCTCCCAGGTAGATCATCCACGCCTCCAAAACCCCTTCGTGCAATCCGTGACGCGCCGCCAAGGCCACGATGGCGGCCTCTTCCCCGCTGTCCATCGCCTCGGCTGCGGCTTTCAGATAAACCTCCGTTTGGGCCAATGCCTCCCCACGCAAGCGTCCCAATCGCCGCACTGTCTCCCGAATGTCCCCAAGAGGCACGGGCGGCCGCCCGCCGCCCTCCAAGCGCCCTCCTTTCCACCGGAGCCTCCCAGAGCCCTCCACGACCGGCGTGGACACCAGGAAAAGCCGCTCCACGGCGTCTCCACCCGGAGACCCGAGCGGCACGCGGACCTCCCGCTTCTCCGCAACGGGATCCACGGCTTCCAGCCAAGCGTTGAAGTGCCCCACATTGTTGAAGCGAAACAAGGCCTCCTGCCAGACCCCTATCCAACCCGCCAACGCTCCGGCCTCCTCGGGCCCCGCTTCTCGCCAGCGCTCGCGCAACCCATCCAACAGCAACGAATCGCTTTTCTCTCCTTGCAGCTCCTCGAAGAGGATGTCCACATACTTATGGTTCAAGCCGGTCTGCCTGGCCTCATGCCCGGCCTCGGGCAGTCCATTGCGCCGGCGGATCGTTTCAGCAAAGTACGGCTCTAACTCCAGCCTGCCGGCCTCGTTCAGCCATCGCCCGTGGATAGCCCGGATCTCGGCTAACAATGCGTCTTCGCGGTCGCGCCGGGTCGTTCCCTGGGAAAAGCGGAAACCGTCCGGCAAGAGCATGGCATGCCCGGCAATGCTCTTGGCCGCCTCGAAATACTTCTCGATCATGGCCGGCGACATAATCAAAGCCTGGCCCGTGTTGGTGAATCCCTCCCCGGCCGCGCCGTCCGCGGGAAACTCCCGAGCCAAGCCCAGATCCAGCCCCGTGAGATCGTGGACGACCCGGTCGTACTCAGCATTGCTGAGCCTGCGCAAGACGACCCGGCCGGGATCGCCCGCACCCGCCCGCGCTTCCGCCTCCAGGTAGCCGCGCACCCATTCGCTCAGCAGTTCTCCTTCTGCTTCCGCTGGCTGAGGCTCGTCCTCCGGCGGCATCTCGCCGTCGGCCAACTGCTCCGCCACCCGCCTCCAGACGTCCGGTTCCGCCCGCACCGCCGCCAGGGTAGCAAAACGTTCCAAGTCCAGTTCGCCCTTCTGCTTCTCCGTGGAGTGACAACTTGTACAGAAACGCTCCAGCAAGGGAGCAATCTCCCGCTCGAAACGCTGGTCCAGCTCGCCGAAGGCATCCGGCGCGGCCTCCTCAGCTTTCGCCGGGAGGAGCATGGCCACCATTGTCGCCAGAGCAATTCGGCAGCCTGAACGTTTCATTGTCATATCCGATAGTGTGAAGGAACAAAGGCCCGGACAACGCCGCGGTCAATGCGACGCTCGGCATCATTCCGCCAGGGCTCGGAATTTCCTGAACTGGCGAGGAAGATAATGGATGCAGGGGAATAAGAGTGAGCCAAAGCGAGACCGCCACTCCGTGAATGACACTTTATTTGTGGGGCGATTTGTGGGGCGGACACTCTTGTCCGCCGAGTGAGCCTAGAGAGTTCGCGGGCAGGAGTGCCCGCGCCACATAGTTT
>JBGTBW010000086.1:0-70623 GCA_041749135.1 Verrucomicrobiales bacterium
CGCCCTGAGCGACTCGTCCGGATTCCACTGCCGCCGCGCCGTGTCCCGGCGCCTCCGCTGCCTCAGTTCCCCGGCGCCTCAACTGCCCTGCCGCCAGCCCGCCCTGCCGCGACCTCCCATGGTGGATCCTCGGACGCTTACGCCCGCCCCACATAGTTTTCCGGCTCATCCAATTCCTCGAGATCAGGAGTTCTGAGCCTCCGCAAGGAGACTGGTTGGATGACTTCGGAATTCTTGCGAATTCCGCTACGGGGCGCCGCGGAAGACGCGCCAGGGTGCGCTTGAGGACCGCCGAGCCAAAGAGACTCTCAGTTCTGAGTCACGCGAAGCCGCAGGAACAAGGCGCTGTCCTCGAGAGCGTTGACGGGTTGACGGCTCCGCCACTTCAGGGAACCGGCCGGGGGTTCTCCGAGATCGGAGCTGTCGAAAAGCGCGGCCGCGTTCACCCAGGTCTTGAGATCGGAGGAGGCTTCCAGGGTGAAGACAATGCCATTCGTCGCGGGGTTGCGTGAGGTCTCAAAGGTCCAGTAGAGACTGACATTCCCATCGATCTCGACCAGTTCCCGGCGCAAGGCGAAGCTTGCGGGACCTGAGGAAGGGTCGGTGTCGCTGGTGCCTAAGGCTTCCTCCAAAAAGGCCGAGAGCCCGTCGCCGTCTTGATCGATCACGCCGGGATTACCGGTCTCGAGGCTCCCTGGAGATCCCCCAATCCGGTCGCTCGCTTTCCAGTGGGCCGCTTCGCTCCCGTCCATGGTCCGGGGATCCTTTAGAGTCAGGCTTGGACCATCCCCGTCTGCCTCAACCGGCCAAGGCTTCTTGTCGTTGTAGAGCAATTCCTGCAATACCGCGCCATCGGTCAAGCTGACGCGCAGGGTTTCGCCTGCGTTGTTCAGTTTGAAGTCGCCGAAGCTCCCGGCGACAGGGAGACCGGCACCGTAGCGATGCTCGAAGGCAGCGCCATTGCTCACAATGACGGCGACTTGACCGGGGCGCAGTTCCCTGATGGCCGCGTCCTTAAACTCGAAACGGATCCCGGAAGCAAACGCGACCTCACGAAGACTCACGGTGGCGTCGCTCTTGTTGTAGAGTTCAATGAACTCGAAGGCGCTGTCGGAATCGAAACCGGCGGCGAGTTCCTCCTCCGTGGGTGCGGCGGGATGGTAATGAATCTCCGAAATGACCAGATCGCCCGCAACGGGCCGCCTTCCGATATGGAAGGTGGCTTCGGTGAGCGGGCTCCAAGCCCCGTTGTTGAAAATGCTCGACCGCCAGGTGCGCGCTCTGAGGGTCATGGTTCCATCGAGCAGCAGACCCGGGCCTAACTTATCGTAGACGATGGCGCTCTCCGAGCGTTCCCCGCCCGGAAGGCGGGGGTCGGACCCATCGAGCGTGTAGAGGAAGTCGCCCCGTTCAGGTTTGAAAATGGTGCCGGCAGACATCGTGAACGCGAAGCCCTTTTCGATAGCGCCGCCATGTTGATCGAAAATCGGAGCCTGGATATCGTCCGGATAGGCGCCCAAGTCTTTGAAGGCCGTGATCATCGCCGCGGTCATGGTCATGAAGTGATTGTCCATGACATTCTGCTGAAAACTGCGCCATCGGCTTGGGCTGTGTCTGTTCCACCGTGCGGACTCGGCGATGAAAGCAGTCTCGATCTCATCGACACGCCGTTGCAGCCGGGCAATGCTGCGTTCAGGCGTCATGCTCCCTCCATTGAAAAAGTGTTTATGAATGCGATCAGCCAGGAAGATCTGATGGTCGGGATGGTTCTCCGAACGCAGTTCCGTATTGAATCCGCCCGGGCCTCGGGTGGTAAAACGGCTGCGCCCCGCTGCGGAGCTAAAGGCGCCCTCAATGAGCCAACCGTCGGCATCCTTCATGTAAAACGTGAAAGGAACGCCCAGAGACTTCGAGCCCACGGACTGAAACTCACTCTCAGAGTTTCCAGCGGACCAGACCATCATGAAATCGTAGTAATCCGCCAGATCGACACGGCCCCGAAGCGCTTCCCAAGGGCTGTCGCCCCGGGAAAGCGCCTCTATTTCCCGCCAATAGGTTAGGTCTCCATCGAACGCTCCGAAATCCGAGGTGAAATTATCGTTGCCGTTGATTGCGTCATAATCGTCCTCGTCACCGCCGAAATAAGAGGCGTGCATGGCGGCGTTCCAGCGTTCTCGCAAGTGGTAATGGCCCCAGTATTGCCCGTTCAGATAGAGATGGACGAAGCGGCCGTGAGGGGCCATTCCTCCCATCTCCAGCATCGTGTCATCGACGAATCGGTTCGACATGTAGGCGCCTCGCTGATTCATGTCGTGGGAGCCGGAACGCAGATTGAATGCATCAAACTCCTCCGCTGGAGCTACCCCGCTTTCAAAGTTGCGAAATATGGGGTATTTCAGCATCCCTGTTCCATAGCGATTACGGAACTGAAGACGGTAGGAGTATTTCTCAAGGTCGGTGTAGTAACCGCCGAAACGAGAGACGCCCGCATTGATCTGAAAACCGTCGCTGCCATCTGCATTCAGCCATTCGAGGGAGATCTCGGACTCGTAGTCGTTGACGGAAAGGCCATCCTTGAAAATGGTGTGCCCCAGCCCTCGCCTCACAAGATGATCGGTGTTGTCGATTGCAATGGATAGGGATGGGATCGACGTGAGCGCGTCTTCCATCAATGGCCTGTACTGAGGAGACTCGGTAATCGAAGTGCGCATCGTTGGTTGTTTGATGACATCATCGACGAAAAGGTAGGTCTGCGTATCGATATTGCTGGGTCCCAGTCCAGTTTTGAACGCAGCGGCCCGCAGCACCGTGGTCTTATCAATAGTGATGGGTCCGTTATAAATGTGTTCGATGGGGCCCGTGAAAAGAGAGCCGGTCGAGGGCTCCCGGCCGCTCGTGGTGTAGATGATCGTGGCATCGGGCGTTTCCGTGGTGATCTCCACCTGAAAGGGCTCGCTGTAGAAACCCCGATCGACGCTGAACTTCGTGTCGCCCGCAAATCCATCAATTCGATTCTGGTTAGGAGCCAGAGGCGTTTCCGTCCGAAAATAAGCGCGCTCGCCGTTCTCATCGAGGCCGTAGGAATAACCGGAGTACTGCCGTGGAAGATTCCCATAAGCGTGGGCGATGGTGGCCCCGTCCGGTTCCACCAGGGCAAGGTAATCCGTGTCGGTGGAGAGCTTGAAACTGGCGTGAACTTCCGTTTGGAAAAGGGATCCGTAAGCTTTGCCCGAGACAAACACGAGAGCGTAACCATTCGCTGGAACCTTCTTCAGGGGGATTCTCCACATCGCCAGGTCCCCGGGGTCGTTCGTCAGGTACCAGTCCTTGAGGTCCGCCTCACTGGGGGAATCGTTGTGGACCTCGATCCACGCCGAGAGATCGCCGTCTTTGTCTTTGGGGCCGTCGATATTGACGGCGACCAACTCAGTGATCGTTAGCCTGGCGAGACTCGACGCCTGGAGGCCTAAGAAAACCGCCGAGGCGGCAAGGAAGCGGAGAGAGAGGCGTCTAAGCATCGGACTTTGGGGGCAAGGCACAAGGAGGGCGCATCAAGGTCTTCGGATGATTCCCATCGCGGTCTTCCGGGGGCGCACCCGGCCCGAAGCGGTCTTCGGCGACGGATTCTGCCATCGGGTGGGCGGTCCTGGGCTTCGGAATGTTCATTTCGCGCTGCCGAATCTATCCATTTGATCTCGGAAGGGAAGCTCAGAATCTCAGGCCTGCACCGGCGCCTCCTCCAGCTCTCAAGGAGCCTCGCCATCGAGCCGGCGTCCTCCTCCCCGCGTTCTCGTCCCCCATCCTCACCGCCTCCGCTACATCTCTCCGGACTGAACCTGCTTGGTCAAATAATAATCAAAACTATCCACCAGCGCCAACCAACTCGCCTCGATGATGTTCGGCGATACTCCCACTGTATCCCAGCTCGACGTCCCGTCCGAACTGGTGATCAACACCCGCGTCTTCGATCCCGTTCCCGTGTGGCTGTCGATGATCCGCACCTTGTAATCCACCAATTCCACCTTGTTCAGCAGTGGATAAAACGGCGCCAGCGCCCGCCGCAAGGCCGCATCGAGCGCCGCCACCGGGCCGTTCCCGTCCGCCACCGTGTATTCGGGAACATCGCCCACCAACAACTTGACCGTCGCTTCGCAGTTCTCGTAACGCCCTGCGCCATCCCTCCGAAAAGTGCTGTGGTACTCCTGCAAGGTGAAAAACTCCCGGCGCCCCGGAAGGCTGCGGCGCATCAACAACTCGAAGGATGCTTCCGCCGCCTCGAACTCGTATCCTTCCTTCTCCAACTGCTTGAGCCTCTCAAGTATGCGCGCCGCCTCCGGACTCCCTTTGCTGAGCGCCACTCCGAACTCTTCCGCTTTCATCAGCACGTTGCTTTGTCCGGACAGCTCGGAAACGAGGATGTGTTGCTGGTTTCCCACTTCCTCGGGACGCACATGCTCGTAGCTCTGCGCCACCTTCTGCACGGCGTTGACGTGCATGCCTCCCTTGTGCGCGAAGCAAGAAGATCCCACCCAGGGCGCACGGGGATCGTGGGCCACATTGGCCAAATCGTCAACATAATGGGCCAACGCCGTCAACCGGTTCAGAGCGGGAACCACCGGGATGCCCATTTTGAGCTGTAGACAGGGTATAACCGACGTCAAATTGCAGTTCCCGGTCCGTTCGCCGAATCCATTCATCGTCCCCTGCACTTGAACCGCGCCTGCACGGATGGCGGCCAGCGCGTTGGCCACGCCCAGACCGCAGTCATCGTGCGTGTGAATTCCCACAGGACCGGAAACCGCCGCCATACTCTCGCGCGTGATCAGGTCAATCTCATCTGGCATCCTTCCTCCGTTCGTGTCGCACAACACAACGATGTCCGCGCCCCCCTCCTCGGCTGCGCGCAGCGTGGCTAAGGCATATTCGGGATCGTCGTTATAGCCGTCGAAATAGTGTTCAGCGTCATAAATGACCTCCCGGCCATGGCGCTTCAAAAAGGCGGCGGTATCCCGGATCATCGCCAGGTTCTCCTCCGGAGTGGTCCGCAAGACCCCGGTCACATGCAGCTTCCAACTCTTCCCAAAAAACGTGACCACCGGCGTCTCCGCTTTCACCAACAACGCCACCTGGGAATCCTCTTCCACCCGTGTCCCGGCACGCCGGGTGCTCCCAAACGCCGCGATCCGGGAATGCTTCCACGGATGACGCCGCGCCAATTCGAAAAACTCGATGTCCTTGGGGTTTGAACCGGGCCAGCCGCCCTCGATGTAGTCCATGCCGAAGTCGTCCAAGCGCTCCGCCACGCGCAACTTGTCCAGCGAGCTGAACGAAACGCCCTCGCCTTGCGTGCCATCACGCAAGGTCGTGTCATAGATCGTCACTCGCTTCTCCGTACCCATAAACCGCCGAAAGCCGCCACCCTAGGAAGCTCCAGACGGATTGCCAGAGCTTTTTCGAACGGCCATCCTTCCCGCGAACCCGCATTTCTCATACCGTTTTGTCGCGAGGCGCTTTGAACCCCTCACTGCCAAGACCGCGCGCCGCCGAGGGCGCAGAGCTGGGTGAGTACACCCTGTTCAAGCCCGAGGCTAGCGGGACGCAGGCAGGATGGGTGCAGCGCGCCACAGCAGAAAGGGTATGAGAAATGGGGGTTTAGATCCCCAATGGGGATCCATTCGATAGCCCGGGGCTCAGCGCAGCGATGCCCCGGGTTCGCTCCGAAATCCCCAGAAAAACAGACTTTCACAACCCTCGGCCCGCCGGTAGTAAAGGGCCCTGCCGGGCTCATGATTTCTATTCGCACCGAATCGGTCAGTAAATCCTTCGGAAGCACCCGGGCCCTCGACGACGTTACGCTCGAAATCGAACCCGGTGAACTTTTCTTTCTGCTCGGCCCCTCCGGCTGTGGAAAAACCACGCTCCTCCGCGTCCTCGCGGGCTTCGCGACGCCCGACGCCGGATCTGTATTCCTCGATGGCATCGACGTCACCACCGTTCCTCCCCACCGCCGCCGCACCGCGCTCATGTTCCAAAACTACGCCTTGTGGCCGCACCTCAATGTCTTCCGCAACGTGGCCTTCGGTCTCGAACAACAGAAACTTCCCAAAACTCAGATCGCGGCCCAGGTCCGGCACGCCTTGGCAGCGGTCCGCCTCGAAGACTGCGCCCAACGTTCCGTGGATGCTTTGTCGGGCGGCCAGCAACAACGCGTCGCCTTGGCCCGCGCCCTCGTCGTGCGGCCCCAATGTCTGCTCCTCGATGAGCCCCTCTCCAATTTAGACGCCCAGTTGCGCCTGGAAATGCGCCATGAGATCCGCCGCGTCTCCAAGGAGTTCGGCCTGACCACCGTCTACGTCACCCACGACCAAAAGGAAGCTCTCGCCACCGCCGACCGCATCGCCATTCTCCACGAGGGCCGGGTCGTTCAGGTAGGCTCGCCCGACTCCGTCTACCGCCTCCCGCACAACGCTTTCGTCGCCTCCTTCATCGGCGAAACCAACTTTGTGCCCGGAACACTGCGCCAGATCGCCGCTGGAGTCGCCCTCGTGGAAACCTCGCTCGGAGCGTTTCGCGGCCGCCTCGGAAATCCCCATTGGAACCCCGCGCCCGGAGAAAAAGCCCTCCTCAGCATCCGGCCCGAAGCCATCGAACTGGCGTCGCCATCGGAGACCCCCATCAACGGGATCCGTGGCCGGGTCGCCGGATCGCTCTACTTCGGCGAGATCGCCCGGCACGTCGTCGAAGCCGGAGACGGACTGCGTCTCAACGTCGCGGAACTCAACCCCTCGGACGCCCACGGAGCCGGACGAATGTCCGTCACCGCCGTGGTGCGCGCCGAGGACGTCATCGTGCTCGAACCCGGTTCCTCATGTTCCGCGCTCTAATCGTGCTCGCGGCCATGGCCGCCGTTCTCATCTTGCCCTTCGCCTTTCGCGAAAGCGGCGACGGGGCATCCCGCCACTCCGCCCACATCGCCGACGTTCTCACCGTCATTACGCCTCACAATGAAACCATTCGCGCCGAGTTTGCTCTCGCCTTCCGAAAACACATGGAACGGAGCACCGGCCGCCGCGTCGAGGTGGAATGGCGCACCCTCGGGGGAACCTCGGAGATCGAACGTTTTCTCGACACTTCCTTCGCCTACGCCTTCCGCCGCTACTGGAGCGAGGATCTCCTGCGCCCGTGGGACGACCTTCACGTCGGCGAGCGGTTCGACGATCCCCGGATCTCGCTGCCCCAGGACGCCGCCCGCGACGGCCTTTCTCTCCAAGCCCGCCGCGCCTTCCTAACCAGCAACGTCGGCGTCGGCATCGATCTGTTCTTCGGCGGGGGACCCTACCCTTTTGCTCTCCACGCCGCCAAAGGCCATCTGGTCGATTCCGGTGTCTTCGAAACGCATCCGGAATGGTTCACCGATGCCGTCATCCCGTCTTCCTTCAGCGGCGAACCGTTTTACGATCAGGAAAGGCGCTGGATCGGAGCCTGCCTCAGCACCTTCGGGATCTGCAGCAACTCCGACTCGCTCGACCGCCTCGGACTCGACTTCTCCGAAGCCCGCTGGAGCGACTTGGCCGATTCGCGCCTCTTCGGCCAAGTGGCCCTTGCCGACCCCACCAAGAGCGGAAGCGCCGCCAAGGCTTTTGAAATGGTCATCCAAGAGCAAATGCGTCAGGCCGTCGAAGCCGCCAGGAACACTAGCGGCTCCGGAGATCTGAGCGCCAACTGGGAACAGGAAGCCATCGCCGCCGGTTGGGATGACGCCCTGCGTCTCCTCCAACGCATCGCTGGCAATGCCCGCTACTTCAGCAACATCGCCCCGCGCATTCCCCTCGACGTCGCCCAAGGCGACGCCGCCGCCGGCATGTGCATCGACTTCTTCGGCCGCACCTACAATGAACGGCTGCGCGACTCAAGCGGAGCTTCCCGGGTCCAATACATCACCCCCGCCCACGGCTCCGCCACGACCGTCGATCCCATCGCCATGTTCCGGGGAGCCCCCAATCCCGAGCTGGCCAAGAGATTCATCGAGTTCGTCCTCTCGCCCGATGGTCAACGCCTCTGGAACTGCCGTCCCGGCGCTCCGGGCGGACCCCAACGCGTCGCTCTGCGCCGCCTGCCGATCCGCCGTGATCTCTACACGCCCGCGGAGCTTCGCTGGTTCTCCGATCCTGACGAACTCCCATTCGAACGCGGCAGCGACTTCACCTACGAGCCATCCTGGACAGCTTCCGTGTTCTCGCCCATCCGCTTTGTCCTCAAGTGCGCCTGTCTCGACGCCCACGACGAATTGCGCCAAGCCTGGCAAGCGCTCATCCGACACGGTTTTCCCCCGGAAGCCACGCGGACCTTCCACGATCTCAGTCCCGTGTCCTATTCCCAGGCCGCGGGTCCCATCGCCGCCACCCTTCGCTCCGGAGATCCCGTGGCCGAAATCCGCCTCGCCCGCGACCTCACCCGTCACTTCCGCCAACGCTACCGCGAAGCCGCTTCTCTGGCCCGCGCCAACCGCTGATTCCCTTCCGCGATGCTCTCCGACCGACTCACCGGCCGCCTGCACCGCGCCGCCCCTCTGGCCATCAGCGCTCTGGCCTTTCTCTTTTTCGCGCTTTTCCTCTTCTGGCCCATCGCCGTCTCCATCCGTTCCGCGTTTCTCGTCGATGGCCGCTTCACTCTCGCCCTCCTCGTCGAGACCCTGCGGCATCCCGTCTACCTGGAAGGACTGGGCAATTCCCTCCTGGTCGCCTGCGCCAGCACCCTCGCGTCTCTGCTTCTCGCCGCACCACTGGCTGTGATCTCCGATCGTTTCCGCTTTCCCGGTCGCGAACTTCTGGGAGCCGCTCTCCTCCTTCCCCTCATCCTTCCCCCCTTCGTTGGAGCTTTGGGGGCTCGTCAGATTCTCGGCCAAGCCGGAGCCTTGAACGCGCTTCTCTTTCAGTTAGGGTGGATGGATCCGGCCGCCCCAGTCGATTGGCTTGGCCAACACCGGCTTGCCGGCATCGTGGCCATGAACGCCCTTCACCTTTTCCCCATCATCTATCTGAACCTCTCCGCCGCCCTGGCCGCCGTCGATCCCTCTATGGAAGAAGCCGCCGCCAGCCTGGGCTGCCCCCCAGGCAGACGCCTCCTGCGCATCACCCTCCCTCTCACCGGGCCGGGTCTCTTCGCCGGTTGTACTCTTGTCTTCATCTGGTCCTTCACCGAACTGGGCATCCCCCTCATCTTCGACTTCACCCGCATCACTCCCGTCCAGATCTTCGACGGACTCAAAGATCTCGACGGCAACCCTGTCCCCTACGCTCTCGTCGTCGTCGTCCTCATCGCCACCGTCCTGCTCTTCAGTCTCAGCAAAGCCATCGCCGGTCCCCAAAACGTCGTCTCCTCCGGCCGCCCCGCCGCCGTGCGCAGTCCCCGCCGCCTGCCCTTGCTGCCCAGCCTCGCCTGTTCCTGCCTCTTCGTTGCCGTCATTGCCGTCTCCATCCTCCCCCACACCGGCGTGCTTCTCCTCGCCTTCGCCGATGATTGGTACAACTCCGTGATTCCAGGGAAAATGACGCTCGCCCATTTCCCCGAAGCACTCGGCCATCCCCTCGCGCTTTCCTCGATACGCAACAGCCTTCTTTATGCCTCCGGAGCCGTCCTCCTCGACCTCGTCCTCGGTCTCGGCATCGCCCACGTCATCGTCCGCACCCGCGTCCCCGGCCGCCGCCTCCTCGACCTCTTTTCCATGCTGCCCCTGGCCGTTCCCGGCCTCGTGATCGCATTCGGATACCTCGCCATGACCCGGGAAGGAGCCTTCTTCGACTTTCTCAGCCCGGGAGGGAATCCCGCCCTTCTTCTCGTCGTTGCCTACGCTATGCGCCGCCTTCCCTACGTCGTCCGCTCCGCGGTCGCCGGTTATGAACAAACCAGCCCTGCTCTCGAGGAAGCGGCCCGCAATCTCGGGGCCTCGCCTCTCACCACGCTGCGCCGCATCACCTTCCCCCTCATCTCCTTGCACCTCGTTGCCGGCGGCCTTCTCGCCTTCGCCTTCTCCATGCTCGAAGTCTCCGATTCTCTCGTGCTGGCCGACCGCTACCCCGATTTCCCCCTCACCAAAGCCATCTACACTCTGCTCGACGCCCTCGGTTCCGGCCCTTTTCTCGCCGCCGCCCTCGGAGTCTGGGCCATGGCCTTCCTCGGCGTCACGGTGTTGGGAGCCCGGCTCGTCCTCGGCCGCCGTCTCGGGACCATTCTTCGCAGTTGAGATATCGGAATTGATCCCCCGGACCCCCGGGTTTAATGCGGATGATGGCCGGCTCTTCAGGCTTCGTTCATCTTCACGTCCATTCCGAATACTCCACGCTCGACGGAGCCTGCCGGCTCCCGCAACTCGTGGATCGGGCCCTCGAGTTTGACATGCCCGCCCTCGCCCTGACGGATCACGGCAACCTCTATGGAGCCGTCGATTTCTTCCTCGCCGCGCGGAAAAAAGGGATCAATCCCATCCTCGGTTGCGAACTCTATCTTGCCCCTGGCCGTATCCACGAACGCAAAACCACACCCACTGGAAAGCACAATTACCACATCACTGCCCTCGCTGAAAACGATGCCGGCTATCACAATCTCATGAAGCTGGTCTCTCGCGCTCACCTCGAAGGTTTCCATCATAAACCGCGCGTCGATCGCGAATCCCTCGCCGAATTCCGCGAAGGCCTCATCATCCTCAGCGGCTGTCTGCAAGGCGAAGCCAATCAGTTTATTCTCCAAGATCAGCCTGACCTCGCCCGCCGCAGCATCGCCCACTTCCTCGATATCTTCGGTCCCGGTCACTTCTTTCTCGAGATCCACGACCACGGCATCGATGCCCAGCACAAATGCACACGGGAAATGGCGCGCTTCGCTCAGGAGTTCGGACTTCGCCTGGTCGCCGCCAACGACATCCACTTTCTCGACCGGGCCGACCACGAGGCCCACGAAGTGATGATCTGCATCGGGACCGGAGCCCAGGTCCACGATGAGCGGCGTCTCAGTTACCCTGAGGAAGTCTATTTCAAAAGTCCGGAGGAAATGCGTGCTCTCTTCCGTGAGTTTCCCGATGCCTGCGACGTCACCTTGGAAATCGCGGAACGCTGCTGCGTGGATCTCCAACTCGACCCCACCAGCGCAGACAAGTATCCCCAATTCAACGCTCCCGACGGCTCCGCGCGGGAAGACTATCTGCGGCGCATCAGCTACGAAGGCCTGTCCCGCCGCTACGGCGACGCACGAGCCGCCGAAGACCAGGAGTTGCGCGGCCGGCTCGACTACGAGATCGAAGTCCTCAACCGGATGGGCTTCGTCTCCTATTTCCTGATCACTTGGGATTTCATCCGGTGGGCCCGCGAGAAAGGCATCCCGGTGGGCCCCGGCCGGGGTTCCGCGGCCGGCTCCCTCGTTTCCTACGTCCTCGGCATCACCGACCTCTGCCCTCTCGAATTCGGACTCCTCTTCGAGCGATTCCTCAACCCGGAACGAATCAGCCCTCCCGATATCGATGTGGACTTCTGTCAGGCCCGGCGCGGTGAAGTCATCGACTACGTGCGGCAAAAATACGGCGAGCGGGCCGTCTCTCACATCATCACCTTCGGCACGCTGGGAGCCAAAAGCGTCATCCGCGACGTGGCCCGCGTTATGGGCATGAGCTATGGAGAAGCCGACCGCATCGCCCGTATGATTCCTGCCGAACTCGGCATCACTCTCGCCGACGCGCGCCGAAAGAACCCGGATCTCGACCAGACCATCAACGCCGAGCCTCGCCTCCAGGATCTCTGGCGATTCGCCTCCTTCCTCGAAGGACTCACGCGCGGAACGGGAATCCACGCCGCCGGCATCGTCATCGGCGACCGCCCCCTCGATGAATGGATTCCCCTCACCCGCGGCAATGACGATGAAGTTGTCACCCAATACGCCATGGGTCCGCTCACCGAGTGCGGTCTCCTCAAAATGGATTTCCTCGGTCTCAAGACACTAACGGTTATTCAGGACGCCGTCATCCTCATCCGCGAACGCCAGCCGGACTTCGATATCGGCGCCATTCCCTTCGACGACGCCGCCGCTTACCAGCTCCTCAGCCGCGGCGATACCGTCGGCGTCTTCCAACTGGAATCCGGCGGCATGATGAATCTCTTCCGGCAGTTCGGAGTGGAAAACCTCGAAGATATCAGCGCCCTCCTTGCCCTCTACCGCCCCGGGCCCATGGACCTCATCCCGGATTTCATCGATCGCAAAAAAGGCCGCACTCGCGTCCGTTACGAACACCCGCTTCTCGAAGAAGTTTGCGCCAATACCTGGGGCGTCATGATCTACCAAGAACAGGTCCAGAAAGCCGCCAGCCTCCTCGCCGGCTATTCCCTAGGTCAGGCCGACCTGCTCCGGCGAGCCATGGGCAAGAAAGACCGGGAAAAGATGGCTGTCGAGCGCGCCCACTTCGTCCGGGGCTGCGCCCGCGTCAACAACATCCCCGAGAAAAAGGCTAACAAAATCTTCGATCTGCTCGAAAAATTCGCCGGTTACGGTTTCAACAAATCCCACTCCGCCGCCTACGGCCTCATCACCTATCGCACCGCCTACCTGAAAGCCAATCACCCCGTCGAGTTCATGGCCGCGGTCCTTTCCAATGAGATCAACAACACCGACAAGATCTCCCTGTTCGTCCATGAATGCAAAGCCATGGGCATCGACATCCTCCCGCCCGACATCAATCGCAGCCAAATCAAGTTCGCCCCGGAACGCATCGGCGGAATCACCCAGAACGGACAGGCCGGAGCCGGCAAAGCCATCCGCTTCGGACTTGCCGCCATCAAAAACATCGGCAGCGCCGCCATGGAACAGGCCGTCCTCGAACGGGAACAAAATGGCCCGTTCGCCGGGCTCGAAGACTACGCCCTCCGCCTCGACCCCAAAGTCGTCAACCGGAAGCTCCTCGAATCGCTCATTCGGTCGGGAGCCTTCGATTTCAGCGGAGAATCACGCGCCGCGCTCGAAGCCCGCATCGGGGGCGTCGTGGCCGCCTCCGCCTCGGCTCACCGGGACCGTCGCCTCGGTCAAGCCAGTCTTTTCGGAGAACTCGAGATTACCGCCGCCCCCGCCGCCGCTCCTTCCAGTGAACAGCCCGTCGAGGATTGGCCTCGCGATCGCATCCTCGCCCACGAACGCGAGCTGCTCGGCTTCTACGTCACCGGTCACCCGCTCGACGCCTATCGCGGAGCCATCGAGGCCCGCCCCAAAGTGCAGTCCCTGCTCCAACTCGCTTCCCTTCCCGATGACCGGAAGCTCAAACACACCTTTGCCTGTTTCATCACCAAACAAGAACTCCGTTTTACGAAAAAGGAGTCCAAGCCCTTCGCCATCCTCGGCGTGGAAGACCTCGAAGGCAGCGCTGAAGTGGTCGTGTGGAACGATGTCTACACGGCCGCCGGTCCGAATCTCCTTCAGGAAGGCTCCGTAATCCTTCTGGAAGCCGGTGTCGAAGTCGATGACCGCACCGACACCCGGCGGCTCATCGCCGCTGAAATCAAAGCGCTGAAACCTCGCCGCCGCCAAAACGGTCCTCCCGCCGCCCTCACCCTCCACCTCGACGGCGCCCGGGACAATGAAGACTCTCTGGATCGTATCCGCACTATCATCGAAACCCACCGAGGCCCTACCCGCCTCCTTCTCTCCATCCAAAATGGAAACCGTCAGACCTTGCTCCGCTGCGGGGATTCCTTCGGCGTAAGCGACGGACCCGAACTGCGCCAAGCCTGTTCGGAGTGGAACCCTATTTTCTCGCGGGACGCGATCCGAGCCTGACCATACCCATGTTCGCCTCCGCTGGGAGGCAACGCCGAGCCAAGCCGGAGGCCCTTGGACTGCGGCGAGGATCGCCGCTCTCTCAAAGGCGCGGAGCGCCTGGGTAGGCAAAGGCTCACGACATCGCAAGACGGTCTGAATCGACTCCAACCCCCAAGGGAACTCGCCAAGTACAAAACCTCAGAACTCCTGATCTCGAGGAATTTGGATGAGCTGGAAGGGTATGTGGCGCGGGCACTCCTGCCCGCGAACTCTTCAGGTTCCATCGGCGGACAGGAGTGTCCGCCCCACAAGGAGGGCGTCATCTGCCGAGAGGCGGTCTCGCTTCGGCTCAGCGATTTTCCTCCCTGTCCATGATCTCCCTCGATAGGTCAGGAGTTCTGAACCTACCTCTCGAGTGTGACTTTCGATCCGGGCAGCGGTCTCCGCATCATGGAAGGTCTCCGGCTGCGGGTCAAGGACCTGGCTTCTGATCTGCCTGCCCTCTTAAAACGGCCGGGAGCGGGAGGGCGCCGTTCGCTGGATCAGACGCGGCAGGCAGCCCCTCAAGACAATCCCAGTTCCCTCTCGCGGCGGGGGCAGAATCGCGCTGCGATCTGACTGCCGGCCGGATAGATTTTTGACATCTTCAAAGCCATCAACACCCAACTGTGCCGCCTTTCTCCGTATTATGCAGCATGCAGCAAAACACCCTTATTGTACAGCCACGGCTGAACAAAACTGTTCTGCTATAATAATATGCTCACAACATTAATCCGTCTGATGGGGGCGTGGATCGCCGTTTACGGCCTCCTCTTCGGGACTCGTTTTTTCTACATGCTCAAAAGCGAAGCGACCGCCACCCATATTTTCTTGGTGTTAACTCTGTTGCGGCGCGGCGCTTCCGGTAGCGGGCGCCAGCGCTCTGTCGTCCTCCAAGAATAACCCTATGAACTATTCGCACAGACTGCCTTCAATACTTGGTCTGGCGTTTGCAGTCCTCGTCAACGGGAATTGTGCGGAACCCTCCGGTGAAGATCCATTTGCTGATCCTACTGACCCGTCTACAATAACCTCCGAGAAGGATATCGTCCTCAAGGGAGGAGCCCTCATCAGTGCGCACAAACAATGGGATCTTCCCGAAGACCGTTGGCCAGAGATGGATCCTCCAACTATTTTCAATCGCCACTTTGAGAAGCCGAGCAAGGTCTGGGAAGTGGATGCCGGCTATTTCGCCACATTTGACGCCGGAGAGTTTGGCGCAGGGCTCTTCTACTCGGCGGGTACCGGCCACAAGTGGATACGTGTTTTAGATGCTCACGTTCAGGATCTGAGGTATTTTTCCGGTAATAGTGTTCTCGCCGTCGGCGGCATAGCGCATCTTACCTATTCTAGAGGCGCGGCGTACTTGATTCAAAGAAGGAGCACCGGCGATTGGATGCGCTCGACGTTCGGTCAAAAGGGAGCAGCGCCGCAGGTCGCGCTTGACCGATGCTTGGTGGACCTCTAAAGATATCATATGGACTATCGCGAGCGGATCTCAATAGACGCGGCGATTCGCAGTGGAAAGCCCTGCATCAAGGGCACGCGGATCACTGTGTCCGACGTGTTCGATTACTTGGCAGGCGGCATGTCGATTGAGGAGATCCTTACCGATTTTCCTGATCTCCGGAAGGAGGATATTCGAGCCTGTTTTTCGTACGCAGCCGATCGTGACCGCCGCATTGCGGTGATGCCACATGAAGCTGCTCTTTGACGAGAACATCTCCCATCGATTGCCGGGGATGATTTCCATGTCCTTCCCGGGAAGCGCCCATGTGAGGGACAGTGCATTACGAGGCGCCGGTGACGAGGAGATCTGGAGGTACGCCCGCGAGAATGACTTCACGGTAGTTTCCAAGGACTCGGATTTCTATCAGCGTGTCATCATCCTCGGATCGCCGCCAAAACTGGTCTGGCTGCGGGTAGGGAATTGCACAACCGCGATCATACGAGATCTTCTCATGGATCGTGAGGCCGACGTCCGAGCATTCGGCGCCGCCTCTTCTGATGATATCCTGATCCTTACGTAAATCTGAGGAGATTCTCGAGGCGCTTGGGTTGACAACAACCGAAGCGATCAGGATTTTCCTGCATCAGGTGCGGCTTCATGGTGGGCTTCCTTTCCTCTCAGACTGGGGGAGGGCAATTCTGACATACTGCTGCCGAGATCGATGAGGCAAGAAGCCCTAGACGCCATCTGAGCCCGGCCAAGCTTACTTCATTGATCTCGGCATGGCTGCCAAGAGTCGGCCGATGCTTGCGGTGTCCAGGCGCGATGAGGACGCGCCGCGGGCGTTGGCTGTGTGCGCGCCGATCACCACCTCAAGCAGAGGAAGTAACTACGAAGTCGAGATCGGCAAACTCAAGTCCTTGCGGGAGCGCAGCTACGTCAACGCAACCCGGCGCGGGATCATAGGGGGCGATCCAAAACGCTTCCGCGCCCGCGCAATCCAGCGCAACACCTGTTCTTCTTGGGAGAACTACTGGGAAAACTGCTTGGAACGACTGCCGATTTGAGCTAGAGACCCCTTCGAGACTCGCCGGATACCCTGGCCCCCCAATTCTCCCAAGCCCCCTCTCCCTCTCCATGCCTCAGGTCGATACCAACGGAATCCGCATGCACTACGAAGAACGGGGCTCCGGCGACCCGCTCCTTTGCATCATGGGCATCACGGCGCCGGGCGCGGTCTGGGAACTTCATGCCCAGGTCTGGGAACAGCATTTCCGCTGCATCCTTGCCGACAACCGGGGAGTGGGAGGCAGCGACAAGCCGGAAGGTCCTTACTCCAGCGCCATGATGGCCGATGATTACGCGGGCCTTCTGGACGCCCTGGGAATCAAGGAAGCCCGTGTCGCCGGTTGCTCCATGGGCGGCATCATCGCCCAACAACTCGCGCTGCGGCATCCCGAAAAGGTGCGCAGCGCCGTCATGATGTGCACCTGGGCGCGCTGCGACCGCTACGCGAGAAGCATCTTCGAGCACATGAAAGACTGCAAAGCCCGGCTCCGCCCCGAGGAATTCATGAAATGGGTTCAGTTGCTGATCTTTACCAAGACGTTCTGGGACAACGAAGACGGCTGGAGCGGGATACTCCAGGGTCAGGCCGACGCTTCGCTCAATCCCGATCCGCAGCCTCTCCACGCGCTTGAGGCTCAGGCGGCCGCTTGCGTGGACCACCAGACTCTCGATCAGCTCGCTTCCATCCGCTGTCCCGTCCTCCTCACCCAGGGACGGGAGGATATCTTCACCCCCTTTTGGATGGCCGAAGAACTCCACAACGGAATCCCCGGCTCGGAACTCTTCGTCATCGAGAAGGCCGGCCATGCCCATCATTGGGAAGGCCTCGAGGCCTTCAACACCAAGACCACCGAATGGCTCCTGGCCCATTGATGTCCCTCTGCACTAAAGTTCCCTCCCTCAACCCTTTTCCCTAACTATGAGCGCAATTCGATTCGGAAGCGAAGTCTACACCTGGTTCATGCAGGAATCCGGAAAGGCCTACGAAAACAAGCTCGATCACATGATCGCCGTGGCCGCCGAATCCGGGTTCGCCGGCATCGAGCCCATGCACTTTTGGATGGGCGATCTCGGAGATCCGGTCCGGCTCCGGGATTGCCTGGCCCAGCACCGTATGGAACTGGCCGGAATCGCCTTGGTCCTGGAGTGGAATCATCCCGAAGAGACCGCCGGCGAACGGAAAGCGGCTGACGACACCATCGCCTTCCTAGCTCAGTTCCCCGGAGCGAAACTCTGCACCGTTCAGCTTCCCACGAACCGCGATGACCTCCAACAACGCCGGCTGAACTTGATCGCAAACGTCAACGCCGTTTCTCGCCGGGCCAAAGAGGCCGGCGTGCAGGCCTCTTTTCACCCGAATTCCCCTCACACTTCGATCAACCGGACCGCGGAGGACTACGACGTCATTATCAATGGGCTCGATCCCGCGGCCAGCGGCTGGACGCCCGATGTGGGTCACATCGCCAACGGTGGGATGGATCCGCTGGAAACCATGAAGAAATGGGCGCACCTGATCGATCACGTCCATTACAAGGACTGGGACGGAAATCCCGAGTGGGCGCTCATGGGCGAAGGGAAAATCGATTTCATTGGGATCACCCGCTGGCTCGTCGAACAGAGTTTCAACGGATGGATCATCTGTGAAGACGAAGCCGAAAAGGCGGTGGAAGACCCCGACGGCGTCACCCGCCACGACGGCCAATGGACCCGGGAGCATCTCGTGCCCCTGGTGGGTTGAGCCCGGCCCCTGGCGCGGAGCAGCCCCCATGCCGATTCTTCCCGGACTGCCGCCCTTCGGCCTTCCGGTCTTGCCCCGGCTGTCGCCATTAGGATAAATCCGCGGCATGATCAGCTCGCCCTCTCCACCGGGTCGCATGCTATCCGCGCACTCGGGACCGTGGTGGAAGGGGCTCAGCCGTTACCACTGGTTTGTCCTCATCGTCGCCGCCTTGGGCTGGCTCTTCGACTGTCTCGATCAGCAACTTTTCAATCTGGCCCGGAAACCTGCGCTCGAGGAGTTGATCGGAGGCCCCGGGGTTTCCGAAGGGGTGATCACGGCCAGTGGCTATTACGTCACTGGCATCTTTCTTCTGGGTTGGGGAACCGGCGGCCTCGTTTTCGGAGCGCTGGGCGACCGCATTGGGCGCGCCCGGGTCATGCTCATGACCATTCTAATCTATTCTCTGTGCACCGGGCTCAGCGCCTTGTCGCAAAACTTCTGGGACTTTGCGCTCTATCGTTTTCTCACCGGACTGGGCGTGGGGGGTGAATTCGCTGTGGGCGTGGCCCTGGTCGCCGAGGTCATGCCGGACCGCTCGCGCGCCGGAGCTTTGGGCCTCCTGCAAGGCCTTTCCGCGCTCGGCAACGTCGCCGCCGCCCTGATTGGCCTCGGACTCTCTCAACTCGAGCAAAGCGGCGCCATCGGCAGCGCCTGGCGTTGGATGTTCGTGGTCGGAACCTTTCCCGCGCTTCTCGCCGTGGTCATCCGCATGCGCCTCAAAGAACCGCAGCGATGGATCGAGGCCCGGGCCAAACAACGCTCCGGCGATCTGCGCTTCGGCTCTTACGCCTCGCTCTTCGCGGACCCGCGCTGGCGCCGTCACGCCCTCGTCGGCCTCGGCTTGGCCAGCGCCGGCATCATCGGACTCTGGGGCATCGGCGTGTTCTCAACCGATTTGATCCGCGCCGTGCTGAGCAAATCCCTCGAAGAGCAGGGATTCTCGGGCGCTGAATTGAAAGGCAAGCTCACGTTCTGGACTTCGGCCAACCTCTTCATGTTCAACGCCGGCGCCTTTCTGGGGATCCTCGCCTTCAGCCGCATCACTCGCAGCATCGGCCGGCGCCGCGCTTTCGCCATCTCCTTCGTCTTGGCCCTGGTCAGCACGTTGATCGTCTTCCGTTTTCTCTCCAGGGCCCACCAGATTTTCTGGCTGGTGCCCATTATGGGGTTTTGTCAGCTTTCACTCTTCGGCGGTTACGCCATCTATTTTCCTGAACTCTTTCCCACCCGGTTGCGCAGCACAGGGACCGCCTTCTGCTACAACGCAGGGCGTTTCGTTGCAGCGGCCGGCACCTTCATCCAGGGAGCCTATGCGGCATCCCTCACTCAAAACACGGTCGATACCCTCCGTCACGTGGGCATGGCGGCTTGCGCCATTTTTCTCCTCGGACTCCTCGTCCTCCCCTTCGCTCCGGAAACCAAGGACGAGCCTCTGCCCGAGGACCTTTAATTTCAATGCTTGTTTGCATTTGCGACTCGGGCATTGGACAGCAGCGGTGGGAATGGAGCGCATCTTTGAGAGATGTCCGGATTTCTCATACTGTACCCTAAGGGCATTGAGTTTCGCAGCCCTATCTCGGCGCGCATTCGTTTTCGTTTCCGAATGGCCTATGGTGGCCATCCAATCCGGAACCCGTCCGGCTCCGTCCGCTTTCCATGGCTCCCGACCACTCCGACGCGCCTGAACCCTCTCCGGGAGAGCGCTTGCGGCCTGCCCACGCCTTTCCCCAGACCCGTTGGAGTCTCGTGCTGCGAGCGCGGGAAGATCACGAAAGCGCGAGCGGCGCTCTCGCCTCTCTTTGCGAGGACTATTGGTATCCGCTCTATGCCTACGTCCGCCGCGATGGCTGGTCGCCAGAAGACGCCGAAGATCTGACTCAGGATTTCTTTCAGACCGTCCTGGAAAAGGATGTCTTTGGGCATGCCGACCAACAACGCGGCCGCCTCCGCAATTATCTCTTGGCCGCCTTCAAGCACTTTCTCTTGAACGCCCGGCGCCGCGAGCGGACCATCAAACGCGGCGGCGGAACCCGTCCGGTTTCCTTGGATCAAGCCTGGGCTGAAGAACGCCTCGCCGCGGAACCTGTCGAGCCTTCCGATCCAGAGATCCTCTACGACCGGCTTTGGGCCCGGCGTATGCTTGAACGCACCTTGGCGGATGTTCGGATCTCTTACGACAATCTAGGCAATGCCAGGCAGTTCCACGTCCTGCGCGCTTTCCTGGGCGGGACCGAACCGGAAGGCTCCTACACCAAGGCTGCAGCGGATCTCGGCATTTCTGAAAACGCCGTAAAAGTCGCCGTCCACCGGCTCCGCCGCCGATTCCGCGAACATCTCCACCGCCACGTCGCCGACACGCTCGAAAGCAACTCCGAAGAAGAGATCCGGGCGGAGATTCTCCATCTGCTCCGTTCTCTCGGATAATCCTTGCCGGCGCCGGTCCTGGATTTTTTTCAGTCCTTCCCTGTAATCGCAGCGCCGATTCGGTTCAGATATACGCAGACGCCAGAAATCCCCTTGCCCGAGACATCCCATCATGAATACGACTCCCGAAGCTCCTGTTCCTCCCGCCGGCGAGGAGACCCTGGACGGCCTGGATCCCAATGTGCTCATGGCCCGAGGCCTGGATTCGGATACGCTTCCTGCCGCCGGCAACCGTTCCTGGCAACCGCCTTCTGCGCTGGAGTTGGGAGCGCGGTTTCCCGATTTGGAGATCGAGGAACTCATCGGGCGCGGCGGAATGGGCGCCGTCTACCGGGCTCGCCAACCGAGGTTGGATCGCATCGTCGCACTCAAGATCCTGCCGCCGGAATCGAGCCAGTCCGCGGAATTTGCCGAGCGTTTCGCCCGGGAGGCGCGCACGTTGGCCCGGCTCAATCATACTAACATTGTCACCATCTACGATTTCGGGCAAACCGGTGACCTCTTCTACCTGACCATGGAGTATGTCGACGGCTTGAACCTGCGCCGCGGCATCCGTTCCGGCTCCGTCCAACCCGCCGAAGCCCTCAAGATTGTTCGGCAAGTCTGCGACGCCTTGGAATACGCGCACCTTCAGGGAGTCATCCACCGCGACATCAAACCCGAGAACATCCTGCTCGACCGCAGCGGCCGGGTGAAGATCGCCGATTTCGGCTTGGCCAAGCTCATGCATGGAGGACTGCCCGAGGCTTCTCTCACGGCTACCGACCGCCTCCTGGGCACGATTTCCTACATGGCTCCCGAACAAGTCGAAGGCAACCGGCAGGTCGATCACCGCGCCGACATCTACTCGCTGGGCGTGGTCTTTTATGAGTTATTGACAGGGGAACTTCCCATCGGCCGCTTCTCGAATCCGTCCCAAAAGGTCCAGGTCGATGTCCGTCTCGACGAGATTGTCCTTCGGGCGCTCGAGAAAGAACCGGACCGGCGCTACCAAAAGGCGGGCGAAGTGAAACAGGACGTCGACTCTCTTTCCTCGGCCGTTCCCGCGCCCGTCCCCCCAATTCTCCTCGCTGACTCGGGCATGCACCCGCCAGCTCAACCTCACACTACACCGCCCTTTTCCCGGAAAGCGCTCTGGGGAGCCATTTGGGCCCTCTGCACACCACTCAGTTTCCTGGCCATCGGCGCGTCTCAGGCCAACGCGATTCAGGAGAGCATCCTTCTCTCCCAGTTGCTCAGCATCGGCGGATGGTGTTTGCTTCCTTTCGCCGTTACCGCACCCCTGGGCACGACCGTCCTCGGGCTGATGGGAATTCGCGACATCCGGCACGCTCACGGAGCGCTTGCCGGTCTGCCTCTGGCATTGGGCTGCGCTCTCCTTTGGCCGTTGCTCGTGTTGGACCTGCTCCTCATCGCAACCTGCTCCGCCATGGCCTCCTTCCTCTTCACCTTGGTTACAGATCCCGAAAAGACCATCTCCGGCAAGGAGGCCGCCATGTTCTTAGGCGGAGCGGTAGGAGCATTGCTCGCACTCTTGGTCGACACGGTGCTCATTCTTTTGGCTCTACGCTCCGCGAAGAAGCCTCCTCCCGCAGCGCCCGCCGCACCGAGGGGGGTCGCTTGAAGCGTCGCGTAGCAATCTTGCGTCATGCTGTAACTCCGAACCCGAATCCGTTCAGAACGCGATGACACCGCAGAATTCACCCGAAATGACCGGACCCACTCCCAATTCACAACCGGAATCTCCGTCTCCGGCCGCACTCGCCGGACTCGACGAACGGGAGCTTTTGGCCCGTGGGCTTGAACAGGACACTCGATCCGCCACGGGATCATGGCGTTGGGAACCCCCGAGCCCGGAAACTCTCGGCAACCTGTTGCCGGAGTTTGAGATTCTAGGCTTGATCGGGCGCGGCGGCATGGGAGCCGTCTATCGAGCACGCCAGAAAAAGCTCGATCGCCTCGTGGCTCTCAAAGTTCTTCCCGAGGAAGCAGCGGACTCCCCAGAGTTTGCCGAGCGTTTCGCCCGGGAAGCCCGCACCTTAGCCCGCCTCAGCCATCCTCACATCGTCGCTATCCATGACTTCGGCAACCGCGGCGAGCTTTTCTATCTGGTGATGGAACTCGTCGATGGGGTGAACCTGCGTCAGGCCATCCGGAGCCGCTCTCTCGAGCCCGAGCAGGCCCTCCGCATCGTTCCTCAAATCTGTGAGGCCTTGCAATTCGCCCACTCCCAAGGCGTGCTGCATCGCGACATCAAACCGGAGAACATCCTCTTGGACCGCTGCGGCCAAGTCAAAATCGCCGACTTCGGAATTGCCAAATTGATCGATCCCGGCAAACCCGGACACACGCTCACTGCCACCGACCGGCTTCTCGGCACTCTCACCTACATGGCCCCCGAACAGGTCGAAGGTTCCCGCAACGTCGATCACCGGGCCGACATTTACTCGTTGGGAGTGGTTTTCTACGAAATGCTCACCGGCGAGCTTCCCTTGGGCCGGTTCCCGAAACCGTCTCAGCGCGTTCAGATCGATCTGCGCCTCGACGAAGTCGTCTTGCGCAGTCTCGAGAAGGAGCCCGCCCTGCGCTATCAACAGGCCGGAGAGATCAAATCCGATGTGGAGCATATCACTCAGGCTCCAGCCCCCGCGCCCGCGCCTCCGGCGCTGCGCCCCGAACAACTCGCTGCGGCGGCTTCTCCTTCCTCTCCCGGCCATGGTGCGACAGAGCTTGTCTCCCCCACTTCGCCCGCTCTGCAACCCGCAATGAGCCCCCGATTCTCGCGCAAGGCGATCGCCGGAGCCCTCTGTGGTGTGCTGGGATTCCTTCTCGTCGCCGGAGTCATCGTTCCCATGTTCACCGTGACGCATGTCGTGTCCGTGACGCCCGCGGGTGTGGCGCCGGCTCCGAATGCTTCGCCGACGATCTTGGTTTTCCCGATCCTATTGTTTGCAGCGGTAATCGGCTTGTCCGCCCCTCTCGTCGCCACCATTCTGGGCCTCATGTCGATCAGCGACATCCGCCATTCCCAGGGACGCATCACCGGCCTGCCCCTCGCCCTGTTCGACGCGTTGCTCTTCCCGCTCTTGGTCCTTGATATCGTCCTGTTCGTCCTTTGGATCATGGGCTTGCGATGGGTCATGCACATGACCAGCCCGGGTCACGTCCTGATACCGCTGGCCTGGAACGTGTTTCCCGCCGCCTGCCTCTGTCTGATCGTCGATATCGTCATCGTGATGCTCGCTTGGAAAGCGGCCGTGAAACCCCCGCAACCGGCGCTTTCCTAGCCCGGACTTCTCATACAGTTTCGCGAACCCGGTTGCCAAGACCTCCGCCCATGCACCATGCTATGGCAGGTCCCTCTCCCCAACCATGAAGCCCTCCGAGTTCCTCGCCCAACAACTCCCCGGTTATGTGCTCGCCGCCCTCACTGCCCTACCCATGAGCTTGCCCTCAGCCGTCCAAGTGGTTCCTGTTCCCGCCGATGCGGTTGTTCCCCGCAACACGCTCTACCCGGGCAACCGCGCTCCGCTGAGGCCCAATCCCCTGATCAAACTTCCCATCGCCTCCATCGAAGCGCGGGGCTGGATTCGCCGCCAGCTGGAGCTTCAAAGCGCCGGGTTTCACGGACATCTCAACGAGATCAGTTCCTTTCTTGAGCGCGAGAACAACTCTTGGTTGAGCCCCGATGGCCAGGGCGACCACGGATGGGAAGAAGTTCCCTACTGGCTCAAAGGTTTCGCCGATTGCGCCTACCTCACCGGCTCCGCCGGCCAGATTGCAGAAGCCCGCATCTGGATCGAAGCCGCCCTCGCCAGCCAACGCGCGGACGGTTTCTTCGGACCGCAGGGCAGCGGAGCGATAAGCACGGTAAGCAGCACGGAAGGGAAATACGATCTCTGGCCGAACATGGTCATGCTCAAGTGTCTTCAATCCTATCATGAGTTCACCGGAGACCGCCGGATCCTCGATTTCATGACCCGCTACTTCCGCTGGCAACTGAGCGTGCCCGAGGAAGACTTCCTCCCCCCTTACTGGCAGCAACAACGCGCCGCCGACAACCTGTGGAGCGTTTATTGGCTCTACAACCGCATCGACGACCCGGCTCTGTCGACGGACTTGCTCCGCCTCGCCGCAAAGATCCATCGCCACACCGCCGATTGGACCGGCGGCGTGGCCAACTGGCACAACGTCAACATGACTCAGGCCTTCGGCGGTCCCACTTTCTTCTGGGCGCAATCCGGCGAAACCCGGCATCGCGACGCCGCCGAACGCAATTGGAACACCATTCGAGAAGCTTTCGGGCACGTGCCGGGCGGACTCTTCGCCGGGGACGAAAACTGCCGGCCGGGACTCTTTGATCCTCGTCAGGCCGTCGAAACCTGCGGTATGGCCGAAATGATGTTCAGTTGCGAACGCTTGCTCGCCGTCACCGGCGATCTGGTCTGGGCCGCACGTTGCGAAGACGTCGCTTTCAACTCTCTCCCCGCTGCCCTTACCAGCGATCTGCGCGCCCTGCGCTATCTAACCGCGCCGAACCTCGCCGTTTCCGACGCATCTCACAAGGCTCCCGGATTCCAAAATGGCGGTCCCATGCTCCACATGAATCCCCATCTGCACCGTTGCTGCCAGCATAACTTCGGCCACGCCTGGCCCTACTTCGCAGAGCACCTTTGGATGGCCACACCAGGGAATGGCCTGGCCCTGATCTTCCCCGCCGAATCCCGCGTGGCTGCGCAAGCCGGAGCGGCGGGGGCCGAGATCCGCATCGAGACCCTGACCCGCTATCCCTTCGACGAGACGGTCGAACTCCGCTTGGAAACCGCGGTTCCAGTGGCCTTTCCTCTGTTTCTACCCCTTCCGGGCTGGTGCCGGTCGCCGCAACTCAGCATCAACGGCGAAACCCAGGATTTCGCAGCTCAACCCGGTCACTGGATTCGCATCGACCGGACCTGGGAGAGCGGGGACTCCATTCGCCTGAAGCTCCCCATGGAAGTCTCCTTGCGCACGTGGTCGCAAAACCACGACTGCGTCTCCGTCGATCGCGGTCCCCTCACCTTCTCCCTGCGCATCGAGGAACGCTACGAACAATCCGGCGGCACGGACTCTTGGCCGGGTTGGGAGATTCATCCTGCCTCCCCATGGAACTTTGCGTTGGTCATCGACCCATCGCACCCCGCCGGGTCCTTCGAAACGATCGAGCGCCCCTGGCCCGCAGGCAACACGCCCTTCACCCTCGATGGCGCTCCCGTGGAACTCCTGGCCCGGGGCCGCAGGGTTCCGGAATGGCAGCTCGACCGCTTCGGGCTCGTGGCGCCCCTTCAGGCCAGCCCCGTGTCGACCGGCGAACCGGAGGAAGTCATCCGCCTCGTCCCCATGGGCGCGGCGCGGCTGCGCATCTCCGCGTTTCCCGTGGCCGCCCCAGAAGGCGAAGGCCACGCGTGGCAGAGTCCGCCCGTCCCCCAACCTTGGAAAGTCACTGCTTCGCACTGTTTCGAACTCGATTCTCCCACCGCTGTCGCCGATCGCATCGAACCCTCTTCCTCTAACGACCAGACTGTGCCTCGCTTCACCTGGTGGGAGCGCAAGGGATCCACCGAGTGGATTGTTTGCGAGTTTGAAAAGGTTGGAAGTCTGCGGGGCTTTGAAGTGTATTGGTTTGACGATGGTCCCCAGGGAGGATGCCGCATCCCCAAGGCCTGGCGCCTCTTCGCCCGCGTGGACGATTCTTGGAAACCGCTCGCCGAAGCCGGTCCTTCATCCATCTCCACGGACGCGTGGAATCGCCTCGAGTTCCCCGAAGTGAGAACCAGCGCCGTGCGCCTTGAAGCAGATCTCCAGGAGGAGTACTCCGGCGGGATTCTGGAATTCCGGCTGATTGAAGAATGATGGAAGCTGGGGCCGCTGCGATGGACAAGGTCCAGCGAATTGGCTCCAAGTAGCTGTCCCGGTATGCAATGTATACAATGGGATTATAAACTATTTTACGAGAAAGAAGTGTTTTCTATTCGCGGTCCCCAAAGAGCTTAAACCATATTAATATTTATAAATATATTAATATATTATATGATTGACAATCAGTTACATATGGGATTTGCGCTTGTGAATCAGGTCATTTTTGTCCCGCCTGCAAGGTTCCGGTTTACAGGGTTTACAGCGCCCTCGCCTTCCCCCATGCTGCTGCCCTTATGAATCCCCGTCCTCTCCGCCTTTCCCGCCGCCGCTTTATCGGCGCCGGCGCTTCCGCCGCCGCGCCTTTCATTCTCCCCTCTCATATCTGGTCGGCCGACACCAAACCGAACGATCGCATCCAGCTCGGCTTCGTCGGTATGGGCACTCAGAATCGAGGTCTCCTGGGCAACTTCATGGGACAATCCGACACCCAAGCCGTTGCCGTGTGCGAAGTGGATACGACCCGCCGGGAAGCCGCCCTCAAACAAGTCGAGCGCTTCTATTCCGAAAAAACGGGCGCCGCCTGGACCGGCTGTCAGGCTTATGTGGATTTCCGCGAGATCACCGGGCGCGACGACATCGATGCCGTGGTCATCGCCACTCCGGACCATTGGCATGCCATCATCACCATCGCGGCGCTGGAATCCGGCAAGGACGTCTACTGCGAAAAACCGCTGACGCACAACATTCATGAGGGGGTTGCCGTCATGGCCGCCGTCGAGAAGAACCAGCGCGTCCTGCAGACCGGTTCCATGCAGCGATCCATGACGGAGTTCCGCGTCGCCTGCGAACTCGTGCGCAACGGTCACATTGGAAAGATCGAGCGGGTCGAATGCAGCTTCGGACCTCCCGGGAAACCTTGCGACCTTCCGGAGGAAGACTTGGAGCCGGGCCTCGATTGGAACTTCTGGCTGGGCCCTGCCCCGGAGCGTCCTTACAATTCGACTCTCAGTCCGCGGGGTGTCCATCGCCATTTCCCTTCCTGGCGCGACTACCGCGAATACGGCGGCGGCATGGTCACGGACTGGGGAGCGCACCATCTGGATATCGCCCAGTGGGGACTGGGAATGGATGAGAGCGGCCCGGTGGAAGCCATCCCCCCGAAGGACGGCGGCGATCGCGGCGCCACGCTCGTTTACTCCAACGGCGTCACCGTCAAACACGGCGGCGACATCGGCGTGCGTTTTCACGGAGAGGACGGTCAAGTGGCCGTGGATCGCGGCCGCTTCGCCTTCCTGCAAAAGGGCGAGAAGGTGGCTCAGTTCCTGGCCCGCGAAGACGGGGGATCCCTCGAGTCAGCCCTTGCCCTCACCGATCGCGACTTTCTCGCGGAGCCCCAGGTCAAACTCTATCGCAGCAACAATCACATCCGCGATTTCCTCGCCTGCATGTCGTCGCGCGCCAAGCCCATCACCCATGAAGGCGTCGGCGCACACACCGCCATCTGTTGCCACCTGATGAACCTCGCCTATTACCACGGCGAAAAACTCCAATGGGATCCGGCCAAGTTTGCTTTCACCGGCGGTTCCGGCAACGCGGACTGGCTCACCCGCAACTATCGCGGATCTTGGAAAGTGGTTTGAGAGCGGCCTCGCGCATGGCCCGGCCTCGCCATATCCTCAGGACTCCTGATCTGGCGAGCGGATCCAAGCATCGCCGCTCTCTCTCGGCGCGGAGCGCCGTGGCGAGCGAAGATGGATAGTGGCCATGGCACGCCCCACTACCGAGGGGTGGACATGTCTGTCCGCGATCCTAGGAGGCGGGTTGGAAAACCCGCCCTCCTTTGGCCCTCGCCATCGAGGTCAAAGGGTGGGCGGCCGTGCCATGGCACGGCCCGCTACCGGGGGGCGGGGCGGACACTCTGATCGTACCGCCTAAAGCGTTCGCGGGCAGGAGGCCTTCTTGGAAACCTTCCCTTACTTCCGCCGGCGCCTTAAGGCCAGCAACCCAAGACCGCCGGCCAACAAACTGAGGGACACCGGCTCGGGAATCTGTGTCACAGAGATGTTGTCGACGAGCAGCGTTGCATCACCCTCGGGCACTATGGACCGGATGGTCAACACATGCGTGTCCGAAGTGGCCATGAACGGAACATCCGCATGATACCACGGATTGTCGCCAACCGGGGGAATGACTCCAGGCGCCGGGAAAAGGTCGGCGCTGCTGGCCAGCACCGTGTCGTCGATCACCAACTCCGCACTGGGAAAGGCCCCACAGCAATTGCGAGAGTTGAAATCGAGGCTGACCACATAGATCACCCCCACACTGAACCCGCTCAGTGACTGAGAAATCGATGAGTTCCCCTGCAGAAACGCGATGCTGGTGGCGTTGGTTCCGTTGTCGCGAAAAGGAGCATCCCCCGGTCCGTTTGGAACCACAGGGTTGATCCCACGGCCGCCTTCCCCCGTCCACCCAGAAATATTCGAAGGATTGACGCCGCCCCCATCGACATATCCCGGCCACACTGTAAAAAGAGCGGTGTCCTGCTCGAAATCTCCATTGGCCACAGAAACTGCGGCAACTCCCGATACACCGGCGGCAAAAAGCACGGCGGACGACAAAAGCGATACAAACTTCCAGTTTCTCATTGGAATAGATGACAAAGGGTTTCGCGGACAATGCGCCCTTGAAGAACGCATTGTGAAGAATCCCGAGCTGCCGCGCAAGCTTTTTTTGACGCCAGTGATGATCTAATGGTCTAAATCAACGGCCAGATGGAGGGCAACAGCCAGAGCACAACCACGGAAAGCAACACGGTCAGGCTGCCGCCCACGACGGCAAAATCCCGGATGCGGTATTTCCCCGGTCCGTAAACAAGCAAATTCGAGGGTTCGAAAGGCGCAATGAATGAGATGGAAGCCGCCAGCATCACCGCAATGGCGAAGGTTCGCCCGTTGGCGTCCAGCATCTCCGCCGCATCCAAGGCCACCGGCAGGACCACCAAGGCCGCCGCGGCGTTGGACATGGGCTGCGTCAGAAGGATGGTGAGGAAGAAGAATCCCGCCAGCACGCCGCGCAATCCCATCGGCTGAAAGATTCTCACCACCCATTCTGCCAGCTCGCTCGCCGCGCCGCTCTTCTCCATGGCCGTCCCCAAGGCCGTCATCCCCCCGATCAAAAGCAGCATCCGCCAATCAATGGCCTCCCGCGCTTTCTCGATGGGAATTGCTCCCGTCAAGATGACGATGATTGCAGCAGACAGGAGAGCGCCGGCCAAGGGAACCCACCCTGTTCCTGCTACGGCGATCGCCGCGAAAAATACCACCGCAGTCAACCAGCCTCGCCACCCTCCCTTCGCCGGCGGATGGTATTCACCGAGGACTTGCAGCCCGGGATGGCGGCGCAGCGACTCGAAGCGGTCCCGGCGCCCCTGCACCAGCAAGACGTCGCCAACAGCAATGGGAACGTCTGGGAGCCGCTGAATCTGGGCCGTGCCCTGATGATTGAGGGCCAAGGCCAACAGGCCGTAGCGCTGGCGAAAACCGATCTCCCGGAGGGTCTGACCCACCAACTCGCTGCGGGGAAGTACAATCACTTCGCCCACTCGCACGTCCGCCTCACCGATCCGGGCCAAATCCGGCGCCAGCCCCGTCCGGATCTCGATTCCCTCGATCGACTGCACCCGGAGGAGATCTTCCACTTTTCCCTCCACCAAGAGGGTGTCTCCTACATCGAGGATCACCTCTGAACTCGGGAGATAAGATTCCCTCCCGCGCACCACCTTGAGGATACGGCAGTCAATCCGGCCCAGCTCCCAATCAAAGGCGCGCTGGCCCGCCAAGGGAGAGCCTGGAAGTATCCGCAACTCGCACAAGTACTGGCGCCACACCTCGGGTGGAGTGACCTCCTCGATCGCCGCAGCCGGCAACATCCGGCGTCCCGCCAAAACCATGTAGATAATTCCCGTCGTCAAAAGCACCAACCCGATCGGAGCCATCTCGAACATCCCCAGAGGAGTCATGCCCGCGTGGGCGATGTATCCACTCACAGCGACGTTGGTCGAAGTGCCTATCAGCGTGCAGGTTCCGCCGAGAATCGACGCAAAACTCAAAGGCATAAGTAGCCGGGATGCGGGCACTCCCGAGCGCCGCGCCACTCCCATCACCGGTGGTAGGAACATGGCTGTCACCGTGGTGTTGTTCATGAAAGCGGAGACAAGGCCAGGCACCGCCATCACCAGGAGCGTCAGCCGCCGGGCCCCGCCCCGGCCGGTGGAGATCGCCGCCGCCGCCAGATTCTCCAGCAAACCACTCCTCTGCAGGGCCCCGCTCAGGACAAAAATCGAAGCCAGGACCACGAGAATCTCGCTCCCAAACCCCGCAAACGCCTCTGCAGGAGTAAGGATCCCCGAACAGGCAAGCGCCGCAACGAGAGAGAGGGCGATCACATCGACCGGAGCCTTCTCCGTCAGAAAAAGAACGACCGCCGCCAGCAGCAGCAACAGTACAAAGGCGATCGTCATACCAAACAAATGTTCCGCGCGGCTCGATCCTAGCCCGCATTTCTCACACTGTCTCTGCTGCGCTGCGCTGCGACCCATGGGGACTGAGGTGCGCTGGCCTCCGAGACGGGAACGCAACTGGATTTCGCAGGAATTCCATCCACCGCCTTTGCCTCTGGTTCTTCTTCCTGATCCCGGCCTCCGTGCAAAAAAACCGCTGCCTCCTTTCTGATTCGTTCTTGACGAGAGGCGCGGCGCAGTCTAGGGACATCTGTCGCGAGTGCGGTGGGATTGTATGGCTGGTTTATGCGATCCCCTTCTCAGCCCAGATTCGCCTCATTTCTCACGGCCATGACAGCCACCTTCTTACGCTTTCCTCGACAGTTCCTGCCCGCCCTCTTGCTCGGCCTAGTGGTGCATCACCAGGCTGTTGCCAGCCTTCCCCAAGGCCGGGAAACCGAGATTCCTTTTCACAGCCGGGGTTCAGCCAGTCTCGACGGGGAAGCCCTGCTTTCCGTGTTCGCCGTGGTCATAGGAATTCAGGAATCAGCCCAACTCCAGGCCACGGATAAGGGAACTTCCCACCCACTGGGGCCATTCGGCTCGGTATATGACCTCACCGTCGCCTTGGAGGATCCTGTGACTCTGTCTTTCCGCGGTGAATTCACTTCCTCGTTCGCCGACGGCAGCACCATCACCTTTGCCATCGCCGTGTCGCTTTCCCTCATCGATGGCGCATTCCACGGTTCGTTCTATCCGATAGCCGGAACCGGCCGTTACCGCAATGTAACCGGTGATCCAGGGGACATTTCGACCTCCGGACTGGCCGACCTTTTTTCCGGAGTCTTCGACTACAGCTCGAAAGGCGTCATCGAGCCGCCGGGATCGCACCCGTAGTTCGACCTGAGTTACTCAGGGACCACCGTTCAGGGCGTGTCGATTTATTCGGTGATGCCGCGCGGGACTTGGTGGAAGGGTTGGCACGGCGCGAGGAGGGAGCGAATTGAAATTCGTGACCGACGAGCAACAAAACCAACGCTTTCAACAAGTTATGCCCCAAGGGTCGCGCAGCTGGCCGGCTGGCGGAGCGCTACTTTCGCCCTGCTCTGACGGCGCGCGACGCGGTGTTGCAGAATAAATCAACACGCCCTTCAGGCTCCGCCTTCGCCAGGAGTATCCTCCAACGGCAAGTCCTGAATGCGTTTTCGAAATCGCACCTTGGCCCCACCGGAGACATCATGGAGAATCAAATCGTCCCCCTCGAAGGTGACCTTGGGCTCTTGATTGGCAGGAAATACGATCTGAAGCACCTCGTCCTCAATCTGATAGGTCCCTTCCTGCCGTAAGGGTGAAACCCCATCAAGGCTGTAAGAGGCCATTTGCACGCTTCCTTCGTCCCCGAACCGAAGAGCGACGTGCTCTACCCCCGATCCCTCGACGTCGGCAGTATCGACGCTCTCCCAAGTTCCTGGAACCCGCTCGGATAGAGGAAGCGCGCTGATGTTCTCAGCAAAAGTCGCGCCGAGGAACCGGGGATGGTTGGACTTTCCGGCCGAGCCAGTCTCTTCGGGAATCTGGCCGTCTCCTGTCCTCGGCATGGCCGTCTCCGGAGGGCCCTTGGAGTCTTCCGGCGAGCATCCGGAGAGTAGGACGCCGGCGCCGAGCAGAACGCCGGGCAAAAAGAGACGACAACGCGACGCAAACGCCGCTGAGGACATCGTGGTCATGGTCAGATCGTGAAAGGGGTTGTGGGCTTCTCCGGGCTATATCCACGAGAACTGTCCCGTCAACGCTGGGAACCCGCTGCGGCGTTTGCGGAGAGGGGTTGTCCGATCCCGGATCGGCGCTGAAGTTTTGGCCCCGCTCGAAGAATCCGGTAATCCACATGATGACAGCCCCTCCGGAAGCGCCAAAAGGATGGTTTGTAACCGGCACGGACACGGGCGTGGGGAAAACCCACGTTTGCCGTCTTCTCCTCGCGGCTCTCCGCCAATGCGGACACAGCGCTGTGGGCTATAAACCGGTGTGTTGCGGCAGCCGCTCCGATGCTGCATTGCTTCACGAAGCCAGCTCGGCCGGCCCCACCATAGACGAAGTCAACCCCATCTGGTTGCGCGCCGAAATGGCTCCTCTCGCCGCGGGACGAATTGAGAACCGGACGCCCGATCTCGATGCACTGGCGACGGGTTGCCGTCGCCTCGCCAGCCGCTTCGATCGAATCGTGGTGGAGGGCGCGGGAGGTTGGAGAGCCCCGCTTGCCCCCGGCGCAACGATGGCCGATCTGGCGGTGCGCCTGAAACTCCCGGTGCTGGTTGTCGTCCGCAACCGTCTCGGAGCCCTCAACCACACCTTGCTGACGGTTGAAAGCGTCCTCGCCGCCGGGCTTTCCTGCGCCGGCGTCATCCTCAATCAAGTCGAAGACGAACGCGATGCCGCTTCCATCATGAACCGGTCGATTCTCGAAGAATTCCTCCCCGTCCCCGTGCTCGGCGAGGTCCTGCACGGAGACGACACGCTTGGTTTCGAGTTCGCCGGCTGAGGGTGGCCCAGAAGAGCACTTCCTGAATGGGCGCAAGATCCCGTAACCGCACGTCATTCCCGAATAAATCGACACGCCCTTCAAGACGGTTCGAGGAGGAAACTTCTTCCCGGCTCCAAGAACCGCGTAATCGCGAAACCCCGGACTGCTCCCGAGACCCACGCCCTCTCACCTGGAACCGAATCCCAACATTCTCAGGCAAGGAAAAACCTTTTCTCCCTTCGCCTCCTGTGTCAGCCTTCCGGTGATCACTCGGATGACCGGCGCGCGCCGGCCCCGGATCACAACCTCTGCACCCGCCATGAGCACCCAACCCTCTCGCCGTGATTTTCTCGGGTCCACCGCCAAGACCGCCGGTTTCGTCGGAGCCGGTCTCACCCTGACCCGGCGCTCGACTTGGGCCCAGTCCGAAGGCTCCAACGGAGACATCCGGATCGCCATCCTCGGCGTGGGAGGCAAGGGCAGCGCCCATATCGACGATTTCGGAAATGTCCCCGGCGTGCGCATCGTCGCTGTGGCGGACGCCGACCTCACGCACGTCGAGAGGGCCAAAGGCCGCTTCACGGACAACAGCCGCCAGGTGGACGGCTACCAGGATTACCGCCATGTTTTGGACCGCTCCGATGTGGATGCCGTCGTCATCGCCACCCCAAATCACTGGCACACTCCCATGGCCGTGCACGCCTGCCAAGCCGGCAAGGATGTCTACGTGGAAAAACCCGTCACTCACAACATCGCCGAAGGCAAGGCTCTCGCCGAAGCGGCCAAGAAATACGAGCGCATCGTGCAAGCCGGGATGCAGCGCCGCTCCGATCCGGGCTGGATCGAGGCCATGGAGTTCCTCCGCTCCGGTGAACTGGGTCCGGTCAAGGTCTCGCGCGGGCTCTGCTACAAACGGCGCAAGAGCATCGGCAAAGTGAACGGCCCGCAGTCCGTCCCTGACCACATCGATTACAACCTCTGGAGCGGGCCCGCTCAGCTCGAGCCCGTCCTTCGAGAGCAGTTCCATTACGATTGGCACTGGTTCTGGGCTTACGGAAACGGCGACCTCGGCAACCAGGGAGTTCACCAGACCGACATCGCTCGCTGGGCCATCGGCGCCGAGAAGCTCCCCCAACGCGTGTTGAGCGTGGGAGGCCGCTTCGGTTACAACGACGACGGCGAATCCCCCAATACCCAGTTCGCCTTGTTTGAATACCCGGAAGGCCTGGTCATCTTCGAAGTGCGCGGCCTAGGAATGAAAGCGGGCATGGAAAACCGGCCCGTCTATAAAGTGTCGTCCGATCATCCCGCCGGTGTGGACGTCGGAAACGTCATCCACTGCGAAAACGGCTACATCGCCGAAGCCGGCGCCTACGACAATTCCGGCAAACGCATTCGTAAATTCGGCTTCACCGGGGGCGGGGAGCACCAGACCCACTTCATCAACGCCGTGCGAAGCCGGAAACAATCCGATATCTTCGGAGACGCCGCTGCCGGGCATCTCTCCGCCGCGATCTGTCATTTGGCCAACCTTTCGCACCGCCTGGGCCGGTGGACCAAGCCGGAAACTGTGAGCGAGCGGCTCCAAGGAAACGACGCCGCCTTGGCCACCTACGAAAGCTTCAAAGAACACCTCGTGGCAAACAACGTCGACCTCCACGATTTCCGCCCAGTGCTCGGCGCGGCCCTGGAGATCGATCCGGAGCAAGAAATCTTCACCGGCGAAGGCTCGGACGAAGCCAACAAATTGCTCAGTCGCGATTATCGGAGCCCCTTCGACATCGCCAAGATCTAGCCCGCATTTCTCTCACTGTTTGAGATGGCTGCTCTTGCCCGTCGGTAAACCGGCTCTACCCTTCATCCGCGAGGGATGCCGCGAATACTTGCAACGCTTGCGCCCCTACACGGAGGTCGAACTCTCTCCACTGCGCAAAGTCGATCCCTCCGTGGTCCAATCCATCCGGCGGCAGTGCGAACCGCGCCCAGTGCATCTGCTTCTCGACGAACGCGGAGAACTTCTCACCACGCGGGAGTTCGCCGCACTCATCGAGGGCTGGCAGTTCGAGGCCCGGAGCACCATCGCCTGCTGGGTCGGCGGAGCCGGCGGTCATCCAGCGGAACTTCGCAGCGGAGCCGACCGGATCCTGGCGCTCGGCCGTTTCACCCTCCAACACGAGCTGGCTTTGCTGGTGTTCCTGGAACAGCTCTACCGGGTCCACACCCTTCTCCGGGGAGAGCCCTATCACCGCGACTGATCACGGTCAGAGCGCACCGTCCCTCCGCCCGGCAAGCTCCATTTCACCACGATATTAGACTTGCCTCGATGTTCGTCGCATGCGCTTAATGCAGATTCGAGAAATTCTCGCAAATCTGAAATGCTTGCTTCCCGAAAAGTTGCAACCGGGGTCAAGGCCCTCGCCGTGGGCCACCACAAAGGCTGTTGGGATGAAATCCGAAGCGCCCTCGAGGAAGCGGGCTTCGAGGTCGATCGAGCGCCCAGAACCTCCGGCGCCCGCGCCGCCTTCGCCTCACATGATCTGGTCCTCCTCGACCTCTCAGCCAAGGATCCGGATGAAACCGACAAGCTGATCTCCTGGCTTCGCGAGGAATCCGGCCGGCCCCTCTATCTTCTCGGGGTCGGAACCGTGGGCACAACCTCCCGCGAAGCCCTCGTCGCCAAGCTCCGCCTCAACGACTTGGTCGCCCTTCCCCTGGATCCGGAAACCTTGCGCCAGCGCCTGGTGTCCTTTGACCGGTGGCGGCGGCTTCGCTTTCACCAAACTTCCCCAGCGGCATACTCCTCACCAGGAGCGCTCCAGCCCTTCTTCACCGGACACCACACGGGCACACCAGAAGATCCCGCCCGGATCTGGCTCCGGGAGACGCCCATCGGAGTCGCCATGCTCAACCGGGACCTGCATTACGTCCTGGCCAATCGCCGCTGGCGGGAACAGTTCGATTTGGGCGACAGCGAACTGACCGGTCGCAGCCACCTGGAACTCTTTCCCAACTTGCATCCAGCTTGGAAACCCCTCTACGACGCTTGCCTCCAGGGTGAAATCCGCCAGGGATCGGAATCCCTGCCGTCCTCGGAGTCAGGATCTGGAGGAGAGTTGCGCTGGGAAATCCGCCCCTGGCACAATGGCTCCGGGCACATCGGGGGAATCACCATTTTCTTTCAAGAGACTTGGGACCGCCTCCCGCCCGCACGGCCCGACCATCCCACCGGAGCCCCGCCGCCCCCGGAACCGGCTCCCGAGCAGCCTGCCTCGACTCCCGAGCCCTTCGTCTCCGCCGCCGAAAGCGAGTCCGCGGGATCCAACGAGGCCCTCGGCCCCCAACGCGACCCGGGCATTTTCCCCGAGATCCTCGACCAGTTGTCCACCGGCATCGTCTTGTTGGACGGGGACGGAAAACTGCTCTTCGCCAATCGCCGTCACGCCGATTTGTTAGGGCGTTCCGTCACGCGCTGCGGCGATATGGAAACTTGGCTGGCGGAAGGATGTGCAGACCCAGGCCAACGGGAACGCCTCCTGGAATCCTGGCGCACCGGCGTTTGGCAGCGGCAAGTCACTCGCGTCTTTGCCCTGCGCAATGCGGAAGGAAACACCCGCCTCCTGCGCATCCATCCCCAGTTGCTCCTTCCGGAAAACCGTCTCCTGCTGACCTTGAGCGACGTCACCGAGGACAAACGCCAGGAACAAACCCTCCGAAACAGCGAAATGCGTTTCCGCGCCCTTTTTCGGGATTCCGGCGTAGGAATCGCCCTGACGGACGCCCAACACAGCTTGCACGATGTCAATCCAGCCTTGGAAGACATGCTCGGTCTTCCCAAACGGAGTCTCCGCGGAACTTCCTTTGCCGATCTCGTTCACCCCGGGGATCGCGTTCGCTTGGAGGAAGAGCTGGATCGGATGCGCGCCTCTTGCGGCCGCAACGTTTCGCTGGATCTCCGTCTTCTTCGCTCCGCCTCCAGTCCGGACGAAGCAGTCTGGGCCCGGGTCCAAATCTGTGCGGTGCGGGATGCCCAAAAGGAACTGCTTTTCGAAGCCTTCTTCGTCCACGATGAGACCGCGGAACGCATCGTGCGCGCGGAGCTGGAGATCTGCCAGGAACAAAACCGGGCCCTGCTCAAAGCGGCGCCCGGTTTGATCATCCTGACCGATCGCAGCGGCCACATCATCGAATGGGTGGAAGGGGAAGCGGCGGCCATCCCGCGACCCGATCTCGAGGGCCGGCCCATGACGATCGAGGAAGCCATTCCCTCCTTTCTCGGGCGAAGCGCAGCCCTGATCACCGATGCCTATGACGGAAACACGGAAGTCCGTTTCGATTTCAACCACCAAACGGAGAACTCCGCCGTCTCTTGCCGGGCGCGGATCGTTGCCTGCCGTCCCCGGGATGCGGTGATCTTTATCCAAAGCGCCGGTGACACTCCGGGCCCTCCGTCTGAACCCTTGCCGCACGGGGAAGCTTTGACCGATGTCCACGACCGCCTGCGCAACAACCTCCAAATCGTCCACGCGCTGGTCAATCTACCCTTCCAGGAAGACCGGAACCTCCTGCCGTGGAACGCGCTGCCCATCACCCGCAACCGGATCCGGACGCTCTATCTTATCCATCAGCTCTTGCGCATCGAGGAAGGCAGGGAGCGCGTCGATTTCCGGAGGTTTGCAGAAGAACACGCGGCCAACTTAGTCGAGTGCTTCTACGCCGCCGGCCGCGTCCGTTTTCATGCCGAGTTCGAAATAGACCATTTCGACCTGGCCGTGGCCAGTCCGCTCGCGCTCATTTTCAATGAAATGGTGAGCAACTCCATTCATCACGGTTTCCCAGGGGAAACGCGCGGCAGCGTCCTGGCTCGGATCCGCCGCCAAGACGCAAACCGCCTGGCCTTGTCGGTGATCGACGATGGCCTCGGCCTTCGGGGAGCCCCTTCCGAAGTTCCCCATTCGGGTCTCGGCTTCAAATTGATCCAGCGGCTGGCTCAACGCATCGGAGGAAGCTTCGAAGAGGCCGAGTCCAGCGAAACAGAGTTTGTTGTTTACTTCACGGAGCGGGTCGGCGAATAAGCCATCCGACTCATGGAATCTCTCCGAGTCCTGGTTCTGGAGAACGAACATCTCCCGGGCGACCAGGTGAACGCGGTCTTGCGCACCGCGGGCCTCGCTCCGGCCCGGTTCGCCTCGTCTCCCGAAGAGATTGAGCAACTCGTGGCGGATGACCGCCCCGACGCCGTTTTCCTCAGTCTCCTCCCGGGTTACGCCTCCTGCGAACCGCTGCTCGCTGCAGACTTGACCTTTCGACACCGGATCCCGGTCTTCTATCTGGAGACGCGCTTCACGGGGACCGGCGATCCGTTGGGATACATGGTTCGTCCCTTCGAAACCTCTGATCTCGCGATCTCCCTCCAACCCAACGCTCCCGCTCAAACGCCTTCGGGAGAGGACGCGATCCTCAAGCAAATCGCCTCCCCGGCGGCATGGCTCTCCGCGGAAGGCCGGTTCCTATCGGGAAACCCAGCGGCCCGGCGCCTCTTTGGCGCACCGGAGGGAACTGTCGAGCGGGCGGCGCTTTGGGAACTTCCCGGAGCCGCCGCCTTGAGTTCCGCTTTGCGCTCGGAATTCCCGCGCGCCAGGCAGAACGGAGGAATCGAAATCGAAGTTTTCGAGCCGGAAGATCGCCGCTGGTGGCGAGCCCAACTCGAGCCCGCCGGCGACCATGTCTTCTTGCATCTTCACGACATCACCGCCCGGATCCTGACCCGGGAACAAGACAGCAGACAAGAAAAGTTGGAAAACCTCGGGATTCTCGCGCGAGGCTTCGCCCACGATTTCAACAACGTCCTGACCGTGCTCCTTGGTCACTTGCACATGGCCCGCTTGCATCAGCCGCTCCCGGCGGGCTGCGAAGCCGATCTCGATGGCGCACGCGCTGCCGCATCCCGGGCGCAAGGCATGGTCCAGCAACTGCTCACCTTCGCTCGGGGCGGCGCTCCCATTCGTGAAGTGCACGACCTCAACCAACTCCTCAAAGGGTGGCTGGAGCGCCGCCCGGCCGCCGCGGCCTGGCCCGTCGAATGCGAATGGGCGCCCGTGCCTCTGCGCGTGGCCGTGGATCCCAATCAGATTCGCCGTCTGGCGGAGAATCTCCTCCGCAATGCGGAACAGGCCCTCGGTTCCGGCGGGACCATTCGCCTCCGCACGCGCCTGCTCGATCGCAACAGCCCTCCCATCTCTCCCCTTCCCCGCCTGGACCCGGAACGGGCCTACGCCTACCTGGAAGTGCGCGACGAGGGAAAGGGCATCGCGCAATCGGATCTTCCCCGCGTTTTCGAGCCCTATTTCTCAACCCGCTCAAATGAAAATGCTTCCGGTCTGGGTCTCACTGTCTGCGAATCCATCGCCCGGGCTCACCAGGGAACCATAAGCATCGACACCAGGGAAGGCTCTCACACGGCCATTTTTCTCCTGCTGCCTCTGGAAGCCGGCAGCGATGCCGTCGCCGCTACTCCTTCCCCAGCCGCGGAACGCCCGCCCCCGCGTGTGCTCGTGCTCGAAGACGACGAACAGGTTCGCCGCTTTATCGGGCAAATCCTTCGGCTTCGTCCCTACGAAGTCGTCGAAACTGCGGATGGCGAGGACGCCGTGGAAGCCTTTCAGGCGGCCCAAGCGTCCGGCCGGCCTTTCGATGCGCTCATCTTCGACCTAACCATTCCACACGGCCTGGGCGGCAAGGAGGCCATCGAGCGGATCCGCCGCCTCGATCCCCACGTGCGCGCCATCGTCTCCAGCGGCTATTACGACGATCCCGTTATGTCCAATCATCGCGAATACGGCTTCTGCGCCGTTCTACCCAAACCCTACGAGCCAGCCGACCTTTTGAGAATGGTCGATAGCGTGCTGGTCGAGAAACCCGCGGCCTCCTCCCCGTCTTGAGCCCCGCCTCTCCTAGGAATCCAGACTGATCCCCACTCCGCCGCCGTTCCGTTCTATGACTCTCCTCGTGCTGGCCGCTGGCCTGGGCAGCCGCTATGGCGGCCTCAAGCAAATGGACCCCATGGGTCCCTCCGGCGAAACCGTCCTCGACTACTCGGTCTACGACGCCCTCCGCGCCGGATTCCAACGCATTGTATTCATCATCCGGCGCGACTTCGAAGATGAATTCCGGCGGCAGATCGGAGCCCGTTTCGACGCCCTGGCGCCGGTGTCCTACGCCTTTCAGTCCTTGGACCGAATCCCGGATCCCTTCACGGTCCCCCCGGGGCGGTCCAAGCCTTGGGGAACCGGCCATGCCCTTCTCTGCGCCCGCGAAGCCATCAATGAACCCTTTGCCATCGTCAACGCCGATGACTTCTACGGCCTGCCCGCCTACGGCCTGATGCGCGCTTTCCTCGCAGAAGCACCGGATCACGATGCCGGCGGACGCGCCGTCTACGGCATGGCCGGATACCGCCTCGACCGGACTCTCTCCGAGTTCGGCGCGGTGGCGCGCGGCCTCTGCCAAACCGACGCACAGGGCGACCTCCTTTCCGTGACGGAGATCACCGACATCCGGTGCGATAGGGACGGCCCCTACTGCAAGGGACCCAACGGCCTCCGCCGCTCCTTCACCGGCGAGGAAATGGTCTCCATGAACTTCTGGGCCATGCGCCCTTCCGTCTTCCCTCTCCTAGAATCCCTCTTCCGGCAGTTTCTCGAATCCTCCCTCTCAGAACCGCAAAGCGAGTTCTACATTCCCACGGCCATAGACGGCCTCATTCGCCAGAAGGCAATCCGGGTGCGCCTAATCCCGGCGGACAGCATCTGGTTCGGCGTCACCTATCAGGATGACAAACCGCTGGTCCGGGAAAAGCTCCGCAAACTCGTCGAAAGCGGAGCCTATCCGAAAGACCTTTGGTCGGCTTCCCCGGTTCAGGCGGCTCGCTGAACGGATTCGCCGGCCCGGCATCACAACCCGCACCCCACGCATGCCTCAGACCCGTTCGAGCGGCATGACTGCCGCGCTCATCACCGGCGGAGCAGGCTTCATCGGAAGCCACGTCGCCGCCCTGCTGCAAGTACACACCGAACTGCGCGTGCTCGACAACTTCCGCTCCGGACAACCCCAGAATCTCGAAGGCCTCGCGGTCCAACTCTTCGAAGGCACCATTCTGGACCGGCCTCTCCTCGACCGCGCCCTTGCCGGAGTAAGCCACGTCTTTCATCTCGCGGCCATGGTTAGCGTCGAGGAATCCATGACCCGGCCCTTGGACTGCCTCGAAGTCAACGCCGGCGGAACCCTGCGGCTTCTCGAAGCCGCCGCCGCCGCCGGAGTCCGCCGCGTCGTCTTCAGCAGTTCCGCAGCGGTCTACGGCGAGCGGCCCGAGGCGCTCAAGCATGAGGATCTTCCTCCTGATCCTCGCAGCCCTTACGCCGTCACGAAGCTCGACGGAGAGTACTATTGCCGCCTCTACGCCGCAGATCGCGGCCTGGAAGCAGTTTCGCTTCGTTACTTCAACGTCTTCGGTCCTCGCCAAGATCCCTCCAGTCCCTACGCTGCCGCCGTGCCCATCTTCATCCGCCGGGCTCTGGCCGGAGAACCCCTCGACGTTTTTGGCGACGGACAGCAAACCCGCGACTTCATCTACGCCGCCGATGTGGCCGAAGCCAATTTACTGGCCGCAACCCATCCTGAAGCCTCCGGCGTCTACAACGTGGGCAGCGAATCCGAGCTGACCATCGCCGGCCTCGCCCGGCAGATCATTGGCAGGACCGGCAGTCCCTCCCAAATCCGCTTTCTTCCCCCACGGCCAGGTGATCTCCGGCATTCCCGGGCCGCCACAGCCCGCTTGCGGTCCCTTGGATTCCGTCCCCGTTACTCCTTGGAGGAGGGGCTAGGCCTAACCATCGCTCACTTCCAGAAAGGGAAAGGGCGGTGAAGGCCCCCGCCTTCACCGCCCCCGGGACCCGCAGCGGGCGGGCCCCGTTTTCCTCCCCTTTGGCTGGCTAGAGAGACACTTCTGCGGAAGTGCTTGCCGCCAGAGTCGCATAGGCCGGAGAGCCGTGCTCGCGCACGTCGAGACCCTCCGCCTCTTCCTCTTCCGCCACTCTCACCCCGAGAGTGAACTTGAGGGCCAGAAACACCACCAGAGAAAAGAGAAATGCAAAACCACAAACTGCTCCGATCCCGATCGCTTGAGCCGCGATGCTCTTCCCTCCCAGCACGCAGGCCAGGGTCCCCCATATCCCGCAAGTTCCATGCACGGAAATCGCTCCCACCGGATCATCGATCTTCATCCGGTCGAGGGCGACGATGGAAAAGACCACAATGACGCCGGCGATCATGCCGACGAGGATCGCCTGCGCCGGGGTAAGAATATTCGCGCCGGCGGTGATCCCCACCAAACCCGCCAGGATGCCGTTCAGCGCCATAGACAAGTCCGGCTTTCGCAAAAACACCCAGGCCGCTCCGATCGCCCCCATGCAGCCCGCCGCCGCCGCCAGTGAAGTGGTCACGAAGACCACCGACACACCCGCTGCATCCGCACTCAAGACCGATCCCCCATTGAATCCATACCACCCCAGCCAGAGAAGAAAGACTCCGATCACCGCCAACGGCATGCTGTGCCCCAGAATGGGCTTGATCCCGTCTCGGGTGTACTTGCCGCGACGCGGACCCAGCACCAGCACACAGGCCAGTGCCGCAAATCCCCCGAAGGCGTGCACCATGGTCGATCCCGCAAAATCCGTGAATCCATACTTGGCCAGAATCCCCGTACCCCAGTGCCAGCTTCCGGCAATGGGATAGGCCAATGCCGCTAGAAGAGTCGCAAAGATCATGAAAGAGGAAAGCTTCACGCGCTCCGCCACCGCTCCTGACACGATCGTCGCCGCGGTCGCAGCGAACATGGCCTGGAAAATGAAGTCCGACCAGTAAGTGTAGTTGTTGTACTGCGAGGTGATGAACTCCGCGGACTTTTCTTCCGGATAACCGATGAATCCTCCAATGGAAATTATGCCGTTCCATGCGGCGTCCGCGGCCACCGCTCCCGCCTCGGCATCCCACCATACGCCGGGATAGTGCGTGTTGAATCCGATGACGGCATACGTCAGAATCCCGGCGCAGATGATGAACGTGTTCTTGAACAACACATTCACCGTGTTCTTTTGCTGGGTCAGACCGGACTCCAAGGAAGCGAAGCCCAGGTGCATGATGAACACGAAGGCGGCGGCGATCAGGATCCATAGGTTATCCACCAGAAACTTGCTGTCCGTCGCCGCAGTCTGCGCCGCGCTCGCCGCGGCCATCGCCTCCTCGGCCGTGACCGCCAAAGCCTGAAAGTCTCCGCCGATACCGAAGGCCGCCGCGGCCCCGGAAAGGAAAACCAGCCAACGTGAAGAAGCACCGAATCTTGACATGGGTAGGGATTGTATGTGGAAGGGTTGAAGAACTGCGTGTGTCGCCGGATGGACAAGCAGTCGCCGTGCCAGTTCTCGGTGCGGAAACAAAGAATGTTGCGCTCCCTTCCCCGCGGAAGACGCCAGTCTTCCGGCTGGATGCTCCCGCTGCCACGCGCCGGACGCCGGAATCCTCGCGAATTCCGCTGCGCTCCCTTCCCCCCCAGCGCAAGACGTCCCGTCTCCCGAAAGGATCCTTCGATTGGCCTGTCCTTATGCCCGGGGATGGGCCGCATCGTAGACGGCCTTCATCCGTTCCACGCTCACCTGTGTGTATATCTGCGTCGTGGACAGACTGGCGTGTCCTAACAACTCCTGCACGCTCCGCAGGTCGGCCCCGTTGTCGAGCAAGTGCGTGGCAAAACTGTGGCGCAACTTGTGCGGGCTCACCCGGATCGGGATGCTCGAAAGCCGCAGGTATTTCTCCACCACGGCTCCAATGGCGTTGCGGGACATCCGGCCCCGCAGCTTGTTCACAAAAAGGGGTCCCTCCCGCACTCGCGCGGCGTTCAGGTAGACTTGCAGCGCCCGCGCTGCATGCGATCCAAGAGGGCAAATCCGTTCTTTTCCGCCCTTGCCCCGCACCCGGATCGTATCAGAGTAAGGATCCACATCGGCATGGTTGCTGCGAGCTGCTTCTTCGAGCCGCATCCCCGTGCTGTAGAAAACCTCCAGGATGGCCGCGTCGCGTTCGCCCGCCCAGCGTGGAGCCTGCTTGGGCTGTTTGACCATCAACGGCAAGGCCAACAAATCTTCGACCTGCCGCAAGGTCAGCACGACAGGCAGACCGCGCTCCCTCTTGGGAAGCTGCACCTCCAACAAAGGATTTGCCTCCAGACCCCGGCGCCTCGTCAGATAGCGATAGAAGCTCCGCAACGCCGCGAACCTTAGCCGGACCGTGCTGCGCGCCTTTCCCGCCTTCATCATGGTGAAAAGGTGCCGGCGAAAATCTTCAGAGCCCAGGGAACGCCAGCAGGGAAACGCCGGGCAGTCCGCCCGAAACGCCCGAAGCGCATGCTCGTAGTTGCGCAACGTGCGTGGCGACGCGTTCTTCTCCACGGAGAGAAACTCGAGGAAAGCCTCAGCGTCGGGATCCGCCGCAACCGGCCCCAAGGGCGGAGCCGGGCTGGTTCCTTCCTTTGCGCGCCGCGTCATACCGTCTGATTGAAACTCATCCTTTTGACCCAGGCCGCTCCTTGGGTCAAGATGGCCATCCTCCTTCCATGCTGACCAAACGAATCATCCCGTGCCTGGACGTCACCGGCGGAAGGGTCGTCAAGGGCACCCGGTTCGTCAATTTGCGCGATGCTGGCGACCCGGTCCAATGCGCCATGGCCTACGAACGCCAAGCCGCAGACGAACTGGTCTTTCTCGACATCACCGCATCCTCCGATGGCCGGGCGACGATGGTCGCGGTGGTCGAAGAAACCGCAGCCAAATGCCACATGCCCTTCACCGTCGGGGGCGGAATCCGTAGCGTCGAAGACATGCGCACCATGCTCCTCGCGGGCGCCGACAAAGTCAGCGTCAACACGGCAGCAATCCGCGATCCCAGCATCATCACCCAGGGCGCCGAAGCGTTCGGGACCCAGTGCATCGTCCTCGCCATCGACGCCAAACGCAATGCCGGAGGCGGTTGGACCGTCTACACGCACGGCGGCAGACGCCCCACCAGCCTGGACGCGCTCGCCTGGGCCCGCCGTGGGGAGGAACTCGGAGCCGGCGAGATCCTGCTCACCAGCATGGACGCCGATGGCACCCTCGACGGCTACGATCTCGAACTGACCGCCGCCGTCAGCAAGGCCACGGGCGTCCCCGTCATTGCCAGCGGCGGCGCAGGGACCCTGGAGCACCTCGCCGGAGCGCTCACCCAAGGATGCGCCGACGCCGTGCTCGCCGCCAGCATCTTCCATTTTGGACAACACACGATCGCGGAGGCCAAAGCCTACCTGGCGCACCGCGGAATCCCAGTTCGGCCTGCGCAACTGCTGGAACCTCTGGGCAGTTAAAGCGCCCGCGCCACAGTATTTCTCTACCGGGGGGACGGACACTCTTGACCGCCATCGAGCCTCAACAGCTCGCGGGCAGGAGCGCCCGCGCCTCATTCGAGCGCGCGTTCTTCCACCCGCACCCCGTCCCGCACGTTCTCTCCCGGATGGAGAACGACCCGTTCTCCCTCCTCCAATCCCTCGAGGATCTGGCTCCGAAAGCTGCCCACCTGTCCGCGCTCGATTCGACGCAACTGCACTCGACCATTCTCCACCACAAAAACCGCCCAACTGTCTCCTGCACGAAACAAGGCGCCCGCAGGCGCCTGCAGAACGTCTTCGCCTTCCCACACCACGACCCGGGCTTCCACCCGGTAGCCGTCGCCCAAGGACCGCAATCGCTCCGGACTTTCCGCAAAATCCATAACCACCCAGACCCGTTGTTCTTCTACGCCGAGAGCAGAGATCTTTGTGAATGCGGCAGGCTCGACCAAGCGAACCCGGCCTTGCAGCGGCTCCTGCCCGCCCCAATGCTCGAAGCGCACCTTGGCTCCAGGCAGAATCCGCACAGCTTCGCTTGAAAGCACGTCGACGATCACTTCGAGATCGGCGGGATCGCCCAACTCAATCAGAGGAGCGCCCGCGGACACCACCGTCGTGCTTTCCTGCACGACCCGCAGCACCCGGCCGTCGATGGGAGCGCGGATCGAGAACCGTCCAACATCCTCACCGCCTTCTTCCGCTCCACGCGTGTGCAGCAACGCGGCCCTCGCCTGCTCGAGTTCGAACTCGGCGATCTGCATCCCTAACTGAGCACCCCGGAGATCGGCCGCGGCGGAGGCGGCAATCATCTCGATACGCTCCATCTCATGCCCGGTGATGATCTCCTTCTCATAAAGTTTACGTACTCTGCCGTATTCGTTGGCAGCGAAATGTTCCTCCGACCGGGCCCGGTCGAGTGCAGCCTCCGCCCGTTCCCAGCCGGCTTCCGCGGCTTTGACCATCGCCTCGGCCTGGGCGCGGGTCCGGCTATCGAGCAACTGGGGATCCTGTGGTTCCAATTCGGCCAATACCGTCTTGCCCGCCTCCACGATGTCCCCGGCTTCCAGGGCGACCCGCAGCAACCTGCCTGTGAAGGGCGTCGAGACCACGTACTTCTCCCGAATGCGGGTTTGGCCGTCCTCTTCGACAAGCACCTCCAGAGGCCCACGTTCCACCACTGCAAGATCCACCGCCAAAGGCGATGGCCGCAGCGCCAGAATCGCGAAGATCACCGTCGCCGCCAACGCCGCCGCCGCGATGAGCCTCTTCTTGATTTTGCTTAATCTCTGCACTTGAGCGCTCCGATCATATCCAGTTTTCGCACTCTCCCGAAAACCGCGCATCCCGAAAGGCCGGCCGCCGCCAGCGTCACAAAAGTTGCCACGGCATAAGTCGAGGGATAGACCACCGCCGGGATCCGGTAGAATTCTGTATCCATACCGCGTGCAGAAAGCACCACGAAGACCCAGCCCAACATCCAGCCCAAAGGCACAGCCAGGACAGTCAGCAGAAACAGCTCTCCCACCAGAATCCATCCGGTCTCGCCGCGAGTGAAGCCGAGGACTCGCAAAGTGGCCAACTCGTGGTTGCGCTCAGCGAAGGCCACACGCGCGCTGTTGTAGACCACGCCAAAGGCAATGACCGTCGCGAAGAAGATGTTGAATGCCTGCATCGTAAGCAGACTTTCCTCCATCGTTTCCCGAAACTTGCGAATGGCCGCAGTTTTGATCTCGACCCCCGCCACAAACGGCATCCCTCGGAGCTTTCCGTAGACCCCTTCCAGGGCGGCCGCGTCCACTCTCATCCGGGCGCCGCTCACGGCGGGACCTTCTTTCATTATCCGGTTGAGCGCTCCGAGGTCCATGTGCGCCGCCAGTCCCGTGAGGTCTTCACTGAACCCGGCGACATGCAGCCGAAACCGGGGCCGTTTTCCCTCGAGCACCTCGACCTCGACGGACTCGCCCAAACCAAGCTCCAAGACTTCGCCGAGCTTCGCTGACAAGATCATGCCTCCTTCCTGCGGAATCTCCAGAAAGCCCGCGCCAGCTCGTGGAAATCGAACCAATTCTGAATCCGGCGGAACACCGCTCAACGCGAGAAGGCGGGACCGGTGACCTGACCGCAGCCTGACGGGCACAGTGCGAAAGGGTTCCAAATGCAAAACGCCGGGAAGCCGCCGCAGTTCCCGTGCGGCCCGGTCGCTGCGAGGCTCGACCAAGGTCACGGTGAGGTCTTCGCGCTGAAGGACCGCGGTCTGCCGCTCGATGAGGTAACCAATCGCGTCCTTCATGCTGTTGCCTAGAACCAAGACGGCGACGGCTAAGGCGATCCCCACCACGGTCAGGAGCGACTTTACCGGCCGGCGCTCGATCTGACGCAGCATCATCCGCGTCACAGGAGAAAGCAGACGCCCCAATCCCGCCCGTTCCACCAAAGCTGTGCGAAATGCGGGCGGAGGCTCTGGTTGCATGGCTTCGGCCGGTGGCAAGGCCACCGCCCGGCGAACCGCGGTCAGGACGGCCCCCAGCCCCGCAGCCAATCCTATTCCCAAAGCCGCGGCCGCCACCCAGGCATCAAGACGGTAGTCCAACGTGGGAAACCGGTAATAATCCGCATAAATGTGAGTCAAACTCCGGCCCAGCCACGCCCCTCCGCAGACTCCCGCCGTGGCTCCCAGGATGACGATAACGCCCGCGAACATCAAATAATGCCGCGCGATGGCGGCGCTCGTGTAACCGAATGCCTTGAGCATCGCGATCTGCTCCCTCTGCGAAGCCACCAATCGGGAAACCACAATCTGCAAAAGGAAGGCGGCAATTCCCAAAAAAATGGAAGGAGCCGCCGTAGCCATGACCCGGAGCTGGGCGAGTTCGTCGCTGAGATAACGATCGGAAACTTGATCCCTGCGCCCATAAGCTCCGAGCCCGCCATAGGGCTCTGTTAGTCTGTCCAATTGGCGGATAATCTCCTCCTCCGAGGATCCCGGCATCCGCTGAAGAGACAGGTCGTTGAACGCTTCGAGCATGTCGAAGGCGGCGGCAAGTTCCTCGTAGCCTACCCAAAGGACCCCGAATCGTTCGTCATCGGGAAAGATTCCCGCTCCTCCGATCTGGAAGACATACTCGGGCGAGATGGCCACCCCGGCCACGGTGAGCTTCTGGAATTTCCCATTCACCACGGCGTGCAGGCCGTCTCCTGGCGTCAACCCATGAGCTTCAGCGAAAGCTTCGCTGACAATGGCCTCGCCGCGCCCGCGCTCGATTTGGCGGCCGCGCCGGAGATGCAGCCGGTTCAGGACCGGCTCCCCCAACTCCGGCACGGAAATGAGGCGGCCCACCGCCGGTTCGTTCATGCCCGCTACCCGGAGACTCACCTCCACGACGATGCGCGTTTCCACTCTGGCCACGCCCGGAATCTCGGCGATGCGCTCCGCCAGAGATCGCGGGGCCCTTTTCATCGAAGCAAAGACATGGCCGAAGCGATACCGCTCGTAGTAGGCTTCCCTGGATCGTTTCAAGGCCTCGATCATGGTCAAGGACATGACAAAGGTGGCCAAACCCGCGGCGATGACCAAGACGATGGCCGCCACCTGACCCTTCATCCCCGCGAGATCGCGCAGCAGCTTGCGGTCCAACGCCTTCACTTTTGATTCACCAGCTCAGCTCCTGCGCATCCATCCTCGTGGCGTTGCTCTCGATCCGCGAGATCGTTCCCCCGGAAAGATGGACCACGCGATCAGCCATGCCGGCGATGACGGCATTGTGGGTAATCACCACAGTAGTGGCCCCGAGCTGCCGATTGGCATGCGCCAGCACCTCCAAGACCGTGATTCCCGTGACCACATCGAGCGCTCCCGTCGGTTCGTCCGCTAACAAAACATCCGGTCGTTTCACCACCGCTCGGGCAATGGCCACTCGCTGTTGTTCCCCGCCGGAAAGCTGGGAAGGAAAATGGTCCATGCGGTGACCGAGTCCCACAAGTTCGAGAGCATCGCCCGGGGCCATCGCTGTGTCCGCGATTTCCGTCACCAGGGCAACATTCTCTCGGGCCGTCAGACTGGGAAGGAGATTGTAAAACTGAAAGACAAATCCCACGTGACGGCGACGGAACCGCGTAAGGCCGGCTTCACTGAAACCGCCCAGATCCACGCCCCTGTAGATGACTCGCCCTTGCGTAGGGCGATCGAGACCGCCGAGGACATTCAACAGCGTCGACTTCCCGCTGCCCGATGGGCCCAGGAGCACGATGAATTCGCCCTCGAACACATCCAAGTCGACTCCTCCGAGCGCGATCACCTCGATTTCACCCATCCGGTAAACGCGAGACACGGCGCGCACGCTCAAGACCTGTATCCGCTCCGGGCTCCCTACCGGAGCGTCATCGGATTGAGAGTAGGGCCCAGAGACTGGATGCACGGCGGCAACCTAGCCGGTCCTGCCGATTCTGGGGAGCTTCAATTCCCGTCTGAATCGTGGAGCGAATGCTCTTGTCCGTCTCCCGAACGGTTTATGAGGAATGCTGAGGAGAGCCCGTCCCATGGGCCGCCTTCCTGGAGGCCCCGCGCCCGGCCAGAGCAGGACAGGCCGGGAACCTCGCGGCTCCCGGCCTGTCCATTTTGGGGGTTTCAGGTTGCCAGCGGACGCGGCCTATTCCTCCGCCGCCCGGTAGTAACCTTCCTCAAGGTCCACACGAGTCGGATCCGTGTCCTCGTAAGATCCCGTGGTCTGACCCGTGGCGATATCCACGTAATTCTCCGGCCGGTTGTCCGGCGCGTACTGAATCTTGTAGGTCTTGCCTCCTTCAACAGGCCATTCCAGCAGAACGCCATTGGCCGTCCGCTCGATGTTGCTGATCTCGAACCCAGCCGCCGGGGGCGGGCCCCCGATGCCGGCGAGCTGACGAATCAAGTTCGCGCTCAGACCAATGTCGTAGATCCGCACCTCGTCGAGGCAGCCGGTGAAATCGCGGTCTTCCGTAGCGCGGGTAGTCCCAATAACGATGTTCGCCGTCGATGGAACCGGACCTCGCAACTCGGAGGTCCGCTGCTGGCCGTCCACGATGATCGACTGGTATCCGCCCGAGTAGACATAGGCCACATGGCGCCAGACCCCGACCTCAATCGTCCCCACCCCGTGGTCGTTCCCCCAATGGGCTTGGTAGTAGTTCGGATCCCGCGCTCCGTTGTGAAGCACCTCCTCATCGACTGCCTGACCGAAGATCATGTTGTCGCCCACATTGTTGCCGAATTTGGCCCAGGCCATCATGGTGTAGTTCTCCAAGCCGCTCATGGGCAGACCTGTGGTGATGTGCATGGCCGTCGAGCCGCCGCCGTTGTCATCGAACTCGAGGTATCCCGATCCATCAAAGGGCGATCCGGCAGCGTGCCAGGCGTTGGCGAAGGGATTCAGCAAGGTCCCTCCGGCTCCGCTGCCGCCGTTTCCGATTGCTGTTCCCGCCCCTTCATTCAGAGCATAATGAACCACCAGCGAATCCGCCGGATTGGGCACGTTGGGATCGAGCGGAGCCGAATCGGAACCGTCGAGCACACCGTCTCCATCGCTATCGCTGTTGAGCGGGTTCAACCCAGCGGCGACCTCGGCTCCGTCGGTGAGACCGTCGTTGTCACTATCCGGATCGAGCGGATCGGTGCCCCGGGCGACCTCCTCTGCGTCACTGAGACCGTCCCCATCGGTGTCTGCGAGGGTCGGATTCGTCCCCAATTCCTGCTCCGCCAGGTTGTTTAACCCATCCCCATCGGGATCGGCCGACCCGTCGTGCGCGGCGATGTTGCCGAAGTATTGAATCTCCCAGGCATCGAGCAATCCGTCCCCGTCCTCATCGAGCGGGGGCACCGCGGCCATGAGGGCAACCGCATTGTATCCAGCGGGCAACGCCCCGCTGTCGACGCTAGCAAAAGCGCCTGGCGCCCCGCTGCGGTAGACTTCGAATGCCGCTCCACCACCACGTTCCCACATGAGACCCTCGATGGTGTGATTGACTCCAGCTTCCAGGAAGATCGTCCGCGTCGTGTCCGCGCGGCCCCGGTTGATGAGATACTGAATAACCTCCTCGTTGGCCTTCCCTTTGTTTACGATCAGTTGTCCACCGTCATCGGAATTGAATCCAATCCCCCAGTTGCCCGTTTCCGGAACAGTAAACACTCCGGTAAAGTGGACGATGAAATCGTCGCCCACGCCGCCTTCGAACAGGATGTCTCCGGGAATCGTCGCCAAAACGTTGGGATCGTCCGTGTAGTTGATCACCGGCTCGTAGGTCACCGTTTCCGTCCCCGCAACGGTTCCGTCGCGAACGGCTTGAGCATTGGCGAGGTTTTCCACCAACCCGCCATCGCTGCGGGCAATCGTCCGGACAATAAACTTGTCGGGGAAACTCAAGGCATTGCCTGGATTGCTGCCAAGATCGAGTTCAACCTTGTCGCCGAACCCATCCCCGTCGGTATCGGCCAGGAGCGGATTGGTCGGCGGAGAGCCGTTGACCTCCTCGAAGTCCGTCAATCCGTCGCCGTCCGTATCCGGACGCGTCGGGTTGGTGCCCAGCGCCACTTCCTGCGGGTCGGTCAATCCGTCGCCGTCCGTATCCACTTTGGTCGGGTCCGAGAAATGGATCTTCACTTCGGCCCCGTCGGTAAGCCCGTCGCCGTCGGTGTCAGGATTGTTCGGATCGGTCCCGGAGGCCTCTTCGAGGAAATTCTCAAGGTCGTCAGCATCCGGATCTCCCTCGCCATTCTGAGCGGCGATATTTCCGAAATGGAGGATCTCCCAAACGTCGGTCAGACCGTCGCCGTCGCTGTCCGCTCCGCCTCCTCCGGTATCGCCGGTGACCGTCAAACTCCCGGCTCCGTTCACCTGGGCATCGTTGAAGCCGGCGCCCAGCAAGTCGTCCGCCGTCAGCGTCGCCGGAGGTTCCATCCCCGCCCCTTGCAGCAAAGCCACCAAACTGAAGATGATGCCCCCGCCGCTATCGAGACCGACGACGTCGGAGAAGGTCACGTTCTCTTGCAGGCTCAGGGTGAAGGTGTCGCCCTGAATGAAGAGCGTGTTGGCCGGCTTGTTGATCTCGGCCGCAGACAGGAGCCGCGAACCAATGATCGTGATGTCTCCGCGCCCGAGTGATCCCGAAACCGTCGTGGCCACTTCCGTTCCGAGCACGGTGATGGATCCGGTCGCGGTGCTGCCCACGCCTCCCAGGATGACTGTTCCGGTCCGGTTCTGCTCCGAGCCGCCCACAAGGGTGAGGTCGCCCGCGCCAGCGAGCCGGGCGCCCAGATCGAGATTCGTGCTTCCGACCTGGATGGTGTTGTCGCCGATGAGGGTGATCTGCCCTGTCAATGCTCCGCTGGCCCGAGAGACGATCGAAGCATTGTTCAAGGTGAGGTTGGCGCTGGCCGCGCCGCTGTGTCCTAACTGCAATTCAGCCCCGGGTCCAATCAGCGTCAACGAAGAGCCCAAAAAGCCCGGGCTGGATCCGCTTGTCGCAAGACGGGGCGCGACTGTGTTCACCACGACATAGTTTTTCCCGGCGCTCGGCGCGAGCCCGTCCGACCAAGTGCCCGGAGCCAACCAGTCTCCTCCATTGACCACCGCAATGACGGCGTCGGGCTTGCTGTCGGCGTCGTTGGGATCGGTGTTGAGGGCGATCTCGACATTGTCGTCAAACCCATCCCCGTCGCTGTCCTTGACCAGGGGATTGGTTCCATAGATATTCACTTCGTCGCCGTCAGAAAGACCGTCTCCGTCGGTGTCGGGGTTGGTTGGATCGGTATTGTGAGTGGCTACCTCCGGGCCGTCTTCGAGGCCGTCGCCGTCGCTGTCTCTCACTGTAGGGTCGGCGCAAAGCTGGATCTCCGCCAGGTCGTTCAAACCGTCGTCGTCGAAATCGCCCGTGCCGTTCCGGCTGAGATTTCCGAAATAGAAGGTTTCTTTGAAGTCGTCCATACCGTCCCCGTCAGTATCCTCCGTCTCAACCAAGCAGATATCGAAGGCCTCGAGGAGTTGATAGTTCTCGACGCTCAGCGGCGGTTGAGTTCCCGGCGTCACGGGAAACCGGGAAATGTAAACCGACACGCCCGCTCCACCGCCGCGTTCCCAGTGATAAAACACCAAGTCGTGCTCCCCAGTCAAGGCGACCTCCATGAAGGTGTCGCTACGACCGCGGTTGCCCGCGCTCCCTACCTCCACCCCATCGATCAAGAGACTGAAGCCATCGTCGCTGTTGCAGACCAGAACATAAGTGCCCGGCTCCCGAACCAGGAATGAGCCCATGGAACAGATAGCAAAATCCTCACGGTTCGGCGGCGCAAATCCGCTGCCCCCGTTCTCCGGATCAAAAATCGGATAGGGTCGCGATTCCGGAAAATAAAGAGGCGGCCCGACATCATCGTGAAAATGGATGTATTTGGTCGGCACGATGATCTCACCCTGCAATCCGATCTCTCCATTGATGGCGGACAGCACGCCGGCCACATCGTTGAATTGGGTCGCCCCGTCCGAATACACGTGATGCGTGATAAAAGTACCTCCGCCAAAAATCCCTTCCGCGGGAACCGTATAACTCTTTTCGCTGAGCATGGGGTTGCCCTGGTCGTCCTCCGCCACAACACGGCTGGTGTGGGCTGAATTCGGCTCGAAGGGAGGATCGACGGTGTAGACCAGACGTGTCGTTCCATCGGGATCGACGGTCTTCGTGCTCTGCGCGGTCACATCGACATTGTCGACGAAGAACTGAATCGAATTCTGCACCACGGAACTCTGCGGGCCATTGAAGAATTCCGCCACGACCTCGTTCCTGGTGATCGAATGCCTGGTGATTAAAGCGATGGTCGCCGGAATATATTCCACGGAGATGTTATCGACATGATGATTCTGGTTAGCATCGCCGGTCCGGCCTCCGAAGACTATTCCCCCCGTGGGAGTCGCCGGAAAATCGACGGCGAAGTCTTCGAGAATCGTCACCCCTTTCCAAGTGAGGGTCAGCAACCCGTCCACGAGATCCGCAGTAAAGGGTTGCCAAGTGAGACCGGCCGCATCCGGCCCTGTCTGCAGTGATGTCGCGTCCGTCGCAGCGCCGTTCAATGTTGCGGCCGGGACCTGCGTCACCAATTCGTTGTCCACGCGCACACTGAATCCGATCACGTCGGGACCACCGCTGAACCATGCATCCAGTCCGATCCCCAAACCCGTCGTCGAGCCTTCCTCCGGAAGGTTCGCTTCATTGGTCGGTGACGAGGCATAACCCTCCCCGCGGGGATCAACGTAGAGGGGATCGTTCGGTCGCGGCAGATTGAGACTGAATCCGTCGGCAGGCGAAGCCGTCCCGCCGCCCACGCGAAGATCCGCGCTGAAACGGAATCCCGCGATAGCGGTTCCCCCGGTGAGATCGGGTATAATGATCGCTCCACGCTGGCCATTGGCCGCGTCCGTGATGCTGAGGTATCCGGAGTCCCCCACGCCCCCGGTGCTTCGCCAGGCCGAACTCCCGGTTAATTCAATGGTCCCCCCAGGATCGGAATTGAAGTTCAACTCGAACACCGGCCGGATCAGGTCGCCAATGGATCTTCCGGCGTTTCCTCCGTTGTAAATCCCCTGAACCTCAGCCTCCAACAGCGGCCGGTTCCAAGCCGCTACATCGTCGATCAAGCCGTTCCAGGTGCGCCCCCTTGCATCGGGGTTTTCCCCTAACATCATGGGCATCTCATTTCCCTCCAAATTGGGCGCGGGACCTGTGGCCTCGAGGCTGCCGTTCACATACATCCGCACCTCGCTACCCGGAACGCTCACCAAGGCGATGTGATGAATCTGCCCATTGTTGACGTCAGTCGGACCCTGCGGCACATCGGCGTTTCCACCATTGCCCGTGATCGTGTTGGTGGCGTCCCGGCGATGTATCCGCCACTGGTTCTCTTCCCCTTTGGCCGCTAGACACTGCCAGCTCTTGTTAAAGGCGTCGACCCGGAACCACATCGACAGCGTGAATCCCGTCGGGGCTGCCGGCGCTCCGAAGTCGAAGATTTCCTCGTTCGCCGGATTGATCTCCACAAATTGGTCAGCTCCGTCGAGATCGATGCCGGTGCCGAGCTTGCCCGGTCCGTACTGAATAGGGGCCGAGCCTCGAGCTGTGCCGTGACTATTCGCGATCTGGTCGTTCAAGTTTCCGTCGAGCGGCCAATAAGCCACCAGTCCGTCTCGAAGCGCGGCCGTGGCGGTGGAGGTAAGACCGGGCCCGGCGCCAAAAAACGCCAAGGCGCCTAACAATACCGGGAGCAATCGCTTCCATTCCATATTCCTACAAAAATTGGGGGTTCTCATATCCGGGGGGATTTCCATGGGGGTTGGACAACGCCGCAACGCCCGGGCTCGCTCCCCCCAAAGCGCGAGCCCAGACAAATCGCAACGACCCCTCTTTTTGCGACAGACTCAAAGGATCTGTAAAGCGAAAATCACCGGCGACCGAAAAATTTCACTTCGGGACCGAAAGGGTCTCATTTTTGCGGCGGGGCCGCCTCCAAAGCCCGGAGCCCTCGCTGAGCGGCCCCGTTCCCCGGATCCAACAACAGGGCTTCGCGCAACTCGACCTCTCCTTCTTCCCGCCGGTCCAGCTTGAGAAGCAAGAGCCCTAGGTTCACGCGTGCCGACGGATCCCGCGGCAAACGCAGAGCCACCTGCCTGCCCGTCCGAAATGGACGCCGCGCGGCGCAGCGCCGTCAGCGCTTCCTCCATGTCTCCCCGGGCCTGAGCCTCCACCGCGCTGCCAAAAACATGATTCCACTGAGCAAGCTCCGCTGAAGAGAGGCCTTCCGGAAGCGCGGAGGCAAAAGGAGCGCAGTCGCGCAGGTCAACACCCGCAGGTCCCGATCAAAACCTCGGCGCCGGAGTTTCCGCCGAGCCTCGCGATCTCCGCGACGTTCATGCGCAAATGCTCATAGACCGCGTCCAAACGCCGGTCATTTGCCGCGACGAAAAAACCCGGTTCGTACCCAAATCGAAAGACACGCAGAACGAGTTCGAAGGTTCCGAGAAAAAGGAGCGGCGCCAGCATCGCCAGCAGTATGCGGAAGGCCCATCGCCTCCGGGTAAGTCCGCGCGGATGGTTCCGGCTCACATGCTGGATCCTGGCATGGATCCCAGATTCCGAACAGCCCAAAGACGCGCCGCCGTAGCGGAAGCGGCAACGCTTCCGATGTCCGCCTTGCCAGCCCATCTAGGAACTCTTGCGAGTTCCGCTACGTCCATCCCAGCCCTCCGCGCCGCCGTAACGCCGTAGTGGAAGCGGCAACGCTTCCGATGTCCGCCTTTCTGGCTCCGTCTCGGAACTCTTGCGAGTTCCGCTACATCATCCCAGCCCTCCGCGCCGCCGTAGCGCCGTAGCGGAAGCGGCAACGCTTCCGATGTCCACCTTACCGGCCCCCATCCCGGAACTCTTGCGAGTCCCGCTACCTCATCCCAGCCCTTCGCGCCGCCGTAGCGCCGTAGCGGAAGCAACAACGCTTCCGATGTCCGCCTTGCTGGCCCATCTCGGAACTCTTGCGAGTCCCGCTACCTCATCCCAGCCCTCCGCGCCGCCGTAGCGCCGTAGCGGAAGCGGCAACGCTTCCGATGTCCGCTTTACCGGCCCCCATCTCGGAACTCTTGCGAGCCCCGCTACCTCATCCCAGCCCTTCGCGCCGCCGTAGCGCCGTGGCGCCGTGGCGCCGTAGCGGAAGCGGCAACGCTTCCGATGTCCGCCTTTTTGGCCCATCCCGGAACTCTTGCGAGTTCCGCTACGAATGGCGTCAATCCGCCGGATTCGGATCGACGCGGACCCGGTAACACAACACCCCGCTGGCGGTTTCGACGCCCTCGTTGTCCGTGAAGGAGGCCATACCGCTGGCGTCGCCGGTAACATTCCCGATTTCTTGCCAGGTCCCGGGCGCCATGGTCTCTGAACGATCGACGAGATACCGTCTCCCTTCGACGCTAGGCCATTCCAGCGTGAACTCCGAGACGCCGCCAGAAACGCTTACGATGCGCAGATAAGAAGCCGCGTCTTGAGGATCCGTCCCGGCAAGCTCTTCGGCGGCATCACTCGCACCATCTCCATCGGAATCGACTCCGGGAACAACGCCTCCCTCTTCCCCCAGTTCCATGCCGGGGTTCTCGTGGAGAAACGCCACATCCTCAGGCGCGATTGCCCGACTGTAAATCTGGATGTCATCGATCACGCCTTGAAAACCGAACGCTCCCGACAACGCCGCGGCAACCAATGCACTGCTGGCGAGATCGTCGAAGCCGGCGCCCAGCGCTTCGCCCTCCAGGACTCCATTCAGGTAGACCCGGGCGGACTCCGTTTCGCCGCTATTCTCGAACACCACCACCAAATGATGGGGAACACCGGCGGCAACGCCGGCCACTTGAATTTCTTCCGAGCCCGCGACCAACACCGAAAGGGCGCCTTCCGTGTAGGCCACCGCAAAGGGATCCCCCTGGCTGCCCTGCACATTCTTGGCGATGACCGCCTGGACTCCCAAGGCGCCTTCATCAGCTTGGAACCAAAGTGCTGCCGATACATCGACAAAGGGCGGAAAACTGTCGGGGACTTCCATGCTGGCCACGCCCCCAGCTCCGGGAGTGAATCGCACCGCCGATCCAGAGCCCGCCAAAGCCGGTTCGCCCAGCGTGAAACTCGCGTCGCCCGCGGCAAGATAGGTCCCGTGATGGCTGTTGCCCGACACGTCGATGGCCTGCGTTCCCTCGGTTTCATCCAAGGGATAATGCGCTGCAAGCCCGCTTTCGTTAGGAACGATCGCCGAGAGATCGACCACGATCACTGGATCGGATTCATCATTGCTGGAAATGGAAAGAAACGCCACGAACCCGCCGGAGGCTCCATTCGGTTCAAAAGTGATCGGCAAGGCCAGCGTTTCTCCAGGAGCGATGGTTTCCGGCACGGCGCCCAACGTGAAGTTTCCGCTGTTCGGACCGCTCAACACGGCGCCCGTGATCGTGAGCGTGTTGCTCTCGCCGTTGTTCGTCAAGTTCAAGTCGACAGTCGTATCGCCAACGACTTCGCCGAACACGTTGTTCCGTTTGACGAGCAGGTTAGGATCGGAGCCCGATCCCGTGAAGACAGCCATCTCGAATACGCCCAAAAACCCTGAACTGGCTGTGCCTCCTTCCCGTCCAATGAGACGGATTCCCGTGAGTCCTTCGACCAAAGCCTGCAACGTAAACGTCGCCGTCACATTTGTAGGCGGCCCGAAGTCCACGGCGGGCAAGGCGTGCCCATCCAAAGCATTCAGGTAGTCCGACTCATGCGGAACGTCCGTCCAGGTCGCGCCGCCGTCCGTGCTCACCTGCAAGACGGGCTCTTCCAGGTAGGTGGGATCCAGAAAGTTCCCGGTCCCCGGACCCGTCCCGTTCGGACCAAACCACCCGCCGTCAAAGAAAATGGCGAAGGTCAGAGCCACCCGGTCGACCGGTCGCTCGCGCGGCGTATCCCATTCCACCCCCACGAAACTAAACCCTTCCGCCCCGCCAAAGGTGTCCACCCGCGAAGTGAAATCTGAGTCATTGATGGTCTGCGCCGTCCCAGCGTGCTCCAAGGGCGTGCCGGCATCGCTGTCGGCGGCGTCGTTGGTGCCGATGATCCCCGTTCCGATCAAGGCAATGTTGTCCGGGACGCTGGCCGCGTCGGTGGGATCGGTTCCTTCTCGAATCTCCAAGAAGTCGCTGAACTCGTCCCCGTCGGTGTCGGCCAGCAAGGGATTGGTGAAATAGATGAGGACCTCGTCGCCGTCGGTCAGCCCATCTCCATCCGTGTCCGGGTTGTTTGGATCCGTGTTGTAAATGTTCGTCTCATCCTCGTTGCTGAGACCATCTGAATCCAAATCGTCGTTGGTACTCGAGTCGCGCACCGCCAACTCGAATACCCCGATAAACCCGCCGCTGGCCGAGCCCCCCTCCTGACCAAGGATCCGGATCCCGTCGATCCCGGTTTGCGGCGTATCCAAGCTGAACCGGGCGGTGGCGGAAGTCGGCGCGCCTCCGGCGACGGTTGGCAGAGGATGCCCGTCAAATTCCGTCAAGTAATTTGAAGTATGCGCTGCCGTCGTCCACGTGGCGCCCCCGTCCATGGTCACCTGTATGGTCGGTTCTACGAGATAGGAAGGATCCAGGAAACCTCCCGCGCCCGGGTCCGTTCCGTTGGGTCCGAACCAGCCGCCGTCGAAGAAAATCGCCATGGTCAATTCCAAACGCTCGACCGGAACCGGCCAAGCATCCGCCCATTGTATGCCCACATAGCTCACGGTATCGGTCCCGCCGCTGTTCCACGTGTCTACCCGGGTAAGTTCATTGCCGTCATTGATATTGCCCGCCACGCCGACGTGCTCGTAGGGAGTCCCGGACGCGCCGTCCAGCACCTCCTTCGTTCCAATAATCGCCGTCCCCGCCAGGGCGATATTGGTGGGAGCGCTCGACATGTCGTTTGGATCGGTCCCAAAAGCAATTTCCTGGCCATCGCGAAATCCATCCCCGTCGCTATCGGCCAAAAGCGGGTTCGTTCCATACACGTTCACCTCGTCGCCGTCGCTTAACCCGTCTCCGTCCGTGTCGGGATTTGCCGGATCCGTCATAAAGATATTGATTTCGTCGTCGTTGGACAACCCATCTCCGTCCAGATCTCCCGACGAATTGATGTCGCGCACCGCCAAGTCGAATACGCCGAGAAACCCGCCGCTGGCCGTGCCTCCTTCTGTGCCGATGAGCCGGATCCCGTCGATTCCGGCTTGCGGCGTGTCCAAAGTAAACCGGGCCGTGGCAAAAGTGGGCGCGCCGAAATCAACGGCAGGCAGGGGATGCCCGTCGAACACGGTCAGGTAGTTCGACGTATGGGAAATCGTGGTCCATGTAATCCCCCCATCGGTAGTGATCTGCACTTCTGGCTCCGCCAAGTAGGACCCATCCAGTTGATTCCCCGTGCCTGGACCGGTTCCGTTGGGACCAAACCACCCGCCGTCAAAGAACACCGCCATGGTTAGGTCAACGCGATCAACCGCCACTGGCCAGGGGAAATCCCAAAGGACCCCCACGAAACTTGCCGTGTCCGTCCCGCCGCCGTTCCACGTGTCCACCCGCGTGGCCGGGTTGTTGTCGTTCGCGTTTCCCGCGGCGCCTGCGTTGGCGTGCGGGGTTCCTGCATCTCCGTCCACCACGTCGTTGGTGCCGATGATGGCCGTGCCCGCGATCGCAATGTTCGCCGGCGAACTCCCCCCATCGTTGGGATCGGTGCCCATCGCGACTTCCTGACCATCTAAAAACCCGTCCCCATCCGTGTCGGCCACCAGCGGATCGGTCCCATACACCAGCACCTCATCCCCATCGCTCAATCCGTCCCCGTCTGTATCCGGATTCGCTGGATCCGTGCCATACACCGTCGTCTCATCCTCGTTAGACAACCCGTCCCCATCGAGATCGCCGCTCGAGGTGACGTCCCGCACCACGAGATCGAATACGCCGAGAAAGCCGCCGCTGGCGGTGCCCCCTTCCGTGCCGATGATGCGGATCCCGTCGATTCCGGTTTGCGGCGTGTCCAAAGTAAATCGCGCCGTAGCCATGGTCGGCGCTCCGAAATCAAGTGCCGGCAGAGGATGCCCGTCAAAAACGGTCAGGTAGTCCGAACTGTGCGCGACGGCAGTCCAGGTCGTTCCCCCGTCCATCGTCACCTGCACGGTGGGTTCCGCCAGATACGTGACGTCCAATACGGCTCCGGATCCCGGTCCCGATGCATTGGGTCCGAACCAGCCTCCGTCGAAAAAGACCGCCAAAGTAAGATCGAGACGGTCCACCGCCTCCGGCCACGGTTCATCCCAAAGCACCCCCACAAAGCTCGCTGTATCGGTCCCCCCTCCATTCCAGGTGTCCACTCGCGTCGCCGGATTGTCGTCGTTGACATTGGCCGCTACACCAGAGTTCGCGTGCGCCGTGCCCGCGTCTCCGTCAATCGTGTTGTTGGTGCCGATGATCCCAGTTCCCAAGGTGCCGATGTTGATCGGCGTTTCCAGAGCTTGCCCCTCGACCTGGACCTCGGCCACCCCGAGGAATCCATTGGCGTCCGAGCCCGCAAGCCCGCCGTTTTCCCCGATGACCCGCAAGCCGTCGATCTCCGTCAGCGGCGTGGTTAGGGTGAAGGTCACTGTGGCTGATGTTGGATTCGGCTGCCCGCCGCCCCCGATCAAGTGACCCGTCATCACGGCCAGATAGTCTGAGGTAAAGTCTACGTCCGCCCAGGTCGCTCCCCCATCGGTGCTGGCTTGGACGACCGGCTCAATGAGATCGGCCTCCTGCAAAGCCGTTCCCGGAGCCGGACTGAAGTTGCTCCGGCCAAACCATCCGCCGTCGCCAAACGTCGCCAGAATCAACCGCACTTCGCTGATCGAAACATTTCCCAGGGCCGTCCAAATCACTCCCGCAAAACTATAGGTCTGTCCCCCGTCGCCGCCGCCGTCCCCAAACCACGTGTCAGCGCGAGTCGCCGGATTCCCATCGACCAAATTGGCCGCCGTCCCGGAGTGGATACGTACTTGCCCGGCGTCGCTGTCGGCTGCGTCATTCACGCCCATGATGCCGGTTCCCAACGGCGCGATGTTGGCGGCCAACGCAGCGCCAGATCCAACCAGAAAAAAACAAGCCGCCGCAAACATTGCAGCAGCCCCGTGTCGCATGCAGATGACGAACATGATTCGGAGGAGTTGAGGGGTGAAAAAAGGGGGGGGCTCGACTTCAAAGATTCCTGAACCCTGAAGAACAGAAGAAGTTACGAGATTCAGGGCCACGCTCAAGGTGTTTTCGCCCGAAAAGCCATGGATTCATCTCACGCCGGAGGCTCTTGAACTGCGGCGAGCATCGCCGCTCTGTCTCAAGGCGCGGAGCGCCGTCTTGGGCGAAGGCGGTTACCGGCCGCGTGAGAAAGCGGCGACGCATCCTCACAGTCTCAGGGCGGCGGCTTCCGCCTCCGCTCCCCTTCACACCTTCCCGCCTGTCGCCCCTCCCACTGCCGCGGGATTCTCTTGTTTCTCCTCTCGCCCGGCCTAGACTCGACCAACATGGCGAAACCAGCCCTCGGAACGGGATTGAGCGCCCTGATCGGCGCCGCGAGCAAACGCCCGGTCAAGATCTCAGCCTCCCCTCCCGCGCTTCTCGATCAAGTCCTGCGGGCCCCGCTGGATCGCATTGTCCCGAGTCCCTTGCAGCCGCGCCGCACCTTCAGCGAATCTCAACTCGACGAACTGGTCGAGTCCATCCGGGAACACGGCGTGATTCAGCCCCTCATCGTCCGCGAAGTGGGAGAGCGGTTGGAACTCATCGCCGGAGAACGCCGCCTGCGCGCCTGCCAACGCCTGGAACTGCCGGACGTGCCCGTCCTCGTGCGCCAGGCCACCGATCGCGACGTCCTGGAAATGGCTCTCATCGAGAATCTCCAACGCGAGGACCTCAACCCCATCGAGGAAGCCCAGGCTTACCAAAGGCTCGCCGGTGAGTTCAAGCTGCGCCAGGAAGACATCGCTCAGAAAGTGGGGCGCAGCCGCGCCGCCGTCGCCAATTCCTTGCGTCTGCTCGATCTCGCTGTCCAGGTGCAAAACCACTTGGCGCAGAGCCGTCTCTCGGTCGGTCACGCCAAAGTATTGTTAGGCATCAAAGACCCGGTCGCCCAGTGCGCCGTGGCCGATCGCGTCATCCGGCAGGGACTCACCGTGCGCGCCACAGAACAGGCCGTTCAAAAAATCCTGCGCCCCCCAGCTTCGGGGACTCCCCGAGGCTCCGCTTCTTCGCAGTTGCCCGCCGCTGTCTCCGCCGTCGAAAACCTGCTCCGCGATCGCTTTTCCACTCAAGTAAACATCCGCCATGGCGAACGCAAAGGCCGCATCGAAATCGAGTACTACGGCCAAGACGACCTGCAACGCATCCTCGACCTCCTCGGTTTGGAGTGGGTGGACTCTTGATCAACTCATCTCCCGCCTCGCCTTCTCCATCCAACCCACCGCAGGCCATGAAACGAATCCTCGCCTTCTGCATCCCTGCCGCCCTGCTGGCCGGCTGCGTTCTCGCCGCTTTCTCCTTCTTGAGGGGGCCCACCGCAGACGCGGCCGGATTCTCTTACAATCCCCGGCGGGCCGTCCACCCCGCCTTCGACGGAAACCGCGCCTTCACTCACGTGCGGGCGATGGTGGCCTTAGGCCCTCGTCCCGCGGGATCGGAAGCTCTGGAAAAAACCCGGCGCTACTGCGAAGGTTTCCTTGCCGAAGCCGGCTGGGAGGTGCGACGGCAAGCCTTCGACTCCGGCACACCTGTAGGCCAAATCCGTTTCGTGAACATCCGGGCCCGGTGGCCAGCCGGAGATGGCGACCCCTTCGCCCGGCCCATCGACGTCGTTTTGGGTTCCCATTACGAAACCAAGCTCTATGAGGAGTTCGTCTTCGTCGGAGCCAACGATTCGGCCTCCAGCAGCGGGGCCCTCCTCGAGATCGCCCGCGTGGCGGCTGCTGCGCCTGAGTTCGCAGAACGTCTTGAACTGGTCTTCTTCGACGGGGAAGAAGCTTTCGGGGAATCGATCACGCCGCATGACGGACTCTACGGCAGTCGCTTCTACGCGCTGGAATGGCGCCGGGCCGCTGCAGGGATGCGCCCAAAGGCCGGAGTCGTTTTGGACATGATCGGCGACCGGGACCTCAACATCGGCTTGCCCGTAGACACCGACCCGTTCATGGCCCGGCGCTTGCTCCAAGCCGCCGCCGAACTCGGCTTCGCCGACTTCTTCGCCGTCGGCGACCGCGAAATCATCGACGACCACACTCCCCTCAACCTCGTCGGGATCCCGGCCATGGATATCATTGACCTCGACTACCAGCCCTACTGGCATACCGCGCAAGATACCCTCGATCGCCTGTCGCCAGACAGCCTGACCATCGTCGGCCAGACCACTCTTCTTTTCTTGGAGAAATACCTTCTTCCCGGCCTCGATTAGCTATCTCGTCCGGCCGTGTTCCGACCCGTTGTCCTTGCCGTTGTCGCTCACCCGGACGATATCGAGTTCGTCGCCGCTGGCACCTTGCTGCTCCTCGGCCAGGAAGGGTGGGATCTCCATTACCTGACCCTCGCAGGAGGAGACTGCGGCAGCGTGTCCACCGGACCTGAAACTACGCTGAAAACCCGCGAAACCGAAGCGCGCCAGGCGGCCCAGATCCTGGGAGCCGTCTATCACCCCAGTCTCACCCTCGATCTTCAGATCTTCTACGAACTCCCCCTCCTGCGCCGGCTGGCCTCCATCATCCGAACCGTCCATCCCGGCGTCATCCTGACCCATTCGCCCGAGGACTACATGGAGGATCACATGAATACCGCACGCCTCAGCGTCACCGCAGCCTTCGCCCGGGGGATGCCTAACTTCGCCTGCGAACCTTCCGTGGAAGCGGTTGCCGGCGACGTGGCGATCTACCACGCCATGCCCCATGGGCTCTGCGACGGATTGCGGAGACCAGTCCTGCCCGATGCTTTTGTCGACACCAGCACGGTGCACGAACGCAAACGGCAGGCCCTGGCCGCCCATTGCAGCCAAAAGGAATGGCTCGACCGTAGCCAGGGGATGGATTCCTATCTCCAAACCATGGATGACCTGTCCCGCACCATCGGCCGGATGTCCGGCGCCTTCACCCACGCGGAAGGATGGCGGCGGCACTCCCACCTGGGCTTTAGCGCCCGGGACGAGGACCCTCTGGCCGGCGCCCTCGGCCCCCAGCGCTACCTGCGCCGGAATGATCCCCCTGGCGCGCCCCCCTCAGGCTTGCCAGAAACCCGCGCGGAAACCGCGCCGGTCCCGCAGGGCCGCTCACCCTCTTCAGATCTCGTCTAACCATGCCGCGCCAACTCAGCCGCATCGCTCCAGATTGGTGGGACTACACCACCCTCGAGGAAGACCTCATCGCCGACGCCGCGCGTCTCGACGCCGGCGGGCTCGCCCAGCTCAGCCGGCCCGGTTTCACTATCCATTTCTACCCTACCTTAGAGGAATTCTATCTCGCCGAGGCCCTGGAATACATCTCTGCATGGCGCCAAGCCACCCCCGGCAACCCCGCCGGCATTTGCGGTCCCATCGGACCCACCGAACAACTCCCCCTCGTGGCTCGCCTCGTCAACGAACTCGAATTAAAACTGCATAACGCCCATTTCTGGGGCATGGACGAATGGGTCTCCGGCGGCAAGGAAGTTTCGGAGGATCACCCCCTGTCCTTCGCTCGAGCCGACCGGAAACTCTGTTTCGAGCGGATCCGTCCCGAATTGGCCATGCCGGAGGAGAATCTGCATTTTCCCCAGGCCGACACCCGGTCCTACCGCGAAAGCTGGAACGGTCCGCGCTGTGTCGTCATGCAAGGAGGTCAGGGAGAAGTCAAACACTGGGCCTTCAACGATCCCGTTCGCCGGTCCGGCTCCTGGCGCGACGCGCCGCCTTCACCAGAAGAATACCGGGCCCTGGAAACGCGCGTGGTCGACCTCCATCCCCTGACTCTCGCACAGAACGCCCGCACCTCCGGCGGCGGCAACATCAACCTCATCCCCACCCAGGCCGTAACCGTCGGTCCCCGCGAGACTTGGCTCGCCGAACGGGTGTCCATCTGGCACGCCGGAGTTCACGACAATCCCCTCGGTCAACGCTTGACCGCATTCATGATCTCCAAAGGCATCGCCGACAGCGCCGTGCCCATGTCCCTGCTCGCCAGTCACCCCGATGTCCACTTCCACTATTATCGAGGAGGCCTGGGAGCCTGTACCGTCGAAATGCACTGACCCGGCCTCTGCTCCCTTAATCCTCTTCCTGCTTGCGCCGGCCCGGCCCCGCTGCTTGCCTCTGGCATGCGCCGTCACGGACTCCTCCGCCTTCCAACCGCCCTCTTCGCATTCTTGACCGCCTGCCTCGCTGCACCGGCCCAGGAATCCCCCCAAGATCCTTCTCGCCCGAACATCCTCTGGATCATCGTTGAGGACATGTCCGCAAACTTCGGGTGCTACGGAGAGAAAACCATCGCCACACCTCATGTGGACAGGCTCGCCGCAGAAGGCATCCGCTTTACCAACGCCATCGTCACCGCCCCTGTTTGTTCCGCCGCCCGTTCCGCCCTCATCACCGGGCGCTATCAAACAGCCATAGGTGCGCACCATCATCGTTCGGGGCGCGGCAAGCAGAAGATCGTGCTCCCCGCCGGCGTCGAGACCATCCCAGAATTGCTCCGCAATGCCGGCTACCTCTGCCTCAATCTCAGTCCCGCCGATTTTCTGAGAAGCGCGGAAGAGGCGACGGCGAATCCCCGCGTCGCCACGGCCAAAACCGACTACAACTTTGAATGGGACGCCTCCCTCTACGACTCCACTCATTGGACGCGCCGCGATGAAAATCAGCCGTTCTTTATCCAGGTCCAGTTGCATGGAGGAAAACACCGCGGCCACGGAACCGCCGGCCAGTGGCCCTCCCGTGTCCGGCTCGAATTGGGATCGGCGACTCCCGAGGAGAACGTCGTCCTGCCTCCCTACTTGCCTAACGATGCCGTCTTGGTCCGGGATTGGGCTCAATATCTGGATACCGTCCGCTACACCGATCATGAAGCCGGCCTTGTCCTCGAACGCCTCCGCGAGGCCGGAGAACTGGATCGCACCTACATTTTCTTCATCACCGACCATGGCGTCAGCCATGTGCGCAACAAGCAATTCTGCTACGAAGGCGGCGTCCATATCCCCCTCATCGTCCGCGGACCCGGACTAACCCCTGGAGCCGTCCGCCAAGACGTGGTCGAACACATCGATCTCGCCGCGGCATCCCTCGCCCTCGCCGGTTTGCCCGTCCCAGAAGGGATGCACGCCCGGAACATCCTCGCCCCAGCCTACCAAGCCCGCGAGTTCGCCTTCTCCGCCCGGGACCGCTGCGACGAAACCGTCGACCGCATCCGCTGCGTGCGCAGCGAACGCTTCAAATACATCCGCAACTTTTATCCGGAGCGTCCCTACCTCCAACCGAACCAGTACAAAGACGGCAAACCCATCGTGCAAACCATGCGCGCCCTCCACACCGCGCGGAAACTCGATGCCGCACAGTCCCTGATCATGGCCGGCTCGCGGCCAGAGGAGGAACTCTACGATCTCCAAGCGGACCCCTTCGAGCTGAATAATCTCGCCGCCGATCCCAGCCAGGCAGATCAACTCGGCCGGATGCGTGAAGCCTTGGCGGAATGGATCGCTGCCTCTCCGGACCGCGGGAGCGAGCCCGAGCCGGAGAGCCTCTACGACAGCGACATGGAAGTCTACCTGGGCCGCCGCGGCACCCCCTCCTATTTGAGCCTCACAGAAAACATCGCCCTCATGAAACGTTGGGCCGCTGAGGGAAAATAAAAGGGGCCGGCGCAAAGCGTCGCCCTCGACCGCCGTGACGTCCGTCTACTTCGGCTCCAACTCAACCCTCCACAGGGTCTCCCCTCCAGCGTTGCGATGTTCCACTCGCAGCATCCCCGTCGCGCCGTCAAGAGTGCAGAATCCGAAGAATTGATGCCCTTCCGCAGGCGAGCGGTTCGGGCGCATCCCTTCCGGGATGCCCAGAAAGCGGACCTGCAGGCCGAAGGTGCCGTCCACGGGATTTGGACCGAACGTGCCCGCATGAAGCGGTCCGCTGACAAATTCCCAGAAGCCATCAAAATCGCGAAAGGCGGCCTGATCCGGATCGTAGTAGTGTGACGCGGCGTAGTGCACGTCGGCCGTCAACCAGACCACGTTGCGGACACCGGACTTCTTGAGAAACGAGAGCAGTTCCGCCATCTCCAACTCGCGGCCACGGGGCGGTCCGTCGTCTCCGTTCGCTAGGCCCTCGAAATCCACTTCACCGTCAGGAACCACCAGCCCGATGGGCATATCGCTCGCCACAATCTTCCAAGTCGCCCGGGATGCCGCCAGTTCCCTCTGCAACCAAGATAACTGAGCGCCTCCGAGAAACGCCGTGTCCGCGCTTTGCTCCTCCTGACGGTTGGGAGTGTTGACGCCGCGATAACTGCGCTGATCGATGACAAAGACATCGAGCTGCGGACCCCGGGCAATCCGGCGATAAATGCGCTCGGGATCGTCCGGCTGCACCCGGATCGGCGTGTACTCGAAGAGCGCCCGGCGTCCTCGCGCCGCAAGGAGCGCTGCACTCTTTACTGTGTAACGGGCGTCCTCCAACAACTGCTCGTCGGGGTACCAGTTGTTCGTCGTTTCGTGGTCGTCCCATTGCACGATCAGCGGCACTTCCGCATGAAAACGGCAAAGATTCTCGTCCAAGAGATTGTAGCGAAAGTTCCCCCGAAACTCTTCGAGCGTCTCCGCCACCTTTCTCTTGGAAGGCGTAACCCGGTTGCGCCACACCGAGCCGTCGTCCAAAACAACTTCTTCTTGGAGGGGATTGTCAGCGTAAATGAGGTCGCCGCTGTGGATGAAAAAGTCGGGCCCGGCGGCCCGTATCGTCTCGTAAATACGCATGCCGCCGCGGCTGAGGTCGATGCCCCAACCCTGCCCCGCCGTATCCCCGGACCACGCAAAGCTCTGGCTCTGCCGGTCGCCCTCAGAATCCGGTGCTGTGCGAAAACTTCCCCCTGCCGGATTCCGTCGCGCCCCCGGGATCTTCCAGACTGGCGAAGCGCACCCGGTACTCGATCTCCGTACTGGCCGGAAGGTCGCGCAAGACGGTCTTCGCCGTAAAATCGCTCGTCTCCAGAGCCACCGGACCGACAACCTCCACCCAACGCTCCTCTCCTCTCCTTCGCCAGTCGACCTGCATGCGCGCGGGACCATCCGCCCGTCCCCAGATCACCGCGGCATCGGAGACGACATCCCCGGCCATGACGCCACAGGCCGAACCGGAGGGTTCCAACGTTTCCTGCCCCGGCGAGGCGCCGCCGGCGAAGAGGATGGCCAGTGGCAAGAGCAGGCGCCGGGGAAAAACGTCTCTTCGTTTAGCGGCAGAGCGAAACAGAAAGCAGCGCTCCGGATGGCTACGGCGGCAAATAGAAAGGGGAACCGGAGCCTCACCGGCGATAGGCTCTTTAGCAACCGACTTTTGGTCAGCCCCCGCCGTGCGACGGGATCCTGCCGCCAGCCTTTCAAACATAAGAGACGGAGCCCGACTAATAGAGTTCATTGCCGCCTTGTAGCAACTCCCCGTCAGCCCGGCAACTCTTCCCTGACACACCTCGCGGCAATAATCGTCAAAAGGCGCCCTCTTTGTACAGCTCCGTGCTGGCCGTGAAGGCTTCCGCCGTTGAGCCATCCTGACAATCCACTCACCCTGTCTCCAGGCACTCACCCTGTCTCCGGGCACTCACCCTATCGCCGACCCAGAGTTTCATCGTAGCAACCGAGGCAAGACCGTCGCTCGCATCCTCTCGTTTCAGTCCATCTCCACGGCTCCCTTGCGCAGATCCCGCACTGTGCGCAGCTCGCCCCAGTCTGCTCCGCGCATCTCCCGCGCCGCCTCCTTGCGGCCGGCGCTGAACAACTCCCGCCGCGCCTTGAAAAACCCCTCCAGATACGCTGCCCTGCCCAGCGCCACCCCTTCGGTGAAATAGCGCACCCGGCAGCGCAGCGCCACCGCCAGCGGCAGTTTCCCTCCCGCTTTGAGCACCTTC
>JBGTBW010000087.1:0-8036 GCA_041749135.1 Verrucomicrobiales bacterium
GCTCGCGAAGCTGCGGTGGCAGGTGGCCAAGCTGTGGCGCAAGTGGCTCGGGCGGCGCAACCGCGGCAGCAAACCGCCAAGCTGGGAACAGTTCGCCGGCATGCTGCGGGTCTTCCCCCTGATCCCTGCAAAAATCGTCCATTCCGTCATGTAATGAACCCGCAACCGCGAGGAACCGTATGCCTTAATCGGGCTCGTACGGATCTGTGGGGGGCGTCGCTTGACCTCCGGGTCAAGCGGCCCTATCCTGGAAGCAGCAACTTCGGTGAAATGAAAGCGTCTTGCATCAGGCATTTTGCTGTGGCCTTTGCAGCGGGGCTCCTCATGGGCGGCGCCGTGTTCGCCCTGTTTTTCCCAGGAGTGTATCCTCCGCATTCACCTGAGCTGCGGCAAGAAGCTCTCGGCAAAGGGGACAAGCAGGACTCGACAGTCGAACCTGAGCCTTTGCAAACGGTCGAGAACTTCGCCCAGAGTCTCGCAGAAATGTTGCAGGGTGAATCGGGGGTCTCTGATTCTCAGGATCTGCTGGACTTAGCGTTGCGTTGGGCGGGGCAGGACGCGGAGCAGGCATTTGTCCACTTCGCAGAATTGCCGTTCAAAAAGATTCGTGAACGAAACAAGGTTTTGGTTCAGATCATCGGCATCTGGGCCAAGACCGATCCCGAGGCCGCTCTCGCTGCCGCTGAAGGATTTCCCGAAACCCTTCTTCACAAAGACCTCATTCATGCGGCCCTAACCAGTTTGGCCGAAGTGGATCCCGCGCGAGCCATTGACTTGTTGGAGGCTCAGACCAAGCATCGCTGGCCGGAAACTTACGGCGACATTTTTCGGATTTGGGCAGAGCGAGACTCCGCGGCAGCGATTGGGCGACTGTCTTCGCTCGAACGATCCTCGACACGGTTGGAAGCTAGCAGGGCCATCGTCAGCACCCTGGCCAAGAGCGATATGGACGCCGCTGTCCGTTTCGCGGCGAAGTTAGAGGACGGATATCATCGCAACGAAGTGCTGGGACAAATGTTTTACGAAACTCGTGTGTTCGACCCCGCAGCGGGCGCTCAAGCCATGGGCTTGATGAGCGCGGGAGCAGCGAAGTTTTGGGGAATTGAAAACTTCACGCTTCGTTGGGCTCAAAGCGATCCGGAGGCAGCGGTGGAGTGGAGCTTGGAGAACTTGCGCGGAGCTGACCGGGATTATGCCATCAGCAACCTCATGGACGTTGCCGAGTCACGTCCAGAATTGGGGCTCCGTTTGCTGGATGAACTTCCTGAGGGTCCTTATCGACCGGGCGCAATCTCCAAATTTGCCAAGTATTGGACGAAGGCGGATCCGAACGCTGCGCTCGCGTGGGTTGAGCAGCTCGGAGGCGAGGACCGGACGGCGGCTGCATCGGGCTTGATCGAGAGCTGGATCAGGATCGCTCCGGCAGAAGCTGCGCAGTATGCGGCTGCCCTGCCGGATAGGCGTGCTTCCCACATCCATATGTCAGAGGCCGCAAAGTGGTGGTCCGACATCGATCCCGAGGCTGTGACGGCGTGGGCCTCCTCATTGCCGGAAGAGAGCGGGCGTGGAATTCTCAATGAGGCTGTCACCAGGTGGGCAGGCTCAGATCTCGCGGCTGCTGCGGTTTACGTTTCTGAGGTCGCGGATCTTCCCCTCCGGCAAGAGTTGACACCGGTCATCCTCTGGAAATGGGAACCATCGGAGATTAGCAGCGCCGCTGTCTGGGTCGAAAGTAGTTTACCTAATCCGGCCGATCGTGTCCGGGCCTTCGAGATCGTGGGCACGGTTTGGGCTCGAGCGGATCCGCGGGCAGCCAGTGAGTGGATCGGCGCCTTGCCGCAGGGTCCTGACCGCGATGCGGCGGTCGGATCGCTCGCCCGCGAAGTCGCCGGGTCGGATGTCGAAGCGGCGTCCGCTTGGGCGGAAACCATTTCCAATGCAGAACTGCGCAGTGAGGCGCTGGGCCGTTTGCCAAAGTGATGGGGGATGAAGAATTGGAAATCATGGATGAGCGCTGTTGCCGGCTTCGCCGCCGGAGCTGCTTGCGGGGCTCTTCTGGTTTGGGCATTTCGGCCGGCGGTAGAGGGTCACTCCGATCTCTCCGGCGGGAAACCGGCCAGCGTCTCCATTTTGCAGACGGGCCAGGAGTCACCCGGTTCCTCGGGTTCTGCGGCAGGGGAACCGGAAGATTTTCGGCGCAGCCTTGTCGAGGTCATGCGTCACGGGAAGGATCATCAGGCGATCTATGACGGGCTCATTCAGGTAGCGCGACGCTGGGCTAAGCACTCTCCGGCTCAGGCTTTTGCCGCGCTATTGGACTATCCGGAGAGTTTCTATCCATGGAGCCTGCTCAGCGTTGTTGTTCTCGAGTGGGTCGAGGCGGATCTCGAAGCAGCGCTGAGTGCGATAGAGGGCGCGGAGGATCTCGGGCTCCGGCAGCAACTCACCGCCGTCGCCCTCAAAGGAACCGACCCAGTCCGGGCCCTCGCGTTGCTCGACGCCATGCCTGCCCAGCCAGATCCGACTTCTTATTCTAGCGCGCTTGCGACCGTCTTTGGCGAATGGGCAAATCGGGATGTGGAAGCAGCGACCCGCAGACTGAGCACTGTAGACCAACCATCCGTGCGGCGCGAAATCATCACGGCGATGATTGAAACAATGGCGCGCGGGGAGAGGCCGTCTGCAGCTTTTGACTGGGCCTGGGCGCTCGAGGATAATCGCGAACAGATTGAGGGGCTTTATCAAGCTGTGGTTGCCGTTTCTCAAGTCGATCCCGAATTGGCGGCCCAGCGGCTGCTTGAGATGGAAGGCGGTCCGAAAAAGCAAAAGGCCATTGAGATCGTCATACAAAATTGGATGAGGCAGAGTTCTGGTGATGCCTTGGACTGGGTCCGCGCGCACACTGAGGGCAACACGCGGAACAAGGCGGTGAGAAGAATCGCGGGCGACCTCGCAAAAATCGATCCCGAACAGGCGGCTGCGATTCTTGACGAGACCACCAATGATATCCGTGAAGACAGCCTGGCGAGAACGATAGCGGAGCATTGGGGTGAATCCGATCCACGGGCGGCGTTTGAGTGGGGTGACGGTTTGAATGCGAGCGACCGGAAACGGGCGCTGGCGGGGGTAGCGAGCGCATGGGCGGCTCGGGATCCTTGGGAAGCTGCGGCCTTTGCCGAAAGTCTCTCTCCGGAGGATGCGGGATACCAAAGTGTCCGGGAAGGACTTGCAACGGCCTGGGCTGAGCTGGACCCGGAAGCAGCGGTGGAATGGGCAGCGGCCTTGCCCGGTGAAGGCGGCCGGGAAGTTTATCGTTCCACGGTGCGTAGGTGGGCAAGCCGGGATCCCCGGCAAGCGGCTGCCTACGTCGAGGCTCTTGAGGATCCAGGCTTGCGGGAACACATGGCGAAAACGGTCGCCGGCATCTGGGTAGGTCGCGAGCCTGCCGCTGCCGCGAAGCGGGCCGAGGCATGGCTAGATCCTGTCAGTAATGCCGATACGTTTGGAGGTCTTGCCGAGGTTTGGTCGCAATACGATGCAATGGAGGCCAGCAAATGGGTGGGCACGCTTCCGGAGGGCGCCGGGCGCGACGCAGCGATCGGAGCCTTGATCGAAAACATTGCAGGCGCCGATCCCGCCGGAGCCGTTGCCTGGGCTGAGACGATCTCCGATCCTGCCTTGCGGGAACGCTGGAAAACGCAATTGAAAGAGTGACGTTAGTTGTGCAGGTTGAAAGGCTGCGGTTGGAGTTTTTCCATTTTAATGGAAGGGATGAGGGAAAGACCGCGATCTGGCGCCCCTGCTTTCCAGGGCTCCGCAAAACCAGGCTTGTCCACGTCTCCGCCGCCTGCATCATGAAGCGACCTCACCATGCGTCCTCCGGCCAATCCCCCTTCTCCCCCCTTCTCCCGGCGCTCCTTTCTCCAGACCTCCTCCGCCCTGGCCGGGGCTCCGCTCCTGGCGCAGCGCGCGCTGACAGCGCCGGCCGACGGACCCGGGAAGCCTCTCATGGCTTACGTCGGCGCCTACACTTCTCCTCTCCAGAACGTCCGGCCGACCCAGGTTGATCTGCCTCCGGGAAACGGCCGCGGCATTCACCTCTTTCGGGTCGACCGCGCCACCGGGGCCCTGACGCCGGCCGGGGTGCATGAAATGGGCACGAGCCCGAGCGCCCTGGCGTTCAACGCCGCGAAGACGCGCCTCTATTCGGCCAACGAAACCGAGCGGATCGGCGAGGAGGAATGGGGGTCTGTCAGCGCCTTCGCCTTCCATCCGGCGGACGGGCAGCCGCGATTGCTCAACACCGTCCCTTCCGGCGGCAAGGGGCCGGCCCATCTCAGCGTGCATCCGTCCGGAAAGTTCGTTCTGGTCGCCAACTACTTCGGCGGCTCCGTGGCGGTGCTTCCGATTCTGCCCGACGGCAGCCTCGGCTCCGCCACCGACATCCGGAAACACGCGGGAACGGTCGGCCCCACCAAGGCCACCAACGCGCCCCCAGGCAGCTTCGCCTTCAGCGGGCATGATCAGACCCACGCGCACATGATCGAGGCCGATCCCGCAGGACGCTTCGTTTTGTCGGTCGATCTGGGGCTGGATCAGATCCTTATCTGGAAATTCGACGACGCGGCCGGAAAGCTGATCCCCAACGATCCCCCCGCGGTCTCGTTGCCGCCGGGAGACGGGCCGCGGCATTTCGCCTTCCATCCAAACGGGCGCTGGCTCTACTCGATCCAGGAGGAAGGCTCCACCGTGGTCCTCTTCGACTACGATCCTGACGAGGGCCGGCTGACCTCGCGGCAGACCGTCTCCAGCCTGCCGCCGGGATTCGCCGGCAGCAATTTCTGCTCCGAGATCCTGGTGTCCGCCGACGGCCGGTTCGTCTACGCCGGCAACCGCCTCCACGACAGCATCGGGATCTTCTCCGCCGGTGAAACCGGCGAGCTGACCTTTGTCAGCGAGGAATGGACGCGCGGGAACTACCCGCGCAGTTTCGGTTTCGATCCCACGGGGACGTTCCTCTATTCCTGCAACCAGCGGGCCGACAATCTCACCGTTTTCCGGGTGGACAAAGAATCCGGGCGACTGGCCTTCACCGGCCACTACACGCCGGTCGGCAATCCGTCGATGATCGTATTCCGCGATCTGGCGTAGCCGGGAAACCGGGCGCGGTCAAAACTCCTGACCTTGAGGAATTAGGCCAAAGGGCAGGCTGCCGCCAAAAGCACGGCAGAGCCGCGCACTGGAGTTTTTACATGCCAAGGGAGGCGGGTTGGAAAACCCGCCCTCCGTTGCGGCCCTCGTGCTGTCGAAGTGCGAGGTGGCCATGGAGAGGTCAAAGGGAATCTCTTCAGCGCCATCTCCCATTGCTGTTGACTTCCCCTGGCCCCACCCTGAAACTTCGCTCGAGTAGAAACGGAGGGCTTCTTATGTTCCGAGTCGAATCCGGTCCGGCGGGTCGCTACTGCGATGGAATGCAGCGCCGCCACTTCCTCCAAATCGGGGTGGCGGGTATGGCCTCGGCCGGGCTCGGCAACGTGCTCCGGGCCGCCTCGGAGGGCGATCCCAGCCGCTCCGCGGCCAAAGACACGTCCGTCATCCTGCTCTGGCTCGATGGAGGTCCCAGCCACTTGGATCTCTACGACCTCAAGCCCGAGGCCCCCGCGGAATACCGCGGCATCTGGCGTCCCATAAAGACGAATGTCCCAGGCATCGAGATCAGCGAACTCTTCCCGCTCCAAGCCAAGATCGCCGACAGGTTTTCCATCGTGCGCTCTCTCTACCACGACGACGGCGATCACTTCGGAGGGGCTCATCGCATTCTGACCGGCCGCAGCGGAGCCAACGGGGGAGACCCCAGCCCCAAATACCCCGGCATCAGCGCCATCGCCGCCAAGGTCTGCGGCCCGCGCCAGCCCGGCATCCCCGCCCATATTGCCGTGCCCCACTCCAGCACCGTGGGCATACGGCCCGGCTATTTCGGCGGCAGTTATCTTGGGCGCGCCCACGGCCCCTTCGAGACCGGCGGCAGTCCCAACTCCGACGATTACCGCGTCAGCGACGTCCAGCCCCCAGGCAATCTCACCTTGAACCGGTTGGAAGACCGCCGCAACCTGCGCCTCGAACTCGACCGCCTCCAGCGAGCCTCCGACGCGTCCGGCATGATGGAAACCATGGACCGTTTCGACCAGCGGGCCTATGACCTCGTCACCGGTCCAAAAGCGCGGCAGGCCTTCGAACTCGGCAGTGAAGACCCGGCCATTCGCGATCTCTACGGCCGCAACGATTGGGGACAAAGCGCGCTCCTGGCCACGCGCTTGGTCGAAGCCGGAGCCACCTTTGTCACCGTCCACCTGGGCGGCTGGGATCACCACTGGAATCTCGAACAGGGAATGAAAGACTACCTCCCCCGCGTCGACGCGGCCGTCTATGGCCTGTTCACCGACCTCTGCCGGCGCGGACTCTACGAAAAAACGCTCGTCGTCATCTGCGGCGAGTTCAGCCGCACCCCGAAAATGAACGACGGCGGCAATGGCGGTCCTCCGGGCAGCCAAGGCACACCGGGCCGCGACCACTGGGGCCATGCCATGTTCTGCGTCCTAGGGGGCGGAGGCATTCAAGGCGGCCGTATCGTCGGAGCCACCGACCGCCTTGGAGAACGGCCCGCACAACGGCCCGTCACGCCACACGACATTCATCAGACCATCTATCACGTCCTGGGCATCGACCCCACATCGGCCTTCCTCAATCACGCCGGCCGCCCCATCCCCGCCGTCGACGGCGGAGCCGTGATCCACGAACTGATATGAAAAAGTGGAGCATAGCGGAATCGAACCGCTGACCTCTTCAATGCCATTGAAGCGCTCTACCAACTGAGCTAATGCCCCACATCTGCCCGGTAATCCGGGCGCTCCGTGGTGACGGGCCGCAAGAATAATGCACCGCGCCGGAGCGCGCAAACGAAAAGAATCCCCGCGAGGCGCGAAGCCCCCGGATCAACGGTCCATCAGGCCGGACGAGCGTCCGGCCTTCTTGGTGTCGGTGGCGGGGAGGTAGCGGTAGTAGACCTCAAGCATGAGGGTGCAGAGCGCCGTTGTGTAGATCGGAACGTCGTTTCCGAGGCTGCCCGTGTGGGAACCCGCGGCGGACCAGGAGCCATCGGCACCCTGGGTATTCATTACGACCTGCTGGTAGGAGGCATTGTAGTCCCGCCACGCGGTGCCGCCGCGCTGGAAAGCGGCCTGCGAATAGTAATACCAGGCGTAGGCATCCATCCCCTTCGCCTGCGGGTCTGGCTTCGCGCCAAGGATCACTTCCATCCCCTTGTCCTCGTTCTTCCCGACTTCGCCGAGCATGCGCGCGCAGAGCAGTCCGACTCCCGTGAGCGAGGGCTTGCCTTCCTCGTTGCCCGCGATCAGCCGGTACTTGTAGTTTCCGTTACCGGCGTCGGCCTCCTCAAGATACCTTGACGCCTTCTTCATCGCGGCTCCAAGGCTGGAGAATCGGATCCCGGTCAGCTCGGCGGCCTTGAGGGCCTGGATGTTCCAGCCGGCCACGGAAAGGTCGCCATCCCCGCTGGTCTGGTAACCATAGAGCCAGCCCCCCTGGCCGGTCTGGCCGCCGATGATGATGGGCACGGCGTCCTTGAGCACGGGGGAAATCTTGGCGAAGGGCTTGCGCGCGTTCTTGTTGAGCGAGTAGGCCTCGGCGAGCGCGTAGACGGCGATGGCGTGCTCGTAGGAGGTCGTATTTCCGTTCACCGAAACGATCATTCCGCCGGCCGACTCCCCCTTCCCGACCAGGTAGCCGATCGCCTTGGCCACGGTTTCCCCGAATTCCGGCGAATCCACGGTTTCGCAGTGGCCGCAAAAGGCGAGCAGTGCGAGTCCGGTCATGGCGGCGGGATAGGTCGTGCTCCAGGAACCGTCCTCGTTCTGTTTCGATTTCAGCCAGCGCAGGGCGCTGACCACGGCCCGGTCCATCTTCGCCTCACCGCCGCCCTCCCGGAGGCGTTTCGCGCGGTCCGCCGCGTCGCAGCG
>JBGTBW010000088.1:0-9445 GCA_041749135.1 Verrucomicrobiales bacterium
TCAATAGTGTCATTCAGCAACTACGCGCCTCAGCCAGAGGCTTTCGCAACTTCGCCCACTATCGTTACCGCATCCTCTTCTACTGTGGTAAACTGAGCCTCCATCCTGCTTAAAAATCCCAAGAAATTCTGCGAAGAACCAAAACCTCGCCAGCCGCGCCACGGCCGGAACCCTCGCCTACGCGATCTACACCTCGGGCTCGACGGGCCAGCCCAAAGGCGTGATGATAGAACATCGTGCGCTCAGCAACTACGAGGCGGCAGCCATCACCGCCTATGGACTCACCGCATCTGACCGCGTGCTTCAATTCGCCTCGTTGAGCTTCGACGCGAGCGTCGAAGAGATCTTCCCGACTTTGACATGTGGCGCTACACTGGTGTTGCGGAACGACCGGATGGTCGACTCGATGCGGCGCTTCGTGCGTGAGTGTGGAGAGCGCGCTATCAGCGTGTTGAATTTGCCCACAGCGTTCTGGCACGAGCAAGTACTGGCGCTTGAGAGGGAAGAGCTGACTCTGCCGCCATCGGTGCGCCTGGTGATCATTGGCGGCGAGAGAGCGCTGGCCCAGCGCGTAGCGCAGTGGCACGCCCATGGGGGCGAGACAGCCGCTCATCCGCCGCGCCTGATCAACACATACGGACCGACCGAGGCTACGGTCGTTTCCACACTCTGCGAGTTGCGTCCGGAAGCCAGCCAGGACCCTGGGACCTGGACCGAGCCTCCGATCGGACGACCGCTGGGCAACGCCCTCGTCTACATCCTGGATGGGCATCTCAATCCTGTCCCGATCGGCGTGCCTGGGGAGCTGCATATCGGCGGTCCTTGCCTGGCCCGCGGCTACATCAATCGCCCTGAGCTGACCTCCGAGCAGTTCATCGCAGACCCGATCAGCGGGGCGCCCGAGGCACGACTCTACAAAACGGGAGACGTTGCGCGCTGGCGCAGCGACGGGAACATCGAATTCATCGGGCGGAGCGACGACCAGGTTAAGATCCGGGGCTTCCGCGTTGAGCCGGCTGAGGTCGAAGCCATCTTGGGGCAGCACGCGGCTCTGCGAGGGACCGCGGTCTTGGCCCGCAAGGATGCCTCTGGAGACGAGCGCTTGGTGGCCTACGTTGTTCCGCACCGTCCACCGGCGCCGGCGGCAAGCGAACTGCTCAGCTACTTAAAGGAGAGGCTGCCCGAGTACATGCTGCCCTCTGCCTTCGTCGTGCTAGAGGCGCTGCCGCTCACCTCGAGCGGCAAAGTCGATCGGCGAGCGTTGCCGGCCCCGGATAGGCCCAGTTTCCGTGGGGAAGCAGCTTACATGCAACCGCGTACGCAGACCGAGACGCTGCTCGCCAAGATCTGGGAAGACATCCTCGGACTCGAACGGGTTGGGGTCCACGACGACTTCTTAGAGCTTGGGGGCCACTCCTTGCTGGCCACGCGGGTCATCTCGCGGGTGCAAGCCGTCTTTGGAGTGGAGTTGCCCTTGATCAGCCTCTTCGAAGAGCCCACCCTGTCCGGATTGGCCGATAGGCTCGAAAAGGTGCGGCAGTCTCACTCTACTCCTTCCACAGCCGCACTGAAACCGGGCAGTACGGCTTCTTAACGTCATGTGCGGAATCGCTGGATATGTCTCGCTCAACGCCAAACAGCTCAAGACATCCCCGTCTGTCGTTCAGGCGATGACGGACATCCTCATACACCGGGGCCCTGACGGCGAAGGCCATCTCATCGAGCCGCTCATCCATCTTGGAGCACGACGCCTCAGCATCCAAGACATCCCGGGCGGCTCGCAGCCGATGAGCAATGAGGATGGCGCCGTCACTATTGTCTTCAACGGGGAGATCTTCAATTTCAAGGAGCTTCGCGAGGATCTCTTGCGAGCGGGCCATCTCTTCAAGACTCGCTGTGACACCGAAGTCATCGTCCATCTTTACGAGGAGTGGGGGCTCGATTTCGTAGAGCGGTTGAATGGGCAGTTCGCGCTCGCGCTGTGGGACTCCATGAAGAAACGGCTCGTTCTTGCGCGCGATCGTGCCGGGGAGAAACCCCTCTTCTACACAGTCGCGGGGAACACCCTCGTCTTCGGGTCGGAGATCAAGGCGCTCCTCCTGCACCCTGACGTGCGACGCCGGGTCGACTACCGCTGTCTCGATCAACTCTTTACGTTCTTCATGCCCGTTAACCCACGAACCATGTTCGAGGGGATCAACAACCTTCCTCCCGGTTGCCTAGTCGAGGTTCAGAAGGGGCAAGTCCGTCTACACAAATACTGGGAGCCGCCTGTCCCAGACCTGTCAACAGTACCAAAGGCGAGCGAGGAGGAATGGATCGAGCGGGTCGGCGCCGCGCTGAAGAAGTCGGTTGAGTATCGCATGATCTCGGACGTGCCGATCGGAGTGTTCCTCAGCGGCGGTCTAGACTCGTCGGTCATCGCCTCGCTTGTGAGCAAGATGTCGCCCGGGCGCGTCAACACCTATTCAATCTGTCACAAAGACGCGTATTACGATGAAGGTCATTACTCCGATTTGGTGGCCGGCGCGCTCGGCACGAACCATCACCGCTTGTTCATCGAGCCGGAGGACATCGCTTCGACGCTTCCGCTGCTCGTCTGGCGCGTCGAGGCTGCATCCTGCAAGACATCGAATGCCGCTTACATCCATCTCTACAAGCTGGCGAAGCAGTCGTCGACGGTGATCCTGACGGGAGAAGGAGCCGACGAAGCGCTCGGAGGGTATCCCAACATACGAATGATGAAGATCCTCGAGTTCTGCCGTCGCCACCCAAATTGGCCGGCAGCGAAAGGCTTGATGAATCGCTTGCTCCCACCGGCCTCGTCGCTTCGGGTCATGTACTACGAGCCGAAAGAGCTTACGTCCGATGATTACGCCCGTGTCATGTCTCAGTTCGGCTGCATTCCTGTCGACCTCCAGCGGTTCCGCAGCTTGGCGGAGCTGAAGAGCCGGCTCCTTTCGGAGGAGTGCCGCGACGCGCTCGGATCGTACTCAGCCGAAGATGATTTCGCGGATAGCCTGGTCACACCGGAGCTTGTGCGCGGTCGGCACTTCGCGCAGCAGGCGCAATATTTCGAATACTTGATGAAATTGCCCAACTATTTGCTGATCAATCCTGGCGATCGTGCCGCGATGACGCACTCGGTCGAGAATCGATGTCCGTTCCTCGACCCCTCGTTCATCGAACTCTGCATGAAGTTGCCCCTCAAGATGCGCGTGCGTGCTCTGAACGAGAAGTACATCCTCAAGAAGGCGTTCGAATCGGCCCTGCCTGCTGCAATCACCAAGCGGCGAAAGCGGCCGTTCACGACCTTTTACGTGTCGTCCCTGTTTCGAAAGAACCGGCCGGAATACTTCGATGAGGTGCTATCTGAGTCGGCCGTCCGAAACGCGGGACTCTTCGAAGTCGCCGCGGTCGAAAAGATGAAACGGATGCTCGCAAACCCGAGCTTGACCGTCGCAGAGCAGGTCAAGCTGGAGATACCGTTCTCACTGGTCGTCACCGCGCAGCTCTGGCATCACCAGTTCATCGAGCGGTTCGATCCAGGGAGGGCTCATGACCTGGCGGCCTAGGCTCAAGAGCTATGCTGCTCGATAATCCTCACGAACGTTCAGGTGTTCTTGGCAGACGCGCCGCATGACCCGCCCCCATCCTCACCCATCCTCCCCCGCGCGTCCACCCTTCCGGAGGGCGGGGACCGCCACCGCAACAGACTCGTCAAACTCCCCACCTCCAAGGTCTGGCGAGACGGTCCTGCACGTCGAGGCAGCGGAATTTGGCACGGGTGTCGGCGGTGCGGAAGCCAGGACGCTGGGAAGCGATGCCATCCCCCATTCGCCGCCACTGGCCGTCCCGGAGAACACTTGCCGCGAACGAGCCGACCGGTAAGCTTCTCCCATGCGCTACAGAACACTGGAAGTGGAACTCGAGAACGGGCGCGTTTCACCGGTCGGTCCCGACACCCTGCCGGCCAAGGCCCATGCCCTGCTCACGATTCTGGATCCCGCCCCCACGGAGCCGACCCCGGAGGGCTCCCTCGCGGATCGCGTGCGCCACCTCGCCGGCATTGGCCGGGGGGAGGTGCTGTCGGATTAGATCAAAGCCCGAGAATGACCGCGGCTTGCTTCATGCGTGCGTCGGTGCTGAAAACCCGCTCGCACTTGGCGAGCCGGGCGGTGGCCAGATGAAGACCATCGAGAGTCCGAAGCGGGACGATTGGCTCGCTGGCGAAACAGGCCTGCGCTACCTTCCTGGATTCCTCGATGACATCACGGCCCAAGGGATATAGCAGGATTCTCCCGAGTTCCACGTCATCGAGGAAGTGTTCGAACAAGTCCTCGGGCGTTTTGGAACCCGTCTCGCCGCGCGCCCACTTCTTCTGAAAGGCGAAAAAGAGTTCCGCCTCAAGGAGCCCCGAGCTGCGGAGAGGCTCCGCTTCCGAGGCGAGCGCCTCAAGGTAGGAACCCGAGTCGGACTCCCGACAATAGAGTTTCACCACACAACTCGTATCCCAATAGATGGCCATCAGAATCTATCTGCCCGAAGTTCATCGAGGATTGTGCCGGATGAATCCGATTGCGGCAACGGTTGTTCCGCCAACGAGCGACGACGGGCTGCCGCCCATGCTCGCAGATCGGCCTTTCCCGACGGAGCCTTTACAGGCACGAGCCTCGCAGTTGGCTCCCCTCTGACAGTAATCACAACCTCCTCGCCCTGGAGGACTTTGGCCAACAATTCGCTTAAACGGGCCTTGGACTCGCGCACACTCACAATCATGTGGTCACAGTAGTGCCGTTTACCGCGAGCGCAAGGAATTCCTTTCTCTGTCGGCCGGCCCCTTTCGAAGGCGATGAGCATGCTCTCAGTCCTCCCCCGCGTTCCACCCCCGTAGAGTAAGGAACCATCCGAGACACCCCACTCAAGGTGGGACGGCAGAATCGGTCCTTCGGCGCATGTCCCCCATCTCGCTTCGACCCCCGCCATTGAGTGGGTCCCGGGTGTTCGTCACAGTGTGCGGAAGGCTGCCGCTCACTCGGTCACCCCGCGCGGATCGCGGCGGTGCTTCACCGCGTGCCTGCGCCCGTTGTCGATCATCCAGGCCACATAACGGTAGCGCTCCATCAGCGGCAATTGGCTCACCCGCGCGATCCGCGTCTTGCGCAGCACCGGCAGCGATTCGTCGGCAGCGTAGAAACCAGGATGGTGGCGTCAACGAACGCGCTGACGATAGATCTCCTCGCGCGTCAGGGCCTCCAAGGCTTCGGCGCAGTCCCCCCCACGGGTTTGGGCGAGCCGGTAAAGCTCCGAAAACGAAGCCACCCGCTTGGCGCGGGCCTCGTCCTCCCAGGCCTGCGAGCACACATCGACCATGAAAGTGGCTCGTTTTCCTCCAAGTTGATGTTAGCCTAATACCATGAGCATGACAATCGCCGTGGACGCAGCCGGACGAATCGTCCTGCCCAAGCCCCTCAGCGACCGCTTTCGGCTCAGCGATTTTCCTCCCTGTCCATGATCTCCCTCGATAGGTCAGGAGTTCTGACGTCATCGTCTCCTTTCGGTTCGTTGTCTCGGCTTGCGAGCGCCATCCCCGCCTCTCAAGGCTTTGGCTGGCGCCATGGAATTCGCGTTCTTAACCCTGCCGCTCCGTCTCCACGCATCGCCCGCCGACCGGCCGACCTTTCGATCGTCGGCAGCTTGAACTGTGCTGTTCGTGTTAGCTTATGTCGTTTCATATCACTTCTCCGTTCTTACGGGCCTTGAAGCAGGAAGAACCGGCTGTTGTTGGTGATTGGAATCGAACTTCCTGCTCGACACCTGTTAGCAGTGCACCGCACCTTCCACTTATCGGCTCCGGAGCCGGAAGAACGTCCTCGTTACTTGCGGGGTGGTTGGGTCGCGCCCGCCACCACCCGCGTCCCCGCCCGTTTGAGGCAAGGGGACCGCTAGCGTCAACTGTCCTTCGTCATTGAGCGTGGGAGGACTGGTGACACGATACGGCCGCCAGGAAATGAGGTCAGTGCTGAATTCGAGCATTAAATCGCCCGCAAACGCTGGCCAGGAGAGAATCAGCTCGCCGCCAGTCATGGACGCAGCCATGGAGGGAGGTGCAAGCGGTTCGTCGGTCCACGCGCCGGAGGCGAGGGCGCCTAGCCGCTGGGCGGGAAGTACAGCCACCGGCTCAGTCTCGGCAGTGGCGGCGTCGATGCGGTAGAGGGTGGAGCCTATAAAACCAGACCCCACGGCGTAAATGGAGCCGTCTGAAGCAAAATCGATGTCCGTCACGTTGAGAGGAGCCTGACCCGACGGGCTTTCATAGGTCAGCGAGCCGATGGTCGAGATAACTTCCGCTGTGTTGGGGTTAATTTCGACCAACACGGTGGAATCGACCGCAAAGAGCCGGCCGTCCGGACTGAAATCGATCGCTCGCGTTCCGCTTGGCATTCGTCCGGTCTGGACGGCTTCCCCAGTATCGAGATCCATCCTATATAAATGGTTGTCGGCTGCAACAATGTAGAGCATGCCATCGGGCGAAACGGCAAGCTTCGAACGGCTCAGACGAGGGCCGGACACAAGTTCCAATCGCCGCACGGCTCTGGTCACAGGATCGATCTCGTAGAGTTCGTCCGCCCGTCCGCCTATCGCATAGAGCTTTTTATCCGGGCTCACATCTAGGCTCCAGAAGGTCATGTTCGGAATAATCACTTCGGCCGACCCGGATTCGATCAACCATTCGATGAGTCCACCACCCGCGCCGCCGCTTGCAAGCCAGCGCACGCCCTCAGACGGATTGGGAGTCGAATCATCCGCTGCTTGCGAAACAGCCAGGGTCAGTCCAGCGACCGTCATGGTCGCGGAGCGTTCCCTCCGGCCGGGGTTCACCGTCGCGGTGATCGTGACTTGACCGGCGCCATCTCCGGCAGCGGGGGCAACGGTCAGCCACTCGGGCGCGTCCTGAACGGTCCAGTGGCATTGGCCAGGCTCGGTTTCGCTGAGATGGATCCCGATCTGGACTGAAACACTGCCTCCTGCGGCTTCGAAGCTGGCCTCGGTTGATGAGAGCGTGAAGCCGCATTCGGCTTCGCAGAGAGATTCTTCCGTGAAGGGAGCCTGCTGAAACACAACATCGCCAAACGCCAGCTCAAGATTCAGGTCGCTCGCGTCCAACGCGGGTATTCCGATTTCCGGCTCCGCGGAATCCACGGAGAGCGTGAGGTCCAAAACACTGACTGAAAAATCCTTGAACAGATCGCAATCGGACGTGGATTCCAGGCCGCTATCCAGGAAGGTCGCGATCACTGGCGCGCTTTTGCCTGGCTGGTGTGTGAAGCAAACAAGCCGTCCATCGTTCAGCGGTTGCAATGCATTAAGGAATTGCGTCGCCGTGGACGAAAACGCGTTGGAAGCGGGATCGGCGTTCCGCCAGCGAAAATCATCGAGGACCAGGGACGAGGAACCAATGGGGCCTGGCATGCCACTGTAATAGATTCGTCCGTCGTCCCGCGATACGCCCACGGGAAAGGTTAAAACCGGACCTGAGGCGCTGGGCAGTTGCGGCGCCGCCACGGCCACCACGTCTCCGTTAGACTCGAGAATCGCAAAGACTGTTTCCGGAGAGACTGTCGGCAACCGAAAGCCGTTGAGCAGAAGGTTTCCGGAATCATCCAGGAACTGCGCTCCGAAGAACATAGTTCGATCAACCCTTTTCGCCCATCGCATCTCACCGTTTTGGTCCAGGTTTACGATGGTGGTCGAGATGCCAGGGAAGTTGGGATCGAAAATCAGCAATCCGATCTCGCCGGATGAAGCGACGGCCATGGGGTTCGCCATGGGCATCGTCGCACCCACGGGCAATCGCACCTTCTTGATCCACCGCAACGCGCCGTCGTTCGCCACGCGGACCAGCAGTGATTCAGACTTGCTTTGCCCGTCCTGTCGCACGGGCGCGCTGACATGCAGCAGGGCATCGGATGCACCCATGGGTTGGAGATCCGTAAAATGCGGCGGTTCATTTCCGTTGGAGCTGACGGGCAATTCCGGGCCTCGCAGTTCCCTGGCCCACGCCAGGTCTCCACTCGCATTCAATCCCAGCAAGGACACTGAACTGGTGAGGTCGAGCGAAACAACGACGCCTCCATTCCGCAAATGCGCCACACGGACCTGCTGGTAATCGCAAAACGGCAATTCGCGTTCAACAATGGGCACAGGAGTGTCGCCGCCGTCGCGGTACCACCCGAACACCAGAGTCATTTCCCCGTCCCGATCACGATTCTGCGCGACCGCGAAGATGCTGCTGTCGTGCTCGGAAGGAAACACTGCCGCGTCATTGGCGGCGAGGCTCCAAAGAAAGGCGCCGCCGTCATTGGCGCGGGCAATGCCGGCATACTTTGGCGCCTCGGGCGGCTGCGATGAATTCTGGGAAGAAGGCATGTCCCGGAAGATTGCGAAGAATCCACCCACGGTTGAATCCATCAACTGCCACCGTGGGGTGGCGCCAAAGAACGGGCGGTCGAGCTCCGGGCATCCGTTCATCACCTGCTTTGGGATGGACACCGGGACAAGCGGATCGGTGCAGTTAGTGAGCACGGTCATCGCCTTCCCCGGCGCCTTCATGCAGAGCACGAGGCAAAGGAGCGTGACGATCTGAACTGGACGGGAGTGCCAGATGCGGCGGCGGAGTGCTGATTTCTCCGTGAGGCTAACCAAATGAATGTTTTGTTTCATGCGTCTCGAAAGAGTGAAGCGGGGTCGCAGCCGCCTGATCGATTCGAATGGTTCCTGGTCACCGCCGACCCTGCTCCTTCGGGTTTACTCGTGAGTCTATGCTGCGCGGAATGGCCGCGTGGCGCCATAGCCCATGTGGGCTATGGCTCCTGGGGGAGGAACACGGGCAGATGAATGTTCTCGTCCGAATGCTCGGCAGCGTGGCCAACGCGCGCAACCGCCATGCGCGCCATGGGATCGGCCAGTCCAAAAACGCGGAGACTAACGCGTAAGCGGCGAGCACAGCGAGAAATACGATCAGCCGAACCGTCGCGTTTAGAACTCCGCCGAGGAAGGCGACCAGGTTCCATCCCGCAACGGCCCCCAGCGCTGCCGCTATCCAGAATCGATGCCAATCCAGAGTCTCCGCCAACCACGCACCCACAGGCGGGGACAATGCAGCCAGCCCGTGCGGACCGCTGACGAAGGCCAAACCGCAGAACACACCGAAGATCGCAATGGGCACTCTGGTAGTCTCAGAACTCCTGATCTCGAGGAATTTGGATGAGTTGGAAGGGTATGTGGCGCGGGCACTCCTGCCCGCGAACTCTTCAGGTTCCCCATCGGCGGACAGGAGTGTCCGCCCCACAAGTAGGGCGTCATCTGCCGAGAGGCGGTCTCGCTTCGGCTCAGCGATTTTCCTCCCTGTCCATGATCTCCCTCGATAGGTCAGGAGTTCTGA
>JBGTBW010000089.1:0-10048 GCA_041749135.1 Verrucomicrobiales bacterium
TCCGCGGACGCGGAGTCTCTGCCCCAGTCCAAGGGCGGCGGACAAGCCGCCGCTAGGAGGCCTCGTCGGGCCACGCCGGAGGCTCTTGGACTGCGGCGAGCATCGCCGCTCTCATTCAAGGCGCGCAGCGCCGTGCCTGCGACAGATTGTAGAGCGCGTCAGTCCTCTGCGGCTTTGGATGGGAACGCAGAGTCTCTCACAGGCGAAGGCAGAGTTGGGATTGGCGGAGTTCTGTGAGGGCCCGAAAGCGGCGATTCTCGCCGCAGTCCAAGGGCGGCGGCCAAGCCGCCGCTAAGAGGCCTCGTAGAGCCACGCCGGAGGCTCTTGGACTGCGGCGAGCATCGCCGCTCTCATTCAAGGCGCGCAGCGCCGATCGTGGCCATGCCGCCGTCCTCACTGCCGACGGGCGGACACCCTTGTCAGCGAGGACCGCTCCCTCGCACCAGCCTCCCGTCCACGCGCAACGGTTCGGGTTCCGAAACCTCCAAGTCCAAATACGCCGGGTGCGATGGATTGAGCAGCACGTTGAACGCCGGAGCAGGAACCAACGCGCTCGGAACCCCCAGCGCCAGCTTCTGACCCTTGCGCAACCAGGCGTCTCCCAGTTCTTGCGTCGCCAAACCCAGCCTCTCATCAAACCAACCCTCCGGCGCCATGCTCACGGGAAGCATCTCCATCTGCCCATCAGGGAGACCCGCCCGGAACAACAGGAAATCATCCGGATCGAAGTCCTCCGGATCCAGATGGACCGCCACTTCCAACAGCGCCGTCGCCGGATGATCGGCACAGTAAACCACGCAACGCCCCTTGCTGTTCCACCGGCCCCCAGCTTTCAACGCTCCGAGCCCCGTAAACGCCCTCGCCGCATGCCTACGCCGCACCACCCTCCAAACTTCTCGCATCCCCTCCAGCCCATCAAGTCACCACCGTGTCGGCGACCCGGACCACGAGGTCCCGCACCCGCTCCGCCCCCAAGTCCGTTGCGCATTCCTCCAAAGGAACCCGCATCCCCAAGGCCCGCTTCGGACGAAGAAACCAACGGCGCGTGGCCTCCAAATCCTCGAACTCGTCAAATACGGCTTGAAACGTCCGGGCCAACCGCAGCAACCGGTCGCTCTCCAACTCCGAGAGCCTTCCCCTCCGGTTGCGGACGGCCAAGGTGCTCTTGGGAATGCGCAGCACCTCAGCCAACCTCGCCGCCGTCACTCCCAACCAATCCCGGAGAGACTCGAAGGCCGTAAACGGCAGCCCACCCCCAATCACCTCACCCCGCCCAAAATCCGGCGGAGCCGGGTCCCGAAGGATATTCACCAAAGCGCGCGCGATCACGGCCCCCCCGGCCCCTTCCGCCCCATAGTAGTAGGCATCCTCCTTCACTCTCCCAGATTCACCGTCGTCCAGCAGTTCCCAACGGATGCCAAGCTCCGATTTGGTCTTCATACTTCCCAAAATAATCCATTCCTCTCCCCCCTTCAACCCCTTTTCCAGCTTTTTGCTCACCTTGTCCCCACCCCTCTCCTCACTTCGGACCTCAACCTCTTCTTCGGAGGGAGACTAAGCCTTCGCGGTCCACTCCGTTGAAACCGATGAGTTCGCGGCCATTGCCGCGAACGTCTGCCCGCAGCGCCTCACTCCACGATGAACCACGGATTCAAAAGATCCTCCTTATTGTAGTGCAAAGGTTCACCGCTGGGCCATGCCCGAACCCTCCGGCCCGCTCCCGCCGCCACCGCGTGAGCCGCCGCCGTGTCCCACTCCATCGTGGGACCGAAACGCGGATAGACGTCCGCCGCGCCTTCCGCAACCAGACATAACTTCAACGAGCTGCCCGCCGAAACAAACTCCACTGCCTTTCCCTGCTCCCGCAGCCCGGCGACAAAGCCTTCCACTTCTCCCGTCAGATGCGACCGGCTCGCCACCACCGTCACCCGGTCTCTCTCCGAGTAATGCAGGCCCCCTTCCAACCGGCTCCGCGATCCGTCCGCATCCACTCTCCAGCTCCCTCCCCTCACCGTTCCACAATAAATCGTCCCCTCGACGGGCCGGTAGACCACGCCGCTCACCGCCTCCCTCCCCCGCACCAGGGCAATATTCACCGTGAACTCGCCATTCCGCTTCACAAACTCCTTGGTGCCGTCGAGCGGGTCGATCAACCAGCAGGCCTCCCAGTCGCGACGCTCCGCGTAAGGAACCGTGCGCGTCTCTTCGGAAATGCACGGGATCTCGGGATAGTGTTCCGTCAGCCGCCGCAAAATCACTGCGTTCGATCGCCGGTCCGCTTCGGTCAGCGGAGAACGATCCTCCTTGGTCTCCACCCGGAAATCCCCTTCGTAGACCCCCATCACCTCGGCGCCCGCCTCCCTAGCAATGTCCATCACCAGTTCCAAATCGACGTCCATGCCTTCGCCTCCTCCAACTTCAACCCAGGCGTTCAGAGTCCTGAGGGATGATCCACAAACAAGTGCCGAATCTTGAAGTGCTTGGCCACGTGACCAGCCAGGGCGCGCACGCCAAAAGTCTCCGTCGCGTAGTGTCCCGCATAGATCACGTTGATTCCCAGCTCCTCCGCCGCTCCAGCCGTGTGGTGTGGGCCTTCTCCGGTAACAAACGTGTCGATTCCCGCCGCCGCCGCTTCCGCAACTTTTCCCCCGGCGCCTCCCGTGATCACTCCCACCATTCCCGCCCGGTCCGCCCCGCCGGCAATGACGCGCACTGCGCCGCCGCCCACCGCAGCGCGCACCTTCTCCACCAAAGCGTCGCGGCTGCCGGTGACGCGGGCCTTCAACCCTACCTCTATCCCTTTCCAATCCAGAAACGGCTCGCACTTCGTCATTCCTAACGCTGCAGAAAACAACGCATTGTTTCCCACTCGAGGATGGACATCAAGGGGAATATGCGCGCTGTAGATCGCCATACCCTCGACCAAACACAGCCTCAGCTTCCGGTAAAACGCTCCCCGCACTGGCCGCACCCCTTGCCAAAACAACCCGTGATGGACCAGCAACATGCCCGCGCCCGCCTTCACCGCATCCTCAATCACAGGCAAGGTGGCGTCCACCGCAGCCGCAATGACGCGAACGTCCCCCTCGTTCTCCACCTGAAGCCCATTCCAAGCCCCGTCGTAGTCCGGGACTTCGTCAATCTTGAGGTAACGATCCAGGTATGCCGCTATCGATGCCAAACGCGCCATCCTCTTATCTCCCTCCGTCCTCCGCCGCTCTCACACTGTCCCGCTCCATACCCGTCCCCTATTCCTCCTCGTTCTCCTCCTCATCCTCCTTTTCCTCCTTTTCCTCGCCCTCTTCATCATCCTCACCCTCACCCTCTGACTGATCCTCACTCCGGCCTTCGCGCCGGGACATCCGCCGGTCCATCTCTCGCATATGTTCCATGATCCGGCGCTGCACCGCTTCTATCCGCTCTCCATGCTCTTTCTGGATTTCCCGGGCCCGTTCCTCCAGCAGCCTTCCCATAACCTCCACCCGCTCGCGTCCAGACCGCTCGGCTCTCTCGCCGAGTTCTTTTAGCATGCCTTCCAGATGCTCCATGCGTTGCGCCACGCCCCGCTCCAATCCTTCCGAGCGCCCAGCCAGACCACGTTCCAGTTCCTCGACGCGTCTAACCAAACCCTGACGCAGTTCCTGCAACTCCGCCTCCATCCGCTCGCCGCGCTCCGCCATGGCCTGCAAGCGCGCTTCCTGACCCTCGATCGCCTCGCGAGCCCCTCGCATCGGCTGTTCCAAATCAAAGCCCCGAGCTGCTCCAGGAACTCCGCCCCGTCCCGGCCTGCCGCCTGGTCCGGCCTCTCCTCGGGTTTCTCGATCAAAGGCCGGACCTCCAAAGCCGCCGGGGCCTTCGGGCCGCCCGGGTTGCAGCGGACCTACATGCCGTCCTTCAAATCCCTCTCCTCCCGGCCGCTCACCCGCCTCTCGTCGCACCGTGTCGGCCAGGTCCTGTCTTCCCGCAGCTTCCAAATGCCGGATCGCCTCCGCCACATGTCCGCCATCTCTCCTCTCCGGTCCACTCTCCGGCCCACTCTCTGAACGCGCCAATTCCTCCAGAGTGTGCCCCAGCCTTTCCCTGGCCCGCCGGATAAGCTCTTGAGCTTCCTCATGTCTCCCGGCCTCGTGCAAACGGCGAATATTCCGCTTCAACTCTTGAAGAACCTGCGGCATGAAATCCGTCTCGGGTCCTCCCTCGCCTTCACGACGCGCCGCCTCCGGCCTTCCTTCCCCGTCCTCACGAGCTTGGGCGCGGCCCTCTTCCCTTCGCTCCTCCCGCCGCTCCGCTGATTCTCTCTGGCGCTCCTCCCCGCGCTGATCCTCCCTTGGAGGCCGCTCTCTTTCACCCTCCTGAGCCGGTAGAATGGAGGCCCCAAAGGCCAAAAGGCATCCCAGAAATAAACACGAGAAGAGTTTCATAATCTAAAAGGAGTGGACCTTCACTTTACCACGGAACAACTTCCGTCAAAGCCGCAACAAGATGGTGTTCCTGCAGGGGGTTCCCGGAGACAAGCTTTTCCCGCCTTCGGGAACATACAGCCCCCTACCGTTTTCGTGATTGCCCCGGCTTCAAAAAAAGCGGCGCCAGATTGCTCCCCGCCCCTCGCCAGTAGCTCCCCAGCACTCCCCGCCACCCGGCCGCCCCGCCCAGTTCCCCGTATCATGCCACTCGGCCGTTTTGAAATGCGGGTTAACGCCTCGGCAACCACACCCGGAACCGGATAAAGCCTGTCGAGGACCCCGGCGGACTCCAGCGGAACGTCCTCCACTGGGATGCCCGCTCCGCAGGCCACACTTGCAACACGTTCCAAACTTGAAGGCCGGTCGAGTGTTCCAGCGTGTAGCCTCTGCCGGCAAGCGCTTGGAACTCAACCTCGAGTTCCCCGCCATCCTTTCTCTGGATCGCCCAGCGCAGAAAGTCATCCCCGTCTTCAGGATCCGTCCCCGCCGCCCCTTCCTCCACATCGGACACACCGTCCCCGTCCCCGTCGAAATCGCCCCTGCTCAAGTCGAGCCCGATCAATATCGGATCGTGATCGGAACTCCGAAAGGGATGATCCGCCGACTCACGCAGCATGTCCGCGTTTTTATACCGGATCCGGTAATCCATCCAGGTTCCCTCCGCAGCATTGACCGGCCAAGGCGCAGCGCCCGTCACTCCGGAAACCAGCGATGCGGAAGCCAGGGCGTGGTCAAGAACTCCCGCTCGCCCCTCGTGAATGAACGTGTAGGCATCTTCTTCACAAAAGGTTCGGATCAAATCGGTGTAGCCACGGCCCCGAAGCAATTCCAGCGGCTCTTCCAAAGCATAGGCGTTGAGATCGCCCACAACGAGCACATCGCGCAGGCCGAGACCCGCCGGATCCTGTGCGATCCAGTCGGCCAGTTCCCCTGCCGACCGCACCCGGACCCCGTTCCACCAGTCGGAGCCGTCGCCCACATCGCTGTCCCCAGGCCCAGGGTTTCCCCCTGGCAATCGCGAGCGAAAATGATTGACCACAACGCCAAAACGCCGGCCCGACGATGTCTCTTCAAAGACTTGAAACAGCGGAACCCGGCTGTGAACACCGAAAACACCGCGCCGCAGCACGGCCTTCCGTCCCACCGGACGCACTGCCAGGCTGTCGTAGATCAGCCCATTGGCGATCGAAGAAAAACCCGCCTCATCCATGCTCACGGCGATAGGCCTGAATCGCGACTGGCTCCCATAAGCCTCGTCGAGCGCCGAGGCCAACTGCGCCAACGCGCCCAAGCCCTCTCCCCCATCGTTCTCCAGTTCCGCCAGGGCCATCACCTCGGCTCGCGCTTCCTTCAGGAGGCTAACCAGCTTCCCAGTTTGCCGCTCCCACTCCGCCCGCGACCACGCCCCCATCGTGGGAAACCCGCCCCCCTGTCCGTCCCCATTAAAGTACTGCGCAAGATTGAGGAACAACACCCGCAGCGCGCCGCCCACCGCAGGCGGACCTCCCGGCCTCCCTCGCGCAGGCAGGGATCGCAAGTTCTCCTCCAGCGGAACCAACACGTGCCGCCCCAGGTCGCGCAACACTACAGCAGAAAAAGGCGGCCAACCGTCGCCCGCGCGAATCGCGGAAAGTCCCCCGTTCGTAAATGGCACGGGCCGCGGATCCTCATTCGCACTGCCGTCATCGATGCGAATCAGTCCGTTACGCTGTGCCTTTCTCACCAACAGCAACTCCGGCGAACCAGGAGCCGCGACCTGCGTCGGGGCCGGAACCCTCTCGCAATCCGCCAAGGCTATCTGGCCGTAACGGCTTAACCGGTTCAAGTCCGCAACAAACAGAGGTCCGGCCAACCGCACCCGCATGGATTCCCATCGCGCCAAACCATCCGCCGCCGCCTCCGGAAACGGAAACTCCAAGATCGCCCCCTCTCCCACCTCCGCCGAGCCCGTTCTCACCAGGCTCCGCAGCTCCCCCAGCGCGATGGTCCGCGGGTGCTCCAACACCCGTCCCGCCGCCCGCACCCGGTCTCCCACCCGCAGCGGCGGACGATCCTGGGCGTGCAGAACCAGGATTCCCTCTGGAGTAAGCGGGTCCTCGTCCCAATCCTCCCGTTCCTCCTCCACAATGATTCCGCCTAACTGAGCCCGCAGATCCGCCGTCGCCACCCCCTCGATCTCAACCTCCCGTCCTACCCAAGACGGCTGTCCCGCAACGCTGTGCAACCGATGAATCCTCACAAACTGCCCTGCCTCAAATTCCAATTCCACGCCCAATGGCCTCAAATCAGGCGCCCATCCGTCATCGCCGCCCGTCCAGAACAGGCTGTCCCCAATGACCGCCAGCAACTCCGCCCGGCTGCCCCTCCGGAGATCCCCGGCATACCACACGTTGGGGAATCCCGCCCCGAGACCTGCACCCACCGCCACCGCCGTCGATCCCTCGGACAATCCGTGCGGAAGCGCCGTCCGCTTCGCATCCCCGGTTTCCTCCGGAGCCGCAAAAGCCGGGCCGGCTGAACTCACCGCGAAAAGAAACACTGGTTCGTTAGGGTGCCCGGTGAAAACCAAAATCTGGTCGCCATCGGCGGATAGGTCGATCCCCTGGCCGGCCGATTCCGCAGGCACGCTCCACTCCGCTCCCAACCGGGACCATTCGTCCGCAGTCGACCCCGATCCCATAACCACCGTTCCCGCCGCCAACCCTCCTGCCGCTACGGTGTAAACCGCGAACCCTTCTCCTGACAAAAGATGATGGCCAGACCAGCCGTTGTCCGTAAACCAAAGCCGCAGGCCGGGTTCCAGGTTCACGAGAGGAGCCCAGACGAATCCCTTCACCGCCGGGTCCGCGCCCAAGCCGAGGACAACGATGTCTCCGGGCTGCAGCGCCGCCTCCATCGCTGCCCCGCAACTCGCCGCAGCCAGGCCAACCCAAGCCGCTGCCATCCGCCAACCTCCGCGCCACGCCATCCTGACATACTCATACTACAAGTCTTCCCTGACCGCAACATAAAAATCCCAGTCCCGCGCCGCCCCGCCTCCCGCGTTCATTCCGATCCCTCCCCAGCCCCTTCCTCCGGCCGGCCCCGCAGCTTTTCCAGCATCGCTTCAATCTCCTGCACGTACTCCCAGGGCACTCGCCGCCGCTGGTACTTGCGGAACATGGATTCCCGAAGTTCTTCCAACACCGCCCGCGGCGGCGGCTCCACGCTCTCCCATGGCTTCTCGCCGCCCGGAGCCTGCATGTTCAGCACCCAATTCGCTCCATGCCGGTCCGCGCGCCATCGCCAAATGCCGCCGTCCTCTCCTCGCACCTTCCATTCAAACCGCCTCATCCTTGCACTCTCCTCCGCACCGCCTCCGCGGGCAAGGTTTCGTCTCGCGCCGGAGGCTCTTGGACTGCGGCGAGCATCGCCGCTCTGCCTCAAAGCGCGGAGCGCCGTCGTGGACGAAGGCGGTTACCGGCCCCCTGAGGCTTCTGGATCCGGCGAGAAAGCGGCGACGCATCCCCACAGTCTCAGGGCGGCGCATCCGCCTTCGGTGCCCTTCAAACCTGCCCATCCAGCCCTCGCCGGGTGCATAGGCATTGGCCCGGCGCCCCGGCAACTCAGATGATCCTTGCTTTCCCGGCGGCTATTTTCTACGTTCGCCCCGTGATTGGTCCGCTTCTGCGCCACGTTTCCTTCCCGGCCGTCGCGGCCTCCTTCTCTGCGTCAGCCATCCTGTCCCTGACCAGTTGCACCACGGCCCCGCCCCAGGACCGCAACCTCGTGATCAGCGAGATTGGCGACGACCGGATCGAACTCTACCTCGACGAACCGCCTAACCGGCAGCTCCCCTTGGGCGGTTCCATGCGGCTCTGGACCACCACCAACGACGGATCGAGCCCGCCCCGAACCTCTGTCGTCAGCCTCAATACCCCCAGCGGGGCTCCGCTGCCGGGAGGAAGCTTCTTCGTCATCTGGGAGGATCGCAATTACAGTGGTCCGCCCGTGCTCGAACCCTTCCCCGGAGGCCAGACCGGAGCAGTCCCCGGCATCAAGGTCGAGCGACGGTTCCTGGGCGAACTCGACGACTTCCCCTCCGAAGCCGGTCTCACCGGGTCCATGACCGTCGCCCGCCGCCTCATCGTCCTCTTTCCGGAAGTATCGGAAAACCGTATCGCCCACGTCGTGCGCTTCGGGCTGCCCGCTGCGGACCGGCCCCGCTCAACCGGCGGCGGTTCGTTCACGGAGAATGCCTCCCTGCAAAACCCCACCGGGTCGACCTCTCTGCAACTCCGCTGGAACGGCGCCACGCCCCTCTCCGCCAGAGCCGAGTCCAATTGGGTGCAAACCCTGACCTCCTGGGGCGTTCCCACTCCCTAACCCGCATTATTCATCCCGTTTCCTCGCGAGGCACTGACAAGGAATGGAAACACGCCAGATGCAAACTCATTGGGAGTATACCTCTCTGGAGATTCCAAAGTCCGTTGGGCTTTTGTCCGGCACGACATTGGACGTCGGAAGGCTTACTGCCCACTTGAATGCGCACGGGGAGCAGGGATGGGAGCTGGTGTCGCTGTTGGATATCGAGAGAAAGAAAGGAGGCTTGAAAACTATCACAGCGATCTTGAAACGACCAAAGTTGTGAGACCAACCGGCGTTGAACCCGCTCCAACCCGCCCCTCGCTCCCCCGCTTCAGCGCTTCTCTTAAAGGACTTAAAGGACTCAGGAGCAGAATGGATTCTCAATGCGGAGAGAACCGAAAGCGCGCCCGTGTTGAAGATCTTCCGAATAGAGCACGGGGGCGCCGGAAGCGAGTGCGGCGGCGACAATGAGGCAGTCGTAGAACTGGTATTGAGTGGACGCGCTGAGGGCGAGCGCGTGCCGGTAGAGAGCCGTGTTAGGGAGAACCAGGCAACGCGGCCACAGAACCAGTTCAATGTAGTCTGCGAGGTCCTCGGGACGGATGGGCGCCGCGAAGCGGTGGAGAGCTACGTTGGAGAACTCTTGAATGACTTGCCAGCCGATCGCCCAATTGCACTTTTTGAGGATGTTCTGGGCGCGTGCGGCCTTTGTGGGTTCGCCTTGATGGAAGGCGTAGACCAGGATGTTGGTGTCGAGAAAAACCTCAGCGCTCATTCATCTCCTGGCGGGTGAACTTCCGGCCGGCCTCGGCATAGGCGAGACGCTCGAGCAGTTTGGTGATGGCCCGTTCCCGCTCGCTACTCCCCGCCAGATCGGCGAGCCACTCACGAAAGAGCCGGTTGAGGGTAGTTTTCCGGGCGCGGGCTACCTCGCGGGCCTGTTCTATGAGGTCTCCGTCTGCGCTGAGGGTGATATTCTTCATTCCACGAGTATCGTGTGCACTGTTCTCTTGTCAACCCGCCTCACCCAGAGCCCGTTGTCGTTACACAAATCAAGGGTGTCCTGAGACGGAGCGGGCGCTATCAGCTCCTCGCGCAGGAATCGCAGACACCCACATTTAGGACGGGGCGCGCAGGAATCGCAGACACCCACATTTAGGACGGGGGGCAAACGGCGCGCATGCGGGGAATCCAATGCGGAACATCCACAGATTAAGATTGCACTCAATGCAGCGGCC
>JBGTBW010000090.1:0-18487 GCA_041749135.1 Verrucomicrobiales bacterium
GGATGGGGTGGGATTGCCCTCGCTTCGCTCAGGCGGTCTGCGCTTCGCTCCGGCTCGAACCTCCTTTGATCCGTGGCTTCGAATCCCGCCCTCATCCTGGCGGATGGGGTGGGATTGCCCTCGCTTCGCTCAGGCGGTCTGCGCTTCGCTCCGGCTCGAACCTCCTTTGATCCGTGGCTTCGAATCCCGCCCTCACCCTGGCGGATGGGGTGGGATTGCCCTCGCTTCGCTCAGGCGGTCTGCGCTTCGCTCCGGCTCGAACCTCCTTTGATCCGTGGCTTCGAATCCCGCCCTCATCCTGGCGGATGGGGTGGGATTCGAACCCACGGTGCCCGTGAAGGCACACACGCTTTCCAGGCGTGCCCGATCGACCACTCCGGCACCCATCCCACGCCGCGTATCAGCGAACTCCTTTTCATGCCCCCGCCCGGCACATCACGCAAGAGCTTTCGCACCTGCCGTTTGCAACCCATCCCTCCGGTCACTCTTTCCAAGCGCCCCGGACAAATTGACGCGAGTTGCGACTTCATGCGCGTCAATCCGTCTCATTTCGACGCTCTCCTCAACATTCTTCCCCGGCTGAGCATAACTCATAAGTCTTTGTAAATAAACAGATAAGAAATGCGCTCGGCCTCTTGGCACGGTCCGTGCCCTTTCAATCAGCTTGGTTATCCGCTCAGCGGACCCAAATAAAATCACAAAAATCACTTTCTCCACCCACATCGTTTCAACCGGGCCGTAACGCCAAAACCGGCCTCCAACTCTATTTGCAGACTATGGGAAAAATTCTCGGAATCGACCTCGGAACGACCAACTCCTGCATGGCCATCATGGAGGGCGGGGAACCGCTCGTCCTCGAAAATGCGGAGGGCGCCAGAACCACTCCATCGGTCGTGGCTTTCTCAAAAACCGGTGAACGCCTCGTCGGGCAGGCCGCCAAACGTCAAGCCATCACCAACCCTCGCAACACCATCTTTTCCGCCAAACGCTTGATGGGCCGCCGCTACTCCGAACTCTCCGCAACCGACCGGCAGGCGCCCTACAAAATCGTCGAAGCCCCCAACGGAGACGCCCATATCGAAGTCGAGGTCAATGGAGAAGCCAAGCGCTTCAGCCCACAAGAAATCTCAGCAATGATCCTCGGCAAACTGAAGGCCGACGCGGAATCCAAACTCGGAGAGACCATCCGCGAAGCCGTCATCACGGTGCCCGCCTATTTCAACGACTCCCAACGCAGCGCCACCAAGGCCGCCGGTGAGATCGCCGGTCTCGAAGTCAAACGCATCATCAACGAGCCCACCGCGGCTTCCCTGGCCTACGGTCTGGACCGCGGCCACGACGAAAAGATCGCCGTTTACGACCTCGGCGGCGGAACCTTCGACATCTCCATCCTGGAAATCGGCGACGGCGTCTTCGAGGTCCTGGCCACCGACGGCGACACGCAGCTCGGCGGGGACGACTGGGACAACGCCGTCATCGAGTGGATCGCCAAAGAGTTTCAGAACGACACCGGCATCGATCTGCGTTCCCAGCCCGACGCCATGCAACGCATCAAGGAGGAAGCGGAAAAGGCCAAGATTGCCCTGTCTTCCACCCAGACCTACGACATCAACCTTCCCTTCATCACCGCCGACCAAACCGGTCCCAAGCACATCCAGAAGACGGTGACCCGTTCCAAGCTAGAGCAATTGTGCGAACCGCTCTTTGAACGCACCGTGCGACCCGTCGAAAACTGCTTCCGCGAAGCCAAAATCGCTCCGTCGGAGATCGACCAGCTCGTCCTCGTCGGCGGCATGACCCGCATGCCCAAGGTCGTGGAAACGGCCAAACGTCTGGCCGGCAAAGATCCTCACAAGGGCGTAAACCCGGACGAAGTCGTGGCCATCGGCGCAGCCATCCAAGGCGGCGTCCTCCAGGGCGACGTCAAGGACGTCCTCTTGCTCGACGTCACGCCCCTGACCCTCGCCATCGAGACCGCGGGCGGCGTGGCCACTCCCATGATTCCGCGCAACACCACCATTCCCAAAAAGGCCACCCAGATCTTCTCGACCTATTCGGACAATCAGCCCTCCGTCGAAATCAACATCTTGCAAGGGGAACGGCCCATGGCCCAGGACAACAAGAGCCTCGGCACTTTCCGCCTCGACGGAATCCCGCCGGCCCCACGCGGTTTGCCCCAGATCGAAGTGACCTTCGACATCGACGCCAACGGCATCCTCCACGTCTCGGCGAAAGATAAGGGCACCAGCAAGGAACAGCGGATTTCCATCACCGGTTCCTCCGGACTTTCTCAGGACGAAATCGAAAAGGCCAAGCGCGACGCCGACGAGCACGCCGAAGCCGACCGCCAACGCAAAGAACTCGTGGAAACCCGGAATCTCGGCGACAACCTCGCCTACCAAATCGAAAAACAACTTGGCGAACTTGGAGACAAGATCTCGGCGGACCAGCGGAAGCCCGTCGATGAAGCCCTCACTCGTGTCAAGGAAGCTCTCAAAGGCGAAGACATCGCCGCCATTCGCTCCGCAACGGAGGCCCTCCAGAAAGCCTTTCAACCCGTCGCCGCTGGTCTCTATCAACAGGCCGAACCCGCGGCCGGACCGGCCTCCTCGACCAGCTCCACCGGCGCTTCCGACGCCGGACCACAAGGAGCCGCGGAACCACGGCAGGCCAAAGGCAACGTCGTGGACGCCGATTTCGAAGTCGTCGACGAAGAAAAGAAATAACCAAATTTCAATTACCGGGCCGGTCCAACGCGGCACCCTTGCCGCTCCAGCCCCTCTCCCCTTTCCCGCGCGGCTCATCAAGCCTCCGGGAGATCAACACCCCACAACATTAACCAAAGCTACCCCAACAGTATGGCAGCAGAAAAAGTAAAGCCTCTCGGAACGAGAGTCCTCGTCCAGCGTCTCGACGCTGAAGAAGTCGCAACCGGCGGCATCATCATCCCCGACACGGCCAAAGAGAAACCTCAGGAAGCCAAAGTCGTAGCCCTCGGAACCGGCAAGAACGAGGAAGGCAAAGACATCCCCTTCACCGTCAAGGTCGGAGACAAAATCCTCGTCTCCAAATACGGCGGAACCGAAATCAAACTCGACGGCGAAGAATACGTTATCATTAACGAAAGCGACATTCTCGCCGTCGTCGAAGGCTGAGCGGTTCTGCCCTCAGCCCGACCTGCAATCCCAACCTTATTACCAAAGCAACAAATAACCTTATGGCCAAGAAACTCACATTCGACGAACAGGCCCGCCAGGCTCTCCTCCGCGGAGTGGAAAAGATCTCCCTCGCGGTGAAGTGCACCCTGGGCCCGTCCGGCCGCAACGTCATCCTCGACAAGAAATTCGGCAGCCCCACGATCACCAAAGACGGTGTGACGGTGGCCAAAGAAATCGAACTCGAGGACGCCTACGAAAACATGGGGGCCCAGCTCATCCGTGAGGTCTCTTCCAAGACCTCGGATGTGGCCGGCGACGGAACGACCACCGCCACCGTCCTCGCGGAAGCCATCTACCGCGAGGGTCTGCGCAACGTCACCGCCGGAGCCAACCCGATCTCCCTGCAACGCGGCATCCTCAAAGCCTCCAACGCCATCGTGGAGGAACTCACCAACATCTCTCAGCAAGTCACCGACGCCAAGGAGATCGCTCAGGTCGCCACTGTCTCGGCCAACTGGGACTCCACCATCGGCAACATCATCGCCGACGCCATGGACAAGGTGGGCAAAGACGGCACCATCACCGTCGAGGAAGCCAAGGCCATCGATACGACCCTCGAGGTCGTCGAAGGTATGCAGTTCGATAAGGGTTACCTCTCGCCCTACTTCGTCACCGACACCGAGAGCATGGAGGCCGTCTTGGAAAGCGCCCTCGTCCTCATCCACGAGAAGAAAATCAGCAGCCTCAAAGACATGCTGCCCCTTCTCGAAAAGGTGGCCAAAGCGGGCCGTCCCCTCCTCATCATCGCGGAAGACGTCGAAGGCGAAGCCCTCGCCACTCTCGTCGTCAACAAAATCCGCGGCGTCCTCAACTGCGCCGCCGTGAAAGCCCCCGGCTTCGGCGACCGGCGTAAAGCCATGCTCGAGGATATCGCCATCCTCACCGGCGGACGCGTCATCACCGAAGACCTCGGCATCAAACTCGAAAACGTCGACATCTCCGACCTCGGGAGCGCCAAACGCGTCACCATCGACAAAGAGAACACGACCATCATCGAGGGCGACGGAACCTCCGATTCCATCAGCGGACGCGTTTCCCAAATCCGCCGGCAAATCGATGAGACCACCTCCGACTACGACCGCGAGAAACTCCAGGAACGCCTGGCCAAACTCGCCGGCGGCGTCGCCGTCATCAATGTCGGAGCCGCCACGGAAACGGAGATGAAAGAGAAGAAAGCCCGTGTCGAAGACGCTCTCCACGCCACCCGCGCCGCCGTCGAGGAAGGCATCGTCGCAGGAGGAGGCGTCGCCTTGGTCCGGGCCCAATCGGCAATCGATGCACTCGAACTCGAGGGCGACGAAGCCACCGGAGCCCAGATCGTGCGCCGCGCCGTCGAAGCTCCGCTTCGTCAACTCGCCGCCAACTCCGGCCGCGAAGGGGCCCTCATCGTCGAGGAAGTCAAAAAACTCGAGAAGTCCTTCGGCTTCAACGTGGCCACTGGCCAATACGAGGACCTCATCAAGGCCGGTGTGGTCGACCCCACCAAGGTCACCCGCAGCGCCCTCCAAAACGCCGCCTCGATCGCCGGGCTGCTCCTCACCACCGAATGTCTCATCACCGAGATTCCGGAGAAGGAGCCCGCCTCTGGCGGCCACGGCCACGACCATGGCATGGGCGGCATGATGTAATCCCCCCCAGGGATTGCCATCAGACTGCCTTTCCACTCTACCGCAGGCGGGTCCGCAAGGGCCCGCCTGCTTGCTTTCCGGCAGGCTCCTCCTTTCTGTTGTCTCCGCCCCCGATCCGGTGTATCGCACGCCTCCCCTTTTTCCAGAACCGCGTTAGTCAAGGATTCCATGTCCACCGACCGAGCCCGCAAGTCTCTCGAAGAACGCGGCCGCATGACCGATATCGAGCGGCTGCGCCATTCCTGCGCGCACGTCATGGCCACGGCCATCCTCAAACTTTGGCCCGATGCGCAACTCGCCGCCGGACCGCCGGTCGAGAACGGCTTCTACTACGACATTGACCTCGCCCACCGCATCAGTCCCGAGGATTTTCCCCGCATCGAGGAAGAAATGCGTCGCGTGGTCAAGGAGAACCAGGTCTTCGAGCGGGAAGTGGTGAGCCGCTCCGAAGCCCTCGAACTCGCCCAGCGTGGCCGCCTTGGCGCCCTCGATGAGCGCGATGTCCCCAGCCCCTTCAAAGCCGAGCTGCTCGCCGCCATCCCTGAGGACGAAGAGATCTCCTTGTTCCGCAACGGCGATTTCATCGACCTCTGTGCCGGACCGCACGTCGCCCGCACCGGAAACTGCCGCGCTTTCCGCCTCATGAGCGTGGCCAGCGCTTTCTACAAAGGTGACTCCTCCAATCCCCAACTCCAACGGATCTACGGCACCGCCTTTCCCACCAAGGCGGAACTCGACGCCCACCTCGAACAACTCGAAGAGGCCAAACGCCGCGATCACCGCAAGCTCGGGCGCGAACTCGACCTCTTCCACATCGATGAATCCGTGGGTCAGGGTCTCATCCTGTGGATGCCCAAAGGCGCAGTCATCCGGCAGCAGCTCCAAGATTTCATCTCCGAGGAACTGCGCCGCCAGGGATACGATCAGGTGTTTACCCCGCACATCGGCAAACTCGAACTCTATCGCACTTCGGGCCACTTTCCCTACTACTCGGACTCCCAATTTCCTCCCATTGTGGAACGTGAAACCCTCCGGCTCCTCGCCGATGAAGGCTGTAGCTGTGCGGAACTGGGCAATCGCCTCGCAGCCGGCGCCATCGAAGGCTTCCTCCTGAAGCCAATGAATTGTCCGCACCACATCCGTATCTTCGCCGCCCGCCGCCATTCCTACCGCGACCTTCCCATCCGTCTCGCCGAATTCGGAACCGTCTACCGCTGGGAACAAAGTGGGGAACTCGGCGGACTGTCCCGGGTGCGCGGCTTCACCCAAGACGATGCGCACATTTTCTGCACCGAAGACCAACTCCCCGCGGAGATTCTCGGATGCCTCGACTTGGTGCGCATCATCCTATCGACTCTCGGTCTCGAGAAATACCGCGTGCGCGTTGCCTTGCGGGAACCCGGCTCGGACAAATACGTTGGAGATCCCGCCAACTGGGACCGCGCCGAAGAGGCGCTCCGCAGCGTCGCCGCCGGACTCGGCGTCCCCTTCACCGAAGAACCCGGCGAAGCCGCCTTTTACGGCCCGAAAATCGATTTTGTGGTCCGCGACGTCATCGGCCGGGAATGGCAGCTCGGCACCGTGCAAGTGGACTACAATTTGCCGGAACGCTTCGACCTGGCCTATACCGGAGCCGACAACCAGGCCCACCGCCCGGTCATGATTCACCGGGCTCCCTTCGGCTCCCTAGAACGCTTCGTCGGAGTCTTGATCGAGCACTTCAGCGGGAATTTCCCGCTCTGGCTCGCCCCCGAACAAGTCCGGGTGCTGCCCATTTCCGACCCCTTCAATGCCTACGCCGAATCCGTCGCCGCCGCGCTGCGTCAAGCAGGACTCCGCACTGGCCAAGATCTTTCCAGCGAGAAGATCGGCGCGAAAATTCGTCTTGCCCAACTGGCCAAGGTTCCGTATATGGTAGTCCTTGGTGCGAAGGAGCAGGATTCAAATTTGCTATCGCTACGCCACCGCAAACGTGGCGACCTCGGCGCGGTTTCCCTCGATGCATTGGTCGAACAGCTCACAGGTGAAGTCCGCAATCGCGCCCTTTAAGATGTGAGCCGGCGCCCCCGCAGACAGAACCATTGGCTCGCAGTCCGGCCCCTGCCGTTCTCTTCACCCCGTTTTCTTTCTGCGAGTTGCCCAGTCTCGCGCCCGCGTTGACCCCCGTTCCCGGGAAACTTTCACCCCAACTCCATCGCCATAGCACGCCCATCCAAATTCCATCGCCGGCCGCGTCGCGATCTCACCCGGATCAACGACCGCATACGCGCCCCTAAGGTTCGCGTTATCCTCAGCAGCACCAACGAACAATTGGGCATCCTCCCCGTCCGGGAAGCACTCATCCGGGCCAAAGCACTCGGTCTCGACCTGGTCGAAGTGGCGCCCAATGCCGATCCGCCGGTCTGCCGGATCATCGATTACGGCAAATACAAATACGAGCAGTCCAAGCTCAAAAAAGGCCAAGCCAAGAACTCTTCTCGCCTCAAAGAAATCAAACTGCGAGTCCGCACCGATCCCCACGATTATGGGGTGAAACTCAGTCACGCGGAGGATTTCTTGGACCACGGAAACAAGCTGAAAGTCCAGCTTCAGTTTCGGGGCCGGGAAATGGCCCACCCGGAACTCGGCTTCGAACTCATGCAGAAAGTCAAAGCCGACCTCGCTTCCATGGCCCACATCGACATGGAGCCCAAACAGTCGGGACGATCCATCAACATGACCCTCTCGCCTCTCCCCTCCCACATGCGGAAGAGGAAGTTTCAGAAAACCACCATCCGCCTCGAGGATCTCAATGATGACGACAACGAGCACGACGAGGGCGACGAGGGCGACGAGAATCCCGATGGTCACGAGGAAAAAAACGCCGGAGGCCCGCCTGATCCCATCGAAATAACCTCATCCGATGCGGCGCCCGAAGACGGCTCTTCCGCTTCCTCTTCCTCAGCGGAATCGCCTTCAGAAGACGTCCCCAGCGGAACCCCCAAGGATCAGAACTCCTGATCGCGCGCGCGGACACTAAGAGCCCGGGAAGCCGGAGGCCCTTGGACTGCGGCGAGCATCGCCGCTCTCTCCCAAGGCGCGGAGCGCCGTCGTGAGTGCAGGGCGCTTTCACCCGGGTTAGGGTCTGAATCCGGGCGCGAAAGCGGCGAAGGATCGCCGCCGTCCCCGCAACTGCCTTCGCAAGAATGCAGACTGCCCGCCAAGTCTTCGGAACTCTCACGAGTTCCGCTACACCAGTGACCCTCAAGAACCTCCCTTTCCTTTCCCATTCCCTTTCACCTTTCCAGCTTCTCCTTCCAGCTCTCCCGCAAGGCCGGAGCGGAAAACGTTTCCGCCCAGGCGGCGGCTCCGGCAGGATCGGCTGGTGCAATTTTGCTGATGAAAGCCTCGATCGCCGCGTCCCTCCCGGCTCCCTCCGGAAGCGTGCCTACCCACTTGCTGGCCCCCATCGAGTCGTATTGCGACCAGGCACGCGCCAGGCTGCCAAAGGTCGAAGCATGGCTCGATGGATCGAGTCGCTCACCAGCCCACTGGGCGGCAGCGGCCGGTTCGCCATGCCCCCAAGTCTGAAGAAAATCGTCGGCAAGCTCTTTGCGCAATGAAGAATCCTCAAGAGCATCAAGGTGATCCGCCTGAGACATAATCCGCGGCCGAGACCGGATCCGTACCCGCCCACCCGGAAACAGCCTCGACCAGGGCTCTGCGACCGCTCTCTCCTGCCAGCGAGGATGCCCAGGCCACCGCAGCTTGGGGATCCACGTCGGACCACTGCCGGGCGGCAGTCGTCAGATGCGCCCGGGATGCAGGACCTTCCGGCAACGCCCCCGCATAAAGAGCAGCTTCCGCGGGATCGATTCTGATCCAAGCCTCCACCAACGCCGTTTCAGCAGGTAAGCGGTCAGCGCCTTCAAGTTCCTCTACCCAGGCCACCGCAGCGTGCGGGTCAACACTGGTCCACGCCCGGGAGATCGTCGTCATTGCCTGTGTGCGATAAGCTCCATTGGGAAGCTCATCCAGCAATCTGAAAGCCATTTCACGGTTCGTTTCGGCAACAACGTCCACGATTCGACTTACAGCACGATCCCGGGCAGAGCCCTGCAAGTTTTCCAGAGACCAATCCATAGCGGCTTGCGGATCGCTTTGAGCCCAGCGTGGGATGAGGTGGCTGATAGCCCGGTTCCGCTCTGCTCCCGGGCTCAGTAATCCTAAGGCTTGGGCGCCCGCAGCGGGGTCGATACTTCCGGCATTGTCAACGATTTGACCCAGCACTTCATTGCGATGAAACCCGTCTTCCAACGACCCCTCAAAGCGGACGGCGAACGCCGGATCGCTCTTGGCCATGGCGCTGGCAATAGCCTTGCTCGCTTCCAGCCGCGCCAGGGATTGTTCGAGCGAAGCCAAACGGCGAATGGCCGCCGGAGCATCGCGCTCAGCCCAAACGCGAAAGATCTCGCGGTAGAAATCCGGCCAGCGGTGCGTGGTCCGTGCCTCCAAGAGGTCAATGGCTCGCGCCGGATCCGCTTCGGCAAGGCTGGTTAGCACCCTCTGAATCATCCATTTGCGGAGCGTGGTTTCCGAGATCTCGTTCGCGGCGGCGAGAGCAGCCTCGGGATCCGTCTTCGCCCAAATACCGGCAATCTCCAGAAGAAGTGCTGAGCGCGTACGGTTGATGGGAAGATCTGCGAAGTGGAGAAAGGCCTGTTCCGGAGCTTGCGCGGCCCAACGCGTAGCCAAATCCATTAGGTCCTGGAAAACATTGGATTCCCCTTGCATGATCCCGGCGAAGGTTTGGGCGAAGTCCTCAGGCTTTTGATTGGGCGCGGGAGCCGGGTCTTCATCACCGCTTTCTGTGGTAGGAACTCTTTGGCCTATGTTCACAGAATCAGGATGCTGGGCTCCCGGCCACATCAGCGCGAATAGGACTCCGCCACAAAGCAGTCCCGCCGTGAAGGCGATGGCCGGACGGGTGATGCGAGGCGCTTTCATTTTCCGCCCTCCAATCGAGTCTGCCAGCTTTCCCGCAGGGCGGGATCAAATAAAGTGCCGGCCCACGCGGCCGCTGTCTGAGGATCGGCTGAAGCAAGATCCTCCAGCAGAACCGTCACCGCGGCGTCGCGATCGACGCCTTCCGGCAACGTGGCGATCCACGCGCTGGCGTCTCGAGGATAGGCATCTAACCACAAAGACGCCAGAGCCCGGTAACTCGGGCCACGAATCGCGGGATCGTCAAAAGTACTCTGCACCCAGGCCGCCGCTTCTGCCGGTTGCCACTGTCCCCATTCCGTCACTACCCGCTCGGCGGCCGCCTGTTGGAACGTGGCATCGTCGAGCGCTCCCACGTACCCTGCCGCACTCACCGGATCCGATTGTGCCCATCCCCCGGCCGCTGATACGAGCGCCTGAAGCCGCTCGCCATCTGGCAGAGACTCGGCCCACTCCACCGCAGCCGCTGGATCCATGCGTGACCAGTTGCCCGCGATCCCGTCAATCCCAGGCCAGAACTGCTCATCCTCTCCGAGCTGCTCCGCATACTCTGCGGCTTCTCTAGGCTCGAAAGACGCCCAAGCCCGGAGAAGCGCTGGGATCGCCGTCGAGCGATCAGCTCCGGAGAGCTGTTCCACCCAGTGAGCGGTCGCGTCTGGATCCGCATAGGCTGCCTTGCCGATGACATTTCGCAGTATGTGGTCTCGCGCATCGCCCAGCGGGAGATTGTCGAGATAGGCCACGGCAGCTTGCGGATCGCGTTCGGCTAAATTCAAAATGAGCGAACCGGCCATGTTCCTCAGCATTTCATCGCCTGCATTCTCATCGGCCCAATTCAGGGCGGCAGCCGGATCACGCCGACCCCAGCGTTCGAGAATCAACTGCGCCGTTTCGTTCCTGTCGGCTCCGTCGGGAATCCGCTGCAGACTCTCCCAAGCCGCCCTGGGGTTGTTGAAGGCTAACACTGCCAAGGCACTCTTGATCGCTTTGGTCCGTACCGGTTCCTGAAGCGATTCAGCCCAATCTAAAGCTTCTTCCGAATCCCGCAAGGCCATGGCTCTGGCCACCGCCCGAGCCGCTCGCTCTTGTCCTTCAGGATTTCGAAGCTGCACGACTTTGCGTTTCGCGGCCTCCATATCCTTCTCCGTCCAATCCAAAAAGAGTTCACGGTATAAGTTCGGCCGTGACGGACCTGATAACGACTCGAGCCATCGAACCGCTGAACTCACGTCGCTCTCCTTCAAACTCAGGACGGCGGCTCCCTGAAGAACTTCTCGATACCAACCATCGATGGAACGAAGCCTGGCGAAGACAGCACGCTCATCGATTTTCACCCATTCCGACACCAAGTGATGTAATAACGATAGTTGCTCGTCTGATTCGGCCATGGCCAGGAAGGCGGAAAACGCCTCTGCAGGAGCCTTTGCCAGCCAACGATCTGCGAGTGCCGTCAATCGTTCCTTTCTTTCTTCTTGCCGCGGCTCAGCTTCAATCGCCGCCAGAGTCTGGTAGAAATCCTCCGCTTGATCCGCCGCTGGCGATGAAGCCAAGCGAGCGACCTCCCCTTCCACTCGGGACGTCGGCTGACTGCCTCCCGGCGGCTGGACGATCTCATCCAGCCGGAAAAGGAGAACCAGCATTGCGCCGAAGAGCGTTCCGGCAGCCAGGGAACAACCTGCCCCGACCCAACGGATCCATTGACTACGAACCATCGTCATGGCGCAGATTTTCCATCCAAGCCTTTCGGCTGCTTTCCTCGGAAAGCGTGGCGGTCCACGCCGCCGCGGCCTCCGGATTCTCGGCAGCATAGAACTCGATGAGCCCCTCTACGGCCGCGTCACGTTCCGGTCCCGGCGAAATCCCCGAGAGCCAGCTTTCCAGCGCAGCGGGATCGTGCTGGACCCAGCCCTTGGTGAGCGTGCGGTATAACGTTTGGCGGTCCCGGGATACTTTGAGCCCCCCGGCATAACTGGCCGCCTGGGCAGGCGCCGCCTCCACCCATTGGCTGAAGGCGCCACGGTAGACTCCTTCACCTGATTCGCCGGGAAGAGTCGCCGCCCATGCAAGAGCAGTTTCAGGATCGAGGTCGACCCAAGCGTCCACCACTTTGCTCGTGAGTGAGGCGGAACTCCCGTTCTCGAGACACATTGCGGCATAGTCCGACACCCAATCCATCGCTCCTTGCGGATTCTCCTTGGCCCACCTTGGTAGAATGGATTCGGCAAAGGATTCGGCAGCCTGAATTCGCCCGGGGCCATTGTCCATAATTTCGAGCGCCTGAACGCCCGCTTCGGGATCGAGCCAGGATCCGCCGGCGGCGGAGACGATTCTCGCCAACACCTCGTCACGAAGCCGCGCGTCCGTGAGAGTGGATGCCCAACCGAGCGCTCCCATCATGTCGTGTTGGGTCCAGCCGGAGGTCATATTCAGCATTGCCTCCCGTCGCAGGGCCGGGTTCTCGATGGCTGCCAGGCTGCGTTGGGCGGCTTCGGGATCCTCCCTGCCCCACGTGCTGAAGACATTGCCGTAGAAGTCTGGGTTCTGAAACTCCGGTGACGCTTCGATCCTGGCGAAGGCGGCAGCCGCATCTGCGTCGGCCAATCCAGCTAGCGCAGTCGTGATCAATGCCGAACGTATTCCCAGCTCCTTAACTCTGCCTGCTCCCGCCAGCGCAGCATCGAGATCCTTCCTGCCCCACGGGCGGATAATCGTCATGAAGAGGCCCCGTCGTGCAGATTCATCGAACCCGTCTTCGCCTTCGAAGAGCCGCACAAACGCGTCAAAAGCTTCCTCCGGCGCTTCGGCTGCCCAGCGTTGGGCAAGTTCCACTAATCCGGTGAGCGACCCAGCCAGCAACCAAGTCTGACGCGCTTCCTCCAAGCTCTTGTAGTAATCCTCCGGTTCAGAATCTTCCGGGGAGGCGGCTTCGCCAATGACCTCCACCGCTTGATCCTCTGCGAAACCCGGCGCCACCTGTGTCCGTTGATCACCGGTAAAAGTCTGTTGCGCTGGAGGAATCCCCAGCCAAGCGGCAACCCCTCCCACGACTGTCCCCACGGCGAACCCGGAGGCCAACAATGTTCGATAATCCATCCTCATTGACCCTTCCTCATCGCAGACCTCAACGAGGGTTGTCCCTCTCCAGCCGGGATTTCCCGCTTTCCCTCAACGCAGGACCGGACATCCTTTGACTATGCTGGAACGGCCTCATCTGGTCAAACCTTGCCGTTTGACCATTCTCGAGCCAGATTTCCTTTCTTGACCGCCCGGCCGCAGCCCCGCTCTGGCGCCATGTGCCCCGGCGAATAGGCCGCGCCTCGTTTCTCTCCTTCGCCTCCTTCGCCTCCTTCGCCTTCGCGGCCCTTGCGTCTTCGGCGAAGAGATGGACCGCCGTCTCCAGGAATATCTCGCCAGCGGCGCTCGCCGAGGTCGCCGACGCGTTCTGGAGTTTTTACATTTCTGGCCTGCCGGGGAGGCCGAAGACGCAGTGATCCCGGAGGGATCAGAGCTTGTAGCCGGTGGTGGCGCGCAACGACACCACCGGAGAAGGTCCATCCATCACCAGCACCCCGGCAGGGGTGCTAGACCGCCGCCCTCTCCCTTCGTGGGTTCAGTCCTTCAATCCAGGTGGTTTCTGGCGCCCCTGCCGGGGTGCGAATCGAATTACGACTCACACCGGTGGTGTCGCTGCGCATTACCACCGGCTACAAGCTGCGAAGCCTCCGCCTTCTCTCGCGGCGTTGCAAGCTCGTTCCACTGAAGTTACCCTATCGCCAGCCTGTTCAAGGAGGGGGATTGGGCCTGAGTTCAGGAATTTCGGCGGGAAGAGGTCCTGCATCCTGCGGCAACTCCCGCTCCGCTATCCTGTTCGGCAGAAAACCGCTTGCCCGTCTTAGAACGCGTCCGTAGGTTTGCAGCATGATTGGAGACATTCGCCAGCACTTGGAAGCGGCGCCGTTCGAGCCATTCACGATTGTGACCACAAGTGGGAAGCAATATCCGGTCGCAACAGCAGACCACGGTGGACTCAACCCGCAAGCCAGCCGAGTGGTCGTTTGGTTTGCTAATGACAGCGGCGTCACCCTTTCGGGGCTCCATATTGCGGCGATTGAGAGGGACGTCTCCAGCCCTAACGAAAACGACGAACAAGCGGCTGGAGGCAACGCCGGGTGAGCGCCACTCCCCCCGCGCTACCACCACATCGGTGCACCGTCCCAACGAGGGAGTAAGGTGATCTGTGCGGAAGACTCTGCGATGAAATTCCACCTGCGACCAGTCACCTTGCGGAAAGTCATCATCGCAACGGGCGTGGCAGGCTTGGTTCTGGGCATCGTAATTCTGATCGGCGTCTGGAAGTGGGGCTCGTTCGGCGGGACTGAGAATGGGACGACGGAAGAGATGACCTTCGACCTCGGCAACGGAGTAGAATTGACCCTCTGTTGGTGTCCTCCGGGAACCTTTGTGATGGGAAGCCCGGTGACTGAAGAGGATTTGCGGGAAGATGAAGTTCAGCATGAGGTGTCGCTGACCCAGGGCTTCTGGATGGCGAAGACGGAAACAACGCAGGCCCAGTGGGAGGCGCTGATCGGGGATAACCCAAGTCATTTCAAAGGCAAAAACTTGCCTGTGGAAAGCGTGAGCTGGGACGAGGCCCAGGCTTTTGCCGCTGCCTTGACCGTGAGGCTCCGTCTGGAAGGGAAGCTCGATCCGGGCTGGGAGTTCCGGCTTCCGACGGAGGCACAGTGGGAGTACGCCTGCCGGGCGGGGACGGTAACCGCTTATTTTACGGGAAATCGAGAGCAGGACATGGGGAAGGCCGGTTGGTATGCCGGCAATGCCGGCGAGGGGTCCTCTAAGTTTAAGGAGTGGTTGCAGTCGCTACCCCTTATTGGGAGTTGGTATAAAGGCGGGTCGGCGAGCGGGAGCGAGCCCAAGCATGTCGGCGGGAAAGCGGAGAACGCGTTTGGATTACAGGACATGCATGGGAATGTGTGGGAATGGTGTAAGGACTGGTATGGGCCCTATCCGGAAGAAGCGGTGGTCGATCCCATGGGGCCTCCGGCCGGGGACGGCCGTGTCGCCCGCGGGGGCTATTGGGGCCTCACGGCAGCGGGCTGCCGGTCCGCCCTCCGGGGCAGATGCAAGCCTGAGTACCGGGGCGACGACCTTGGCTTCCGGGTGGCCGCAGTTCCAGTCCTTGACAGGGGGGCGGAGACGAGTGGAGAGAGCCAATGACGAGTGAGGCGGGAAGCGAGCCTGACGAGCCCCGCCAGCGAGGCGAAAGTGAGCGCAACGAGCGCAACGCAGGTGGCGCGGGGTTTCGGCCTTGGGCGTGAGGTCAGTGTTCCCCCCAGGCCCGTGGATTTGGAAAGAGTCAGATGTCGGAGTTGTCCAATGCCATAGGTATCCTGACACGGCACTTTTTGCAGTCGCCAACCATTTTGCTCGCCCGCGCGGCGTGCGGCGGGCATCCCATCTGGGACTACGATGAAACCATGAGCCACAGACAAGACCTGCGCCAAAAGGGACAATCGTGCTCAGCAAGAGATTGTTATGTCTTTTCACCTATCACTTCCCCGCTTGCTTCAACAGCTCTCCGCGTAACTGTTCATCAGATACGGTAGCCGCCCAAATCCAATCCGGAGCCGAGAATCGTCCGTCCGGCAATCAACGTCGATTGGATCTCGGAATTCTTCCAAGTCTTCTGGGTGTATCGGGGATCCTTCAGGGTGATCCCCGTTGTTGCGAATCGCGGAATCACTATGTTCCCGGCGTTGTCCGACCGCTGATGCCGGTCTCCGTGCTTAGTGTGAATGATGTGCGCGGCGAAAGGAAGACTATGCCCGTCCTCCGCAACAAACGTAACTTTTCGGTTCATCACTTTCGGTCCCACGAGGAACCATCCGATCACCCCGACGAGAGTCAGAATTACCAGAAGACCTCCAATGGCGGCGGCTGGCGACTTCGTGGCGCGCTTCTTACGTTCCATCCGGCCCAAGCTGAACCCCGAGACGAAGATCCCAATAATAGCTTCTATACCCGCAGCCATCAGGTTGACGACCGGGACCAAAACGAATGTTGCACTTTCCGCGATGAAGCCGAAGATGGACACGAATAGAGCGACGATAGCGTCAAGGATCATTTTGAACGCAACGTTAGGAACTCACATACGGCGCTCGACGCAGCCGCGGCGGGGCGACTCCATAAATCACTCGCGCCAGGGCATCGAATTCTGCGTGTCCTCGATCACTTCCATCCCGTCGGCCTCAACCAAGAACTCATCAAACTCCACCTGATCCGCTCGCTTAAGCAACATACCCACCCGGGCATTTCTGCCCTCCGTATGCAGATAACGAAAGTCCTCCGAAAAGGCAGTCCGGTGTTCTGCCCACACGACCTCCATGCTCTCGGGATCCACATGGTAGCGGTAGCGGTAGCCCCAGCTTCCATACAGGGTGTTGTCGTCAAGAAACATGACCCATTCTCCATCGCTCGAAGGGCTTTTTCCCCAGCCCCAAATCGTTCCTTGCAGAAAAGCCGTCAGGTCGGGAGCGTTCTGAGGGGGTGTGGGAATCGCCACAGCCTCCGGTTCAATTCCGTGGGCCAGCGAAAAGTCCTCTTTGCGATAGCCGACCCAGAGAATCTTCCCATCATCAGAACTCCTAGGGGAAACGGTTGCAGACCCTTCCGGAGGATCGGAAGACCCAGATCGATCGACGGCTGACGCAACTGCTTGCTGTGAGGACTCTGCTTGAGGAAGCAACGTCACGGTCGGCGCGACGGCCTCGGGAGTGTCACCGGCGAGCCGCATTGGAGCGGACTGACCGGACCGCGACGCTCCCGGCGAGGAAGCTTTCCCTGGGCGGGGTAACAAATACGCCGAGACCGCCACAGCCAAAAATGAAAGGGACAAAACCACTCGCCTCATGACCGCCCGTCTCATGATCGAGTCAAAACCTAGGGCAATCGCCTGCTGCGGTCAATGAATAGTCTCGGAGTTGAAAGGAGTCGCACATTTGTCACCTTGCGCTTCTCAGCGAACCCCGGATGGCTCCAGGGCCCGGGCCCAACCACGGCTCCGAGGCGGGATTCCGGGGGATACCGCAGTATTGGAAGTGTTTGGAGAACCGGATTCATGCGGAATCATGAGCCTGCCCCGAACAGACGGAAGGGGAGGGGAGGGCTCTCCCCAGGCTTGGAAGCCTGGGGGACAATGACAGGCTGAAAGCCTGTCCCCCTGCCGGAAGGGCCGGACGGCTCCAGGGCTTTGGGAGGTGTTTGGAGAACCGCACTGCAGACCCAGCAGATAGTCGCGAACCTCCGCCCTTCTGATCTTCTCAGGCGAGCGCCAGTAATGCTTGACCAGCCCGGCAACAGCGCCAACGTAGGACTCGATGGCACGTTCCGAGTATCCGCGCAGAGTCAGATACTCCCAGTATTGCTTGCGTAGTGATGTCACAGCGACACCACTTTCGCCCAGCTTTCCGCACGGCGCTTGCGCCCTCCGCGAAGCGGCTTCGTTCAATGTGAAGCTCACCGGCCGCGAGCTTGCTCGCGGTTCGTGTGGAGCGTCTGGTTCGGCTTGTCCTCATCTTCACCCCACCCACCCGCAGACCCTGCCTTTTTGGGGTTCGGGACGCGCCCCGAACCCCAAAAAGGCAGGCGCTTGACTCTCAAACCCCGATCTGGCGCCGTCCGGGCATGGAAACACCCGCTTCCAGCTTCAGACTCAGGGCCAACGCCCCGGGAGGCCGGAAAGCGATTTCCTATCATCCCACTTCAGGCACTTGAGCAAGTCAACTTTGTGATTCGCCTCTGCTATCAGCCCTCGCTCTTATGAGAATTTTCTGGCGGGTGGCTATCTGGTGTCTTATCGGAGTAGAGCTATTTTTCATTGCTTGGCGTTCTGGCTTCCATAGGGAGAGTGCTTTTTTAGGCTCAAATCGACCAAGTGACATACAACCTCAGCATCGAAATACTAGGTCGCCCCCTCATTTCCATGAAGCACAGCCGTCATCAAGTCCTCAAGAATTAGCAAATTTCAATGACTCCGATCGGGCGCGTGTGCCAATTCCCTTTTCGATCCTTTATCACCCCGAACTCTATTCTCAGGGAGTGTGGTGTGATCCGCAGGGTCAATTGGCCCCTCCAGACCTCCCGCGCTTACTGGATCTAACGGACGAAGAATCCCAACGTGCTGCAACTATATTGTCAACTGGCGATTCTCGGATTCAAGATCATTACAGCCGCCATACTACCATTGTCACTACCCCTGACGGTGAACAATATTTTCGCATAGATCCTATGGACGGCGATGAAGTCGAGGCTTTTCGTACAAGCATTTCCAAAGATATTCGCGACATCGGTTTGTCGCCCCGAATAGCCGATTTGCTGGCCACCAAATACATCGACGGTAAGAAAAAAAACCTAATAAACCTTTTAGGGCACCTCTAAAAACTAATTAGGCAAAGGTAGCTTTCTCTTAGATTTAGCACTATTTGGGCTTGCATTGTAGTTAAGAATTCCGTAGTTTTTCCTCGTCATGGCCAGATACGTGCAACCAAAACAGCCGGGATTCTTCGACAAGTCTGATCGTCTCCAAGAACTCGAGGAAATGGGGGATCCGCTCGCCAGACTGGATTCTATCATCGACTGGAG
>JBGTBW010000091.1:0-5159 GCA_041749135.1 Verrucomicrobiales bacterium
TGATGTCTATGCGTGCGACCTGGAACCGGTGCATTGGAATAGCGAGAAATGAGGCGTCCATTGCGATGACCAATTTGGTCTATAACATGATTCGGTACGAGCAGATCTCTCGCCTGAAGCTGAAAAGATGGTAAGGACTGATCAGGAATGATAAAAGAAGTACGGAGAAGAGCTGCAAGAATGCCTTCTAATGGCATGCTGGCGCGCCACCTTGTCACAGGTGTGCGTTGTCAGGCCTTCGCGTTGTTGCATTAGTCGGCTGTTAGTAGAATGAATGTGCTTAAAACTTGGATTTTTAGAGGTGCCCATTCATGCGCCTGATAGAAGAGGTGAAACGCCTTTCTTTCGGGCGGTTCGTAGTGAAGCGCTTCAAGTGATGGGGGTGCTGTTAAAGCATGGAGCCGATGTTAATCAAACCGACAATAGTAACAAGAGCGCTTTAATCCTTGCATCGCAAATGGGGAATTATCAGTCAGTAGAATGGCTGATAAAGCAGGGAGCCAATTTGAAGCATATTGAAGGATATGATCGGGACGCACTCTATTGGGCCAAGCAGAATGATCATCCGAAGATTGCTGAACTACTTCAAGAACACCTGGGTAGGGCATAGGTCACGCCAAGCAAAGAGTTGTTATCTTTGAGCAAGATTCCTAAATGTCTTTTATGAAAACTTCGTTAGTCATAACGATTACTGCTAGGGAATCGCTTCTCAAAGGCTGGCCTTGCCGCCTGCCCAGAGGCGACGGCCGGTAAGGGTTCAACACGGGGATGCAGGTGGCCGAGTTGCGGCGGCAGATCCGCCAGGAAACTGACCCTGAACGCACGGGGACTTTCACTACCGGGATGGCGGCCAAAGGGCTCAAGCATGTGATCGCCTTCTTTTTCACGGGCCGCAAGTATGCTGGGGAGCGGCTGGAGGAAGTGCTTCGGCATCGAAATACGGATTTGCCTCCGCCTTTGCCGATGTATGACGGGTTGCTAAAAAATGGGGTCATATCTCGACATTTGACAATTGTGTCCGGCACGTGGCGACGATCCGCGAGAGCTTCTTATTTGCCCTCAGCCGCTTCCCAACCGGCTTACCGCCGCGCCCGCCGCCGTGTTAGTTCAGTCCCCCGGCCAACTCCGCCAACTCCGCCAAAGTCAGCCTCCCTTCCCGTCGCCCAAGCCAAAACGCCACATCCCGCCCCCAATCCCCCGTGCCGATCAAGAAAACTCTCCCACTCTTCGCCCTTGATCGATTCGACCACCCGCAGCCCGCACGTCGTGGCGCTTCCAGAGTTGCATCCATGCCGCCGCGTCCTCGTGGCTCAGGGGAACCGCCCGGCGGGGACTGGTCACGGCGCGGTAGAACTCGCCCAGCACCTGGGTGGAGAGGCACATATCCGTCCGGCGCACCAGCCCTCGAGCCGCCGCCGTCTTCGCTGGATCGGGACCGCCCACCTCGATGGCGTAAATCAGGATGTTCGTGTCCAGGAAGGCCCTAGCGTTCATTTATTTCCTCGCGAGTGGGTTTGGAGCCGATCCGGAAGTGAGACGTGCGTCCCAGCATCGCTTCCATCAAAGCGTCGCGTTCACGCAATCCGCCGGACATCGGCCCCGCCGCCGCCCTCGCGATGCGTTCGCGGAGGGATTCCTCGATGAATCGCGTCAAGGTCTCCCCCTGCGCAGCCGCTGTTGCCTTCGCGGCGCGGTAAATTTCATCGTCGATGCGAAGGGTCGTTTGCATGAAAATACAATCTCGCTGGCGATCAAATCTGTCAAAGGATAGATTTCTGTCCTCATTGATCCGGAGAAGAAACTGGGGTCACATCTCGACATTTGATAATCGTGGCACTTGGCGACGCGAAACCGATGGCCGCTGCGCTGGTGGCGCCGGTTGAACCATGAAAGGATGCATTGGACAACCAGACGCTGTAGCTCACGATTAACCATTCAGCGGCCCGGCTGAGGTTCGCCTCCGGGATCTCCAGGAGGAGATGAAAATGGCAGCGCATGAGGACATACGCGTGTAGGAGCACGCCGAAGCGTTCGGGCAGCTCTCTGAGCAACTCCAGGAAATGCTCGCGGTCACACTCTCGTCGCGAAAGATATCGCGACGCTCACAGGCGTGAGGCGGACGCGGGGCCGGCCTTTGCTACAGACGATGACCTCTTCTCCCTCGAGAGCGGCTGCAACGAGCTGCGAGAGCCTTGTTTTGGCTTCGTGCATGTTGACGGTGATTACTGTTTAGCTAGATTAGCTAAATACAATGCAATCGTCAAGCTTCACGGTGCAGAATCCGTGGCCGGGGGTTTCGGTGTCCTCGCCTTTCGGGGTGAGGCGGTTGAGGAAGGCGCGCCTTAAGCACGCAGGTAAGCACGAAGCTGTATGGAGGCAGGATCATGAGGTAGATGTGGCCAATTGGGCACCACACCGGAAATATTGCACATTGGCGCGGAGGCCACGACGGGGCTGAGGTTTAGCAACGCGAAGCTTGCAGGAGGGCAGGATCTAGCTAAACTAAACTAGTTCAATCGGGGGGAAATACATGACCAAGATCAATACTCATGACGCCAAAACCCGGCTTTCGGCTCTTTTGGCCGCGGTGGAGGAGCGGGGAGAAAGCTTTCTGATTTGCCGCAATGGCAAGCCAGTGGCGGCTCTGGTCCGGCCTCCGGCGCCGGAAGTGCCGGACCCTCTCCAAGTGCATCCCGAACTCCAGGGACGCATCCTATACGATCCCACGGAACATCAGAGCTTCAAAACCATCGCTGATCTTGCCGCGTGCGTCTTTTTCCACGTGGGAGGAATCCAGCCGGTTTCTCAAGAGCCTCGGGACACACATAGAGGCACATCGTGAAGAGTCGAAAATAGATAAGAAACCGCAGGTTTTCGTTCTGAGTGGAAGCCATGATCTGCCACGGAGTTCGGTTTCGCTAAACGACAAGTTACCTATGGCAGAGTCTTATTCTTGGCGGACTAAAATCGTATTTTCCCAAACGCAATTTCCGGGTCCATAAAAACAAGTTTGGCGTAGAGATATTGGAGCCCGTTCCCGCGTTACAAGTGGGTTTGGCCGTCGTTCGGCGAGGAATATTCATACAAGCCAAAAGACCATTCGTTGATACCCCCGACTTATACGTTATTTCAGTATCGTGGATCACTCCTGCGCATTTCGTTGCTGGCCTTGAGGACGAGACAATGCGTGCAATGGCGCTTGGCAATGGGGTTATATTCAAGCCTGGCCGGGCAGACAATATATCGCGCGAGCTCGAGTTTGATTCGTTGCTGGATGGCCCCAACGCCGGGGGAGAAATAGCGCTGCAACCGGCGCCGTCGCACGTTGGCCTCAGTCACTCGCGTAAGCAGCACCAAACGCATGTGTCCGCAATCTTCCCTGCTCAAAACCCCAGACCAAGATCCCCAAACCCAGGCCGGAAAAAACCCCGGCCACACCCAGCCGGATACGGTTGAGCAAACCCGCTGACCCAATCCGCATCTCGCCCAACGCTTCGCTCAGCTCCTGACGAGTGCTCATCGGCGCCACACGCTCCGCTCACCGTTGCTCCGCCCAACGCCGCAAGGGCTGTCAAGTCCCCTCCTTGCTCCGCAAGGCCGTTTCAACAACCCAAGCCGACACTTCATCACGCAATAACGCGATCCCTCTCCAATTGCCGCCTCAGCGCCGGCTCCGGCCAGCCGGAGGAAGACCCGGACGCGATACGCGGCCCATATTGCCCCATTCTTCCCAACCTCCTAACGCAATCCGGAAATAGCGCTCTCCTCCATGCGGAGCGGGAATGCTCCACCGGACCGTCTCCCGTCCCGGAGCTCCTGCCGCAGGCTCCCTCTCCTCCTCCCACGACCCCGCCGGAACCGCCTGCCAGACCCGCATGTCGTCTGACCAGGAAAGCCCCCACGGCAACATCCCGGCCCATCGCTTCCGCTCGAAACGGATCTCAAACACGCTCGCGCTCCCAACGCGCATCCATCGGCTATCCATACGACAGAAGTCGGCCGGATCGTCCGGATCCGTCCCCATCGCGAACTCCAGCCAATTGCACCATCCGTCCCCGTCGAGGTCCGCCAGAGGCGCACAGTCAGGATCGAGTGCATGCCCAGATTCCGCCGCACCCATATACCTCTCAAACTCGGCCAGGAGCGACAGAACTTGCGCCGGAGGCTGGCCCTCCTGGGTCACGAGAAGTTCATAGGCCCCAGCGCCAGCCACAGGAGTCAGAGTATAACCGGACTGCGTCAGACCCTCGAAAGCCGCGAAGTCGCCGCTGCGCGACGCGTAACTCAATACCGTAAATTGGGCGTTCTGCGGCTCCGCGAAGGGGTTCTGCAAAATGACCGCCAAAGTCCCTCCCAACGTAGCGGCGCCTGTTACTGTCAACGACCGGTGGCCCAAGACCGCGTCCGGTCCCGCAAGCCCCAACTCCGTGCGGCCGGAAGCCGTCTGCGTGAAGGTCCCTTGAATCGTCAACCCGCCCGGAACTGGGTCGGGACGAAGAACTCCAGTGTTCGTCAAATTGACGCCCAGTATTCCGCTGCCGCTCACTGTCCCAGTGGTTGCGAAGGCCACGCCGCTAAAGCTTGTGGTGGTTCCGATTCCCTGTTTCGCAAAAACCCCGGCGTTTTCCACCACATAACTGGGGCTCCCATGGTTGTTCGAAAAATCCCCTTCCCCGTCCACCACAAGCACCGCTCCCGCCTTGTTCTCCAGCCGCCCCTCCAGATTCGGCCCGTCCCGCCCGAACAACAAACCCGTCCCCGTGTAGTTCAGCGTCCCCCGGTTCTCCAAGACCCCATCGATGAACTTGCCGCTGCCCGTCGTCAAGTTGCCCACAGCCCCTGTCTCCACCACCACACGCCCGCCCGCGGTGATCGTTCCCCCTTCCCAATCGAACAGGCCGGTCACCGTCAACACACTTTCGTCCTGCATCGTCACCCGTCCGTCGCCCCGGATCAGCAAGGTCTCCAACTCGTAGTCTTCGTTGAACACCAGCGCCGACGCGTTGAGATCCAGGCTAGTGAAATTGTAGATTGAACCCGCCTCCAGGATGAGCGTCGTACTCGTCAGCGTCAACGCGGCCTGGTCCAGCTCCGCACCCGCCGGCAATGTCTGCGTTCCACCCTGAAAAACGAGCTGCCCGCCAGCGCTCTCGATCGTC
>JBGTBW010000092.1:0-14515 GCA_041749135.1 Verrucomicrobiales bacterium
GCGGCGATGCCTCTATGCTCGCATTCCCGCACCAGCCGGGCCTTCTCCTGCTCCGTGTAGCGTCTTCGTGCCATGACCCGAGGCTAGCCGCCCCGGCCGCCAGACCCAGCCGATTCCAACGGTGCATCCTCGGACGCTTACCGATCTCGATGACCGAGTGCTGGTCGAAGGGCAGACGATTTCGCAGACGCTGCAAGTCGAAGTGCCCGAACATCACGAGTTGCTGCGCCCCAGCATCGTGGTCAACGATCCGGGCACGAAGAAGGCTAGGCTTCTGGTTCAGACTTATCCCAGGGCGCAGGACCTTACTAACTATGTTTCCAACTCGCCGTGGAAAGCTTCGCCCGATACCCGGATGACGGAGTTGCTGCATGGCACGGGCGTGCGTCTCGGCCTCGTGACCAACGGCGAACATTGGATGCTCGTTGACGCCCCGAAAGGCGAAACGGCCGGCTACGCTTCGTGGTATGCGTCTCTCTGGCTCGAAGAGCCGATCACGCTGCGGGCCTTCCGCAGCTTGCTATCAGCCGGCCGGTTCTTCAACGTTCCCGACGATCAAACGCTCGAAGCCCTACTCACCAAGAGTGCTTCCAACCAGCAGGAGGTCACCGATCAACTTGGCTATCAGGTGCGCCGGGCGGTCGAAGTATTGATCCATTCGCTCGACCGGGCCGACCAGGATTTTGGCCGGGAACTCTTGGTAGAAGAGACGCCGGAACAACTCTACGAGTCGGCCCTCACGGTGATGATGCGGCTCGTCTTCCTTTTCTGCGCCGAAGAACGGGAACTGATACCGAGCAAGCCGTTTCCAGTCTACGAACAGAACTACTCCGTCTCCACGATCAGCAAACAACTGCGGGACTTGGCCGACCAGCACGGCGAGGAACTTCTCGAACGCCGCTACGACGCATGGCCCCGGCTGCTCGCAGCGTTTCGTGCGGTCTACGGCGGACTCAAGCACGACGACGTTCACATTCCGGCCTATGGCGGCAACCTCTTCAACCCCGACCGCTTCCCCTTACTCGAAGGCCGCAAGAGGGGAACTTCGTGGAAAGGCAGCGAAGCCAACCCACTGCCGGTGAACAACCGCACGGTGTTGCATCTGCTTGAAGCATTGCAACTGCTTCAAATCAAGGTGCCGGGCGGTGGGCCAGCGGAGGCTCGACGGCTCAGTTTCCGGGCGCTCGACATTGAACAGATCGGGCACATCTATGAAGGGTTGCTGGACCACACCGCCAAGCGTGCTGCCGAACCGTTTCTTGGTCTGGCTGGGACCCGTGACAAGGAACCCGAAATCCGGCTCGCTCAATTGGAAAAGCTGTTGGCCAACGGCGAGGCCGATCTCGTCAAGTTCCTCAAGGACGAAACCGGCAAATCGGAGCGCGCCCTCAATAAGTCGCTCAATATCGAACTCGATAAGCACGATGTCGCCCGGTTCCATACTTCCTGCCAGAGCGACCACACCTTGTGGAAGCGGATAGAGCCGCTGGCGGGCCTGGTGCGGCTCGACAGCTTCGGCTATCCGGTCGTCATTCCGACAGGGAGTGTCTTCGTCACAGCCGGAACCGACCGTCGATCCAGCGGCACGCACTACACGCCCCGGAGCCTGGCTGAACCCCTCGTGCAGTACACGTTGGAGCCTCTGGTCTATGTCGGCCCGGCTGAGGGAAAGCCGAAGGGGGAGTGGAAGCTGAAGTCAACCAAGGAACTTCTCGAACTCAAGATTTGCGACATGACGTGCGGGTCGGGGGCAATCTTGGTGCAGGCCGCCCGCTACATGGCGGAGCGATTGTTGGAAGCATGGGACAAGGCGAAAGAAGCCAACCCCAACACGCCCGGCATCACGCCAGAAGGGACCCCTTCAACGGGTAAGCCGAATGAAGCCCTGATTCCCGATGATCCGGCCGAGCGCAAGACCTACGCCATGCGGATCATCGCCCAGCGGTGCTTGTATGGCGTGGACAAGAACCCGCTGGCGGCGGAAATGGCCAAGCTCTCTCTTTGGTTGCTCACGCTCGCCAAGGACAAGCCGTTCGAGTTTCTGGACCACTCTATTCGCTGCGGCGATTCACTGGTCGGACTGCACGACATTGAACAACTGCGACATTTCAGCCTCAAGCCCGATCCCGATGACGCGGTGCTTTTCAAGGGGCCACTCGACAGCGCCGTAGACGAAGCGATCAACCTACGGCTCATGCTCGAAGACATTCCCGCCAACACGGTCGAAGACGTACAGCGGCAGGAGAAGTTACTCATTGAGGCCAACGAGAAGATCGCCCGGCTGCGCTGTGCAGCGGACTTGCTCGTAGCTGCTCAGTTCTGGGGCGAGAACGCCAAGGACCAACTTGAACGGGTTCGCCATGCAGCAATGAAGTCCGGCCACTACGTTCAGAAGGGTACAACCGAAGAGTTCGAGCAAGTAGCCGCCAAGGAACGCCGGGGTCAGGTGATGTTTCACTGGCCGTTGGAATTCCCCGAAGTGATCGTCAAGGATGGCGGCTTTGATGCGTTCGTGGGGAACCCTCCGTTCATTACCGGAACGTCGATTAGCACGATTCTCGGCACAGCGTACCGTGGTTTCATCAAGGCGATCTGGGAACACTATGGGGGGCGTGCGGACATTTGCATTGCGTTTCTGCTCCGTGCCACTTCGCTGGTGTGCAAGAGCGGCTGTGCGGGAATTATCGGTACTGATACAGTCTCGGAAGGGGATTCGAGAGTCTCAGGCCCTGGATTTCTGCTTCAGCGTGGCCATTCGATATACCGAGCGGTCAAACGCATGAAATGGCCCGGAACAGCGGCAGTAATGATATGCCAATGCCACGTCTATGCTGGCTTGTGGCAAGCTATGTGTGTTCTCGATGGCACAAGTGTTTCAAGTATCGACTCGGCATTCGATGCGGCGATTCAACAAGAGGAACCACGCCCCCTGCATCACAGCAAAGCAATGTCGTTTACCGGAACCAAGGTCTATGGTAACGGCTTTGTGCTAAGTATTGAGGAAGCGAAGCAGATACTTGCACAGACCCCGAACTATTCAGAGGTCGTAAAGCCATACTTGGTTGGGCGAGAGCTTAACGAAGCCAAATGCGTGCCTGGACGATTCATAATCGACTTCACGGACATGGAAAAAGAGGCTGCTCAAGCATATCCATTGGCGTGGGAGATAATCGAAAAGAGAGTGCGAGAAGAGCGGATGACCGCACCGGAGTGTTCGATGCGAGAGAAGTTTTGGCAATTCCAACGGCCTCGTCGTGAGTTGTACACCCTGCTTCGTTCCAGAGGAAACGCTTGGCTGATTGCTGCAACAAGCGATACGGTAGCTTTCGTGGCTGTGGAGTATTCTGACGAGCGCCCGGTGATTTTTTCTCATGCCGTAAATGTGCTTACGCTTGACGGACTTGGGCACTTCTCTGTAGTCCAAAGCTCACTTCATTTGTCGTGGGCAAGGCGATACGGATCGTCAATGAAGGGCGACTTGCGATATACTACTACTCACTGCTTCGAGACATTTCCATTTCCCCATGCTTGCCACTCGCTAGAATCAATCGGCCAGCGATATTACTCGCATCGTGACGCCGTCGCACAAGCACAAGCGATTGGACTGACCGATGTATATCATCTGATGCACAGTGAGTGCGATTCTTCGTACATTTGGACGCTTCGCAACCTTCACGTCGAAATGGACAAAGCGGTTGCCGCCGCTTACGGCTGGAGCGATCTCGACTTGGGCCACGACTTCCACGACACCAAGCAGGGCATCCGTTTCACCATCAGCGAACCTGCCCGCCGTCAAGTCCTGCAACGCTTGCTGAAGCTCAACCACGAACGCTACGCCGAGGAGGTGAAGCAAGGAATTCACGGCAAGAAGAGAGCTTCTAAGAGTGCCGCATCCAGGAAGAAAACGGCCAGCAAATCCGCCAAACGAGAACCCAGTCTCTTCGATTGGGAGGATCACGAATGATCGTCGTACTCGACACCACCGAAACTTTCGGGAATCCGCGCCTATGTGGACCCAATTTTGATTTGCTAGAGAAGTACCTGTCTCGAACACGATCCCAACTCATCCTTCCACAGATCGTCGTGGAAGAAACGGTCAACCACTACCGAGAGCAAGTGGCCGAGCGAATTGCATCGGCGACCAGGGCACTTCGTGAGCTTGGCCGAACCTTGGGCGAGAGCGAAGTATACCCGCCGCCAAGCATTGACCAATCTAAAGCGATCGAGGATTATCGTCGGTATCTGGAGAAGCGAATTCAGGAACTCACCGGTTCAGTGATCGGTTACGGCAACGTTCAACTACCCAATCTCGTAGCCCGTTCTCTTGGACGACAGCGACCGTTCGACAACAACGGGCAGCGCGGCTTCCGTGATGCGATCTTATGGGAGTCACTGTTGAAGGAAGTGATATCCAGGCTACAAGCCGATGAGTCCGTGGCTCTTGTAACGAAGAACAGCAAAGATTTCGGTATGGAGCCCGACCTTTTCCCCGAATTGCAAGAAGACTGTCGTAGTCGGGGCAGCCCCGATGCGCAAGTTTGGTTGTTCAATGGCCTGCAATCGTTTCTTGATAGGGAAGTTAAACCAAATCTGGAAAAGATGGAGGGAATTCACCGAGAGATTGCTAAGGGCCAATTCAAGTCGTTCTCCCTGGGTGCATTTTTCGCCACGTTCATCGAATCGCTGCATCGGGACATCGAAGAGATTTTTCAATGGCATCCTGATCTTGGCCGCAGGATTCCGTTTTTCGTTGAGGAGTTTCACTCTCAGCGGTTGCACGAACTACAACCTCTGCCGCTCAGTTCAAGTGTAACCCACGTATGGCGAGTGAACAACGAGCGGATCGCCGTAGGTATTGAGGCGAACTATATGGGGGAGATTGCGTTTCAGATGCGCACAAAGGACTACATCCAAGACGGGAACCAAGTGCTGATTCAGTACAAGGACGAACCATTCCACATGGGGGGATTGTTTCACGTATCGATTACCGCAATACTGGATGAGGCTTCGGGAGCAGTGGAATCTCACGAAGTGAATGATGTGGACGTGGATCTCGGCACCGAAGGCGGCTTAGCGGCGTGGTAGTTACGCGCGGAATGCGAATGAAGCAGGGCACTCTCAGAGATGATCGGAAGGCGATGAATGCCGTGCTGCATGAAGGTGCTGCCATTGTCTGCCGCGACTCGCGAGCGGGTTGTCAGGCTTTGGCGGCTATCGAACACTTATACCAGGTGCTTCAGAGTTTAGCTTCTAATGATCTGACCGCCGATAATGATACTGTTCTCCACTCGGTCCGACACCCTTCAACAATCGACCCGGATCGAGTGAGATTATTGCTTCACACCGTTTACGGGGCCTGCAACGACTCCCTTCGCTCGCGGGGCTTTATTCGACACCACTGGACCGTTCGACTGGAATTGTCGCTGATGCCCCACGAAGGAGTGTCTCTGTCTAGGCAGAATGCGGGCGACCTAATTATGCAGAACGACTGCCGAGGTGTGGCACGGCGTGGTTTTCTTTTGTTGGGGCCGTCGTCGCAAAGTCGTATTCCTTCTTCCCTATGTAAGACTGCGACGGGGTCAAGAAGCGACGGTCGACGTGACCGTGGGAGGGTATTGGCACCACGCAACCCCCAATAGTGAACGAATCGGCATGCTTGGTAAGCATCTACAGAGTCCTTTCGATCACGGTGTGGCCGGCTCTACGGAGAACGGCCTATCTTCTCCACACGAGAACGATTACGAGAATGCCGCGGATTTTAACTTTCCGCTTACCGACCTGAATGGGGTATCCGAAGACCCTTGCCTTTGTTGGAAGTAATGAGTCACACAGCCCGGACGATGGTTCCTTCTCAACACCAGATTAGAGTCGAACTTGAATCGATGGTGCTGGGCGATTTGCTGGGACCGGCAGGCGGTGAGAGCGAAGAATTAACCGAACGCACTGTGCGGGATCGTTACCTCGTCGGCGTATTGGCCCCCAGCCGTTCTGCTGGTGCCGCTATTAAGCCCGAGGTCGATGAAGAAGAGGACGAAGAGATTCCGCTCATTCCCGACGAACTTTCGGAAGGGGGTAGCGACACCGCTGACGATGGCACGACTGATGCCGATATTCCGGTTGCCCAAGCTCACCTGCCTTCGTCATTTGGCATGAGCTTCTGCGTCGATGGGGAGGCCAAGGCGATCAAGGCCAGCGCCACCTGGGGCCAATACAAACGTGAGAAGCGGGAAGACCAGCAAGATTTCAAAGGCAATCCGCTCAAGGTCTGGAAGCGATACGGACGAGGCGGAAGCATCACAATTCCGCTCAAGGATGGGCCAATAAACGCGAAGGCTGCCGATCCACAGTTTCCCGACATCTACATTCAGGGTCAGGTCCGCAAGCGGAACACGCACTTCATCGTCACGCTGTTTCTCGTCAATGCCCAAGAAGAATTGCGACCCAAGGACGAACACCACATCTTCCAGCCCAAGCTCACGGCCAGCGGCGAAGATGGGCAAGCCGTTTTCTGCAAGCGCTCGACCATTGGAAGCAACGACGATCTCGAAGAACGGCTGATGGCGATGCTCTTCAGGCACCACGTTGAATTTGCCGTGGGTCACGGTGTCAGCGTTCACACCGAAGTTGCCGCTGATTCGCCCGCCAAGGCCACGCGCATCGAGACAATCGTAGTCCCGGCTTACGACGTCCCCCGCACCACACCGCCCACAGAAGAGGATGCCGGCGAGAACCAGGCCTTCGGAAAACTGGCAGGGTTGGTGCTGGACATGAAGGTGCTCGCCGAGTCGGACGCCAAGAAACTGCCGAAGCAACTGGAACCGCTGGTCGATGCTTACCGGGAATGGATCGATCGAGAAGGGGCCAAACTCACAGACCCGAATGAAGGACTCTCGCAGTTTGGCGACGCGGGTAGCGTGACCATCGACAACTGCCGCCATACCCTCAAGCGGATCGAAGAGGGGCTGGCGCTGCTGACAAGGGACACGAAGGCGTGTGAAGCGTTCTTGTTTATGAACCGGGCGATGTGGCTCCAACGAACACACTCCATCTATTCGGAACGAGTTCGCCGGGGCGAGCAGCCCGATTTCGACAAGGAAATTGACCAAGTAGAGAACCGCAGTTGGCGACCGTTTCAGATTGCATTCATCCTGGTTACCTTGCCGGGCGTCTCTGAACTGGATCATCCCGAACGTGGCGTTGGCCCTGAAGCGTTGGCTGACTTACTCTTCTTTCCCACGGGCGGGGGGAAGACAGAAGCATACCTGGGTCTTTCGGCCTACACGATGGCCTTGCGGCGATTGCAAGGAGCTGTGGCAGGAAGAGTGGGTGACGAAGGCGTGGCTGTTCTTATGCGCTACACACTGCGGCTTCTGACGATTCAGCAGTTCCAGCGGGCCACGGCGCTCATCTGTGCCTGTGAGTCGATACGTCGCAAGGCGCTCGAACATGGCGATGCACGCTGGGGAAAAACGCCGTTTCGTATTGGCCTATGGGTCGGTCGCCGCACTACGCCAAACCGGACCGATGATGCCGTCGATGCGATCAAGCAGGCTCGTGGCAATCAATATGTCGGGGGCGGGATCGGAACGCCATACCAACTGACAGCGTGCCCGTGGTGTGGCAGCGCCATCGAAGCGGGCAAACACCTCGATGCCCATCCCTATCCACACGGGTCTGCCCGCACCCTGACCTATTGCGGCGACAGATTCGGTCAGTGCCTGTTCAGCAAGCGGCAAGCTGATGGTGAAGGCTTGCCAGTCGTCGTGGTGGACGAAGAAATATACCGCCGTCTCCCTACGCTCCTGATCGCCACGGTGGACAAGTTCGCCCAAATGCCGTGGAAGGGCGAAGTACAGATGCTCTTCGGTCAGGTGAACGGTATTTGTGACCGGCACGGATTCAAGTCACCGGAGATTGAGGATTCGACTTTCCACCCGAAGTCGAAGTTCGGGTTGCCCGCGGCCAAGTTGCGGGAACACCCGCCGCTCCGTCCACTCGATCTCATCATTCAAGACGAGTTGCATCTCATCAGCGGACCGCTGGGAACGCTCGTGGGTCTCTACGAGACTGCGATCGATAAGCTCTGCACTTGGGAGGTCAACGGGAAAGAGGTCCGGCCCAAGGTGATCGCATCGACGGCAACGATCAAGAACGCCGACATACAGGTGCGGAGCTTGTTCCTGCGGACGGTCAACATCTTCCCTCCGCCCGGACTCGACGTGCGGGACAACTTTTTCTCGGTTCAGCGGGAGCCTACTGAGGAAGAGTTTGGACGACGTTACCTTGGCATCTGTGCTCGGGGACGAAGGTTGAAGGCGTCCTTGATCCGGGTATACGTCGCTCATCTTTGCTCGGCTCAATCGCTCTACGAGAAGTATGGCAAGCGGGTTGACCCGTGGATGACCCTCGTGGGTTACTTCAACTCAATGCGGGAGCTTGGCGGAATGCGGCGTCTGGTCGATGACGACGTGTTCTCCCGCTGCCGCAAGCAGGATCGCCGGGGATTGGCCAAACGCTTCTTCAGCGGCGATTACCTTGCCGAGTTGACCAGCCGTATGCGGTCGGAAGACATTCCGCAGATTCTTGACCGGCTGGAATCGGGATTCGATCCCAAACTCGAAGAGAAGCGGAAAGAGGCGTTCAAGACAAAGGATTATAAGAATCTCCCCAAGAAGCCGCTCGATGTGCTCCTGGCGACGAACATGGTCTCGGTCGGCGTGGACGTGAAGCGGTTGGGCCTAATGGTCGTCGCCGGTCAGCCGAAGGCGACGGCGGAATACATCCAAGCGACTAGCCGTGTCGGACGTACTTTCCCCGGCCTGGTCTGCACGGTGTTCAATTGGGCCAGACCCCGTGACCTGTCCCACTACGAAACCTTCGAGCATTACCACACCACATTCTACAAGCATGTAGAGCCGCTTTCTGTAACGCCGTTCTCGCCGGGAGCATTACAGCGTGGACTGGCAGGACTGCTCGTGTCGCTCGTGAGGCTACGGGGAGTTGAGTTCAATCCGAACGAAGCTGCCGCCCGGATCACGACCGGCAATCCCTACGTTCAGGACGCCATCGAGACGATTGCGAAACGGGCTGAATTGATCGGGGACGGGACCAAATCCGGGGACTTCTGCCGGGCGGAATTGCTCAGCAAGGCCGACTTGTGGCAGGCTGAAGCCCAGAACATCACAGGTGGTCGAACCCTGACCTACACCGAACCTTACGGGCCTGACGGCCCCAAGAAGGGAACCACAGTAAAGTTGCTCCACAGCCCAGGCATGGAGCGTTGGCAAGAGTTCACCTGCCTAAACTCGCTTCGTGAGGTTGAGCCGCCGGTGAAGTTCATCATCAGCGACGGTGGACTCGATGAGATCACAGGCGAACCCGCGCCGGGACCAGCTCCCGATGCTCCGAAGACGGAAGGGGATCAGGCATGACCACTTCCAGCCACATGCGTAAGTCCGAGGTTGGGGAAGTTCGCCCCAGCCAAACCCTGACGACATTCGGCATCGGGGCGCTGGTAGACTTGCCCAATATGTCTGTGATCGTGATGGGCTTGGATGACTGGCCCAATGCCCATTCCAATGAGATTGCCGAAGAGCGCTTGCTGCGTTCGGCTCAGTCCATCGTGGGGCTGCAAGTCGCTCGCTTCCTAACGCCCCCAAGGGGTGAGGAAACCCAAGGCGCGCAGACTAACTGGTTCGACGAGGCCCGGCAGATCGGCGTGCCCGTCGCTCCGTTTCCCCGCTGGATGGTTTGCTCGAAATGCCGGTTGCTGGCTCCGATCAGTTCCGGCCTGTTCGAGCCGAGGGTGTATCCGTATCGCCCCGACCGGGCCTGTTACGTCCACAACTGCACGACACAGGGGCGTTCACCGCTAGTGGTCCCGGCCCGCTTCATGGTGACCTGCGAACACGGGCATCTCGATGATTTCCCGTGGGTCGAATTCCTGCATCAAGGCCCGACCGACTGCAAGGGCTTGATCTACCTCTACGAAGTCGGGGCAAGCGGCGAGGCGTTGGACGTGGAAGTGAAGTGCGACGGTTGCGGAATTCGACGCCGGATGGGGCAGGCGTTCGGCCCCAACAACCGCACTGTTATGCCCGCCTGCCGAGGACGACGACCGCATTTACGAGATGCTGATCCCAATGGTTGCGACCAAGACCATGTGAAGCCCATGCTGCAAGGTGCGTCGAACCTCTGGTTCCCCGTGCTGATTTCGGCGCTGTCAGTGCCGCAGGCCGCAGACGATCTGGGGCGGCTGATCGAAGAGAATTGGGCGGTGTTGGAAAAGGCCACGAGCATTGATGTGCTGAAGGCGTTCCGGCTCATCGGACAACTCAAAGACCTCAGCAAATACAACGACGACCGGATATGGGAGGCGATTCGGAAGAAGAATCAGGGCACCGGCGAGGAAATTGAAGACGCGGATGATCTGAAGTCGCCGGAATGGAGAGTGTTCTCCAACCCATCAAAGGCGAGGGCAAGCAGGACGTTCAAGCTGCGAACCGTAGAAGCGCCGGCGGATTTCACCCAGCACTTCGAGAAGATCGTGTTGGTTGAAAAGTTGCGTGAGGTTCGGGCGCTCCTGGGCTTTACCCGCCTCATGTCGCCACGGGACTTCGACAGCGCCGCCGATCTGCCGCCTGAGAACCGGGCGAAAATCTCCCGCAAAGACCCGACATGGCTCCCCGCCTGCGAAACACGGGGCGAGGGCATCTTCTTTCAATTCTCAGAGAAGCTGATTCAAGATTGGGTAAAGCGGAACCACGCTTACGACCGGGAATTCCAAGTCGGTCATCAGACATGGCGGGCCAGCAAGGGCCTCGAACGGGACAAGGGCTACCCCGGCATCCGGTACGTCCTGCTGCACACTTTCGCTCACGCCCTGATCCGGCAATTGGCCATCGAGTGCGGCTACACCAGCGCCTCGATCACAGAACGGATTTACGCCCGCAATCCGGCTGAGGGCGTTCCGATGGCGGGCCTGCTGATCTACACAGCGGCACCGGACAGCGAAGGAACTCTCGGTGGCCTTTGTGCCCTCGGTGAACCCGACAAGCTCGGGCGGCACATTTGCCGAGCGCTGGACAAGATGAGGCTGTGTGCATCCGATCCGCTTTGTTCTGAGCATATGATCGGCAGCGAGGAAAAGCTCCACGGGGCTTCCTGCCATGCTTGCTCGTTCCTGCCCGAAACATCTTGCGAGCGGGGAAACAAGTATCTGGATCGGTCGGCCCTAGTCCCGACCTTCGAACGTAGCAACGTGGCTTTCTTCGGGTGATCCATGACGCCCGAACGAGCCATTGTGGAGTTGACCTACGCCTTGGCATGTAGCTTGCCCAGAAGCACTGCTGAGTCGGTAGCGGCCGCGATCCTGACCTGTCCCGAAAGTTCGTTGCGAGCTGAGATCACCAAGCGGGTGCCGCACCACCAGCATCGCGACTTAGCCCTTGCGTTTGTGGATCGCTGGCGATGTGAGGCAAAGGACGTTGATCCGCAAACGGTGAGCGTGGCGCTTCAAACGGCCGCGCTCTCGGAACAAAGGCATCGGGATTCACAGTCGGTCGAACTGGTTTGGACCGGCCCGGACACCGACGATAACCCGATCCGTCGCACCGAGCAGGCCATCCTGCAAGTTCTGGATGCAGCCAAGAGCCGCATCACGCTGGTCAGCTTTGCCGTCTACAAGATTCCCAACGTCGGCAAGTCGTTGGTGCAGGCGGCGAAGCGGGGTGTGCGGCTGACGGTAATCGTGGAGACGCCCGATAAGATCCAAGGCGAAGGGGAATACAGCACGATCAAGGCTCTGGGGCAGGAAGTGGCGGCTTGCTCGATGGTCTACTTCTGGCCAAAAGAGAATCGCCCGATCGGTGACAACAAGAAGGTCGGCAGCTTGCACGTTAAGTGTGCCGTGGCCGATGGGGAGTGGCTGTTCCTATCGTCGGCCAACCTTACCCAGCAGGCGTTCACCATTAACATGGAACTTGGGATGCTTGTCCGTGGTGGCTCGCTCCCGAACAATGTGGAACAACAGTTCGACCGGCTGATCCAAAGCGGGCGTTTGAAGGAGGTCTTGCCGGGCGGAGCTTAGCAAATCCGCCAGGGGAAAAGCCGGAGAGCCACCGTAGCCAACGCTTCCGGGACACGTCGACGCCAACGCTTCAGGGCGAACATCCCTGAGTTTCTATGAATTCAGCCTGACAAAGGAAAGGAATCCCATTTGAGCCGTTTCCAGCCGATAGGACTCCCAACCCACGGATGCGGCTCCTTCCTCCCTCCAGAACACAACCTCCTGCTCAGCTCCCGAGAGTGATCTGCCGCTCCCTTTTGGGAACGAGCCCATGTTGGCGGTTGAGCCCCGCATCAGGAGATCCCGAAGAATCGAGGATCTATTGGGAGCGCTACTCTAAGGATGAGAGTCCCAGGCTTCCTGCTTCCAGGGCGGCCGGGCCTTGTTTTCCTCTGTATAGCGGTCTCCTGCTCTGCCGGTTCACCGGACGCGATTCGCCCCAATGTTCGTCGGAACCTTATGGTGTAATATTGGCAAAGCCGTCTCACCCGGAAGCGGTCCGGATTTCCCTTAGAGCGGGCGGGATGTGCCGGAGGCACCACTCGTGAACATATTCGGGGTCACTCATGTGGGAAAGCTGAGGGAGAACCACATCTCCCGGTTTAGACGCGAAGCTAAAATTATTAAGATACTCCTTTAAGTTAAATGAGACAAACCGATAGCGTGGGAACCGGAAAAGCTGGTTAAAACGTCCCTCCGTCATGTTGTCCGCATCCAGCGTAATCACATCAATCTGTTGTAGATTACTCGACTCAATTAGAGCAGCGGCTAAGAGGTGCTTAACATAAACATCGGTAGTCGGAAAGGAATATCCAAGAAATCTTATTTCGTTCGCGTCGCGCAACCATTCAGCCGCGCGCCTCCAGTTCTCCTTCAAGTTTTCACCAATCTGCTTGCTCCAACTTGGAGGAACTATGGCGCTTTCAACTGAGCCGTGCAGCTTGGCAATCTTAAGTTCCGGAGAGTGGGCACCTGCTTTACGAAGAAAATCAACCGCTCTCTCAATTAACAAATCATAATTAAGTGTAATAAACTTGTAATTAGTCGACGGCTTTTTCACTTTCTGTATCGAACCACTATCCTTACTGAAATACAAACCCATGGCACATCCTATAAATCTAAGATAAAGGCACTCAACCTCCTGTTTTGACAGGAGCAGTTGACCCACTTTCTTCCGATCGGCCAAGTCGCAATCCGCAAAGAACTCAGGTGTGTGAAAAGAGATCACATCCTTGATAAACTTCTCCAAAAACTCAGGATCCTCTCCTAACAATGCATGGGTCGAGGCGATACTAAATATCTCTTCAATGTTGAATAAGTCGACCGAAAGGAAATTCTTAGCTTTCGCAAGGCTATCAATATATTCGAACGTCCGCGAAAAGTGCTTGAATCGCTCATGGTCGCGGGCGAATTGATTCTTCGCCTGAAATAGAAAGTTTGAGATGACCGGCAAGCCAGCAGGCGCGGAGAAGCCCGCTCCAAGAAAGTAGATGACTTCTTTCATGCTTATAACTACATCTAGAAAGGTTGATGAGCAGGTTGTTAACGCTCTTAGGTAGTGTCGTAACTTTGACACATCATACGGCAGTCATCCCAATCGTAAACGTGTGCTTGTATCTATGGGAACTCGTCGATCGGGTACACATAGAACGATAGTGGAGAAGGTTCATCAAATCGTAGTCAATCATCTCTGAGGAGCTTTTCTGCTTCTTATTGCTATTCTAGTGCTACCAATAGCCTTCGCCATTCTACACGGCAGATAACCGCGAACACAGTCCTGGAAACCAAGCCCGGATCCCGACTTCACCAATGCTATGACGTCTAAATATATCATCCTCCGCACGAAAGGCGAAGCCTGTATAGGGGTTGCAACGGAAGTTGTCTTACTCATTGTTTGGACAATCACCTGGAGTGCCCTCGTTTGGCTCTGAGTCAAGGGTTTTGGAGGAGGAGAACTTAAACGGTGCGGAAGGAGGTGCTCCCTGAGGCGGTTGAACAATCGCGCGACTGCGTTCGGCTTCTACACCGTGGCCACGAGGGAAACCAGCAGTTGTTCGCCCCCCGACATTGAATCTGGGCTGCATGAGGTTCACCCGTGCTCCAAGGGTGTTCAGCGGCCGAATGAAATGCCTTATGAGGAAGGCAACGGTTTGAACGGATCAAACGCGGCGCAGAGGCGTATCCCAGACCTCAGGGCATTCCCCCAAGCCTCAAGAGGGGTTGATCCTTACCTTACACAGACGCGAACCATTTCGGCGGAGAACGCCTCCAACTGTCGCCGGTGACTTAAGACCAGCCACCTGGGCCGCAAAGTCCCGGTTGGTCGCCGTAGGTTGGCGGAATTCACCCGGCCTCCAGCCCGAGGGGAGCCCCGAGGCGGATTCAAAACCCGCCATTTCGACCGCCGGGGAAAGGGAGATCGGGGGGGGGGGGGGGGGGGGGCAGACC
>JBGTBW010000093.1:0-10411 GCA_041749135.1 Verrucomicrobiales bacterium
GCGGCGATGCCTCTATGCTCGCATTCCCGCACCAGCCGGGCCTTCTCCTGCTCCGTGTAGCGTCTTCGTGCCATGACCCGAGGCTAGCCGCCCCGGCCGCCAGACCCAGCCGATTCCAACGGTGCATCCTCGGACGCTTACAGCTTGTTCGGAAGAACACGAAGTAGGCTGACAACGAACGCGTTCGGCGTGGGCGATGCGCACTTTTCTCTGACTACCCGCCCAATCCGAGACGTGGATTGCGAGCGGAGTCAGTTGAACAAAAGGCCACCGGGGTGTAGGCTCAAGAAGTGCGCATTCGGATGGCAAAGCCGCTCGATTTCAGACAAGTTCTGGGTTCCGACTTCGGGCTCGCCACAATCCAGGGCCCTCCAGGTATTTATTGCGAGCTTGAGGTAGACATTCTCGAACGGCCAGCTCACCGATTCTTCCGCGACGGTTGGTACCGTTCCGCTATCATGGCGGCGCGAGCCTTTCGAGACTCGGTCTTTGGGGATCTTCCTCAGGACTGGCTCGACGCAGTGCTGGCCGAGTATCAACGCCTTCGCGGAATGACACGCGGAACTGGAGTTCGTCGGACGAGCACCCGAGGTGTGGGGTTTTGGGGCCTTTGTGGGAGCCACCTTGCGGCGGGGCGGCACCCAAGGCGAAGTTATTCCGCGGTCCGCTACGGCGAGGGCGGAGCACGGGACATGGCGCTGTTCGCCCGGGCGCAAGCGCTTGTGCGGCAATCCCAGCCATGGCTCCTGGGCGAGGTCAAAGCCCAATCTAGTTAGGCTAGCGCTACTGGGGAGGGGAAGTAGTGCAGCACTATTCTCAACTTCATAGGAGACTACTGCCCTCGCGACAAGCCGGAGGCTCTCCCGGTGACCCTCATGGGCCAATTTCCTAGACAGAATGTAGATGCGAATTAGACAAAGATTAGTAGTCTTGGGCACCCCTCCCCGCAATGTTCCTGCCTGCCGTGGGCGTGAACCGGTTTCTTGATCTCGTTTTTCCCGGGGAAGGGTGCGGAGGTGGTGGAGGGGGGTCCTGGTGGTGCATAATGCAATTATTCCTCACCGGGGGGGGGGGGGCTCTATCGCTTACCCACGTCGAGGGGTGGGGGACGTGGTGACACTCCCACTCTGGGTGGAGGGAGGTGCCTTAAAAGAAGGAACCCCCCTCCGACTCCGGCGCCGTTTGGGTGGGCCGGCACCCGGGCGTGGAAAGGAAAGTGTCGCGGTCCGGTAGGGGTCGTTACCCAAGATGACTCGCCGGGGCATTGCCGGGAGGCGATGCGCTCAGCTTCCGGCTACTTCTCGGCCCAGGTCTCAACAATACTGCCCTTGGCGATGATAGGGACTTTCCGCACGAGCCGGGCCATTTCCTCCTCAAGGGCACGGATCGTCAGAGCAAGAGCAGCTTCGGCATCCTCCTCCGAGGCCTCAAGAATCAACTCGTCATGGACGGTTGCGACGATCCTGGCATCAAGCGCGGCCCGTTTCAGATCCCAATAAAGCCGGATCATCGCCATCTTCAGACCGTCTGCACAACAGCCTTGAACCTCTGTGTTTACCGAGCGACTGAACTGGTGCCACCGGGAGACCCCGCGCTCGTAGAGACGCCGGCGGCCTCCACGAGTCCGGACTTGGCGCAGTGGGGACGTTCCAGAACCCGGTTCGGGAGCCTTCTTCCACCAAGACTGGTGCCAACGCCGTATCCCGCGGAAGGCGCCAAGGAAAGCCCGCCGGCGCTTCGTTGCCTCCTCCAAAGTCATGCAGACCCCGAACGCGATCTTCGCGTAATCGACAAGACCTTCCGCCCCCTGTCCGTAGAGCGAACCCAGCAGCACTGCCTTTGCTTGCTGGCGGTCTTTGTCGGAGATCTCGGATTCGCGCTTCTGAAGGAGGATGGCCGCGGTCCGGACGTAGAGGTCGGCACCGTCGCGGTAAGCTGCGAGGATCACCTCGTCGCTGGCAATGTCGCCGGCGACGCGAACCTCGATCTGGGAAAGGTCTGCACAAATCAGTTTCCGTCCGGCGGGGGCGCGGAATATTCGCCGGAACTCTCCGCGAGGGACCTGCTGCAGGTTGGGATCCTTACACGAGAACCGGCCGGTGCGGGCCGCCAGCGGCTGATACCAGCACCGGACCTTCCCGTCCTCTGTCAGCTCACTCGCCTCCAGAAGGCTCGTCAGGAGCTGCCGCTCCTTGTCCAGCTCGCGAAATCGCAGGAGGTCGCGGAGCAACGATACCCTGAAAGGTCTGGTGCCGTTCAAATCGAGAAGGTAGCGGAGGCCTTTCTCATCCAAGCTCTTCGGAGGTTCCATCCCGAGCTGCCGGAAAGCCAACCGCACCTGCTTTGTGCTCCTGACGTTCAGAGGCTTTCGTTGTGGCCTTTTCCGGGCGTGAGGGCTCGGAGGCTTCGGCGAAGGCTCCGGCATTCGCTCCCGCAGAGAAATCTCCAGTCTGATGCACCGGGCCATCAGAGAGTCGCAACGTGCCTCTGCGAGTGCTCTGTCGAACGGCATCCCAGCTTCCTGTATGTCGATCAGGGCGGGGATCAGGTCCCTTTCGAGGTGGTAAGTCGAAATGAGGTCCTCCTCCTGGAGAAGGGCCTGCAACCTCTTGTGGAGGCGCACGAGCTGGCGGACATCATCCGCAGCGTAATCGATTTGTGCCCCCGATAAGGGACCGGACCAGTCGCTCTTCGCTTGGTCAGCCGAGAATACCATGTCTCCCAGCAATTCCCGGCGGACCGTCGTCAGGTCGTTTTTGACCGTGAAGTCGTCCCCGTTGCGCAAAACCCTCGCCGCCGTCAGCGTGCATTCTGCGAGACCCATATGCCGGTAACCTGAATTAAGACGGAGCCAAGCAAGATCGAACATAGTGTTGTGCATGACTAAGTTCCTTCGGTTCAGCTCAGCTAGGACAGGCGCCGGGTCGACTTCGAAAAGATCGAGCACCCACGGCCTGCCGCCGGCGTAGATCGACAGGATTCGGGCCTTACTTGTTCTGGACCAGGGACGGAGCCCATCTTTTTTCTGCGATCCGGTCGTCTCCAAATCGAGCGGGATCAGGGCTCCGGGAGCCTCAGTGCGAATCGCCTCGGCAGCGCGAATGCAGCCACGATAGCTATTGACAAAGTGCACGCTTCTTGGCCTGGGGGTCGCGGTTGGCATTGGCATTGGCCGACAGGTGCCTGTCAGTGAGTAGCGGGTAGCGGGTAGCGGGTCATTTTCGAGAGGACCTCACAGGAGGATTTCATGGAGGGGGGGAGGGGGGATAAATTGGATGAAGCAGGCGCGCGCGCGTTGGGCCCTTAGGGGACCAAGGTCGCTACCCGCTACCCGATCACATAAGTGACTGTGTATTAACGGTTTAGGTAAGTAGCGACCTTGGCTGCCCGGAGCCGAAAGAGACGCCGAGAACGCGCAAACTGCGTGAAAGATCAGTGGATCCCCTGAAAATACTGTCCTCGCAGCCTCGTTGGGAGAGCCGGAGTGGATTCGCAATCTCGCGGGAAAGAAGGAACACCTTGTCCTCGATGTCCCTTCCCTGCGGGCGGCGGCCGGGATCTCTCCACAGGCGCCGCCGAAAGAACGAACCCGCGCTCTGCTTATCCCCATGACGCCGGCGCCGGAACAGAACCACAGCCCACTGCGCTGGCCCCGGCGCCGCAGGAGCATCCCCTGCCTCAACACTTTGGCTCGCCGCAAGATTCCTTCTCGCGTGCTCCCCGTGCAGATCTTCATAGTGTTTGATCGATCAAGTCCCCCTCTTCGCTATCCACAGAGCGACAGGCTTCGGGGGTCCTACGACCAGTCCTCGTCGCCGTCATCCTCCACACCTGGCTTCTCGCCGGGTTGCTGTTGATTTACTTCCGAAGCCTCATCGCACGCTGTTTGATATTGTCCCGAGGTGTAACGCGCGGACTCTGCGGTCGAGTTCTCCTTTGGCTTAAGCCTAATTCCTGACCAACACTTCTTTGGGCTTGAGTTTCCACCGGCTCCAGGAACCTTTTGTTGCCCCTTTATGGCGCCCAGCTTGCGCATGATAGGAGTGAGAGCCTGTCCGAAGGCTGCGACGTTCGTGGGAGCGATAGGGGATCGGATCGCGCGCTCATCGCACCACTGCACGAAATCCCGCAGCAGAACGTCGGTAAACTCCGCGACCGTGGCGTCAGCAGCCTCCACACGGTCCTCCATCCACTGGACTAATGCATCCCCCTCATCCAAAACCTCGATCGTAAGGTCCCGCGATGCCTTCGATGGTGTGGTTATGGCCCCGTGCTCCAGCCAGACGGCGTGCAAGACGGCGATCAATTTTTCCATTCCCGTCAACCGCTGCCCGTCTTCCCCAGCGCGCCTTAAGGATGCCAGGAGATCCGCGGGAGCCGGTTCATCTTTAGACTCTTCAAATTTCGCGAGAAACTCCACGACCTCGACCCGCCGGCGCAATCCCTCGTCGTTCGAGGTGAAGGACGGCGGAGGGTTGGTCGTGAGCACCGCCTGAAATGTCACCGGAAAGCTGAACGGGCGCTCAAATGGGTTTCGCCCCGTCATCATTGAATCGCCCGGCGCAAGCTCCTTGACCATCGTTGCGCTGATGCGGCCATTCCAGCCGCCGCTTTCCTGGCCATCGGCTTCCTGACTGATTACTAGCCTCGCCCCAGCCAGCCGCGCCTTGGCGTAAGTTGTGTCCGAAACCGAGGCCCTGTTCGACAGGGTTCTTGGGTCTAGCGTTTGCACCAGATCGCCGCCAAGGCCCCTGAGAGCCTCCCGAAGAATCGCGACCATGACCGTCTTCCCGTTCCGGCCGGTCCCGTGGAAAATGATTAGTTTCTCGACCCTTCCCCCACCGAACAGCAGAATTGCGCAGCACTGAAGGAGATGAACGAGCCGTTCCTTCTGCGCCTCGGTTGTGTCGGCGTCGCCGCTGTCGTTCCTGGCGACTGGCCACAGAATGGAGTAGGCCTCCGGAGCAAACCGTCGCAGCAGCTCGGTGGGGTCCTCTCTGGCAAGGCGCCGGAATTCATCAGGCTTATCGGCTAGGTCTTCGGGCCTGAAGTAGCGGTGCTTGATTCGTTTAGTCAGGAACAGCTTCGCGGCTTCCTCGCCTCGCAGGATCTCGCCGGTATCGATGTTCACCGCGCCGTTCCTGTATGCGATGAAATTGGCGTGGGCGTCCAGCTGCGCAGCCGATACCTGCGTTGGAATGTCGAGGGAAAGCTGACTTGCGACTTCGCTCGCCCACCGGGTATTTCCGACCTTCTTACGGAGTGTTATCAGGGCTCTCCGGCGCTGAGTGAGATCCTTTATTACCTCCGCGGCAACCCCGCACTCCTTTGCCTTCCAGATCTCAAGATTCACACGGTCAATCTCTGCCCGGACGGGGCGAACCGCGAGCGCGGACGCGATGCCGTTGAGTGATCCAACTCCGCTTACGAGGCGCCAGGTGTGGGCGGCCTCTCGAAAATAGAGCCATCCGAAATTACCCCTCTCCGAAACATAGTGGAAGGGAATCCATTCTCCCTGCAAAGCCTTTCCCCAGATGTGGGCGACTTCGTGTTCGGAGTGCGTCTCCAGCATCTCGGTGAGCTCGGAGAAGCTATAGCCCAACTGCCAGGGCCGCGGCGGACGCTTTGAGTTTCCGCGGAAATTAGCCCGGTTCCGTTCACTATCAGCCCACGTCCCGGAACAGTGCTTGTCCACCACGCCAGGGATTTTGGCATGACAGAACTCAAGGAAATCAAGGGTCTTCTTATCCTTACACCCATCGTGCATGCACTTGAAAGAGAGCGCCCCCTCAGGGCTCACGATGATTCCCGTATCCGTCGGCCCATCCCGGGCTCCCTTACCTGTGTGGTTACAAGCCCACGGACATGCGATATCATAGCAGGTGCTGCCGTCCCTGAGAGTCCGCTCACCTAGGACCTCGATCCCCACCTCCGCGAGGAGCGCCGGCACGTCCAGAGTTTGGACGTCCCCTGTCATCCAGGCGGGGAGCCGGTGCTGGTGGATCTGGATGCCGCCTTTCTTGCCGCCGCCCTTCCGGGGGGCCGGGGCCGTAAGATCCTGAGGATCCAGGAGCGCCCACAATTTTGTGGGAGGGATTTCCAGAAACCTACTTTCCGCTTGCTTAGGTTTATGACTCATAGGTGTAGCAAGTTTAGGCGAATTCGAGCCGGCTTAGTTTTTCAAGATTCCCCCGCCTCCCACCCTCCACCGGTAAGTCCCCGCCTTGCCGGTCTTGCTGTGCTCTGCGGATATTTCAGAGGGTCCCACGACAATCTGATGGGGCTGTCCGCCGACGAATAATTCGAGCTTACCGTCTCCCGCGGGGAAGCTCTGACGGGCAGACAGTTCCTTCCAGTTCAGATCGGGGCACCGCAGGATGAGATGCAGCCCGCCGCCGGGGGTAGTCTGCCAGATGGTCTGGGTGAGGAGCGGGCAGAGTTGAGGGGCATTCTCAGCCAGCCAATCACTCCAAATCTCCCCGGGAGGAACGTCTACGTCGATTGCTACGTAGGGCGGCAGTAACCTGAGCCCTAGGTTCCACCGGTGGGGATCTGAACCCCACGTATCGAGGATCAGATCGGCGTTCCAGTGCTCAAGCTTCTGCCACCCCTTCTGAGCGGGAACCTTCGTTCCAGGCTTGAGGATGACGGGAACCGCGATCCGGTTCTCCCAGAAATAAAGTGCAACTGAGACCTTGCATTTAGGGTCAAAGATTGTGACATGCATATTAGGACCTTGTGGTTTTCTTGTGGTTCACGTGTTGGTAACTCGATTTTTTAGGCCTACGCGGCGGCACCTAAGCGAGTGCTATTCATTGGCCAAGCTGCCCATGAATCGATTGAGTGCGTCGCGGCTGATCAACCTGGCTCTGTGGCGACAGGCTCGCTGGCGAAGCACCTTGGACCCAAGCTTCCCCTCCGGCTATTGCCGCAAGAGGGCCGCAAAATCTTCCGAGGTAGTTGCCCCTATTGAATATGGAGCCGACGGCGTTGGCGACCGTGCTGAACCGATTCGGATTACTTTTCTCGTTGCGGGCGGCGCGAAACGAGTGATGATTAGAGTTCATTGTCTGAATCGAAGCGGGAGCCCGTCTGTGGCAGGGGGCTTCCGCTTCTTTTTTGTGAAGGTTAATTAAGCATGTTGTCGAAATGAGTGGGCTGGGAGAGGAAGGAGTCGGTCTTGCGGCGTGGCCATGGGTTATTCACAGCGGTCGAGGAAGCGGTCCAAGCTCTCGCGGTCGACAAGGCGGACGCCTCTGGCCATTCCGGGCTGCCGTAAGGATACAGAGCGGATCGAGCCATCGGCCAGAAGGCGGTAAACGACGGAACGCGTCAGCCCGGCATAATCTCGAACGTCGGCGACGCGAAGGAAACGAGTGGGGAGGGCGGGAGTTCGTTTGGACATAATGGACCTCTTTGAACTTCATAGTTACTTATACACTTTCGAAAAAACTCGATATGACCGCCTTGGAACGGTGCATAGAATAGCAGGAGAGCGCACGACGACGCATTGAGAGGAAATTGGCGCCTCCGTTTCATGATTCTGTGGGTCAAATACTTTTTTTCGGAGGCGCAACATTTCTTCTGTGCGGAGCCTTTCGCCGGGCTGAGGCCGGAGAAACTGCTTAAAGTGCGTGGCTCTGGTGGATTGCGTGCGGGGCGACAAGCCCTTTGGTGTATTGGGGTTGCCTGGGCCCACTCTTGCGCGCCCCAAGCACGGGAGCCGGCACACCGGGCGAGCTTGGGACAACACCGATCGCCCGTCGGACGGTTGACCAGTGTGGCTGGGTCCGGCTTCGCTGCCACTGGCCTGCACGTTGCGGGTGCCGTTGTATCGGCATATCTGCTGGAGGATCATGGGTTATGACTCTTTGCCGACGTTTTGCTCTCTCCGTGGGGCGGGGGGAGTTACCGGGAACCGGGCCCGGCATCTCCGCGGAGCGGAGTGGAGTCGCGCTGGGATCTCGAACGGAATGCGCTCGTCTGCGCGCCAGTTCTCCAGGCTGCGTAAGGAGATGGCCAACCGGCGCGCCCTTTCCGGTCCCATCACGAGACTGGCCGGATTCCGGACCGCCTCCGGAAACATCAAGGGGCAGCGGCGCACCGTTTCTAAGGGTGGGCGTTGGCTTTTCACTCCGAACCTCTCCCAAGCTTGCGTTCAGCCATGACCCGCTCCAGGTCGCGGACGTCGAAGCGCACTAATTTTGTGCTAAGCGCGGTAACAGGAATGATTCCTTCCCTAACTAACTTATCAAGGGTCCTCGGGGAGATGCTGAGCATCCATGCTGCAGCACCGCGAGTGAGGTAGCGCGGCTTGTCGCCTTCTGACCTGGCGTGCGGTTTTAATTTCATTGAGAGGACCGAAACACACCTTCACGAAAGAATCTCCGCCGCTTTGGGGTGAAGCAGGCGGCCTCTGCTTCACCCTTTTTCGTATTGTTCCGTGGAAATGCCGCGCGGCAGCCCCGTTCCGATCTCACCCTTTCCCCCCACCTTAGTCCGAATCCTCGGCTCGCAGGGTCAGCCTGGCGTGGGCGAAAGGGCACCCCGTCTCATACGCTCAAGGCCGGCACCCCCCCCCCCCTGCGTGATCCTTCTTCGACATATGAGTGTTCCAAGTCTCTGAGGTCAGCTGTCACCGGTCACATCAGAACCAGCCACCTGCGGTCGAATCAAAACCAGCCACCGGCCAACCTACTAACCGTGGCAGAGAGATAGAGAGAATCCTCGCCCTTCACCGGGATGCGGGCTGGTCTCAACGCAAGATCGCCCGGGAGCTGGACTGTGACCGGGGCACGGTGGCGAAATACGCCTGGGCTGCTTCCGCGGCGAGCGGGAAGGCGGATTCAAAACCCGCCATTTCGACCGCCGGCTCCCAAGCGGGGCCGGGCACTGCCACCCTGGGGTTGCTCCGGGCAAGCAAAAGGGCGGCATAACTCGCATCGGCCCAGCCGATGCTCAGCCCATGGGCCCTTATACGCCCTTTTGCTTACCCTCCGCACCCTGGCGCGCCCGGAAAGAGTCAGAGGGTTTTCTCTCCCAAAGTGATCACCTTCCGACAAGTCCAGTGGCTGGCTTTGATTAGTTCCTTAGTGGCTGGTTTTGAGTGACCGTCATCCCTTACCTTCATCGGGCCACATGTATATCGGGATTCCCATTGCCGGGAGGTCCTTCTCGGCTTGGTCCACCTGCGATGAACTGAGGCCTTGTCGCTTGAGAATATTTATCAAATTCCTACCCAAAGGTATGCTCTTATTCTCTCGCAGATAGTCAGTAAAAGCTTTAAGCAATCGAATGGAAAATTTTCGTTTACCCGTGGGTTGGCACCAAAAACTCCGGTATGTCCATTGAATCTCGCCTTCATTGGCCGAAGACGGCGATCCTTCGTCCGCCCTTTTGACGTCTAGTTCCTGCTGCTCAGTATAATTCATCCACGCTCTAACGCTCCGCAGTTCTCCCGGTTCCAAAGGCGGATCGTTGGTTGCGTCGGGCAGATCCTCTTTGGCGGCCTTCTTTAGTTGATCAACTAGAGCTTGCAGACAACGGAAGTCCTTTTGCCGCCATAGTTCGTATAGGAGCTTTCCGGTCTCCAGCTTGTGGGCTGCGTCTGGCGTTAGGCTTTCAGCGGGTGGATAGATGGGATTAGAGCGCTGAGTAAGATCCGGCCACAACCGATAGCCTCGCCGTGCGGCATAACTACGAAACTCGGAACCGTCGGGATCACGTATTTTTAGCAGAAAGCACAAGAGATGGAGTGCAGGCAAATTGCGCTCCTGGCCTCTTCGACCGAACAGCGCGATTCGACGGTCGTTCACACTGGAATCGCTCCAGAATTTCTCAAAGAAGTCATCTACTCGCTCCTTTACCTGGCCCAGAAGTAAATAATGCCTTATGGCGTCCCAGAATTCTCTGTCAAGCGCGACCGTTATGATCGGGAGGAGTTCTCCCATCCGAGCTTGTTCGTTCAACTTCTCCCATGCATCCCCTGGAGTGGGGCCGTCGTTCTCTGCTCCAATAGGGTGGGATAGACTGATTAGATAGTCCAGAAAGGCTTCCGGAATCATGCTTTGCTGCTTTTCGTCTTGGCTCATGGTAAATTGCGATAGCTCTCCATTGGGACGCTCTTGTCTCCCTGGCCCGGCCGGACGGCAAACCAGGCTTCGGCGTCTGCTGTCGTGACCAGCTCGCGATAGTGTTTCTGCAGGACGTTGGGGCTGTTTCCCGCCTCCAGCGAGGTCTGCGCCAGGTTCTGCGTGATCGCCAGGCGGTAGCTACAAAAGGAGTGGCGCAGCGAGTTGTGCTCGCGCCTGACCCCGCTGTCCTTGAAGGCGGCCCTCACCCGTGCGGTTAGCCGGTGGCAGCCCAAGGTTCCGCTCACAGCTCCCGCCGGCTTGGCCAGGGGCCTTAGCCA
>JBGTBW010000094.1:0-3167 GCA_041749135.1 Verrucomicrobiales bacterium
GGCAGGGGCCGGGTCCGCAACGGCGGCATACTCCTCACCAGGAGACAGCCGCTCCTCCGCTATCTCCGGCGCGCCCGGCAGCCGCGGCCCCGTCGCCGAGGCATGCTCGGTGAAAACGGATTGAAAAGCAGACTCGCCCTCGCCGCGCTCGGCCAGTTTGCCCGGTGTGTTTGGGTCTGGTTGAAAGAGAAAGGTGCGCCCAAAAAACGCGTGCAATCCGTAGTAATCTCTCTGCGTATAGTCCTCGACGCGGGGGTGATCGTGGCATTGGGCGCATTGCAGATCGATGCCCAGAAACACGCGCCCCGCGTCCCGCGTCAGCCGGTGCGGATCGGCGTCCCGGTCGAGCAAAAACCGGCTGGCCGGCTGTAGGGGACCCTCCTTCCCATCCGCACTCAAAATCTCTCGCGCCAGCACATCCAAGGGTTTGCGCTGTTGAAACGATTCCACGAGATACTTCCTCCACGCGTCCTGTTTGGCGTGCTTTTCTGGCCGGCGCTCCATCAGCAGGACATCGAACTGCTCAGCCAGGTGCTGCACGAAGGACGGGCCACTCAAATAACGGTCCACGAGGGCCTCCCGTTTCCCCTGATCCTGGTTCGCGAGGAAGGCCCGAACCTCCGCGCCTTCCGGAATGGTCCCGCTCAACACCAACGCGGCCCGCCGGGCGAAGGTCCCATCATCGGCCAGAGGCGCCGGCGCACCCATACAGGAGCGTTCGACAGCCTCGTCCACGCTGATCCGGAGCGGCTCCCCCGCCCCGGCCTGCCCGCAAAAAATGAAGGCGCCGCCGACCACCCGCAACAAAGCGAGGCGGCGGAACCCCCGGCCCGCAAAAGCCGGCCGAAACCTGGTGTCAAGGTGTTCGACGGAGGCATTATCGACACGCACAGGGGACGAGGCAACCTCCTTTTCGGAGACTCCAAGGTCCCATTCTAGCCCCGGAACTGCCGTTGGAACTCGCAACGCTCGGCCCCGCAGCAGGGATGGGCACGCTTTCTACACCACCCTTTCGATCGTCCAGAATAAGCCCACCGCTGCGATGGCCAGGCAAGCCGGGGTCACCACCGCTCGCGCATACCACTCTTTGCTCTGCAGCGGTGCCACGGCCAGAAAAGCCAAACCCAACACCGCCAACTGACCCAGCTCGACGCCGATATTGAAGCTTACCAGCCCCGCTATCAACTGCCCGCCGCTCAAACCCACTTCCCGCAGGATCCCGGCAAACCCGAGCCCGTGGACGAGTCCCAGCCCAAACACCACCGCGATTCTGGTCCGCGTGTCCTTTTTCTTCTTGCTGAGGAGATTCTCGATGGCCACCCACACGAGGCTCAAGGCGATCACAGGTTCCACGATCCCCGGCGAAATGCGCACGAGGTCGAATGCCGCCAGCGCCAAGGTCAGTGAATGCGCCACCGTAAAGGTGGTGACCTGCAAGAGCAGGGACCTCCATCCCCGGTTCGAAAAGAACAAGCCCAACACAAAAAGGATGTGGTCCAGTCCGCGAGGCAAGATGTGTTGGAACCCCAGCTTCAAGCAGGAAAAAAAGGTCCCGCCCAGCGGCGGGTCCGTCTGCGGAGCCGCTCTCGCGCTGCTGGCCGGCGTCTCCTCGCCTTCCACCGTCCAGGGGATGTCCCCGCTGTCTTCTCCGGCGATCAGCACGCGTGCACGCCGTTCCGTCGCCCCATCTCGCACCACGGCCCCTGCCAGAAACGCTGGTGATTCCTTACCCAACCCCACCTTCCAGAGGTGCGTCCCGGCCTCCGTTCGAGCAGGCCGCAAGACGATCGTCACATGAGCCTGGCCCTGTCCCGCCTCGCCGCCATCAACCAAAACCGTCTCTTGCCCGGCGAACTCCACTTCTCGCCCGTCCAACCGAAAGACGAGCTGCTCCCGGACAAAACGCTCTGCCGCCTCCACCGGCCCCACGCCGTCCTCTTGTTGCTGGGCGAGATTGAAACTCAGCTCGATGCTCGACGTCCCGTCGCTGCGAAGGTCCAGAACCGCGGAAACCGAGGAAACGGTGTGCGCCACCGCCGGTCCGCCTCCCATCGCCACCGCCGCCGCGGCCAGCACTCTCAGCCAACCCCGCCGCGGCTGGGGCAGCGCCACCCGGAACCGCTGCATACTTTTCTCAATCCTGTTCATCACTCGCCCGAAAACAAATCATCCCTTCACCATGGCGCCACATTTCGTTTCGGCCCTCGCATCAATCTTCCATCTCGATCCCGGTCCCGAATTCCATCTCAGCAGTTAGCTCAGCTCCAATCCTCGACCACCAATCCAGGGACACGGGAGAACTCTTCGGCGTTGGAGGTCACCATAACGGCGCCTAGGGAACGGGCCGTCGCCGCGATCAGAAGGTCATTCGGCCCTATCGGGGATCCGCTCCGTTCCAACTCGCATCGGATCATGGCGTAGTGTTCCACGGCATCCTGCGCGAAGGCAATCCACTCGAAGGGCGCGATCACATGATCGACCTTGGCTCTTTCCCGGTCAGAGTGGCTGCTCTTCAGGCAGCCCAGGAGAAGTTCGGCCCGCACCACCTCCGGCACTTTCAAGCTGGCGACATCTTTCGACCTCATTTGCCTGATCACGCCGGCTTGGTTCCGCATCACCGCAATGATCACGTTGGTGTCGAGGCAGTAGATCATCGGCCGCCCGAGGTCAAATCTCCTCCACCGCCCAGAAGAATCTCGTCCAGCGGAACCTCGACTTCCGGCGGAGCTTCGATCTCAGTCTTTCCGAAGCCCACAATCGCCTCAAAGTAGCCCTCCGGCCAGCCCGGCTCCTCCCGGGAAGCCTCGGCCAGATGCTTTCGAGCCCAACTGGAGATCGAGCATTTTTCCCGCCCGGCTGCCCTCTCGACCGCGCGGAGCGTCGCCTCATCCAGATAAATCGTCAAACTTGCCATACTACACTTATAAGCGGACTTATAAGCGCCGCAAGGAGTTTCTTCAGTTACGCTATCCTGTAGGGGCGGGCTCCCGCACGCCCTGTCCCGCCATGGGTCTGCCTCCCAGGACCGGCCGTCACGGAGGCCGGCCCTCCAGGTCTGGTCCGACAGTTTGGTTACGCTATCCTGGAGGGGCGGGCTCCCGCACGCCCTGTCCCGCCATGGGTCTGCCTCCCGGGACCAGGCCGTCACGGAGGCCGGCCCTCCAGGT
>JBGTBW010000095.1:0-33861 GCA_041749135.1 Verrucomicrobiales bacterium
AGAACTCCCGACCTATCGCGGGAGATCATGGACAGGGAGGAAAATCGCTGAGCCGAAGGGAGGCCGCCTCTCGGCAGATGACGCCCTACTTGTGGGGCGGACACTCCTGTCCGCCGATGGAACCTGAAGAGTTCGCGGGCAAGAGTGCCCGCGCCACATACCCTTCCAGCTCATCCAAATTCCTCGAGATCAGGAGTTCTGAGCTTGGGGAATCGATTGCTTCGCCTGGCCCGGTGCCCAACGCAACGGCGCGTTTTCTGTCGCAGGTGTGACACGAAACCGTCGTGCGGGCAAGGGAAGGTCCGTGCGGGCGCCACGGGACTTCATTGATGGCGCAGATCCACAGTCTCAGCCGAAGGCGCAGGGCTGGGTGAGTACACCCTGTTCAAGCCCGAGGTAAGCGCAACGCAGTCCCCATGGGGCGTATAGCGCCGCAGAAGAAAGATTACGAGAAATGTGGGCTAGTCCACGCGCAACACCACCCGGCCGTCGATCGTTCCTGCTTCCAACTCGCCCAGGACCTCGTTCACCGCTTCCAAAGGCTCCTCCCGGCATCGCGGCCGGACCCCCTTTCGCACCGCCACCTCCAAAGCTTCCGCCAGATCTTCCGGAGTCCCCACGATCGAACCGCGCACGGTCTTGCGGCCCAGCACCAGATCGAGGACGGGGACCTGAAACTCGCCCGGCGGAAGGGCCAACACCACCATGGTCCCATGCCGGTCCAGCATACCAAGCCCTTGCCGGAAGGCCGTCGAAGAAACCGCCGTCATCAAAACTCCCTGCACCCCGCCCAATTCCCGTTGGACCCGGCGCACCGGGTCTTCCGCCGAGGCGTCTATCGTCAGCTCGGCCCCCAACTCCCGCGCCAGTTCGAGCCGCGATGGGGCGATATCCACCGCCGCTACCCGCAAACCCATGGCCAGCGCATACTGAATGCCGATATGCCCCAAACCCCCAGCGCCAAAAACCGCCGCCCATTCTCCTTCCTCCACATCCATCTCCCGCAGCCCCTTAAACGTCGTCAGGCCCGCACACATCAGCGGGGCCGCCTCGACCATCCCCAATCCCTCCGGAAGACCCACCACGAAGTCCGCCCGCGCACGGACCAGCCCGGCAAAAGCTCCGTCCACCGAATACCCCGTGCATTTCTGATAGGCACAGAGATTGCCCCAACCCCGGCGGCAGTGCCTGCAAGACCCGCAGGCCGAATGCAGCCAGGGCACTCCCACCCGGTCGCCCACCCGCCAGGCGCTCACGCCCGGTCCCACCGCCACCACGGAGCCCGTTCCCTCGTGACCCGGAATCAGCGGGAGCCGTGGCTTCAATGGCCAGTCGCCGCGCACCGCATGCAAGTCCGTGTGGCAAACTCCGCAAGCCGTCAACTTCACGAGGATGTCCCCCTCGCCCAAGACGGGATCCGCCCTTTCCTCGATCTCCAAAGGTCGGCCAAAACTGCGCAGTACGGCGGCTTTCATCGATGTGCCGCTCGCACGAGCAGCAGGTGAACCTTCTTCCCACCCCTCCGCTTCGCCCGCAACGAGAAAGAAAAAGAATGCGCCCCTCGGCTGGCTACACCTCCCTCGCTTTTTCCGCTCAGTCCTTCGACCGGATATCGCCTGACTTGTGAATAACGAGAAGCAAACGAAGCCCCAAGGCCACCGCCGCCAAGGCCCCGGCCAATCCGAACACCGAAATCCCGTAAATCATTGGGGGAAGACGATTTCCCAGCATGGCCGCGGAGCCCATGAACAAGGCCGCCGTGAGAATGCCCACGACGAGCCGGTTCACGATGACTTCCAACCGGCGGTGCTCGATGTGCACGTCGAAACTGCCCCGCCGCAGCCGGCCCACGATGTCCGTCACGTCGCGCGGCAGCGAGTCCGCCAGCCGGCTCCAGTCCCGGTAACTCCGCTGGGCCCGGCGCAGGAGACGCGTCGGAGCCAAACGCCGGTAGACCGCCTTGGAGTAATAAGGGCGCAACAGCTCGAACAAGTTGAATCGGCGGTCCAGCCGCCGGGAAGTCCCCTCCAACATGATCAAGGTCTTGAGCAACAAGGAAAAGCTCGGGGGCAAAACGATGTGATAACTGCGAACGATCTCGATCAGGTTTCCCAAGGTTTCGCTGATATCGAATTCCTCCAACGGGAGACCGATGAATTCCTCCAAAAACTCGCCTAACTCACCACGCAAATCGTCGCTGTTGAAATCCACCGGAGCTTTTCCCACACGCACCACCACTTCGGTCAGCTCGTCCCCATCCCGTTCCACCGCCGCGAGAAGCATGTTCTCGATGTCCTCCCGGAACCCCTGGTCCATCCGCCCCACCATGCCGCAGTCCAGTACGCCGATCACTCCATTTTCCAAAAGCATCAGATTGCCGGGATGCGGATCGGCGTGATAGAAACCATCCCGGAAAATCATATCCAGATACATCGCCGCACCGCGGGCGGCGACCCGGCCGAGATCGGAGCCCGAGCCCCGCAATCCCGCCGCGTCGGTGAACTCCACCCCCTCCAGCCTCTCCATCGTCAGCACACGCCGCCCGCACAACTCTGGGTAGACTTTGGGGAAATGCACGGTTTCATCGTCGGCGAAGTTCCTAATGAATGTCTCCAGGTTTCGCCTCTCCACCGAAAAATCGAGTTCGCGCAGCAGAACCCGCCGGAACTGTTTGGTGAGAGCCAGAGGCCGGTAGGGCCGCAGAAAGGGCGCGTGCCTTTCGGCAAGTTCCGCCAGTCCCCTCAGCAACTCGAGATCACTTTCCACCTTCGCTTCTATCCCCTCGTGCTGGACCTTGACCACCACATCCTCACCGCCAAACAAGCGGGCGCGGTGCACTTGTCCAATCGAGGCGGAGGCCAACGGGTTTGCCTCGAAGGAGGCGAAAAGCTGCGCGAGTTCCCGCCCCAACTCCGTTTCGATCATGCTGGAGACCGACTCGGGCCTCGACGGCGGGGCGTCGCTCTGCAACCTGCTCAGCTCAGTCGCGATCGCGGAGCCCACCAAGTCCGGCCGCGTGCTGAGCACCTGCCCGAACTTGATGAACGTGGGCCCCAGCTCAGTGATGGCCAACCGGATCCGCTCCGCCGTGCTGCACTCGGCCAGACGCTGACCGTCCGCACTGCGAAACAAGTCTTGAAGCCACTCGTAATGCAGCCCTTTCAACCAATCCGCCAAACCGTATTTGGCGAAAACCGCGACGATCTCCCGAAGCCGCCGGGCGTTCCGGTCGATCTTGGTTAGTCCATCAAGTATCAGGCCCATCGTTTCCGGGTCGGTCCAGTAAGTGCACTCCTCTCAAGTGTCCGCACTCTCGCCGGACCTGACTCCGCTGGCCAGCCCGGAAAATGCCCCCGCTGCCCCGCGACGCAACGCCGCTTCAGAGCCTTCGCGCGACCTCCTCGAGCAGCTTGCGAAAGCGCGTCTGCCGTTGCCCGAACTGGGGAGTTTCATCCTCAAAGTAAGATCCCGCGGCCCGGATCACCCGTCCCTCGGCTTCCACCAGTTGGCTGACGCCCTCGTGTGGGCGGATGGTCACCTCCACCCGCAGGGCGGTTTCCCCATGCAGCCAACTCCCATAAGCCACTTCATCCATCCGCGATCCGCTCTTCTCGAAGATCATCCGACCTGGGCGCGACAACATCACTTCGTACGAATCCTCCTCGAACACGTCCAAAACGACGGCCTGCACTTCGTCCGCACTGCGGTTCTCGATGACGACCTGAACTGGCCTCGACAAGCCATTGGACACTGTCTCGCATCCCGTTCCTAGGCAAATCAGGGCCAAAAAACCCGCCGCCGCCCATCTGTGCGCTCCAAAAAGAGCCGTAGCCCCGGCCAAACCCCTACGATAGCAACGCGACGCAATCACAGCAGCGATTTGTAGCCAGCCCGCGGCCTCATCCAAGCACAAAGAAAAAGGCAGCGCTGCCAGCAGATCCCCCTCTTGCCGTCCAAAGCAAAGGCAAGGCCATCGGGAACCCCCGTCAATCGCCCAGCAGCACTATGGCGAGACCCGGAGCCGCAGCGCCCGGTCGCCCTCCCCCGCTGGAAAGTGCACCTCCAGTGAGCCGGTGCTCCCCACCGGAACCGGATTCTGCCCGCCCGCAACCTGAGCTGCCTCCACCAAATCCCAACCGCCCGCAACTTCATCAACCAATATTTCCACCGCCACCGTCGCCAGCGTGCCGCCGGCAGGCAACGGCCATGTGAACGTCGCCTCCCCCCCTGCTTGGGCCGAAGAGGGAAATCCCCCGCCGGGAACTTGGCCGATCGGAATGCCCAAAGCATAACGCACCCCGTTGTCGATCCCATCCCCGGTCGAGTCTTCGTCAAATCCAGCGCCCGCCAGGCCCTGTTCCGCAAGCCATTCCTCGAAGGTCGGATCCTCTCCACCACCCCCGAGGGAAACGGTCACCGGACCCGCCGCGAAAATGGTTCCCCTCACCGATACCGTCGCCCCAAAGGAAAGTTCGTCGTCGGCGATCTCGTCCTCGAAATCGATGGGGAGCGTCACCTCCGCTTCGTAAGTCACCGACTCCGCGTTCCGCCCCGTCTCCGTCAGAACGAGGGTTCCTGTCCCCAATCCTGTTCCTGAAACATCCTCCTCATTGATGTCGATCTCTCCTTCGATCTGACCCGTCGATGTCAGAATCCCGCTGATGAGGAGCACCTCATACTGTGCCGCGTCGAATTCCCCGCTCGCGGGATCCACCAGCCCGGGGGGCAGCGGCGTCGATGGGGCCGCAACCACCTCGCTGCTGGTCACGTCCGCGAGGGTGAACCCGAAGGCGCTCAAAATCACATGGATCGGCGCGATGCGCAGCGCCCCTCCAGTCAAGGTAAATGCGCTGGCCTGCCCGGTGGCCGGATCCACCGACAGCGTCCCGGAGATATTCCCCGAAAGATCGACGGTGTCGGAATCCGCCGCGAGGCCTGCATCCAGGGTCAACTCAAAGCGATTCAATCCATCCTGAGGCCGGAGGGGCAGGTCGAAGACGACCTCCACCGGCGCTCCGGGCAAAACGGATCCAGCCGCAAGAAAGAGAGCCCCCGCCAACACTTTGCACCCTATTCGGCTGCCCCATCGTATGGTCTCCCTACGTGTGGCCCCCCTTTGTGTGAGAAAACCATCGCGCTGCATTTCGCCCTCCTCGTCTGTTAAGCTGACTCTGTCAAGCTCACTGAGTATACCGGCTGCTCCCTTACGGCGGAGAGTATCTCTCCGGTCTGCTCCTACCTGAAGCCGAAACTGTCCTGCGCCTTTGGCCAGTGGGAAGGCCCGAAACCCGCGTTTCTCATACTGTTTCGTCGCGAGGGGCCGGCGAGCCCCGTGCGGACAGCCGAGCGAAGCGAGACAGCCAGCCCGAACGGGCTTGCCCGAAGGGCGGAGCACAGCGACGGCAACGCGCGCGCACGCGCAGGGCTGGGTGTGTAGACCCTCCGCTCGACAACCGCCTGGACTTCTGATTCACTCTTCCCATGTCTCTCCTCTGCCGCTTCTCCGCTTCCATCCTCGGTTCCTACCTCCTGCTTTCCATCGGGCTCGTTCAATCCGCCGAGCCTGTCCCTCCGGAGCCCGCTGTCGGCCCCTTTGCCCGCCAAAACCTCGTGGCCTGGTGCATCGTCCCCTTCGACGCCAAGCAGCGCGGGCCGGAAGAACGCGCAGCCATGCTCGATGGCCTGGGTCTGCGCCGCCTGGCCTACGACTGGCGCGCCGAGCACATCCCCACTTTCGACGCGGAAATAGAAACCATGCGCCGGCACGGCATCGAACTCACTGCCTGGTGGTTTCCCGCTGCGCTCAATGACGAAGCCCGCGCCATCCTCGACGCCATCGAGCGGCACAAGCTGAAGACTCAGCTTTGGGTCAGCATGGGGGATCCGGCGCCCAGTGAGCCTTCTCAAGAAGGCAAGGTCGCCGCGGCAGTCGCTGCTCTAGAACCCATCTCCAAAGAAGCCCGCAGGCTGGACTGCAAGGTAGGTCTCTACAACCATGGCGGTTGGTTCGGTCAGCCCGAGAACCAAATCGCCGTGCTGCAGTCCCTGGCCCAACCCCACGTCGGATTGGTTTACAATTTCCACCACGGCCACGAACACCTCGATCGCTTCGCCAAATTCTTCCCTCAAATCCAGGCCCACCTCCTCTGCGTGAATCTCAATGGAATGATCGCCGGCGCGGATGAAGCCGGAAAAAAAATCCTCCCAATCGGCGACGGCGATCGCGAAGCGGCATTGATCAGCCTCATCCGCGCCAGCGGTTACTCCGGGCTCATCGGCATCCTCGATCACCGGCCCGAACTCGACGCCGAGGTAGCCCTCCAGCTCAATCTCAATGGTTTAGAACGTCTGCTGCGGGATCTTCCCGAACCCGCACCGAAAAAGCCCTGAGCGCCGTCGTCCTTGCGCGGCGTTCAAGGAGCACCCGTTTCCTGTTCTCCTCCGCTCTTTGGACTTCTCCGTTCCGAGCGCCTCCCCCTCTACTTCATCCTGCCTCATCCCGAGGGGGAAAGGGGGAAACCTGCTGGGCTCTCCGGAGCCGGCGGAACCGCCGGAGGATTCCGCAGTTCGGGACTGATGACCACCGGCGTCCCGCCCAGCTCCAGATACCGTGCGTAAAGCTGCCGGAACAGATGCCACGTAGCGAACATCACCAAAGCGATGGCCGGATAGACTCCGACGATAAGACAGAGATAGCCGGCCACCGTGGCGACGAGCGAACCGAGAATCAAGACAACCTCGACTAACAAAGTTTCGACTCCGGTCCTCTTCAAGAAATCGCGGACAAATGCTGGTGAGAATCCCGCCGCAAAATCTTGCATCAGAGCCGCCCGGATCGCCACCGGAACGAACAACACACAAAGCCCCAGATACAACAGTCCCGAGATGCCCGTGGCCAACAGAACCATCGCCACCACAGCAAAACCCTCGAGTTGAAAAGCGGGGATCATGAGCAGCAGGAAGACTGCGGGAATCAACACCACCAACATCCCCAACCCCGCCACGAGCCAGACCAAAAAGGGCCACAGTCCCCAGACCAAGTAACGGATGAAGAGATTGAAATCGAGGTCGGGATGCTCCCGGCCTTCATGCCAGGCCAGAAAGCACTGCACGCACCAACCGAGCAAAACGATCGGTCCAACAATCGGGATGAGAACGCAAACGCTGGCCAAGAGCAGGTTCATGGCCCAGTTTTTGCTCCGGAAAAAATCGGCGACGGCGGGAATCCACTGCATTCGCCGAATCTAGCACAAAGTCGCGGCTCCGAACAACAAAGCCACGCCATGGCTCGTCAGGATGCGGTCCGGCTCCGCCCGCCCCCTGCTCCTTCCGTTACACCTGCTCCCCGTTTCTCGGCTCGGCACGCTGCCGCTTGGCTTCAAGGTACAGGTTGTAACCAGCGATCGCCGCGGGAATGACGTTCTGGATGATTCCCACCGAGTCGTTCTTTCCGAATACGAAATAGAGGACCAGCAGAACACTCCCCGCCAGACTCATGTGCCAGAAGGCTGCTGGGAGCGCCGGCCTTCCGAGCTTTCGGGAGGCCCAGAGTTGGACCACCCAACGTCCTCCAAAGAGGAGCACACCCAAGTATCCGACAATTTTCCAGGGGGTCACCGTCAGGCCGGACCATTCGAGAAGAACGCTGTTCATGGAAGAGCACCCTAAAGGGCGGACCGCAAACCGCGCAATACCGCCAGCAGCCGTCGGGCGCTCCCTCATGGCCAGAAGGAGATGGAGGAAAGAAGGGAAGCCGAAGGCCCTTGGACTGCGGCGAGCATCGCCGCTCTCTCCCGGCGCGGAGCGCCGTCGTCCTCGTGGCTGCATTCGCAAGAATGCAGACTGCCCGCCAGGCCTTCGGAACTCTCACGAGTTCCGCTACACCAATGACCCTCAAGGTCTCCCATTCCCTTCCCATTTCTGATTGGCGGCTCATGACAATTCCCTGTGATCATGCCAACTCAGTCTGTCGGGAGACCAGGACCACCCGGATTTTTTTCCTACCGGCATTTTTTTCTTTGACGCAGAGGGGATCAAGATTCAGGATCGCGCTTGTTGCGAATGAATCTCAATTGCATTATGAGCCTCCTCAATCGTTCCTTCCCGTCGCCCTCCACCCAGACCAGGCATTGCCCGGTATCCGCTTCCCCCAGCCGGCATCCCCTCTTCCCCCTCCTCCTCACCGCGCTCTGTCTCTCGTTCCCCTTTTCCACTCTCGCCCAAGACACCACAGCCGCCGCTGCTCCCGCAGACGCCAACCCTCCCCCGGCCTCCCCTGAACCCGGCTCTCAGGCCGCATCCGCCGACCCCGGTTCCTCCCGCGATACCCTCGACACCTTCACCGTCATCGGGGGCGAGGAGGAAGTCTGGAACATGGCCGGAGCCGCCGCTTACCTCGACGCCTCCGATTTCCGCGACCAGAATTACACCAATCTCAACCGCGCTCTCGGCAAGGTCCCGGGCGTCTATGTCCGCGAGGAAGACGGCTACGGCAATTTCGGCAACATCTCCATCCGCGGCGCCGACGGAACTCGCAGCACCAAGGTGACCCTCATGGAGGATTACATCCTCACCGCTCCGGCCGCTTACTCTGCCCCGGCCGCCTATTACACTCCCAAGACCGCCCGCATGTCGGGTATCGAGATCCTCAAAGGATCGAGCCAGATCCGCTTCGGGCCGCACACGACCGGCGGCGTCGTGAACTTCCTCTCCACCTCCATCCCCTCGGACCGCGAGTTCTATTCGCGCAACACCTTCGGGTCCGACGCCACCTGGCTTTCCCTCTCCCACTACGGAGACACCGTTGTTACGCCCCAAGGGAACTTCGGCTGGCTCCTCGAACTGCACGGCCAAGGGACCGATGGCTTCCGCGACATCGAGTTTCAGTCCGGACGCGACACCGGATTCTCGCTCTTCGAACCCATGTTCAAACTCTCCTGGGAACCGTCCACCACCCTGCCCCAGAGGTTCGAACTCAAGATTGGATACACCGATTTTGACGCCGACGAAACCTACCTGGGCCTCACCGAGCGGCACGTCCGCTCCCGCCCCGATCTCCGCTACGCCTCCACCTTCCGCGACCGGATCGACCTTGAACACCTCCGCACCTATCTGAAGTACGCGGTCCAACCGAGCGACGCGCTCTCGATCGAGACGGCTATCTACTATACGGACATGCACCGCGACTGGAGTAAGATCAACCGCGTCACCTCCGGCGGCGCTAACTTCCCCCTCCATCAGGCCCTCCTCGACCCCGGCGCGGTCGCGGTCCTGCGCGGCCTGGATCCGGGCGCGGTCCGCTACGGCGTGGCCATCCGCGAATTCGAATCCTATGGCTGGCAAACCAACGCCACCCTCGAGTTCGATACCGGGAGCCTGCACCATGCCCTCACCGCCGGGCTGCGCCTTCACCACGATCAAGAAAACCGGATGAACGGCCGCTCCGTGACTCTGGCGGCCGACGGCGATGGTCATTTCACTCCGGCTGGAGTCGCCCCCGATGCGGACATCCTCTCCAAGGCCGACGCCCTGGCGCTGCACTTGGAGGATGCCATCACTCTCGGCGCGCTCACGCTCAAACCGGGCGTGCGGTTCGAGTCCATCGACTACGCCTCAAGCAACCTCGATTCGGACGAACTCTCGCTCTGGGCCGGCGGACTCGGCGCCCACTACGAGGTCGATGACCAGAACGCTCTCTACGGAGGACTTTACCGCGGCGTCTCCGTTCCCGGATCCCGCGCCTACCTTAACTCCCCGAGGGTGGACCTCGAGGAAAGCCTCGGAGGCGAACTCGGCTGGCGGGGCCGTTCCGGCGGGCTCCTGGCCGAGATCGCTGGATTCTTCACGGACTATGAGAACCTTATCGGCGTCGACGCCGGGCTTGGACAAGGGCCCGAAGGCAACGCCAACGCCGGCGAAGCCGAAGTCTGGGGCTTCGAGGCCGCTCTCTCCTACGATCCCGCGGTGGAGCGGGGCTGGAGCTTCCAACTTCCAGCCTATCTCAGCGTCACCTGGACGAGCGCCGAACTCAAGAACGCCCTCGCCTCCGGCGGCGGCGAAAACATTTACGCCGGAGGACAGCCCGGGGCAGATATCCCCTACGTTCCGGAGTGGAAAATTGCCGCCGGAATCGGCCTTATCAACGAGCGCTGGGGACTGCACCTCGACGCCCTCTACACCAGCGAGAGCTTCGGCACTGCCAACAACGCCAGCCGCCCCCGCACCTCCGCCCGCGAAGGCAGCATCGACTCGCTTTTCACGGTGGATCTTTCCGGGCATTACCAGGTCACAGACGCCATCCGCCTCATCGCCGGAGTCCACAACCTCTTCGACGAGCGCGGCATCGTCAGCCGGATCCCAGAAGGACCCCGCGCCAACCAAGGCCGTTTCTTCTACACCGGATTCGAAGCGACTTTCTGAGCCGCGATTTCGCCTCCGGTCCGGCTCCGGCCTGGACAATCTCGCAAGTAGACGGCCGGGCCGGAGGGGGTCAGCACCAGTACGGAACTGGACGTTCACCTACAAGGCAAGCATCGCATGGATCTCTGTTTTCTCTGATTCCTGCCAGAGCTCTTTCACCTGGCCCGCCGGCTGAAGGGCGTGTTGATTTATTCTGCAACACCGCGTCGCGCGCCGTCAGAGCGGGGCGAAAGCATCACTCCGCGAGCCGGCCAACTGCGCGACCCTTCGGGCATAACTTGGTGAAAGCGTTGGCTTTGTTGCTCGTCGGCCACGAATTTCAATTCGCTCCCTCCTCGCGCCGTGCCAACCCTTCCACCAAGTCCCGCGCGGCATCACCGGATAAATCGACACGCCCTGAAGCCGGCACACCGAACGGCCGCGAAGCGGCGTTTCCCACCGTTTGGTGTTCACGCTTAGCGTGGCTTTCTTAACTGAAGCTGATCGGCAATCTGGGCTTGCGGTTCTGAAGCGGGCGGATCATTGCTTGGGCGATGCCCTATCTGCCAGCGCTCAGTCCGCACGGACGCTTGTATCTCGAGGAGACGCGCGAGGGAAGCGCCGGGGCGTTTGAGGCTGAAGCGGAGGAGGAGAACCGCTCGCTGGCGGAGGCGTTCGCAGCGGGTTCCGCGCCGGGGTTGCTGGCATTGGCGGCGCGGCGAGGGGAAACGGGGCGTTGGCCAGTCGAGTTCGCCTTTTGGCGGGAGTTCGCCGACGCCTACCTGAGCGCGCTCGCGCAGATTCCCGAAGCCGCGGACGCAGAGGCTGAGGCGACGGTGATGCCGCCGGAACTGGGTTTTCAATGCACGCTGCGGATCCCAGCGATGCGCGGGGCGGAGTATGTGAAGCCCGAAATCTTCGCAGCGTTGTGGCGGGAACTGGACGAGCTGGCGCGCCGGGAGTCGCGGGCCGGCGGAAATCGCAAGGCCTGGTTGGGCCGGATCAATCCATCGCTGCATTTGGTAGGCCGCGTGACGTTTCACCTCGCGGAGAACAAGCGCTCGCAGGAGACGCCGTTTGCGTTTATGGCTACCTACACGCACCGCTTGTCGGCCCAGGAGAAACCCGTGCATTTGCCGCTGGGCCGCGCTCTCCAGGAGTATGCCGGAGCGAAGAATCAGACGGCTCTGCGTTCCCTGCTCGAGCCCGTGCGCCAGGCGGCGGAATCGAGCGCGTGGGCGCGCGAGTTGTTCGAAAGCCGGCGCATCTTCGAGCCGCAGGCATGGAATCCGGCTCAGGCGTATGCTTTTTTGCGTGAGACGTCCGTGCTCGAAGCCAGCGGAATCGTGACCCGCATTCCTAACTGGTGGAAAGACGGGCGGGGACGACGTCCGAGAGTGAGCGTCCGGGTGGGGGAGAAGCGCGGAGCGGCGCTGGGAGCAGACAGCTTGCTGGACTTCTCGATTGGGGCGACGCTAGGGGGGACGGAGCTGACGCGGGAGGAGTGGAAGGCGCTGATGAAGGCCCAGGACGGGCTCGTGCCGTTGCGCGGGGGCTGGGTCGAAATCGATCGAGAGAAGCTTCAAGGCGTGTTGGAGCATTGGAAGCAGGTGGAGGCCGGCATTGCAGGCGAAGGGGTGCCGTTTCTCGAGGCCATGCGGCTCCTGGCGGGAGTGAGGCTCGGGGCTCAAGCGGAGGATGTCCTGGCTGAGACGGCGGATTGGAGCGAGGTGGCGGCAGGCTCCAGTTTGAGAGAGGCGCTCGAGCACTTGCGCAGGCCGGAGAGCGCTGCGGACTTCGATCCCAACGCGCATCTCACTGCCCGGCTGCGGCCCTATCAAGAAACGGGCGTCAAGTGGCTTTGGGTCATGCACAGCTTGGGACTCGGCGCGTGCCTGGCCGACGACATGGGTCTGGGGAAAACGATTCAGGTTCTCGCGTTGCTGCTGCACCTGCGGCAGGGCGCAGCGCAGGGGAGCGGCGGAAGGAAGGGCAAACGCGCGCCCACTCTCATCGTCGCTCCGGCCTCGCTGTTGGCGAACTGGAAGAACGAGATCGAGCGCTTTGCGCCGTCGCTTCACGCCGGGTTTCTGCATCCGTCGGAGACCCCTCCCTCGCGCTGGCGCGAGGCGGCGGATGGGAGGGCCTATTTAGATGGCAAAGATGTGGTGCTCACGACCTACGCGCAGGCAGTCCGGATCGACTGGCTGAGCGAGTTCGATTGGAACCTTGTTATACTGGACGAAGCGCAAGCCATCAAGAATCCGGCGGCCAGGCAGACGCGCGCGCTCAAACGCTTGCGCGCGCGCTCCCGGATCGCGCTCAGCGGGACGCCGGTCGAGAACCGGCTCGGCGATCTGTGGTCTCTCTATGATTTCCTCAACCCCGGTTTGCTCGGCAGCGCTCCGGAATTCAGCCGGTGCGTAAAGGCGCTGCAAGCGGCTGAGCCGCCGGACTTCACGCCTCTGCGGCGTTTGGTGGGGCCTTATCTGCTCCGGCGCCTGAAGACGGACAGGAGCATCATTGCCGATCTGCCGGACAAGACGGAACTCACGGCATGGTGCGCGCTCGGCAAACGCCAGGCTGCCCTCTACGAGAAGGGCGTGCGCGAACTGGCGGAAAAACTGGCGTCCTTGAGCGAGGGCATTCAGCGGCGCGGTTTGGTGCTGGCCTTCCTCATGCGTTTCAAGCAGATCTGCAATCATCCCAGCCACTGGTTGGGGGACGGAGAGTTCGCGCCTGAGGAAAGCGGCAAGTTTGCGCGCCTCGCCGAGTTGGGTGAAGAGATCGCTTCCCGCCAGGAGAAAGCGCTGGTCTTCACCCAGTTTCGCGAGATGACCGGGCCGCTTGCGGCGCGGTTGCGCGATATTTTCGGGCGGCCGGGTCTCGTGTTGGATGGTTCGACCCCGGTCAAAGCGCGGCAGAAGCTGGTCGCCAGTTTTCAGAAGGACGACGGTCCGCCGTTTTTCGTGCTGTCGCTCAAAGCGGGAGGCTCGGGACTAACGCTGACGGCTGCGAGTCACGTGATTCACTTCGATCGCTGGTGGAACCCCGCCGTCGAGAACCAGGCGACTGACCGCGCCTTCCGGATCGGGCAGAAAAGGAATGTTCTCGTCCACAAATTCGTGTGCCGCGGAACCATCGAGGAGCGGATCGATGCGTTGATCACCGAAAAGAAGGCGCTTGCGGCGTCTGTGTTGGGTGGAGAAGGCGGCGCGGAGACTCTGCTCACGGAAATGTCCAATGACGAGCTATTGCGATTTGTTTCGCTCGACTTGAAGTCGGCGATCAGGGAATAGTTACGCCACAAATGTCCGGCATCCGGCGTCCTCGAATCTTTACATTGTATCACCCATGTCCTGGTACCGTTTTCGCCCTTACATCCCCGTAGCCGTGCGGCGCCGCCAAGCCGAACAGACGGCGCGGAAACTCGCCGCCAAGGGCCGCAGCCTGGCGCCCGTCATCCTCGAAGGTTCCGCAATCTCGCGAACATTCTGGGGGAAGGCTTGGTGCGACAATCTCGAGTCGTATAGCGATTACGAGAACCGGCTTCCGCGAGGACGCACGTATGTCCGAAACGGCTCGGTGATTGACCTCCAACTCGGCTCGGGATCCATCGAGGCGCTGGTGCAAGGTTCCGAACTCTACAAGGTGGCGATCGGCATCGGCGCGCTGGCTCCCAAGCGTTGGAAACAGTTCACTCTCGTTTGCTCGGGGAAGATCACGAACCTGCTCGACCTGCTGCAAGGCCGGCTATCGAAAGACATCCTCGCCGGCATCACGGCCCAGGGTTCGGGTCTTTTCCCTTCGCCGAAGGAGATCAAACTGAGCTGCTCCTGCCCGGACTGGGCGGACATGTGCAAACACGTTGCGGCCGTGCTCTACGGTGTTGGGTCGCGGCTGGACGAGAGTCCCGAGTTGTTCTTCACCCTTCGCGCGGTCGCGATGGAAGACCTCATCGCTTCCGCTGGGGCCAGCGCCGCGGAGCCGTTTTCTACCGCAGGCGCGGGCGCTCTCGAAGGCGAGGACCTGGAGGCCCTTTTCGGTGTCGAGATCGAGACGGGGTCTTTAGCAAAGACGAAGCCGGCGCAAAAGAAGTCCCGATCGCGACGAGCCGGGAAGCCCGCGGCGAAGAAGGCGCGGCCTGCGAAAGGTCCGGTGAAGGCAAAAGGCACGATGGCAGAGATAGCTCCGGCGAAGAAGCGTGGGGGAGCGGTCGCGGGGAGCGTGGGCGGCAAAAAGCAGCGGGCTGCTGCGAAAGGCGGACCCATTGCGGCGGGGAAGGCGAGAAAGCGCTCGGGGGCAGCGGCCAAGCGCCCAGCGAAGAAGAGCGGAGCGGGAGTGACGCGCAAGAAAGGCCCGGCGAGCCGGCGGCGCCGGGATTGATGGCGCTTTTTGTCTCGGCCCCCCGGCTGGAGGGCTTGTTGATTCACCTTCCCGCCTGCCCAGAGGCAAGGGTTGGTGGGGCAGGAAAGGCCAAGGTGTCGAGTGTCGATGAGGTGGAAGGAAACGGAGGCAAGGGCTTCCTGCCTATCGGCTTCCTAGCCGTTAGATCCATCCTCAGAACTCCTGATCTCGAGGAATTTGGATGAGCTAGAAGGGTATGTGGCGCGGGCACTCCTGCCCGCGAACTATTGAGGTTCCATCGGCGGACAGGAGTGTCCGCCCCACAAGTAGGGCGTCATCTGCCGAGAGGCGGTCTCGCTTCGGCTCAGCGATTTTTCCTCCCTGTCCATGATCTCCCTCGATAGGTCAGGAGTTCTGATCCTGTGGTGCGGGCGACTGAGTGGCCAATGGACCGCGCGAAGCTCTTCCCAAAGACAACCCTTCCGCATCCACGACCGTAATGTCGTGGCTCCTTACTGAAACAGCTCCCCGAAAAACACCTTCATCGCTTCCCACGAGCGACGGTCAGCCGTATCATGGTAGGCCGCGCCCTTCGAAGGATCATCACCCGCCTCCTTGTGGGTGAAGCTGTGAACCGCGCCGCCGTAGGCAACGAGGTGCCAGTCCGCCTTCGCGTCAGTCATTTCCTTCTCAAACGCCGCCACCTGCTCGGCCGGCACGTAGGGATCGACCGCGCCATGCAGCACCAGCACCTTCGCCGGGATTTTGCCCTCACCCGCGCTCATGCCCTCCGCGGCATCCAGCCCGCCGTGGAACGAAACCACCCCTGCGATCTCCGCGCCGGACCTCGCCAGCTCGAGCACGCCGGTGCCGCCGAAACAGTAACCGATGGCCGCCACCTTCGCCGCGTCCGTGCGTTCATCCGCCTTGAGAAAATCCAGCCCGGCGCTGAGCCGCGCCCGAAAGAGCGTGCGGTCGCCCTTGTATTTCCCGGCTTCCTTGGCAGCATCCGGCGGAGCCGGGCGGATGCCCTTGCCGTAGATGTCGGCGGCGAAAACGTTGTAACCCATTTCCGCCAGCATCCGGCTGCGGCGCTTCTCATAGTCGGAAACCCCAGTCCATTGGTGGATCACCAGCACCGCGGGGCGCTTGCCGGCCACCGCGTCATCGTAAACGTGAAAGCCTTCCAGGTCGGTATCGCCCTGCTTGTAGCTGACGGATTTTTCGACCAACGCCGCTTGCACGGAGGGGATGAGGGCACTCGCTAGCAGAAGGAAACGGATGATTTTCATGAGATTTAACAGCAAACCCGGAACCGCGCCCCGTCAATCCGCGAATGCACCCGGCGCGGGACGGCGCCAAGGGTGGAGATCGCCGCCACCACGGGATCTCCATGCCGGCCGGGGGTGGAGGATCAGTTGCTGGTGAAGTCGAGGCCGGGGTCGCTCGGCAGAACAGCGCTGAGTCTGCTTCTGTCAGGCTGGAGAACCACGAGGCCGTGACGCGATGGTGTGGCGTGTTGTCCCACCGCGAGAGCGAGCAAGACGTTGCTGTCGCAAAGGCATTTCATGCTTTCCCATCCGTTGCTTCCGCATCGGATTCAAGCTTCAGGAGGCGGTCGCCGCTCAGTTCGAAAGGCTTGGAACCTGCCGGAGCCGGAATGATGGGCAGCTTCACCCGAAGCCGTGCGCCCGGCCCGCGCGGGGCGCCCGGAGCCGCCAATCCCCGTCGGAAGATCTCCTCAGCCACCTCGCGGAGTTTGCGTCCTTCCCGAACCGCGCGGAATTTCATTTCCCGAACCAAATCTTCGGGCAGATCGATCGTGGTTTTCATGGGTGCAGCATTCCAGCTTTCCGTCAACCTGCAATCGCCCGTTTCTGCATCCGGAACCAATGTCAGTATGCCAGTCTTGACAGAAAGAAAAGCGGCACGGGCTATATTCCTACAGAGTTGCCAGTTCGCCCTTCTTTCCTTTCGCGTATTTCGCGTGTTTAGCGGGCATCCTTCTCTTGGCCTTTGATGGAGGATTGCCCGCTGCTCGGATGTGATCTCGGAAGCCACGAACGGTCAAGATGCCTCCCTTTAAGCTCCCCTCGAACCCGGCTTCCGAATGGCTGCGCTGCGACCTCCTAGACACTTTCAGAGCCCTCCTTTGATGCGAATTTTGGACACCGTCGTCTATCTTCAAGGCTCGTGCTGGCAAAGGACTGGTGTCGCTTGCCACCGCCGCCGCGCCAGCGCATAATCGCCTGCATGGAAAACTTCCGCCGCATCAGTTCTGACGACATGCTCATGGAGCAGGTCGAGGAGGCCCTACGCATGACGCCGGAACAACGGTTCCGTGCCGGTGGAGAACTGTTCGATGCCGCGTGCCGCTTCGCGCTCGCAGGCATCCGCGGAACTTTCCCCGGCGCCTCCGAACAGGAGTGCCTTGCCCGCCTCAAGCAGCGGTTCGCCTGGGCGGATGAACTCGATCCCGCAGTACGCCCGTGACCACCGACGAAGCCGCGCTCGCCGTTGCGGCAGCTCTCGACGCGGAAGGCGTGCCTTACATCATCGTCGGAGGCTACTCCAGCAACACTCACGGCATTCCCCGCGCAACGAAGGATGTGGATTTCGTTGTTTCCATCAGCGCAAACCACTTTCCAGATCTCCTGACACACCTCGGCCCGCAGTGGCAGCGCGATCCTCAGCTTTCGTTTGAGACGAACACAGGCGCCGTGCGTGCGGTTCTCGAATTGAAAGACTCTCCGCTGAAGGTGGAAATGTTCGCCCTCAGCGACGACGAGCACGACCAAGCGCGTTTTGCGCGCCGCATTTGCAAGCCTTTCACCGGCCAAACGGTAGCGTTCCCCACAGCCGAAGACGTTATCGTCTGGAAGCTCCGCTGGGCGCGGCACAAAGACATCGAGGACGTGCGCAGCATCATCCTCGTTCAGGAGCGCGAAAGCACCCTGGACTGGCCCTACATCCGCGGCTGGTGCGCCAGACACGGCACGACAGCCCGGCTGGAGGAGATCCTCGCCTCGCTGCCTAAGCGGGGGCGGTGAAGGAGCGGGGGCTCATCAGAGGAGTCACCGGCCCACCGGGAGCTTCTCGTGCTCCATTCCCTTTCCAAGCAAGCCATCAGTTAGCAGGGGCGCGTCAGTCCCAGTAGAGTTCGCGGCGCTTGCTGCACACCCGCCCCTCGCGGTCGATGCCGATCAAGCGGAGCCGGTAATTCTTGCTGCCTGGGGACCGCGAATACTGGAGCCATCGGGCGGCAAGCGACTCGAATCGGGCGATAGGAGCGCCGAATCGGGCCTCGATCTGCTCCGGAGTCGCCTTCTCCGCTTTGAGCCGCTCGATCTCAGCATTTTTCAGAGCGAGGGAGTTCACACCGTCGCCGTAGGAGAGAGTAATTTGCGCGCCCAGGAGACCTCCGCTGGAACCGTGCGCGATCTGGCCGAAGCCGCCGGCGAAGCGCCCGTCCTCGCCGAACCGGATCACCGTGTAGGAGACGGTAGGGTCAGCTTGGCCGGTGGCGGGGAAGTCCGGCTGAGGATCGGGCGCATAAAGCCACGCGATGAAGGGTTCGGCGGAGAAGTCGCTGAGCGGCGCGCCCAATGCCGCCCGGACGCTGGCCTCCGAATCACCGGCGGCGACCCGGCGGAAGGCGCTCTCCGAATAGCCTGGAGCGAACTCGGAGTCTTCACTGAGGAACATAACGCCGTGGCGCAGGACTGCCAGCGGGCTCACGTAGAGGACCGCGGCGCCGGCCAGCGCACCGGTCCCGGCGAGTGAGATCCAACTGACCGCAGTTCGCCGGACGACGCCGTTTTGCCGAGCGGTCCGCTCTATTCCGGCTTGCCCCGCGGGGGTCAAAGGGCCGCTTGGAGACTGCATGCCCGGGACCATAGCGCATGCGGGGACGCGGCGAAACCTTCGGGGTCCAAGTGAGAGGAAATGCGCCGGTGAAATCGCACGTTCCGAGTTGGTCCGCTCACCTCCGCCTCAGAGGCTCTCTTCGGGGGTCAAGATCCGGCCAGCGGCGGATCAATTCGCGCGGGTCGAAGCCGGTAATGTCTCCATCTAACTGCTCACCGCCGACGAAGCCACGAAACGGGCCAAGCAGCTCAAGGCCGGCGCCGCCCCCAACAAGATCGCCATCCCGGAAAACAACCACGCGGTTGGACTCCCGAGTGGAGCCGCCGGATCGAGGCGGATCCCTGGACGGACTGGATGCACACGGCATCATAACGTTTGCACGTTCCGCTGCAGGGAGCAAAACCCGTCAGGCCTGCCACCGGCTTCGCTTGGAGCTTTAGGCGAAGAGAGATCCCGCAACTGACGGCGGTCGCTTTCGGAAGGACTGTGGCTTACCGGGTCTTGGCCGCGATTGTTATTCAGATAGGGAGCACCTCATTTGACTTCCTGTTTACAAACGTCGACTTTGTAAACGTGGCCACCAAGACGATTTCCACGCGCGTAGATGAAGACGAGGCGGCATGGATCGAAGCGCTCGCCGAGATGGAGGGCTGCGACAGATCCACGTTCATCAAGTCCGTCTTGCGACGGGGAATCCGGGCGCTGCGATTCGAACGTGCCGTTGCCGATTACTCGAAGGGTGAGGCGACCCTGTCGAGAGCGGCCGAACTCGGTGGCCTCAGCACCTGGGATTTTCTGGTGATGATGCCGCAGGAGAGACTCGAACTGCACTACGGCGTCGATGAGTTCGAGGAAGATTTGGCCGCCTGCCGAGACAGGACGACATCGTAATGGTGGTCGTGTGCGACGCCAGCCCGCTCATCATCTTGGCGAAACTCGATCGCCTCGATCTCCTGGCCGGGAGGAACTGGATTGAAGTACCCTCCGTGCGCCTAGAGGCCGCGGGGAATCCGGTAGTTTAGCCAAGCGGCGCAATCACAGCTCCACCGGGACGAGCCCGGTGAGCGGCTGAAGATTGAGGGACATCGGAAGCCTGGCCGCTTCCGCTACATGGAGGAGCCACGGAAGATTCGGAGCTCCGCGTTTGCGCGGAATGACCCCCGACAAGCATTCGCCTAACGTCGGTTTGTTGATCTACCAGATGGGGGCGAAGTCGAGGTGGAAGCCGGGGAGGACCTCGGGGTCGGCGGACAGGGAATCCAGCCCGAGGTGGATCTCCGGAGCGGCCGGGCCGGGCCGGTAGACGCGGACTTCCCGGGCCGGGGGGATGACCAGCCAGCCAAGGACTACCCCGTTGGCTGCGTATTCCTCCATCTTGGCGACCTGCCGGGCCAGGGTGTCGGAGGGGGAAACCAGTTCGATGAGGAAGTCCGGAACCAAGTTGGGAAAGCCCTCGCGCTCCGCGAGCGGAACGGCTTCCCAACGGCCGGTGGCGAACCATGCCGCGTCCGGGGAACGGATCGCGCCGTTCGGGAGCCGGAAGCCGCCGCTGGAGTCAAGGACGATGCCGCCGTGGACTTCGGCCCATTTCCCCAGCGCGAGGCTCATCCTCGCCTTCTTCCGTGAGGTTTCGCCGCCTGAGGGCGCCATAATGGTGATGTCTCCGTTTGCCTCCCGTTCGATGTGCCGGTCGGGATTGCGGCGGCAGATCTCCACGAAGTCGTCTTCCGTGAAGCGGATCGACCCGGGAAGGTCGAGGCTGGTCGGGATCGTCGTCGGTTCAATCAGCACCGTGCTCACAATGGGGAAGCGTAGCAGGGACCCGATGCGGCGGCAACCGTCCCGCTCACCACCACGCGCCGAAGGGTCCCGCCGTTCGACGACCTTCGGCCCTGCGGAGCAGGCCGAAGGATCGGCGGCAGCGCCGGCGAATCACCAGTTCCTCCCTCTTGCGACCGGTCAGGGCGGGCGGCGCCACTGGCGGCGAAAGCGCCCGCGCACCGTCCCGCCGCTGAGCGCGCCACGGATGGACACGGAGAGGAGGACACCCGCAAACATTTCGAATCCCGCGCAAGACCTCCGGATAAAGGTGGCCGGTCTAAAGCTGTCTCGACATCCGGCGCTCTCCTCCCAGCAGCGAATCCCTGTCCCACCTGGGACAGGGATTCAGGCGTAGAAAACACGCCTTGCACCCAGGGGAGGCCCGTGATCCCCGCCCGCTGGCAGCGTCATATTCGCCGGTAGCACTGAGTTCTGCGCCCTCGACTGCGCAAGGCGTTGCCGGCGCAGCGCTCCGCCCGTCGGGCAGCCCTGCCGGGCAGAAGGAACCAATGGGATCAGCGAACCGCTTCGCAATTCAGGGAAACCGCCCGACCGCCAGGGCCCAGGTGGATTTGTAGGGCGCTTGCCATTGGTGTTCCTGCGGGTCCAGCGGGTCCAAAGTAAGCTCCCGATAAGGTTTGAGCGCATCCACGGCAACCGCTGGCTGCCCTTCCTTCATTCCGCGAAGATCCATCCGGACGGTCTCGGCGTCTTCCGCGTAGAAGATGAAACGTGAGGCGTCGGGATTGGCAAGACATGTGCACAACGAGTTCTCTTCAATGCCAACGCCTTCTTTGTAATCCGTCAGCTCATTGCAAGGCCGCATGCCCTGAACAAACCGGTCTTGAAAGAATCTGGCGTAGGTCTGAATCTCGTCGCGATTCGGAAACGGACGGGAACCGCCCTCATCCGCGTCGGGAACGAGATAACCCCAGATGTTGGCGACGCCGCCGGCCAGCGTCGAATGCCAAAGCCCGCGCCGGGTCATCTCCAAATCATAATCTTTATCTGGGTAGGGGCTGGGATCGCGAACACGAAACCGGTCCTCGGAAAACGCCGGTTTCCCAAGACGCTGGCCGATTGCTTCCAGGTATTCCTCGTAGCCAGGGCGATGCTGCTCATAGGAGGCGTAATCCAGCGTCTCCGTGGGCTGGGTCAGACGGTTCTGTTCCCAGCGTCCGCCAAGCAACAGCGGCCAACCGAGATGTTCATGCAGATTCGCATGCCACGCCGCCAATTGCTCGCCGTTGACCCATTCCCAAAGGTCGAAGCCGTAGCCCATGGTCCAACCGGGCAGCGGACCCAGTCGCGCGGCGATGTACTGTTGCAGCCGCTTGTCGGCAGATCCATTGATGCCCCATTTGACCGGCGTCATGCGGCGCGACTCATCGCCCCACATCCAGAGGTGAACCATGCCCCCGGAGCGATGAACGCGGGTGATGATCTCTTCCAAGACCTCAAAGGTTCGAGGGTCGGGATTCGGGTCGGGGCTCCTAATTCGATCGCTGCTGACCTGGTCGAAATCAAACCAACGGCACAAAACACCGAGGTGAATGCCGTTGAAGCCGTGTTCGACAATCCAGGTTTGAATATCCCGCTCAATCTTCTCGGGATCGTCGCGATAGGCGGACACATCCCGACCCATTGCCAACTGCGGAACGAAGGGCTTCAGTTCGCCTTCTTCGCCGATCTGCCAGGCCCACCGGTTTCCATCAATGGACGTGATGAAGCCGCGATCGGACGAGCCTGGTTTCGCAGCGATGACGATGGAGCCGCGCTTTCCATCGAGCGCAGACGCGCTGCTGCGGGTCTCAAAACTCCACGTTCCAGTCCGCACGGCAGTGAAACGAAACTTCCATAGGCCGTCGCCGTCGTGGAACATTCCGGTCGTCCGGCGTTCGCCTGTCTGCGCATGGGTGAACGCAACGGAAGCATCGAGATCGAACGGGTTTCCGCTCGGCTCCGGGTTGTTCAAGGTCCATTCCAGATAAGGCGACCAAAGAAAGCCATTGCGGTCCAACGATTCCTCCTGTGCGGCGGCGCCGCTGTGAATCAGCCACGCTGCCGCAGCGACCTTTGAGATTCTCAATAAGGCATTCATCGGCGTTGCGTTGCGGTCGCTGCCCCGCGGCCTTTCTGGAAATCACGCTAGAATATCACGCACCAAGTTGCCGTGCACATCCGTGAGCCGGAAGTCGCGGCCTTGAAAGGCGTAGGTCAGCCGCTCGTGGTGGATCCCCAAGCAGTGCAGAATCGTCGCGTTCAAATCGTGAATATGCACCGGCTTTTCAACAACGTTGTAGCTGAAATCGTCCGTCTCGCCATGGACGATGCCGGGCTTGATGCCGCCGCCGGCCAGCCACATGGTGAAACAGCGGGGATGATGGTCGCGGCCGTAGGTTTCATGATTCAATGTTCCCTGGCTATAAACGGTGCGGCCGAATTCGCCTCCCCAAACCACGAGCGTGTCGTCGAGCATCCCGCGCTGCTTCAGGTCTTTGATAAGGGCAGCCGCCGGTTGATCCATCGCCTTGCAGAGCTGTGGAATGCTCTGCGGGAGGCTGCCGTGATGGTCCCAGCCGCGGAGGAAGACCTGAGTGAAGCGCACACCCCGCTCCGCCAGGCGGCGGGCCAGCAGGCAGTTGTAGGCAAACGTGCCCTTCTCCTTGACCTCGGGGCCGTACATTTGGAGCGTCGTCTCGGACTCGCGCGAAATGTCAGTCAACTCGGGGACTGACATCTGCATGCGGAAGGCCATTTCATACTGGGCGATGCGGGCGGCGATTTCAGGATCTCCCTGCTCTTCCAGGCGTTTCTGATTGAGCCTGGCCAGCCCGTCGAGCATTTGGCGCCGGGTGTCTTGATCCACCCCATCGGGGTTCGAAAGGTAGAGCACCGGATCCCCGACCGACCGCAAGGCAACCCCTTGATGTTTGCTCGGCAGAAAGCCCGCACCCCATAACCGGGCGAACAAAGCCTGGGTTTGGCTGCCGGCGGCGATTCGCGAGTGCAGCACCACATAAGCCGGCAAGTCCTGATTCGGGCTGCCGATGCCGTAGCTCAGCCACGCCCCCATACTGGGCCGGCCGGGAATCTGGCTGCCGGTCTGGATATAGGTGATCGCGGGATCGTGGTTGATCGCCTCGGTGTTCATCGTCTTGACGATGCACAAGTCATCGACAACCCCCGCGAGGCTGGGCAACAACTCACTGACCCAGGCTCCATGCTGACCATGTTGCTGGAAGGCGAATACCGAGGGCGCGACCGGCAACCGGGACTGGCCGCTGGTCATGGTGGTGATCCGCTGGCCCAGGCGGATGCTCTCGGGCAGGTCCTTATCGAAAAACTCGCCTAACTTGGGTTTGTAGTCCCACAGGTCGAGCTGCGATGGTCCATCAGCCATGAACAGCCAGATCACCCGCTTGGCTTTCGGAGCGAAATTGAGCAGGGGCATCTGCCCCAGGCTGGAATCCTGCCCCTGCGGTGGAGCGGCCTCGCCCGCGAAAAGTCGTGGATTGAGCAGCGAGGCAAGAGCCGCTGTGCCGATGCCGGAGGACATGCGGCCAAAGAAAAAGCGGCGAGTTTCCTGAAGGACGTGTTGGCGCAAAGGGTTCATAACGGCTCTCTAGTTAGGCAAATCGTTGGGGAGGGTCCGCGGCGAGTCGCCCCAACATTGGTAAGCGCTGCGCCATTGCTTCTCTATTCCTTTGTGACGACTTCGTCCAGGTTGAGGATCAAATTGCAGACGAGCGTATAAGCGGCCAGCTCGACCGGGTCGAGCGACTCGTTGCGCTTGGAATCGCCGATGGCGACAAGCTTTTCGGCGGCGGCCTTGTCCCCCTGGTACTTGGCCAGGTGAGACTGAAAGGTCTCCACGAGGATCGCCAGTTCGCCGTCCGCCGGCTGGCGAACGGCGGCAAGGCGAAAGGCGCGAGTGAGCCGATCCGCTGGAGTGCTATCGGCTCCGGCGGGCGAGCCCGCAGCCGCGCCGGACATTACCCGCTCAGCGAGTTTGCGGGCCGCCTCGACATACTGCACGTCGTTCATCAGAGCCAAAGCCTGAAGCGGTGTATTGGTGCGGCTGCGGCGGACGACGCAGGCCTCGCGGGTCGGCGCGTCGAACGTCATCAAACCGGGAGGCGGAGCCGTCCGCTTCCAGAAAATGTAGAGGGTGCGGCGATAGTTCGCTTCGCCCCCATCGGCCTCGTAGTTCAGCGTGTTGCTTCCCTGAAAGCCGACCGATTCCCAGATCCCTTGCGGCTGGTAAGGCTTCACCCCCTTGCCTCCCGGCTGCTCCACGAGGAGGCCGCTGACGGACAACGCCGAATCACGAAGAACTTCGGCATCCAGCCGGAAACGGGGCCCGCGGGCCAGCAACTGATTCTCGGGATCGCGAGCCGCCAGTTCCTTGCTCACTTTCGAAGCCTGCTGATAGGCCCCTGACATGACGATGAGCTTCTGCAATCGCTTCACATCCCAGCCCGATTCGACAAAGTCGCGAGCCAACCAGTCGAGGAGTTCCGGATGCGTCGGCCACGAGCCCTGTGCGCCAAAATCCTCGGCGGTTTTGACGATCCCTATGCCAAAATACTGCTGCCAGAAGCGATTGACCGTGACGCGGGCCATCAGCGGGTGCTGCGGATCGACGAGCCACCTGGCCAGACCCAGGCGATCGGCCGCCGCTCCTTCAGGCAGCGGGGGCAGGACGCTCGGCACAGCGGCCGTCACTTTCTCGCCAGGCTGGTCGTAAGCTCCGCGAACGAGGACGAAGGTTTCCCGCTCTTGCGGCATGTTCGCCATGACGAGTGAAATGGGGATCGTCGCATCGAGTTCAGATTTCTTCTTCACGAACTCGTCGATTTGCTGACGGAGCGGATCAAACTTCGGCTTGGTCGCCGTGCAGACCTGCTGCAAGAAATAATCGCGAATCTTCTTCTTCTGGTCGTCGGTCCGCTTGTCCGCCTCGACCGTGATTGCTTCCTTCACATCGGCTGGCGCCGGCGACTCGGACTGGGACTTTTCAAAAGCCTCCCAGGCCGCGAGCGAGTCAAAGCCTTGCCCCTCCTGGGGTGTGCGGGTGACAATCCCCGCTTTGTCCCAAAAGACGGCGCCGCCATACTGGGTGAAGGCCCAGCCGTTGATGACGGCCCCTGCATTCAAGCCGACCTTTGCCGCTTCGACTTCCAGCCGCACCCACTCGCCCACCTTGGGAAGCGAACCCATCGACAAGCGGCTGGATGTGTTCGCTCCACCCCAGGCAATCACATCTTCGCCCCAAAAGCAGCGATGCTCCCACGAGCCGTCGTTCCACTGGAGCATGATTTCCCTCGGCGAGTCAGCGGGATCAAGATAGACGTAAGCGAAGAGCTTATCGCCCTCGCCCACGACGAGGCCGGGGCTCGCCCCGGTGAAAAAGTGCTGGGAGAGGCCGGGGGCTTTGCGCGCGCTCGCCTTTTCGCCGCTGAATACCTGTCCATCCTCCTTGGTGACGAACTTCCACTCACTGTCGCCCTGAAGCTGGGCCCCCGGGGGTGCTTCGTCGTCTATCCACACATACTCGTTGGGCTCGGCGCTGGCGGGCGCAGCCGTGCCAAGTGGGTCGGTGTATTCAATAGCTGCAAGCGTGTCGGCCACGTGCTTGTGGAGCGCCGCGATCTGTTCGTCAAAATCCTGAAGCTGGGCTTCCTGCTCGGGCGTCGCCAGTTTTTTGACCGGCGGCGGTGAGAGAGCGTTGCCGTCCATCGCCGCATCGGCGGCCGAGTTGAAGAACGCGTAGAGCTGATAAAACTCCTTCTGGGTCACCGGATCGAATTTATGCGTGTGGCAGGCGGCACAGCCAAGCGTCAGCCCCAAAAACACCGTGCTCATCGTCTCAGTCCGATCGACGGCGTAGCGCACGCGAACCTCTTCGTCGATCGAGCCTCCCTCGCTGGTCGTCACGTTGCAGCGATTGAACCCCGAAGCGACAAGCTGTTCGAGCGTGGGGCTGGGCAAGAGATCTCCGGCAAGCTGCTCGACCGTAAACTGGTCGAACGGCAGGTTTTCGTTGAAGGCCTGCACAACCCAGTCGCGGTACGGCCACATCGACCGCTCGTTGTCCAGGTGCAGGCCGTGCGTGTCGCCATAGCGGGCTGCGTCGAGCCAATAGCGGGCCATGTGCTCGCCGTAGCGGGGCGAGCGGAGCAGCCGGTCGACTACTTTCTCAAAAGCCTCGGGGGTGCTGTCGGCCAGGAATTCATCGGTCTCCCGCGGCGTCGGCGGCAGACCGGTGAGGTCGAGCGTCACGCGGCGGATCAGCGTCGCTTTGTCGGCCTTCGGAGAAGGAGCCAGCCCCTCCTTCATGAGCCGGGCCAGGACGAAATGATCGATCGGATTCTGGACTTGCGATGAAGGCTGCTGAGCCTCCGGCAAAGCCGGCCGCTCCGGCGGGACAAACGACCAGTGCGGCTTGAACTCCGCCCCCTGCTCGATCCACCGGTGCAGCAGTTCAATCTCGTTCGCGGTGAGCGACTTGCCGCTGTCTGGCGGCGGCATTCTCTCGTCCGCATCGGCCGAGGTGATGCGGCGAATGAGTTCACTTTCCGCCGGGTTGCTGGGAACCACCGCAATCGCTCCCGATTCGAGCTTGCCCGTCGCCCCGGCGAGCGTATCCAGCCGGAGATCGGCCATCCGGGTCTTGTCGTCGAACCCGTGGCATTTGTAGCAGGAGTTTGACAGGATCGGCCGAATATCGCGGCCAAAATCGAGCTTCTCCTCGCTCAAGGCTGGGAAGGCGGCCGCTATCAGGCCGGCGCACAGAAAGAAGCGATGACGGAGTTGCATATGGTGGGTCCGGCAAATTAGCCCGCATCTCTCGCGGTGGAGCGCGTTTCAATCAGTGGGGAAGGGCGCTCGTCTCTGGGGGCAGGCGGAAACATGACTTCTGTCGGAAACCGCCCATTCGGTCCCGTGGGCGCGACCTTACTACACCAAATCCGCTGGACGTCATCCAGTCAAATCAGCCGATTACGAGCGGCCAGGGCTGCGGGACAGGGGTCCTAAAGGCGGTGGAGATTCTCCCCGTTTCTGACTTCCCGGTCTTGTGCCGTTTGGGAAATCGGTGGGCAAACTCGGGAGCAATCTTTTCCAGTTCAAGGCGTGAGGAGGGAGTTGAGCGGGCACAGCAACCGGCGACCACCGCCGGCCTGGAAGAAGAGGGCCGCGATTCGGAAAATGCATGGAGCGCTGCGAGTAGATTTAGTGGTCTGCATCCGTTTTGTTTTGTCTACGTTGTTCGCAAACGCCACACTATGGGTTCTCCGCGTGCCTGCACGGCAACCCTCCCGCCCGGATCCCGCCCCTAGCCTGCGCACGGTGCTGCGCCAGATCCCGCCCGCCTTCCGAGAGTAATACTCATGGCAGGAAAGGGCCCGTCCGCCCAAATCCCTCACCCCCGCGATTCCTTGGTCTCCCTCCTTCTCCTGCTGCTCGGAATGAGCCTCGTCCTGGGCGGCATCCTCGCCCTTCGGCTGCATGCTTTCCCCGCTCTGCTCGTGGCGGCATTCGCCGTTTCCTTTCTCACTCCCCGCTTTGCCCTCGTCGACTATGCGGACTCCCAGACTGCGCTCGGGGAGATGACCCCCGAATCCTCCGCCGCCTTCCTTTCCCGCAATCCCGCCGAGCGCGTCGCCGTCGGTTTTGGAGACACTTGCCGCACGGTGGGCCTTCTGATCGCCTTCGCCTCGATTGTCGGGCAAGCCCTCCTCCGGTCCGGAGCCGCCGAACGCATCGTCCGCTCCCTGGTCGCCCTGTTCGGGACGGCCCGCGCCTACCTTGGACTCCTCTCCTCTGCTTTCCTCTTGGCCATTCCCGTCTACTTCGACACGGTCTTCTACCTTCTCGTGCCCATCGCCCGCGCCCTCCGCCGCCGCACCGGCCAACACTACCTTCTCTACATCCTTTCCATCGTCGCCGGCGGCACCATGGCTCATTCCCTTGTGCCGCCCACGCCCGGACCCCTCTTCGTCGCCGGAGACCTCGGCGTCTCTCTGGGCACGATGATGATCGCCGGGTCCATTGTTAGCCTCGTTGCCGCGGTCTTTGGACTCGCCTTCGCTTTCTACTCCAATCGCCGCTACGATCTTCCCCTGCGCGAGCCCGCGACCGAAACCGCGGAGTCTTCCGCCCCCAATCCATCGCCGGGCGGTCCACGAGCGACCGCCCTTCCCTCTCTGGGGTTCTCCTTGCTGCCCATCCTGCTTCCGATCCTGCTCATTGCCGCCGCCGCCGCCATCGATGCGTCTCCCGCCCTGGCCCGTCTCCCCGGCGCGCCGGCTCTCCTCCTGCTCGGCGACAAAAACTTCGCCCTCTTCCTTGCCGCGCTCATCGCCCTGGTCCTGCTCTGGAAAGGCGGCTCCGGACTTTCCCGCGACGCCGTGGCCTCGGAAATCCAGACCGCTCTCTCCACGGGCGCCGTGATCCTCCTGATCACCGCCGCCGGAGGAGCCTTCGGAGCCGTCCTCCGCGAGACTGCCATCGCCAACACCTTCGCCGGACTCGCCGGAGAAGGCTCCGCCTGGGCCCTTCCCATCGCTTTTCTCGTGACCACCCTCGTTCGCACCGCCCAGGGCTCCGCCACCGTGGCCATGATCACTGCCGCGCCCATCGCCCACGGTTTTCTTCCCTACATCGACTTCCAACCCGTCTATCTCGCCCTCGCCATTGGTTGCGGATCAAAACCCATCCCCTGGATGAACGACTCCGGGTTCTGGATCATCACTCGCCTGAGCGGCATGCGCGAATCGGAAACTTTGCGTTTCGTCACCCCCATGATGAGCGGCATGGGTGTCGCCGGTCTGCTGGCGACCATGACCGGAGCCTGGCTTTTTCCCCTGCGCTGAGCCAGACTCTTCGCCCATGAGCCCTTCCCGCCGCGTCGCGCCCGAACAACTCCGGTCCCGGCGCTGGTTCGCTCCCGACGATCTCCGCTCCTTCGGGCATCGTTCCCGGGCCCGGCAGATGGGCTGGGATCCCGTGGACTGGGCCGGCAAACCCGTCATCGCCATCCTCAACACTTGGTCCGATCTGAATTCCTGCCACATGCACTTCCGGATCCTGGCGGAACAAGTCAAACGCGGCGTCCTGCAAGCCGGCGGAATGCCGGTCGAAATCCCGGTGATGTCCGTCGGTGAATCCTACACCAAGCCGACCAGCATGCTCTATCGCAACTTCCTGGCCATGGAGACCGAGGAAACCCTCCGCTCCAACCCCGTCGACGGTTGCGTCTTGTTAGGAGGTTGCGACAAAACGACTCCCGCACTTCTCATGGGAGCCATCTCCATGGACCTTCCCGCCGTATTCGTCCCCGCCGGACCCATGCTCCGGGGAAACTGGCGTGGCGAAGTCCTCGGCAGCGGTTCCGACGTCTGGAAATACTGGGACGAACGCCGCGCCGGTCAGCTCTCCGAAGAAGCCTGGTGCGAACTCGAGGACGGCATCGCCCGCTCCCCGGGTCACTGCATGACCATGGGCACGGCCTCCACCATGACCGCCATCGCGGAAACCCTCGGTTTCGCCCTCCCCGGCGCGTCCTCTATTCCCGCCCCCGATTCCGCCCATGCCCGCATGGCCACCCGCTCCGGGCGCGTCGCCGTCGACTGCGTGTGGGCGGACCGCCGTCCCTCTTCCCTCCTGACAGAACGCTCATTCGCCAACGCCATCATCGTGGACATGGCCGTCGGCGGCTCGACCAACGCCATCATCCACCTCACCGCCCTCGCCGGCCGGGCGGGCATCCCCCTGCCTCTCGAGCGCTTCGACGAAATCTCCCGCCGCACCCCGCTCATAGCGGATCTCCGCCCCTCCGGCCGTTTCCTCATGGAAGATTTCTACTATGCCGGCGGCCTACCCGCTCTTCTCGTCGAGATCTCCAGCCTTCTCCACCTCGAGGAAGGCTCCATCACGGGCCGCAGTCTCGGCGAGAACATCGAAGGAGCCGTTGTCCACAACCCCGAGGTCATCCGCCCCCTAACCAATCCGCTCTCCCCCGACGGAGGAACCATCGTCCTGCGCGGCAATTTGGCGCCCGATGGAGCCGTCCTCAAACGCTCGGCTGCCAGCCCACACCTCCTTCGCCACACGGGCCCCGCCGTCGTCTTCTCCAATTACAACGACCTCGCGGCCCGCATAGACGACCCGGATCTCGTGGTGACTCCTGACTCCGTTCTCGTCCTCCAGAACGCCGGTCCCGCGGGCGGGCCCGGGATGCCCGAATGGGGTATGCTCCCCATCCCCAAAAAACTCCTCCAAGCCGGCGTCCGCGACATGCTCAGGATCTCCGACTCCCGGATGAGCGGAACGAGCTACGGAGCCTGCGTGCTCCATGTCGCCCCAGAATCCGCCATCGGCGGCCCTCTGGCGCTGCTGCAGAATGGCGATCCCATCTCTCTCGACGCCGAAGCCCGCACCATCTCCGTCGATTTGCCCGAAGAAGAACTTCAGAGACGCCGCGCCGCCTGGTCTCCCCCGTCCAATCCCTATCCGCGTGGTTTCGGAAAGCTCTACATCGCGCACGTCACTCAAGCGCCCCGCGGCTGCGATTTCGACTTCTTGGAAGGTTGCGCCGCCGTCCCCGAGCCGGAGATTCACTAACGATACCGTATGGATATTCAACCCGTCTCACCGGAGCGCCTCGCCGCCTCCGTCATCGCCGTCCCTCCCCTCTGCCGCGACCAGGGCCTGGCGTTGGACCCGGCGGAAAACCGCCTCCTCATCCGTCACCTCGAACAAGGCGGCGTGCGCACCCTTCTCTACGGCGGCAACGCCAATCTCTACAACATGGCCCCCTCAGAGTACCCCGCTCTGCTGGATCTCCTCGAAGCGGAAGCCGGCCCTGACACTCTTGTCATTCCGTCAGCCGGACCTTTCTTCGGTTCCATGATGGATCAGGCCGCCATCCTCCGGGACCGAAGCTTTCCCACCGCCATGATCCTGCCTACCCTCTTCCCGGCGACCCACTCCGGTGTGCAAGAAGCCGTCCGCCTCTTCGTTCAACGCGCCGGCATTCCGGTCGTCCTCTATCTCAAGGAGGAACGTTACCTTTCCCCCGCCGCTGCCGCTGAACTCTTCGCCGAAGGCCTCGTCTCCTGGATCAAATACGCCGTCGTCCGGGAGGATCCCGCCCAAGATGACTACCTGGAGGAACTCTGCGACCGGGTCGATCCCGCCTACATCGTCAGCGGCATCGGCGAACAACCCGCCGCGGTTCATACCCAGCAGTTCCATCTCGTTTCCTTCACCTCCGGTTGTGTCTGCGTGGCGCCGGGATCTTCCATGGATATGCTCGCCGCGCTGCGGAACGGCGATACCCCCGCGGCGGAAACCATCCGGACTCTCTTCGAAGAACTCGAACGGCTCCGAAACACCCACGGGCCCATCCCGGTTTTGCACCACGCCGTCGCCGAAGCCGGCATCGCTGCGACCGGCCCGATTCTTCCTCTCCTCGATGTCCTCGCTCAGGAACTCGTCGAAACCATTGGCCCCGTGGCCCGGCGTCTGCTCCAAGAAGAATCCAGCCGCGCCGCAGCCCGCGCGGCCGGAGCCGCCGCCAATGGTTAGTCCGGGATCCCTAAAGAGACCGCCGGCCCGGGTCCCGCCCTCGGCCCTCATCGCGCGCGTTCGCTCCCAGCCTCCGGACGACGCCCGGCTCGCGCTCGACGCCGTCAAAGTCGCCGCCGCTCTCCTCACTGATGCCAACCAAAGGCAATCCCGCGGCGAACGCCGTCAAGCGGCCCTCCTGGCGCGCATGATAGCGGATCCTTATGGCAAAACCTTCACGCTCGCTCTAGCAGACCGTCTCTTTCGCCCACCTGACGCCTCGCGCGCCGCCGTGGTCTACCGGCATCTCCTGGAGACCTGGGGAGCCCCGCGCTGTTTCCCCGCCTGGCAACGCCTCGCCCTCCGCGCTGCCGCATTCGGATCTCTCCTGTTTCCATCGCTGGTCATGCCGGTCGTGACCCGCCGCATCCGCGCCAATAGTCGCCGCGTTGTCCTCCCCGCCGAAAAGCGACTGCTTCATCCGCGCATCGAACGCCGCTACGCGGAAGGCATGCGCCTGAATCTCAATCTCCTCGGCGAAGCCGTCCTCGGCGAAGAGGAAGCCCAACACCGGCTTGACGCCAACCTTGACCTTCTCGCCGATCCCCACTGCAACTACGTCTCCGTCAAAGTCTCCTCCATCTTTAGCCAGATCCACTTGGTCGCCTTTGCGGAAACCCTCCAGCGCATCAAAGAACGGCTGCGCCCCCTCTACGCCGCCGCCATCGAGCACAGCGTTCGCGATCCCCAGGGCCGTTCCGTTCCCAAGTTCGTCAACTTGGACATGGAGGAATATCGCGACCTCCAACTCACCTGCCGCGCCTTCCAGGAAGTGCTCGACGAACCGCCTTTTCTTTCCCTCTCCGCGGGCTTCGTCCTCCAAGCCTACCTGCCCGATGCCTTCGCCATGCAACGTGAACTCACCGATTGGGCTCGCCAACGCGTCGGCCGCGGCGGCGCTCCCGTAAAACTGCGCATCGTCAAGGGAGCAAACCTAGCCATGGAATCCGTCGAAGCCGCGTTGCACGGCTGGCCCGCCGCTCCCTATGCCGCCAAACTGGAAGTCGACGCCAACTTCAAACGCATGCTCCACTTTGGCTGCCGCCCGGAGAACGCCGCCGCCGTTCGCCTCGGCGTCGGCACCCACAACCTCTTCGACGCCGCTTACGCCCTCCTCCTTCGTGTCCGGGAAGGCGTGGATCAACTGGTCGAACTCGAAATGCTCGAAGGCATGGCGAACCATCAAGCCCGCTCCGTCCGCGACCTGGCCGGAGAACTCCTGCTCTACGCGCCCATTGTTCATCGGACCAGTTTCGACAACGCCATCGCCTACCTGATCCGCCGGCTCGACGAGAACACCGCTCCGCAGAATTTTCTCCGGGACCTCTTCAACATGGAGCCCGGCGACGACGATTGGCATAGGCAAAAGGAACGCTTTCTCACTTCCTGCCGGGATCGCGAATCCGTCGCCTTCACCCCACGCCGCACCCAGGATCGCGCTGCGGAGGCTCCCTCCCCTGCCCCCCTCGACGGGGCCTTTGCCAACGAACCCGATACCGATTGGTCTCTGCCGTGCAATGTCCGTTGGATCCGTTCTCTCGTGAACGGTTATGTGCCTTCGGCTCCTGATCCCATTCCCCTTCAAATCGGAGGCGAACTCCTAACCACGGATCGCTGGGCCACCGGCCGCGACCCTTCCCGGCCCGGAGTGCAGGCCTACCGCCACTCTTTGGCGGGGCTTCGCGAAGTTGACCGGGCATTGGACGTCGCCGGGAACGCCGGCCGCTCATGGGCTGCCGTGAAGCCCCGGAACCGCGCCGCCATTCTCCACCAAGCCGCCGCCGGCATCGCCGC
>JBGTBW010000096.1:0-142708 GCA_041749135.1 Verrucomicrobiales bacterium
GGGCCGTGTGCTGAGGGTCTGCTTCGCTCTCTGGCGAGGATCGAAAAGCCGAGTGTGCGGCTACCGTTTCGGTCTCCCGCAGCAAGGTCCGGTGCTGCTCTTCAAGTTCTCTGCTTTCTTCAATGAGACCATTCCAGTCGAGCTCGAGCGCCCAAGATCATCGTGGTTGAGACATCCGAATGCCCGAGAAGGTCCTGCACCATCCGGATGTCTGTCACGCTCTCCAGGAGGCCGCCTCGGCCGTAGGGAGGAAAGATGACAGGCCCGACGGGGCAATGCGAGCAGCGGGGTGGCCTTCCTCTCGCCCTGGTCCCGAGGACAAGGCTCCGGTGGAGGAATTCAAACGAGGGCGGAAAGTGGGAGGCGTGAAAGGCATGGGAATGGCCACACAGCATCTACCAGGCAGGACGCGCAGCGTGCTTCTCGCCACGGCCCTGGCCTGCGCGGTGCTGGGGATCCTGCTGCTGGGCGGCGCGTGGAAGAGGGGATGGTTCGGCGGCGCCAAGAAGGGGACCGCGCAGGAAATGGTCTTCGACCTGGGCAACGGAGTGAAGATGACCCTCTGCTGGTGTCCTCCCGGAACGTTTCTGATGGGGAGTCCGGCGACCGAAGCGGGAAGGCAGGAAGACGAAGTCCAGCACGAGGTGACCCTGTCCCGGGGGTTCTGGCTGGCGAAAACGGAGACGACGCAGGCGCAATGGGAAGCGCTGATGCCGCACAATCCAAGTGATTTTCAAGGGCGCCGGTTGCCTGTGGACAACGTGACCTGGGATGAAGCGAAGGCATTCGCCACAGCGTTGACGGAGCGCATGCGACGAGAGGGGAAGCTCGATCCGGGTTGGGAATTTCGTCTGCCGACTGAGGCGCAGTGGGAATTTGCGTGTCGGGCCGGGACAACCACGGCTTACTTCACGGGAGACGGAGAAGAGGCGTTGCGAAAGGCGGGATGGTACAGTGGGAATTCGGTACGTAAGACCTCAAGGATTAGCGAATGGTTGCGCTCGATTCCCGCGTTTAAGGGTTGGTTTCCGGGGAACACAGGAGGGCGAACCTCAACCGCAGGAAGAAAGAAGGAGAACGCATTTGGATTGCAGGATATGCACGGAAACGTGTGGGAGTGGTGTGAGGAATGGTATGGAGGAGACTACGGGGAAGAAGTGAATCCCGATGGCCCGCCGGCACAAGGCCCCAGTCGTACGGTAAGAGGCGGCTCCTGGTACGAAGCCGCGGTCGCGTGCCGCTCTGCCGAGCGGGGTGGTGCACCGCCCGGCTTAGGCTCCTACTGGGTGGGATTCCGGGTCTGTCTGGTTCCCGGTCGGGCGGCGGAGCCGCAGCCGCAGGAGTAGAAGGGATTCCCGGCGGAATTCCGGCGAGACGCGACCCATAGGCAACCCCGAGCCACTCTACCAAGTCATCCGCGTTTCCTTCGGAAGGCCCCGCCCCCGCATCGAGTCAAACATTGCCGGACAACGTGAGTCCGCTCGCAGCCGGGGCTTCCGACTCAAATTGGCCCGTCCGGCGCATCTCAGATGCAGCGACCCCTGGCCGGCGCGGGACTCCAATGGCCAGACGGCTTGAGAGGGGTTTTCGCCCAAAGGGGTCCGGCGCACATGTTTCACCCCGAGCCAGAAAGACTACAACCTTCTCCAGTCCGAATCCGGGATGAAACGGCTAGCAACTTCCCTCTTGGGGCGGCCGGGTTGAAGCGCGAGAGCAGGGTGCCACGCCTTTGCTCAGGCTCGTGCAATCGGGCGCCACTTGAGCCTAAAGAATCCAAAGCGTCTCCCCAGGGCGACCGATGGTCGGAAAACAGAACTATTCTCTTCCCGATTTTCGGCTCCTTCCTGCGTCACTTTAGCGTCACTTTTCGCTTCGTTTTCGTGAGTTTTCGTTCGTTTCGGTGCGCCACCTGCAAGCCGGGATACGACCCCATCTTATGTTTCAACTCTTTTAAGATCAGCGTTTTATGAGAAAAAAGCGGAGAGGGAAGGAATCGAACCAACCCCGGCTCTTGCGAGCCGACAACGGTTTTGAAGACCGCGGAGGCCACCAGGCGCCCATCACTCTCCGGAAAGTCCGGGAGACTATCCCGCTATCTACCGCGAGAGCAAGCGAGAGCAGCAAGACCGCGGAGGGGAAATTTCGCGCGGAGAACGAGTCGCCCTGTGACAGTTCGCAGTTCCGTATTCAGGGCGTGTTGATTTATTCTGCAACACCGCGTCGCGCGCCCTCAGAGCAGGGCGAAACTATCGCTCCGCGAGTCGGCCAACTCCGCGACCTTTGGGGCATAACTTGTTGAAAGCGTTGGCTTTGTTGCTCGTCGGCCACGAATTTCAATTCGCTCCCTCCTCGCGCCGTGCCAACCCTTCCACCAAGTCCCACGCGGCATCACCGAATAAATCGACACGCCCTTCAGGCGGCCTCGGAACCGGTGAGCCTTCCCCGAATACCTCCTCAACCGACGCCGCTTTCCCCTATGAATGCGTGCCGTGGGAAACCCAGCCGCACCGGCCCATGCTTCCGGCGCGGCGACTCCATGGTGGACTGCGGGAGGCCGAGCGCATAGCATCGCGAATCGACTGAAGAACGAACCCGAAGCCGTCGCTGTTATGCCCAGCAGTCCTCCGCGGTCGCGCCTCCTTTCCAGACTTCCGGTTTACGCGACAGCTCTCCTCGCGATCGCTCTGGCCTCCACATCCGTTTGGTCGATCCACCGCGGCACGTCGGATGCTCGCGAAAGGAATGCTCTGGAGAACCGCCTCCCCGTGCAGGGACGGGAAGACGACTACGTCACCTCGAATACGTGCCGCTCCTGCCATCCGTCGGAGCACGCCAGTTGGCACGCTACCTACCACCGGACCATGACCCAAGCGGCTCTCCCCAGCCAAGTCGCCGGAGCGTTCGACGGAACCACCGTGCATGCAGGAGGTCTCGCTTACAGGGTGTATCAAGATGGAAATGCTTACTGGGCCGAGATGCCCGACCCAGAGGAAATGATGTACGTTGTTCAGGGTGGAAAACCGCTGGCGCTGTCTGATATCCCCCGGGTTCGACGGCGGGTGGTCATGGCCACCGGATCCCACCATTACCAAACCTACTGGGTAACGGGCGACGCTCGCTACGGTTCGCTCCTCCAGACGCTTCCCTTGGTCTACCTCCTCGGAGAAGGCCGTTGGATTCCGCGAGAAGCCGCGTTCATGCACACTCCGGGTGACTCCACCCGTCTGATCACACAATGGAATCACCACTGCATCAACTGCCACAGCACCGGGGCCGTTCCCGGCCTGCACGGCGAGGGAAGCGAGGCCCGGTTTGAAACCCGCGTCAGCGAGCTAGGAATCGCCTGTGAAGCCTGCCATGGTCCGGGTAAGGATCACATTGAGGCGCATCGCCAACCGTTTCGACGCTATGCTCACTGGATGGGGGAAAGTCCCGACCCGACCATCGTTAACCCTGCCCGACTCGATCACCGGAAGTCCAGTCAGGTTTGCGGACAGTGTCACGGGGTTTTTATTCGCGAAGGCGATGCGGCGATGCAGTATGCCCGCGAAGGCGATCCCTACCGGCCTGGAGCCGATTTGGAAGACACGCGATACCTCATCTTTCACCCAGGGCCCGATGCCCCTCCCGACCAGCGGCAAGACCTGCAAAGGAATCCCGAGTTCTTTCGCGAGCGCTGGTGGGATGACGGCTCCATTCTCGCCGCCGGCCGCGAATACACAGGGTTGGCGGTGTCGGGATGCTTCACCCGAGGTGAGATCTCCTGCCTATCGTGTCACTCCATGCACGAAAGCGATCCGAACGATCAGTTGCGACGAGACCTTCCCGGGTCAACGGCCTGCATCCAATGCCACGGAGAAGCTCGGTACACTTCGGAGGTCGAGAGCCATACCGGGCACTCCGCAACTTCCACCGGGAGCGATTGCATGAACTGCCACATGCCCCACACCACCTACGCCCTTTTCAGCGCCATCCGCAGTCACCAGATCGCTTCCCCCCGCGTCGCCGCCGGCGCCGACTTCGGGGCTCCCAATGCTTGCAACCTTTGTCACCTCGACAAAACATTGAAATGGACCTCCGAGCAGCTCTCGAAGCGTTACGGACATCCGCCCGCAGCATTTACGGAGGAGGAAGAAACCGTCTCGGCAGCCCTCTTGTGGATGCTCCGCGGTCACGCGGCCCAACGCGTGATCGTTGCCTGGCATGCCGGATGGGAACCCGCCCGGGATGCTTCCGGCGAAGACTGGCTCCCCCCCTTCCAGTCGCGACTCCTGGCGGACCCCTACGGAGCCGTCCGCTATGTCGCCCACAAGAATCTCCAGAAGCTTCCGGGATTCTCCGGCTTTGAATTCGACTTTTTGGCTCTCGGCGCCGCGCGCGAGGAGGCGGTCACGCGCGCTTTGCAGCACTGGGACGACACGCGTCCAGCAGACCTCAGCCGCAGCGGACCAAACCTTCTCATTGACCCGCAAGATGGTCTGGACGAAATGCGGATCCGCGAGTTGCTGCAGAGGCGTGACGACCGGCCTGTAGACATCAAGGAATAGGCCGCCGCTGCCTTCGACCCATCCTGCGTCAACATCAGATCGGCGCGTTTCCCGTGAATCACCTCATCCACAAACATCTGAAGATTGGTTGGGGCGGACTTCTCGTTTTTCTTTCGCTTGGAATTCTGCTGGAGGCTCTGCACGGTCTGAAGCTGGATTTCTATCTGGACGTGCGAAACAGCACGCGACGGCTGATGTGGACTCTGGCACACGCCCATGGCGGCCTTTTTTCACTCATTCACATCGCCTTCGCCGCCACTTTGCCGCGACTGGCCGAAGCAGAACGCGCGCTCCGGCTATCCTCGCGGTCCTTGACAGCCGCCCTGATCCTCGTGCCGGCCGGGTTTTTTCTTGGCGGCTTTGGGGCGAAAGGCGGCGACCCCGGAATCGGCATCGTGCTTGTGCCGGTGGGCGCGATCGCCCTTTTCCTGGGCGTGACCCTCACCTTCCGGGCATGTTTTTCAGACTCACCCCACCGTCCAGAGCAACCAGAGATCAAGCGCTCAGGTGAAAGCGGAAAACCAACTCGTTCGAAGAAAATCAGGTAGCCCGGGAAGAGGCGCAAAACAAGTGCAATTCAGTCGCAGCGCCTCAATTCCTCCACTCTCCAGCCCGGTAGCCCGCATGATCTCGCGAGTTCGCGGAACTCTGCAATCTCGGCCTCTGTGAATAGGAAGCCGCCCGCGCGATCGGACCGGGCCGCGGCTTCCGCTTCGAGTTGTCCCGGGAGGAGAGCGGCTTCGTTCCCGTGACCGAGGACGTCGCGGATTACCGCCAACACATTCTGAGTCCGGTCCCTACCTGCCGCGTGCCGGCCACCGTCAATCGCATCTGGATGAATGACCTGGAAATAGAAGGTGGGAGCGGTCTTTTCTGCGGGCGGAGGCTCTGCTCTACAACGGAGGGTAGGCAAAGAGCCTCCGGTCACCGCACTAAATAACTCATTGAGAAGCGCGAGCCCATAGCCCTTGTGCTGGCCGAAGGGGAGCAGTGCAACCACTGCCGACGGATCGGTGGTCTCTCGCCCCTGGGCATCCACCGCGCTGCCGGCTGGAAGCGCCTTCCCTTCCCGTTTGAATTGCTGCACACGACCCATCGCCGTGACCGAAGTGGCCCAATCGATGACGATAGGATATCCAATGGCGGCCACGGTGGGAAAAGCCCAACTGTGGGGATTGGTTCCCAGCGTGGGATACTTGCCTCCGTGCGGCACGACCTCGGCTAGTGCAGCGGTGCAGTTGGTGTAGGCGATGTATCCACGCTGGGCCGCCTCCATCACATAACCGCCGCCCCACAGATAATGAAAAGCGTTGTCCACCGCGATCTGACCAATCCCGTAGGCGTCCGCCAGTTCGATGCAACGTTCCATTGCACGAAAGGCCACGGATGGCCCGAACTTGCGATGGGCGTCCCAGACCTCGCTGGCGGGAAAGCGGCTGGGAAGCCGTTCAATCTCTGCGCCGGGAAGACAACCGCCGGCGCCGCTGCCGAGCTGTTCATCCAAATGCAGTGCTTTGATGGCGTTGTGCGTCCGGATTCCGTGCCGCGCGGTCAAATCACATATTCTCGCGGCATCCCCGGCTTCCTCGTCGGTGTAACCGCGGCGCCGGAAGGCTGCCCGCACCAAAGCGTGGTGCTGCGCGGGTTCGACCCTATACAAACTCATGATGCGGTCCCATAGAGCGCCGCCAGACCCGTGTCCAATCCAAAGCGCTTCGACCCCCAGCATCTCATTGCCTATGAGACGGGGGGTATCGCCAACATTCTCGACTACTACTGTGCGGCAAATTGCGGCCAGCGCCCCCGAGCCCGCCGTTCTGCTGCTTTGACCTCCCAGGAATGACGAGGGGCCGTCCCGCGATGCCGGACTGTCTTGCCGAGGCCGCACGGTGGATTCAAGAACCCAGTGTGTTCGTTCCTTGGACCGAACATCTGAAATGGCCTCGGCGCTGCGGGACTCCTGTTTTTCAGTTGCCTTCCCTGGCACGAACCGATTCCGTGTTCACCAGATGTCTGAGAGCGCACGGGAAGGAAAAAGCACGGTGAGTTACATTCTCGGGATCGATCTTGGCGGCACGCGGATCAAAGTCGAGGCGATTGAACCCGCATCCGGGGCTTCCCTGCGGGCTTGGCGGCGGGAGACGCGCGACGGCGAGATGGAAGGCTCGGTTCCCGCCTTCGCCTTCGAGATTCGGGAAGCGATCCACTTGGCTTCCGAGGAGTTGGGATGCCAACCGGACGCGGTCGGGCTTTCGAGTCCAGGGCTGGCCGACGCCGGATCGGAACGGATCGCTCACATGCCGGGACGCCTGCGCGGTCTCGAAGGCTTCCACTGGCCTAGTTATCTCGAAATGCCCGGACGGGTCCGCGTTCTCAATGATGGTCACGCGGCCCTCCTCGGTGAATCCTGGCTTGGAGCCGCGCGCGATCTCCAAGATGTCGTGCTGCTCACCTTGGGGACCGGCGTAGGCGGCGCGGTCCTCAGCCAGGGCAAACTTTTGCGGGGCCACATTGGACGGGCCGGTCATCTCGGGCACATCACCGTGAACGCCGCCGGCTCGCCCGACATTTGTGGGACGCCCGGCAGCCTGGAAGACGCCATCGGAAATTGGAACATCGATACCCGGTCCGGCGGCCGCTTCACCAGCACCGATGCGCTGACCCGCGCCTGCCGCGAGGGCGATCCCGCCGCCGTCGCGGTTTGGAGCCAGTCCCTGGACGCACTGGCCGCAGCCGTCGCCTCGCTCATCAACATCCTCGACCCCGAAGCCGTGCTCATCGGCGGAGGCATCGCCGCTGTCGGCGACCTCCTTTTCGAGGAACTCGCCCAAAGACTCCAAACCATGGAGTGGCGGCCGCTCGGACACGGGGTCCGCCTCGCTCCCTGCCAACTGGGAGATGCCGCGGGAAGCTATGGGGCAGCCTGTTTCGCCGCGAATCCCGAAGCTTATTGATCTACGCCATGGATTCATCTTCACAAACCTACCTTCAGCGCTGTCGCGTCCTGCTGGAGATCGTCGCCGCCCAGCAAGAAGCGATCATGTCCGTTGCGGAACTCTTCGCGCGCGCCATACAAAAGGGCCGGATGGTCCACACCTTCGGGTCGGGACACAGCCGGATCTTGGTCGAGGAAATGTGGCCGCGCTACGGTTCCTTTCCCGGGTTCAATCCGATCGTTGAACTCTCGGTCACTTTCCACAATCTGGTCGTCGGGGCCAACGGTCAGCGCCAAGCGATGTTTCTGGAGAACGTTTCCGGTCTCGCCGAACGCATCGTCCGAAATTTCCACATCACTTCCGACGACGCTGCACTCGTGGTCTCTTCCAGCGGTTGCAATACGTTGCCAGTGGAAATGGCCGAGGAATTCCGGCGCCGCTCTGTTCCGGTCGTGGCCATCGTGAGCCGGAGCCACGCCGAGGCCAGTGCTTCTAATCATCCTCAAGCCTTGAAGCTCCATGAAATTGCGGACTGGGTGCTCGATACCGGCGCTCCGGCGGGCGACGCCATGGTCGCCATAGCTGGCCTCGACACTCCGGTCGCGCCCGGTTCGACGGTAGGCGGCGTCCTTCTGGTCAACGCCATCAAGGCGGAAATCGCGCGAATTCTCACCGAAGCGGGAATCCCCCCTCTGGTGCTCACCGCCGCCTGCGTGGCGGGCCGCGAACGCGCGCGTCAGCTTTTCGAAGCCGCCTACGACGAGCACAGCCGCCGGCTCGCTCGCTGTTTCGAGCAGCCCCAGTCCTGACCTACCTCTTCCATCTCCCTCTTCACCTCTCGGTTATGCAAACTTGTCCCCTCCGCGCCGCCGTCATCGGCAGTTACCCATTTCCCGGGTGGCTTGAATTCTCCAGCCGGCATCTCCAAGAGTTCGGCGAAGCCGATATTCGAGAGATGCAGGAAGACGCTGCGACGGCTGCCATCATGGATCAGGTCCGAGCCGGTCTGGACGTCATCACCGACGGCGAGCAGGGACGCTTCGACTTTAATCTCTCTTTCTATGGCTACATCGAGGGCATCGCTTTGGAAAGCGGCTCGCCCCGGCGTTTCGGACCTCCGGCCCACGACCAACGAGGACGGCACGCGATCGTCAGTGAACTCCGAGCCCCGCGAGGCCTGGGCGCCGTCGATGAATTCGAGGTCTTGAAAAAGCTGGCCCCCGCCGGTCCCGCGCTCAAATGCAGCGTCCCGGGTCCATACACATTGAGCGGGCGACTTCTCCCGAACGCCGAGTACCCCGACCGTTACGCCATCACGGAAGCCCTGATTCCCATCGTGCGCCGGGAATTGGAATCGCTGGGGGACGCAGGCTGTCCAGAGATCTGCCTCGACGAACCGTCCATGAGTTGTTATGGCTGGCGGGAAGATCCGGCCCGGTTGGTCGATATCTTCAATCGAACAATCGAGCCTGTTGCCGGACGCTGCCGTATCGATACCCACCTCTGTTTCGGTAATTACAAAGGGCGCTCCGCCGGTCGCAAAGAGATCGCGCCCCTATTTCCGGCTTTTCTCGACCTCAAAGCGGACGAGATGCACATTGAAATGACCACCACGGCTTTTCGAGACCTGGACATCATCGCGAGTGTCGCGGAACGCATGGATGCGGGGGTCGGAATCATCGATGTGAAGACGGCCTACGTGGAGACTCCCGAAGAGATCGCCGGCCGGGTCCGCGCCTGCCTTCAGTACGCACCTGCCGATCGCCTCGTCTTCGCGCCGGACTGCGGTTTGAGCCAAACGGCGCGCTGGATCGCACGCCAGAAGCTCACCAACATGGTCGAAGGCATCCGCATTGTCCGTCGTGAACTCGGACTGGAATCTTGATCCAACAAGCCATGCCGGATTCGCTTCTCGAGCCAGCCTATCTCAAAGATGAGGCCTTTTTGAGCGACGTCGCCGTGCACGGGGCCCGTGGCGACGACTTGGCGGTATGGTGGCTTGGTCAGAGCGGTTTTCTCCTTCGCAGCGGGGGCCGATCAGTCCTCGTGGACCCCTACCTCTCCGACTCTCTCACCGCGAAGTATGCCGGCACAAACAAGCCACACGTTCGCATCACGGAACGAGTCGTGGATCCCGCCCGGCTCGAAGGAATCGAGGCAGTCACTTCCAGTCATCTGCACACGGACCACTGCGATGCCGCCACCCTGCTCCCCCTGACAAAAGCCAACCCCTCTCTCGCTCTCGTGCTTCCCGCTGCGAACCTGGAAGCCGTCCGTGAACGGCTGGGCTCCGGAGCCCCGGAACTCCTCAGCCTAGACCGGGGCGGCATGGCCGATGTGGAAGGCATTGTCTTTCACGGCGTTGCCGCCGCCCATAACACCGTGGAAAGAGACCCCCAGGGACGCTGCCGCTTCCTGGGTTACATCATCAGCCTAGGTCCCTGGCGCATTTACCACAGCGGCGACACGCTGTGGCACGAGGATCTTGTTGCGGAAGTGCTGCCGCATCGCCCGCACCTGGCGCTCTTGCCCATCAACGGAAACAAACCCGATCGCGGAGTCGCGGGCAATCTCAATGGAGCGGAGGCCGCCGCCCTCGCTCGCGCTCTGGGAGTCCGTCTGGCGATTCCCTGCCATTACGGCATGTTCCGGTTTAATACAGAACCGCCCGATCTCTTCGAGGCTTCCTGCCGCAATCTGGACCAGGCCTGCCGCACGCTTCGTCACGGCGAAGCGGTCGTCATGCAACTCAGTTAGCGTATCGCGCTTCCAGAGCGAGGCGAAGCCCAGCCACTCCCTCAGGAAGCCGTTTCCTCCTCAGCCGGTTCAGGCGGCATCGGCTCGCTGAATCGAGCGATGTCGGCAGGCGGCCTTCCTCCTTCGAGGATCAGAGCTTGATACACTTTCCCCAAACCGTGGGCTTCGCGCAGCCGCACGCGGTTCTTCTCGAGATCCGGGTCCTTCAGGTAGGCCCGCAAGGCGGCTTCCATGGCCATGCGCACCAAGGGACGGTCACGGCTCATGTTCAAAGTGAAGGCGCGGTGATAAGCGGACAATGCCTCGCTGAGTTGCCCCTGGGCTTCGCGCACCACTCCCGCCACATAAGAAGCCTGGGCCATCTGGTCGCCCGGCAAATCCTGATCCTCGATATCTTCCGTCAGCCGGACCAAGCGATCCACATTTTCCTTCCCGGCCTGATAACTTCCCAGGGCGGACCAGAAGGAGAACATGCGGATCTGCGGACGATACAATTCGCTGAGATACTCTTCCTTAAGGAGGGCGACGCGATCGCTGAGACCGCCGTAATTACCGGAGCGACGCAGGCACTCCATGGCATGAAACATGGCCATGGCTCCGTAGCCGTCCTTGAGCGCCCGGACATCCCGATAGGTTTCCGCGATGCCGTCAAAGAGACGGACGGCTTCGTCGAATTTCTCCTGATGCATCAACTCGAGAGCCCTACGCCACTGGTCCGGTTCCTGAAGATCGACCCGTTTCACGCGATCGAAGGGATAGAGCCGGCTGGATGCACCTGAAGAACTGGCGCTAAAACGGATTCCCCCGCTCTCCACTCCCACCACAAATCCCGGCTCGGGCACATCCCTTCCCTCGAGGAGCAAACCTGCGGATATGGGTTTGGCCCAGACTCCGGCAGGGAGCAAACTCCAAGCGATCGAGAGCCAGAATGTGAGGGGAACTCGGCGAGACATCGGGATTATCGCGGTGGGAAGGTTCAAGAACGGGCAGACGTGTCGAGGCTGTCTTTCCACTTTCCGGATTGCTTGAGACCATTCCGGTATTCCTCGACTCGCTGGCCCAGGACATCGACGAGCCGGTGCTTGTTGGCCTTCACTCGGTGGAAATACTCATTGACGATTTTGAACGCCTCTGGCTGGAGCCCCCGGCTCCATTGGATCTGGCCTACCCGGAGAACCGCTTCCACTGAATAATCCAGCGCGGGCGCGTGAGCCGTGTAGACTGAAACATACGCAACCAAGGCGTTGTCTAGCTCCTTGAGCTTCTCAAAACTCTCTGCGTACGAGAACGCCGCCTCAGGACGGGCACGGACCCACTGCCGGTTGGCCATGTAGCGTTCCCATTCGGCATTGGCCTCCTTCCACTTTTCGTCCTCATGATAGAGGCGGGCCAGCCCGAGCGTGGCGTCTTCAGCCAATTCCGCGACTTGATAGTCGTCGCGGACGCGGCGGAACTTCTCGATGGCTAGTTGCCGCGTCGAAGCGTCGGTGGATTTGGCGTCCATCTTCGCCAGCCAGAGCGCGGCATGGGCTTGGAAGTCGGGATTCTCGCGTTTGAGAATCTCTTCGAACCACGGCCGGGCCCGGAAAAGGTTTGCTTCAGCGATGTTGATGCCCACCCTGGCCAGGATGTAATTGCCGAGTTCCTCTTTTTTGAAGCTGTTCTCCAGCTCTTCATAGTAGACCTGGAGTCGCGCCCGCATAGGCCCGTCTTGGACAAGGTGTTCCTCGATAATTCCGATCTTGGCGACCAAGAGCCAGGCTTGCAGGGTCCGGTAGGGATGCTGCCGCTGGATTTCGTCGAGCTGATTGATCACATCCGCCGGCTTGTTGTCCTCCAACTGGAAGCGGATGAAAGAATTGATGGCTTGCTCCAGCCCGGCGCTGTCTCCGGCTTCGCCCAACGAGACGACAATCTCGATGACCCGGTCCACGGCTTCGGGAATTCGCTGGGGATCGCCTTCGCGAAAGGCGCGGAGGCCGGTCACCGCCACATTGGGAGCGTGAAACGAGTCAGGGTACTTTTCGAAGAATGCGTCGTAATAACCGATCGCTTCTTTGTACTTTTCTTGGGCCAAACAGACCGGAACCAGTTGGCTCAGACCCCCGGCTGCGATCTCGGCATGCTCCATGGTTTCGGCCGTCTCGAGTCCCTTGAGGTAGCTTTCCTCGGCCGGACCGAAGCGCTGTTGAGACTGATGAATGTCTCCGGCAAGATTGTGGGCCCGGTCTATGATCTGTGAATCGGGGAATTGGTTCAGCACCTTCCCGATCATATCCAGCGCCGCGGTCATTCCTCCGTTTTCCTCGGTGGCCAATGCAAAATGACAGCTTGCCCGGTCCAAATAAGCGACATCGAGCAAGGCGGAATCTTTGGGCTCATAAAGGGCCAGCCATGCGTCCAGTTTCTCTGCCGCCTCCTTCCAGTAAAAGCGTTTCACCAAGTTGCTGGCCTGATAATAGGTGGAGTTCTCCCGGTAGGGGCTGGCTTCGTAATTCTCGACATGCAGGTCGAGTTCCGGTTGGGCCTCTTCGTACTTCCCGAGGTAATACAGCGATCCGGCATACACGAAATCGGGAAGGTCTCGCTCGCGGGAACCCAGGGTCAGTTCGGCCCGGATCTGACCGGCAATTTCGATGCATTTCTCGTATTCCTGGTTGTAGAAGAGTGAACTGAGCAAGAGATTGGCGACCTCGTCCTTCAATTCGTGCTCTGGGTACTGATCGAGGAAGATGAGACCGTATTTCTGGGCTTTGAGCATTTCCCCGATGCCCGCGGCCAGCGCCGTGGCGGCATGGAGTATCTCGGGGCGGTTCTTGCTTTTCAGATACCGGTTGGCCAGTTGCTCGTAAATAACCATCCCAGCGCGGTTGTCGCCGCGGTTCTGATAGGCCTGGGCAATGCCGAAAAAGGCGTTGATCTCCGGAGGATCCCCCGAGTCCACGGCGGCCTTGAGACCATCCAGTTTCCTCTGATCCGCCGGAGCCATCCTGCCGCCAGGCGCGTGAAAGACAGCCGCCTCTAGAATGGCGCGCTGGGTATCAGGAACATAGCTGTAGAGCTGCAACGCCAGCGAAGACATGTCCGCCTTGCTCGCCTCCTGCCCTAAAACGAGCAGGGTGCTGGTGTATCCGGACATCATGAAGTGGTCTTGCACCAGGAGGTGCCTGTAGTTATTCAAAAACTTGACGCCGCGCGCCTGAGTCTCTTCCCGCTCGCCTTCTTCCGCCGCCATCCAGCCCCGGGCCAGAACCACGAGCGCACGCCACAAATCCGCCGCCGTGGCGCCATACTCATCCTTCTTGTCGAAGGCTTTGGCGACCTCCGCTTCGCCTTCCGCCACTTTCCCGGACTTGATATAGCAAATCCCAAGGTTGATGAAGTAAGCCGCAGGCTTGAAGCTTCCGGGCTCAGGCTTCAAATCCAGGAACTCCTTGTACTTGCGCAGAGCGCTTTCGTAATCCTCAACTTGTTGCAGCGCAGCCGCCCACTGAAAGACGGAAACCTTCCAATAGGGGTTGACCGAAGGCGTCTCGTCGTCGGCCAACGCCCGGTTTGGGAATTGCCGGTGACAAGTTTCGAACGAGCCAATGGCTTCGTCGTATTTTCCCAGCCGCATCTCAGACAGCCCCTTGTGATAATAAATGACTCCGAACTTCGGCCCATAAAAGGTCATGGGATCGTCAGTGCCGAAGACATCGACAATGCGGGTAAAACTGGCGAGTGCATTATCCCACTCGTCTCTTTGCATGTGGGAAACTCCACTGTTAAACAGGCTATCGACTGTTTCGGAGTCCTGGGCGCTCCCGCCACAAGGGAATCCGGCGACGAAGACGGCGGCAAGACAGCGAAAGCGGCGAAGGAAGCTCCCGCCAAACAAAAGGATCGGTGTCATAATTCGAGCCGGCTGCGAGCGCAGGCCGGTTGAGTGCTGGGTTTATTGGTCCTCCGTCTTGAATCCGGTCATGGTTACGTTGGCGATCTCGACCTCGGCGAGCGCGTCGATGATGTCGATGAAGCGCTGTTGCTTGGCCGAGTCGTCGGCTTTGATGATGACAAGCGGTTCGGCCCCGGCCAATTCCACCGCGGCTTTGTATTCCTTAAGCTTCTGCACCAAAAGGGGAAGTTCCAGCACACTGGGATCAGAGTCCATGACCTCCATCGAGCCTGCGGCTCCGGCGAGCACGACGCCATCTTGCTGAAGCTCCACGTTGAGGTGATCGATGAGAATCTCCCGGTCGGGCGGAGCCTGCACAGTCGGGAAGGTCATGTTCAAATCGCCTTCCTTCGGCTCCAAGGTCGTTGTGATGAGGAAGTAAATCAGGAGGAGAAAAGCGATATCGATCAGGGAAGCGATGTCCAGGGCCGGATCATCGATCTCCTCCAACTCAAGCCGGCTTTTTCGCGCCATGACCCGATCCTCAGTTTAATCTTCGTACTTGTCGAACGTGAACGAGGCGAAAACCACTTCGTTGACTCCCGCTCGCGCCGCCGCTTGCACCACTTTCTTCATCTCGCGAACGATAGCCCTCCGGTCGCCCCGGAGGTGAAGGCGGGTCGTGATGCCCGCGGGCTCGTTCTCCCGGCGCACATCACGGCAGAGATTCTCGATGTCTTCTTCGGTAAGGACGTTCCCGTCGATGTCGCGGAACACACCGCCCTCCAGAACATTCACGACAATCCGCCCTTCGGCGCTGGTCAGTTCTTTCGCGTGCTCGGCGACAGGAATCTGCACATCCGGGTCTTGGCGGATGATGATCAGCCGGGAAGTGACCATGAAAAAGATGAGCAGCAGAAACACGAGATCGATCATGGGCGACAGATCCAGCTTGAGTTCCTCAAGCTGACCGCGCATCGCACCGCGCATTTTCGCCGAAGCCATGATTCGTTTTGGTCAAATTGGATTTCCGGTTCCCCTAGGAAACCTTTGGATTCCCCCGACTCTACATAGCGCTTTTAGCATAGCCCGGACTTCATCAACCGGCAAGGCCTTCGGGCACCTTGGCCAACTGCGTGTCAGCGTGAACAGCCGCGAGACTGGCGTCGATCATCTCGGAACCGGCGTTGTGGCAGTCGGCCACCAGACGGTTCAAGCGGTTTCGGAAGAAGAAGTAGAAGAACAAGCAAGGCAGCGCGATGATCAGACCGGTGGCTGTGGTGACGAGCGCCTCGGAAATGCTGCCCGCCAATTGTGACGGGTCCGGCGCCTTTAGATCGCGAAGGATGCTGAAGGCCCTAATCATCCCGGAAACCGTTCCCAAGAGCCCGAGCATGGGGGATGCCTGAGCGATCAGGGAAAGATACCCGATCATGGACATGTAACTGCGGTTTTCACGCAGGGTGAAATCGGCCATGGCATCCTCGACCGCTTCGCGTCCAAGGGTTTCCGCATCTGTGGCGTCCACCTTGGGAAGAGCCACCGACATCATCCGGCCGAGGAAGGACGGACTGGTGCTGGAGACTTCAATGGCGCTGCGCACGCGGACATGACCCATATGTTCCAAAAGGGCCGCCTTCAGCTCGGCCGGAGCGAACTTGCCCTGGGTGAGTTGGAGGAAATTGTAAATGACCAGCGCCAGCATCGCCAGCGAGCAGAGCCCCAACGGAATCATGGCCCAGCCCCCCTCCTTGATCAAATCGAGGATAGTTCGCTTGGGAACCGGCCCGTCCTCAGCCCAGAGAGAAGGAGCGAAGAGGATGCTGACGGCAATGAGAGTCAGCAGAGGCAGGGCTCGACGAAAGGCGGATCTAGAGGGGAAGATCATATTTCCAGGGAGGGATTCAAAGTGCCAAGGTTTAGCCGTCCCTCTCTGGCAGCGCAAGCGCGATATTGGCGACAAGTCCGCCGTTCGCCCATGAGGACCATCGGCGGCTTCACTATGAGCCCATCATGCGGAGCATCGAAATATCAGACAATCCGAATTATGGAGAGAGCCTCCGGCGCCTGCGGCGCGGGAAACGGCTACTTCGACTCCATGATCGCAACCCCATTCCAGTCCGCGGGCGGGGGATGACGGATGCCTTCCCGGCAGGCCTCAAGATAGACGCCTGTGCAGAAATCCTCAGGATGATCCCGGAGGCACCCTTCGAACAAGCCAGCGGCTTCCGCGAATCGCCTCTCCAAGTGGAGATCGAAAGCGCGCTCGTAGCGGGCGACCCAATCCGCCCATCCTTCTGCGGCTGAATCACCAGGAGCGGATACGGCTTCGAAGACCCGCACCGGGTTCCTTTTCCCTTTGACGACAATGACTCCGACGGTACGCGTGAGGAATCCGGGGCCGAGCAGCCGCTGCACGTTTTCACCGATGAGGACCCCGACGCGGTATTCTTTGGTCAGACCCTCGAGCCGGGAGGAAGTGTTTACGGCGTCCCCAATCACAGTGAATTCCCGGCGCTGTTCCGCACCGATGTTGCCGACCATGACTTCTCCGAAATTGATGCCGATTCCGGTGAGGAACTCGGGTCGCCCGGCTTCCGTCCAAGCCGTGTTGAGCACGACGTTCTCTCGCGCCATGTCCAGGGCGGCACGCACGGCGTTGGCAGCCGATTCCTCCGGAGTCTGGTTCGTGACGTCGCCCCAGACGGCCATGATGGCGTCACCGATATACTTATGGAGAGTGCCCTCATAACGGTGAATGCAAGCCACCATGATCTCAAAGTACTCATTGAGTTGGGCCACGAGATCCTCCTCGCGCATCGCTTCGCTGATGGTGGTGAAACTGCGGATGTCCGAGAAAAGAATGGCCACGGCTCGCCGTTCCCCACCCAGCCGGATGTTCTCCGGATGACGGAGGAGTCTCTCCATGACTGGCTTGGATATGTAGGAAGAGAACACACTGCGAATCTCCTGTCTGGCCGCCCTCTCCGCCCTCCAACGCAGCAGCCCATCCCCGATATGGACGCCGGCGAATCCGAGGAGTGGCCAGGCCAGGGGCAACTGCATACTCCAGCGGCCAAACATATAGTAGCTCAGGCCTACGTAGACCGCGGCGAGCAGGGCGGGCGCACCTGCGGCCACTCCGATGGGGGTGTCGCGCAAGACAAACAGAGTCGCCCAAGTCAAGCCAACCCAGAGAAGAACCGACCACGAGAGTGGGGGCCTCCAAATAAAGTCCTCGCGCAAGATGCTGTTCAAGGCCACGGCATGCACCTGCACATTAGGGGTGACGGGATGCAGCGGACTGGGGTTAAAGTCCGTCAAGCCTTCGGCATCTTGTCCCAGCAAGAGAATCTTTCCCTGCACCGGAGCGGCTTCCCCGGGCCAGGGTTCGCCCTGCTGCAGATGGCGAACCAGGATCGAAGATAGAAATCCATAGCCATACCAGCGCCCATAGAAACTCTGTTTGGATCTCCAGTTTAGCAGCAGCTCGCCGCGGTGGCCCAAAGGAATACGTTTTTCCCCCTCGGAAGTGCGGAAAACCAAGGCGTCGCCGGGAATGACGGTTATCTCGTCCGGACCGACTCCCCAATGAAGCATGAGAGACTGCGTGACGAGCGACGGATACACGTCGTCGCCAATCTGCACGACCAAAGGAAGCTGGCGCCGGACTCCGTCGGTATCGGGAGGAGAATCCACATAGCCGATGAAGGCGCTTTCCGCCAATTCCCGGATTGGCAAAGTCGCTTCCTTAGAGAAGTAGAGACGAGTACGGTTGCTGCTCCGCACATCCCGGATCGGAAGGGTGAATCCATGCTCGTCCCTGTTTTCAGCACCAATAGGAGCTTGGACGGGAGCACGGCTTCTCTCCTGAACGCCGTAGCTCCGCCAGGCGCCCACTACCACGCAGCCCAACTCCGCAGCGGCATCTGCGAAATACTGATCGGGACCGGCGCGCGTCACCGGATCGCGCTCCTCGGAGATTTCAGGCTCGGCAAACACGAAATCAAAGGTCACGGCCGAAGGAGGGACATCGGCAAGAAGCGTCAGCAACTGCCCATGAATTCGCCGGCTCCAAGGCCAACGTCCGAAAGTTCGGATGTCCTCCTCCCGGATACCGACGACGTGAATCCGCTCATCGGCTGGAGGATCGGACGACGCCCGCGCCCGAAATCGGGAGTCGATGAAGAAGTTCTCTATGGGAACGAATACGTCCAGAGCCAGTCCCGTCAGGATCGCGGCCATGACCGCAACGGGAGCCACGAGACGGTAGACCCGGCCCCGATAAGGCTCAGCCGCACCGCCGTTCCCCTCAGGCCGGCGCTTCATAACCCGCGGGTTGGCCGTGTTCCGACATTTCCGTTGCCCGTTCTCGCCCTCAGCCCATATAAGCGGGTGCGGACCCGCGCAACTTCTTCTCTGAGTCCGCAGTCGCTCTCGCGGCCTCCAGCCGATCCAGTTTGAACACTATGTTCTGTCCTATCCCCGATCCAGCTTTTTCCCGGCGGGCGCAGGCGACGGTCCTGACCACCGTCCTGATGCTAGGGGCGGCGGTTTTCTCCGTTGCTCAGAATGTGGACCTTTCCGGCCCGAGATCGCTCCCCGGTGCTGACGCCGGAGCGGATGTCTCCATCGACGAGAGCTTCGACGATGCAACGGCCGACGACACCCCGCTGATTCCGTCGCTGCACGGCGTCGTACTGTGGAGCGATCCGGGTTCGGTGGTGTTTGAAGGCATCACCGGAGTTTCCGGTTTGGAGATTCGCGACGTCGCGCTTCCACGCCCGGACGACTTGGAAACGGAGCTGACTCCCTATTTTGGTTCGCCTTTCTCCTTCGCATCGCTCCAAGAACTGACTCGCATCATCGTGGTGCATTACCGTCAATCCGACCGCCCGTTAGTGGACGTGATTGTTCCTGAGCACGATTTGACCAACGGAGTTCTCCAATTGGTTGTGCTCGAAGGGCGGGTGGGAGAGACACGGGTCCGCGGCAACCGCTGGTTCTCCGACGATATCCTCCTCGGTCCGATCCGGACGGAGCCCGACGGGGTGGTGCGGCAGAGCAGGCTGCTGGAGGATCTCGATTGGCTCAATCGCAATCCGTTCAGGCAGGTCGATCTTGTCTACACTCCCGGAATCGAACCAGGCCTGACCGACATCATCCTCGACACTTCAGAGCGCTATCCCCTGCGGATCTACACAGGGATCGAGAACAGCGGCACAGAATCCGTGGGCGAAGAAATCCTCTTCGCCGGGTTCAACTGGGGCAATGTGTTTCAAGCGGATCACATTCTGAGCTACCAATTCACCTTCACACCTGATCTGGAAGGCCTACTCAGCCACTCGGCTGTCTACGAAGTCCCGCTCCCTTGGCGTCACCGCCTCCGCATCTTGGGTCTGCACGTGGAGACCGAGTCCGACGAACTGCCTGATTCGAGCTTCGATTCCACGGGAACGAGTTCACAGCTCAGCACCCGCTACGAAACCCCACTATCACGTTGGCGAGGCCTGAGCCACTCGGTCTTTTGGGGTTTCGATTTCAAGTCCACGAACAACAACCTCGAATTCGGAGGCAGCGGAGTCTTCGACACGACCACGGAGATCTTTCAGTTCTCTACGGTCTATCAGGGACTCTTGCGCGACCGGTGGGGATCCACCGGCCTGGAAGCCACACTCGTGCTCAGCCCCGGGGATTGGAGCAGTCATAACCGGGACGAAGTCTTCGACGAAGTTAGGCCTGGGGCGGAAAGCCAATATGCCTATGCCCGGCTGGATTTCGAACGCGAATTCACTCTCCCGGCTGGATTCACTCTGAATCTCCGGCTGACCGGACAAGCGGCCAACGCAAATCTTCTCGCCAGCGAGCAACTTGGCGCGGGAGGTTACCGCTCCGTGCGCGGTTATGAGGAATACGAGGTGCGAGGCGACGAAGGGTTGCTGGCGAGTGCTGAACTCCGGTCCCCGCCCTTCAGCATCACCGAAAAGCTGGCTCCGGCCTGGTTCCGGGACCGGCTGCAACTGCTCGCCTTCGTGGACTATGGTTGGGTTTCAAACTATGATCGCCTAGCGGGCGAGCCCAACAGCGTTGACCTTTGCAGCACTGGAATCGGTCTTCGTTACGAAGTCCAGCCCTGGTGCGCCTTTCGCATCGACTACGGCATACAATTAGAGGACAGCGGATTCGGCAATGGAGACAACTCCCGGTTGCACTTCGGGCTTCAAATAGGGAATTAAACTGTCCTCGGAGCGCATAGCCGATTCGCCTCGATAAGGGACCGCGACGATGGCAGCCCGCTCCATCGCTCATCACCTACTTTCGACGCACGCCCGAGGAAGGACGCCGGATCCGGCTCCTTTCCTTCCCTCCATCCTTCTCCCCCCGGCTTACTTCCCCAACCTGACCTCGCCGCACATCGACCTTTCCTTCTCGCACCTTGATGAATGAGCGTCCTTCGGTCGCCGAAACGCCATAAATCGTTCCGCGCGCCGCGGCGACGCCATGCGGCGTCGTTATCTCGAACTCGGTTTGGGCATCGCGGGATCGATCAATAAGCGCGCTCAGGCTGCCAGACTCGAGATCGAAACGGATGTCGCTTTTGCCTCCCGGCTCGCCGGGCGCGGGAGTGTCGATTCGCCCGACGACGACAGAGCTCTCAGGGCCCAGGCGCGTCACCACGCCAGGCCCGGACACGATCACCGCCCTCGACCCGGCTCCCGTCCGGATCCTGGTTCCCTCGGGATACTCCTCGCCGCGCTTCACGGCGGAATACCTGTCGCTTCCGGGAAGCGCAGCCTCGACTCGTCCCGCGACCAGAGAAATCTTGACATTCTCTGCCGCGGCGAACGCGGAACAGACTAACCAGAGCAACAGACCCAGGCTCCCAAAACGGATCAGCTCTTTCTTGCCGGTGTATCCTATCATCCCTTTCAAGACCTTATCTCCCAGCTTCTTCCGCATCCAATGCGCCGCGCATCTCACGCACAGCGCCATCGCTCACTCCGTCAAACAATTCCCGCGGAGCCTCCACATTGGGCAGATTCAGAATCCCGGAAGCATCGAATCCAACAACGCCATCGCCGTTCTCCACGCTCAAGGCATCACTGCCGCTTGCGGATCCACCCGCCGTTGCCTCGTCCACGGCAGCTCCGTCTTCGCCTTCGCTCTCGCCTTCGCCTTCACGGCGCACTTCGTACTGGCCCTTTTCCCGGGTGCCTGCGAATTCCGCGAACAAGAGCGAGCCCTCGCTGAAGTCATTGATGGAGCTATCGGGAGGGCTCACCGCATCCGGCGAAACGATAATGAAAACATTTCCGCCCGTTGCAAGCGGCGGTTCCGGAAAATTGATATCCACCTCGACGGCATCGGGAACGAGACTCCCGAGGACAGATCCTTCCCGTTGACCCGCGTAAATGAGCCAGCGACCCGAACGGCCTAAGACCAAGGGGAACCGCAGGTCCGATTGATTCAAGAAGAAGCGATCTGTGTGCAACACAATCTGTTGCCCGCTCGTATCCAAGCGGACCATGCCGGCCGGGCCGAGCACGAGATCTCCCCCAGCTGTGCCCACCTCCACGCTTCCGCCCCGGATTTCGAGGAGCGAATCAATCAGCAATCCCCCCAATCCAAAGATTCCACTCGAACCCACCGCAGAAACCGGGCCTAACACGGAGATACGGTTCGCGGGATTCTGCAAAAGAATAGGGCCGGAATTCGCTGTGGCTTCCAACCGCGCCACAGACACCGGATGCGATTGAGTGATCGAACCTCCGGACTGCAGGAGCAAGCGCCCGCTAACCACGCCTCCGCCGAGCACCGTGGAATCGGCTTCCACCAACTCGACGTTCCGGCCGCTCAGCGCAACTTGGCCGAAGCGGTTGCCGCCCTTGGTCAAGAAGATGTCGTGCCCGCCCGCCTCGACCTGCAGCACTTCCAAGTCCCATGCCTCCGCTTGCGTGACCACATCGTCCTCGACAAGCAGCGCTCCAGCGGCGCGCAACCCCAAATCCCCGAAAACACTGCCGAGTGCATCCAAGCGAATGAGATGGTCGCCCGCGTCCAGTCGCGTATCGCCGGTTGTCCAGGCGCTCCCAGCAGTGATGTCATCGTTTTCGGAAATCCGCACTGTGCCGGCCCGGACTGTAAGATCGCCCAACACATTGTCGGCGTTTGGCAGCAACACCGCCTCATTCCCGGCGTCAAGCAAGGTCGAACCTGTTCTCCAGGGCCCGTTTTGCGTGATCGCCCCAGCCTCCCGCAGCAAGAGGTCTCCCGATTCGATAGTCAAATCTCCCAACTCGTTCGCGGCGTTTCCTAAGGAAATGGCGTGCGCCCCAGCGTCGAGCACAACATCGCCCAATTTCCAAGGTCCGTTCTGCGTGATTGCGTCATCTTCACGGACAACTGAGTCTCCCCCCTCAAGTTGCAAATCACCGAGAACATTTCCCTCCGCAGAAAGCAGAATAGCATGTCCACGCGCATCAAGCCGAGTCGCCCCTGTGCTCCACGCTCCGCCTTGAGTAATTGCGCCGTTCTCCGTAATCCTTACCTCACCAGCACGAACGACTAGATCCCCCAGTTGATTCTCGCGATCGGTCAGGAGGATTGCGTGATCGCCCGCGTCGAGTTCCGTCCGCCCAGTCTGCCACGGCCCGCTCTGGGTAATCGCGTCGTTCTCGACGATGCGCACATCCCCGGCGCGCAGGCTCAAGTCTCCCAACCGGTTGGCAGGATTGCCGAGCAAGATGCCATGATCTCCCGCGCGCAACTCGGCAGAGCCCGTCGTCCAAGCCTGAAACTGCGTGATATCGCCGTTCTCGCGAATCCGGACGCGGTTGCCCAGGACCGTCAAATCACCAAACACGTTCCCATCCTCGAATAAGTCGATGTCGCCCTCGAGCGTCGCGAAAAAGAAGGCGCGTCCGGCGACGTGCAAAGCACCGCTCTGTGTAATCCCAGGCGCCTCCGCCGAAGTCATCTGCACCAGCGGAGCAGCCGTTGTCGTCAACTGCAGTTCTCCCTCGAAACGGTTGTCCTGGGAAAGCAATTCGATGGCAGACTCTGTTAAGGCCTCTCCGTCGAAAACCCGGCCCGTTCGCTTGCTGTTGACTATCAAATCTCCCGCTACATCCTGGGCGTCCAATTGAACCGGCCCGACTCGATCGATAAGCACATCTCCCGACGGGAGCTCATAGAATGGAAGGACATTGTCCGGATGCGCCAGGACGACATCCGGAGCGTCGTGTATCATTACCGTCCCGGCGACTGCGAGCCCGCCAACCTGTCCGACGTCGCCGCTTGAATGCAGCAACAAGTCGCCTCCGACAACAGAAGCGCCGAAAACCGTGGCCACGCTGTTCCACAATTCCACCGTTCCGGCGTTAAGAAGACCTGACACGAATCGCGCCCGGCCCCCTACCTGAATGGGATCGGCCCCGGCGATTCCCCCCGAAGCATGAACTTCAAAATCGCCGGCCACAGTCCATGCGCCAAGCTCAGCCGAGCCCGAATCGCGAATCCGGACGGAGCCTCCCGCTCCGCCCAAAAGGCCGAAGACATTCCCAGCATCGCTTAGATTGATTTCATTGCCCTGCGAGTCCAACGAGGTCTCGCCAGTCGTCCAGGCGGCGCTCTGCGTGATCACGTCGTTCTCCACCAGAGTGACCTTGCCGCCTTTGATAACGAGGGCTCCAAGCACGTTGCCTGCGTTGCTCAGATCGATTTCGTTGCCTTGCGCGTCCAACGACGTCTCGCCTGTCATCCACGCGCCGCTCTGCGTGATCTTATCGTTCTCCACCAAGGTCACCTTGCCGCCTTTGACCACCAGCGCTCCAAGCACGTTTTCTGCGTCACTCAGGACGATCTCGTTGCCTTGCGAATCCAGCGAAGTCGCGACAGTCATCCATGCCCAGCTCTGGGTAATCGCGTCGTTCTCAACCAGAGTGACATGGCCGCTCTTCATCACCACGGCTCCAAGCACGTTGCCCACATCGCCCAGGACGATCTCGTTGCCCTGCGAATCCAACCAAGTCTCGCCGGTCATCCAGGCGCCGGTCTGCGTGATCGCGTCGTTCTCCACCAAGGTCACCTTCCCGCCTTTGACCACCAGCGCTCCAAGCACGTTGCCCACATCGCTCAGGTCGATCTCGTTGCCCTGCGAGTCCAGCGACGTCTCGCCCGTCGTCCACGCGCCGCTCTGTGTGATCGCGTCGTTCTCCACCAGAGTGAGCTTCCCGCCTTTAATCACCAACGCCCCAAGCACGTTGCCCGCGTTGCTCAGATTGATCTCGTTGCCTAGTGAATCCAGCGAAGTCGCGCCAGTCATCCACGCACCGCTCTGCGTGATCGCGTCGTTCTCAACCAGAGTGACATGGCCGCCCTTCATCACCAAGGCTCCAAGCACGTTGCCCACATCGCCCAGGACGATCTCGTTGCCTTGCGAATCCAACGATGTCTCGCCTGTCATCCACGCACCGCTTTGTGTGATCGCGTCGTTCTCGACCAACGTCACCTTCCCCCCTTTGACCACCAAGGAGCCGAGCACATTGCCGGCCTCACTCAGATCGATCTCGTGTCCCTGAGAGTCCAGCGACGTCTCGCCAGTCTCCCACGCGCCGGCCTGCGTGATCGCATCGTTCTCGACCAGGGTCACCTTCCCGCCTTTCATTACCAAGGCCCCGAGCACGTTGCCGGTGTCGCTCAAATTGATCTCATTTTCCTGCGCGTCCAACAGAGTCTCGCCCGTCGTCCACGCTCCGCTCTGTGTGATCGCGTCATTCTCCACAACCCAAACGCGATCCCCCCGGATGGCGAGGTCTCCAATCACGTTCGCGGCGCTATCCAGCCGCACTTCTCCGAGCGGCGCATCAAGATCCAGTGCAATCCCCGAGCCGTCCACTGGTCCGAGCAAGATACTTCCTTCCCCGGAAGCCAACCGGGTAGAGCCGGCTAGCAAAACCGAACTCTGGTCGAACCGTATACCGGCTTCCGCCTCGATCGACCCCCGAATCGAAACCGGCCCGCCATGCACTTCCACGGAACCTCCAACTTTCAAGGGATCCCCTTCCTCGATCGCGAGCGTCACGCCCTGGCTATTATGGAAATCCACGTCGCCCGAGATGCTCCCGCCGCCATTCCACCTGAAGGCGAACCCGTTTCCGGGACCCTCCGCCGACCCCAGCCGAAGGGACTGACCCACCGCCGAGCCGTCCAATTCAAGCAGCCCGCCGGTCTTTCCCGTAATCACGAGATTCTCCCAGCGCAGATCTGCTCCACCTCCGGCCGATCTGCCGAAGAGCCGGATCAGTCCGGCAAAGGAAGACCGGATCTGTGCGCCTTCCCGCAGGACGATGCCGTCCCCGCTGCCAATTGTCCTTCCCATCAGGATTATGTCCGCGCTTGCCGCCTCAACGGATGCGGCTCCACCCAAAACAATCCCGTGCCCCCCCGAGCCCGCGGATCCTGCACCTTCCAATACGAGTTCGGCGGCGCCGGGGCCAGCGCCCAAGGACTGGATCATTCCTCCGACAATGATTCCCGCCGCTCCTACACCTTGCACTGCCGAGGATCCCTCCCCAGAGAGTCGCAGACCTCCGAACCCAGATCGCACCGCGCTCCCCGCACCCTCCAGGACGATGCCCGGAGCAGCCGCCTCACCTGCTCCACCTCGACCCTCAATGAAAACTCCGGTGGCCGGATTGCGGAGTCCTTCCGTCGCCTCGACGATGGTCCCGTCGCGCAGTACGACGCCAGCACCGCCCGAAGACCCCGTTCCACTCAGCGCAATGCTCCCCTCAGTGGTCCGGACCACCGCATTCTCGACGAGAACGCCAGGCGTTCCCGTTGGCAACGCGCCGCCCGCTCCATCCCCGGTCATTGCAAGAGCGCCTTCGCCGATATTGAGGATATCCGTCTCGGCTCCGAGGTGCACCATCCCGCGGCCGTAAAGTTCGAGCCCCGCATCACCAAACCAACGCAGACTGGTTCCAGGTTCCACATGCAGGATTCCTTTCGCATCCACCTCCCCCAGAGGCCCCAGCGCGGCCAGACGCACATTGGCGAAGCGAAGCTGGTCTTCCACAAACTCATCCGAAAAGCGCGCCGGCAATCCCGCGGCGCCACCCGGGCCCGGACCCACACTGAGATCGCCTGCCTCGAACACCGCCAGTCCGTGTTCTCCCTGTCCGGCCCCGCGCAGGTCCGCAATGGAACCTACTCGCAAATCCGTTACTCCTGTGAAGGTCGCGTCGCCGCCGGGTCCGGCAGGGCCTGCGCCACGCGCTCGGACGGAGCCGTGCATCGCTGTGCCTCCCACGGAAGCGACTTCGACGCTTCCTCCCGGACCTGACACCAGCGCATCCGCCAAGAGAATGCCGCCAGACTCCACCGTAGTGGAGCGGCTCAGGACCTCGCCGCCCGGCTCCGTCGCCGGTCCTTTCCCGATCGAGATAGAGCCTCCGCCTGCGGGGCCGGAAACGTCGATCCTCGCGCTGTCTTCAACTATCGCCTCTCCTCCTCTGACCTCGACGGCCCCTCCGCGACCGCTTGACCCGCGCGCATCCACCGTGCCGGCGATCTCGGCCCGGGAACCGCTCCCCGTCGCCACGCGCACGCTGCCGCCGCTGCCGTCGGAGTTCCGGGCTCGCACCGTGCCAGACTGTCTGACTGTGCCGCTTCCGGCGCTGAGGATGACCCGGCCGTCCTTCTGCACCGCACCAGTGGCCCGCGTCACTCCTTCGTGGTTGATGGCCAGCGCATACATGTTTCCATGCGCCTTCAATTCGGCCACCGCTCCGTCGATCGTCCCCGTGTGGGTCACCGAAGGCGACTCGGCCGCCGAATGCTCGCTCACACTCACGGAGATCCGTTCCTGACCGGATTCCATCACGCGAATCTCTTTTCCTGCAGCCAGGCCAACCGTCCCCAAAGGAGCTTCGAGGCTCCCGTGATTCTCCACCGTGTGTCCGAAGAGAAAAATGTCCCCGTCCACGGCCCGGATCGTTCCGCGATTCACCACCGAGGCCGTGGAATCCCCGGACAACAGGAAGTTCCCGCCGTCGAGGAAGTCCTCATCCGCCAGATTGTAGGTGCTTCCAAGAAAACCGGCCGTGTCGATGGTTCCTCCCGGTCCCACGAGAATTCCGTTGGGGTTGAGGAGAAAAAGCCGGCCGTTGGATCTCAGCGAACCGTCAATGCGCGAAACCATACCCCCAGTGACCCGGTTTAGGGTCGCGGCATCGGCGGAAGGCACCACGAACTGAGCGAACTCAGACGGGCTCAGCGAAAAATCGTCCCATCGAAGTATGGCTCGGTGAGTGCTCTGCTGCACAATCACGCCCCCCTCCCCTCCGAGAATCTGTGCTGCGCCAGCCGTCACTTCCCCTCCTCTTGGAGCCGCGACTAAAGTGCGGGCGCCGGCCGTCATCCCGATACCGAGGACGAGAGCAATCCATCCGCGGGGAGTAAACCAGCACAAAGGGGATTTCATTATCGGACAAATCGACTCCAGCAAAAACTCGTGATGCCCGGACGTCCGGCCCGGCAGCAAGTTCCACGCCATCCTCCTCTGAACACGAGAATCGCCAAAAGCGGTTACATCTAATCGGAATCTGGTGTAACGCCAACGCCAATCTAGCCCGCATTTCTCATACCGTTTCTGCCATGGCGCGCTGCACCCATCCTGTCTGCGTTCCGCTTGCCTCGGGCTTGAACAGGGTCTACTCACCCAGCTCGGCGCCCTCGGCGTCGCGCGGCCTTGGCAGTAAGGAGTTCGCAGCCCCTCGCGACGAAACAGTATGAGAAAGGTGGGCTAGCGGGGGAGAAAATTCGAGCCACAATCCCAGGGTCGCCAAATGAGGCGAATCGCTGCGCCCCCTGGCATGCGCCCTGCTCATGCGGCGAAAGCGCGAAGCCGACATGGGTTCCCCCTCCTGCCCTCCCCCTTTTCCATGCCCAACTCTCCGGTTCAAGACTACATCGAGGCGATCCACGCTGAACTGGCAGGCGATAACTCAGGGGCCCTTGCCGACTACATTCCTGAACTGACTCATGCCGATCCGGAATGGTTCGGGATCGCCATCGCCACGGCGGATGGAGCCGTTTACGAGACGGGACATTCCCGTCAGCCATTCACGATCCAGTCTATTTCCAAACCCTTCGTCTACGGATTGGCCCTGGAAGATCACGGCCGGGGCGACGTCTTCCGGAAAATCGGTGTCGAGCCGACCGGCGACGCCTTCAATTCCATCAGCCTGGAATCCCGCTCCGGAAGGCCCTTCAATCCCATGATCAATGCCGGAGCCATCGCCACGACGGGACTCGTTCTCGGGCGCTCCCACGAAACCCGCTTCCAGCGCATCCTCGACCTCTTTCAACGATACTGCGGAAGCGCTCTCTCCGTCGATCAAGCGGTCTACGAATCCGAAAGCCGGACCGGCCACCGCAATCGCGCCATCGGGCACATGCTCCGCAATTTCAATGTTCTCCAAGAGAATCCGAGGCCAATTCTCGAAAACTACTTCCGTCAATGCTCCATCTTGGTGAACTGTCGCGATCTCGCCATGATCGGCGCAACCCTAGCCAACGGCGGCGTACAACCCGTAACCGGCGAAGCGGTCCTGCGGGGAGAGTACGTCGAAAGCGTCCTGAGCGTCATGGCTTCATGTGGAATGTACGATTTCGCCGGAGAATGGATTTACCGGGTGGGGCTTCCGGCAAAAAGCGGCGTCGGCGGCGGCATCGTTGCGGTCCTGCCAGGCCACCTCGGAATTGGGGTCTTCTCCCCACTCCTCGACGACCGGGGAAACAGCGTGCGCGGGATCCAGGCCTGCCAGCGCCTTTCCCTCGACCTCAACCTGCATTTCCTGAATTCGCCCCGCTCCCGCCGGCCCGCCATTCGCCACCGCTTGACGGGAGCCGACATGCGGACTCGCGTCCAACGGCCGGCCCGGCAACGCGAAGCGCTCAGCGCCCTTGGCAACACCATACGGATCTACGAACTGCAGGGCAGTCTCTCTTTTCCGACAGTAGAGACCGTCTTGCGTGAAGTGCTCGGGGAGGGATTCCCCGTCCACTTTGTCATCTTGGATCTGGGCCGCGTCTGCTCCATCGACACCAGCGCTGCCCGGCTTCTCTTCGATCTCCTGATCCAACTCTGCAGCGCCGGCTTCCGAATGGTCTTTTCCGGAGCCCGGCCCCACGCCGCCTTCCGTCGCTATTGCCTCTCCCACCTCGGACCCGAACGCCAGGACCTTTGGCTGCACTTCTGCGATGCCCGGGATGCCTTGGAATGGTGCGAAGATCAGATTCTCGGCGAAGCGGCAAGCTGTGAGGAATGCAGCCCCGGTGATCTCGAACTCCTGGCGGGATTCCAGGATTCAGAAAAGGCTGCCGTCCTCGCACTCATGCGAGCCTGCACCTTCGACGCCGCGGAAACCGTCTTCCGCGAAGGGGATCCGGCCGACGCTCTTTTCTTCCTGACCAGTGGACGGGCCGAAGCGCGCATACTACTGCCTTCGGGAGAACAACAGACCGTAGCCCGCTTTCGCCCCGGCGTCGCCTTTGGAGAAATGGCCGTAATCGAAGACGCTCCCCGGTCGGCCACCTTGGTCGCTGTGGACGCCTGCTCCTGCCTCCGGCTCCCCATCGAAGATTTTCGCGGCCTCGCCGAGACTCACCCCGCCATCCGGATGCGATTGCTGGAGAATCTCCTTGCCGTTCTTTCCAGAGACCGGCGCTCCGCCAATCGCGAAGCCGCCGCGTTGCACCGCTGACTTTTCCTTCGCGCGAAACGCTGGTAAGCTTCCGAAACCGCCGTCCTGAAAAGCATCGGGCCATTCCGGCTCGATGATCCACACCCTTCGTTCGCCATGCCGTCTTTGCGCCGCCTCCATCTCGTCCCTCCCATCGCTTTCCTGACCGTCCTGCTCGGCCCCGGCCCGTCCCTGGCTCGGGCTCAAGGCGGCGATCCCGCCGGATCCCGCAATCTTGCCGAGACCAGCGGTTTACCCCAAGGTCCGGGACTGGCTGCTGCCTATCCGAAGGACCGCGGCATCGCCGGACACTCCGCCGTCGTTTTCTCCGAGGCTTTCGAAGAAGCCGGCTTTGAAAAACGCTGGGACGAAACGCGCGACCCCGGCGGCAAAGTCCTTTTGTTGGCCAAACCGGACGACGCGCGACTCGGCGAAGGATGCCTCCAAGTCACGGCACGTCTCGGCGACAACACAGGCGGCGGTCTCACCCGCTGGTTCGAGCCCCCAGATCGCGTCTTTATCCGATTCTACGTCCGCTTCGATGCCGGGTGCGACTACGTCCATCATTTTTGCACCTTGCGAGGCAATCGCGCCCTCACCGGAGGAGACCGCTGGAGCGGCTTTGGCGGAGCCGGCGAACGCCCCGATGGCGGCCGCCGCTTCTCGACTGCGCTCGAACCTTGGGGAAACTGGGGCGAATGGACGCCCCCCGGGCAATGGAACTTCTACAGCTATTGGCACACAATGGAGGCCAGCCCCGACAAGAAGTTCTGGGGAAACGCCTTTCGGCCTGCTGAGCAATCTCCCATCGCCAAGGGCGAATGGATCTGCGCGGAATTCATGCTGACCCACAATACACCCGGTCGCGACGACGGAGAACAGGCTTACTGGATCGACGGAGTCTTACGAGGCCACTGGAAAGGCATCAATTGGCGCAGCGACGCCTCCCTCAAGGCCAATGCCTTCACTCTCGAATCCTACGTCACTGATCGCTGGACAAAGAATCCCGTGAATATCGTCTGGTTCGACCAAGTCGTGATCGCCTCCGAGTACGTCGGTCCGATCCCCAGTCCGGACGCCGAGGACGACCCTGCGTCCGATTCGTCTTCCTCTTCGCAGTGACGGCTGGCCGTCGCCCCGCAGCAAAGCGCGGAAGACGACAACATTTTACCCAGCCGTCCCACGTTCCAAGACGCCCGAGAGATGCCGGACTTGATTCCCTCGTGACGATCATGTCACTTTCTCCACTTCGCCTTCCTTAGGAGTGAGTTCGTAAGAACAACCTCTCCCCTGGCCACCGCCCCCGACTCGAAAAACCCGATCCGCTTCTGTGTATGAATTCGCCTCCGGAATGCTTTCGCAATTTGCCCAAGCAGCGCTTTGAAACTGGCCACGTTCTTATCCAAGAAGGCCTCCCTTGCCGGACGATGTACATTCTCGAGTTTGGCGCTGTTGAGATCCTTAAAGGATCGATGCGCATCACCACCATCGATACCCCCGGATCGGTCTTCGGTGAGATCTCGACTCTGCTCGATGAAGCTCCCATCGGCTCAGTCCGCGTTCTTGAGACCACTCTCGTGTCGGTGATCGAGGATCCACGGAAGTTTCTGGTCCAGAATCCAGAAGTAGCCCTTTACGTCGCCACCGTGCTCGCCCGGCGGGTCAAGGCGGTCACGGAATTCCTCAAAGATTCGCGGGAAGGAGCCACCGGTGCGCCGACCCGGGCGGACATGGACGACATGCTCGACAGCTTCGCCAAACGCGTCTTCGACTTGCCCCGGTTTTGAATCCTCCGGACCTTCCCATCCCAAGATCACCCTCCCGCATCGCGTGCTCACTCCTTTCTCTCAATTCATGACCTCGTTGGCCTTTGCGGCATGCCTCGCCGAGTGCGCGAGCGCAGCCGATTGGCCGCGTTTCCGCGGACCTGACGGAACCGGCATCAGCAGGGAAAGCATTGCGGAAAAGGGATGGCCGGAAGGCGACCTTCGCCAAATCTGGAAAACCGCAGTGGGCGTCGGATTCTCGAGCCCCGTCGTAAGCGAGGGCCGCCTCTTCATCTCAGGCAATCAAGCGGACTCGGACACCTTTTACTGCCTCGATACCGAGACCGGGGATCCTCTGTGGAAGCACTCCTGGGACTCCGAAGTATGGCCCTATCTCTATGAAGGCGGCGTCAATGCCACCGCCACCGTGGACGGATCTCGCGTCTTTGCCTTGGGCCGGCACGGTCCACTCTTCTGCTTCGAGGCCCACACGGGCGACGTGCTCTGGCAGTTAGATCTGCACCGCGACCTCCAACTCGAAAAGCCTGCCTGGGGTTTCACCAGCGCTCCGCTCATTGCCGGCGATCTGCTCATTCTCAATGCCGGCTCCCATGGGCTCGCACTGAACAAGACCAACGGCAAGGTCGCCTGGACCACTGGAACGGGAGACGCGGCTTACGCTGTTCCAGAACCCTTTGACGCTTACGGAACCCCCGCCTTCATCGTCTTCGGCCCCGACTCCTTGGCCGCGGTCCGGCGTAGCGACGGCGGCATCCTTTGGGAGACGCCCTGGAAAACACAGTTCAAGGTCAACGCCGCTCAGCCCATCCTCCGGAATAATCAAATGTTCGTCTCGTCGGCCTACGACTTCGGTTGCGCCCTCCTCGAAGTGGAGGCCGGCGGCACACGGGAGATTTGGCGAAACAAAGACATGCAAAACCATTTCAACACCTGCGTTCTCATCGGAGACCATCTCTACGGGATCTCCGGAACGGAGGCTTCCAAAGCCACCCTGCGCTGCATGGAATTCGCCACGGGTAAAGTGGAATGGACGGAAACCGGCTCCGGGCTCGGCTCCGTCATCGCCGCGCAGGACACTCTCATCGTCCTCAGCGACCGCGGCGAGCTGCAATTCGCCAAAGCCTCTCCCGAAGCCTATCAAGTCGATTACCGGTCCCAAGTGCTGGGCGGCAAGTGTTGGACTCCTCCCTGCTTGGCTCATGGCCGCATTTATTGCAGAAACGCCGCCGGAGATTTGGTCGCCGTCGCAGCGCCCTGAACCTCTCCTTCCCCCTCCATGAATCCCAGCGGATCCGAACCTGCATCGAATCTCCTTCTCCGGCACGAAGGCCACACTCCCCGCGAACGCAGCGCTTGCGGCTGGCGCGACCGGCTCATCAGCCGGGAGGACGCGCAACTCGATCCAGCGGCCTGGGTTCACGCCGTCGATATCGACGGAGCGAAGCCGCACTTCCACAAGCGTTCTACCGAACTCTACTACGTCCTCGACGGCGGAGGAGTCGTCTTTCTCGACGGCGAAGAATGCCCCGTCGAGAAAGGCTCCCTGGTGCACATTCCTCCGGGCGTCGTCCACGGGGCCAAAGGCCGTATGCGCGTCCTGGTCGTGGGCATCCCCGACATTGCCGAGGACGATTACTTCGAGGCCACATCGGGAAGTCCAAGCCAGGTCTAACCACGCCCGGCTCGTCAGCAAGAGAGCGTGGGCATCATTTTGGCCATACTCCTTTCTCGCGCCTTGTCAGAAACCAGAACCGCCTCCAGCAAATGGCCCACTCAGTCTTTCCGTAGACCCTACACATTGCCCGGCGCCGGAATCTCGAAGCCGGACCGGTTAGGATCCTTGAGCAGCTCGTTGGCGGCGACGGCAGACTCTCCGGTGTGCCGCTCGCTCTCCGGATCGAAGCTCAGCCAGGGCCCCACCACATACTCAGCGCCGTCTTCCGGAATCCCCACCCCGTCCCGCATGATCGCGTGCAGGCGCATGAAGTGCTCGTGAGCGTCGGCGTTGTCCCCGAACCTCCCGGCCTTGGCGTTGAAGGGAACCTTCGTCCCCAGCCGGTAGGAATTGTTCATCAAGTGCCCGAGAACGCAGCCGTAGTGAGCATCGAGTGCGTTGCCGTTGGCCATCTCCGGTTTCCCGGCCCGGCAAGCCGCGATGAAACTTCCCCAATTCCCCCCTGGAGTGACCTGGCCAGCCGGAACCGGCCTCTTTTCACCCTGATCGCTGCCGGCAGGATAATACTCGCCCCGGATAATCCTTCCCCCGTCCTCAAAGTAATATTCGTTCTCCACCTGCCGCTGATAACCTTCGTAGTCCACGTTGCGCACGTTGAAGAAAACTTGCTGTCCGTTAGAATACTCGCCAATCCCAAACATGGTGTTGGGCGTCTCGCCCTGATCGTTCCACTGGAAGCGTCCGCCAAGCGCCATCACTCGCACCGGATGAGTTTGCTCGCGATCCAAAGCCCAGCGGGCCACATCCAATTGGTGCGTACCTTGATTGTTCATGTCGCCGTTGCCCGTCGCCCAGAACCAATGCCAGTCGTAGTGGACGTAGTTGGCATGATAGCGATCTATGACAGCGGGGCCACGCCACAGGTCCCAATCGAGATGCTCCGGCGGATCTGAGTAAGGTTCGACGCCAATGCTGCCCCGGGGCTTGCAGCAATACCCGTAAGAAACCTTCAACCGGCCATACTCGCCCGCTTGGATGGCTTCATGAAGTCCGGCAATGCCGGCGCTGCTGCGATTCTGAGTGCCGTGTTGGATCACCACTCCATAACGCTTCTGAGCCTCGACCGCGGAGCGTCCCTCGGAGACATCGTGACTCATCGGCTTCTCGACATAGACATGTTTGCCCGCCTGCGCCGCCCAGATGGTCATCAAGGAGTGCCAATGATTGGGTGTGGCGATGGAAATAGCGTCCAGTTCAGGATCCTCAAGAGCCTGCCGCACGTCCGCGGTCCCTTTGCAGGCAAAGCGTCCCGCGCTCTTCTCCGCCAACCGTTTCAACGCGCTCTCGAGCACGTTGCGGTCAGGATCGATAAGCCAGGCGATCTCCACATTCTCCTGATCCAACCACCCTCCGATATGACTCTGGCCGCGCCCGTTCAGACCCGCCACGGCGATGCGCAAACGGTCGTTGGCTCCAATGACCTTGGCGGATGCACGCGTGTTGCAGAGAATGAGCGAGGCGCCGGCTGCACCGGCGGACTGGCGGAGAAAGCGTCGGCGGGAGGATCGAGTCATGGCGAATCGGGGTGTTGGATGGGAAGGAGAGCATCGCTCGCCCGCCATCCATTCCTCCCAGCATGAAAGTTCGCGCCATCCAGTGCAAGCCTCGACTGACCTTTTGCCGGCTGTCCTTCTCGCAGTCGCCCCCTCAGGGCTCTGCACTTCTTGGAGGTTGCCCCCTTCCCGGCTCCGCGGTATTCAGAGAAAGACGCGCAAATCCATGACCGCAGGTCTGTACAACGAAGAGACCGGTGAGACCTACACCGTAGGGCCGGTCACAAAGATTGGACGGCTCCGCGGATCCGATGTCCAACTCGCCGACCCCAAGGTTTCGCGTCAACAAGCCATGATCCGGTTCGAGGACGGAGCCTTCTGGATTTACGACCTCGGCAGTTTCAACGGCACCACGGTCAATGGAAACCGGCTTGTCGCCGGGCTCCGCCTGCACAACGGCGATGAAATCGGCATCGCCGGCTTCCGTCTGCGCTTCCTGGATCCAGACAGCGCCACTCCGCCTTCTGATCATTTCACCAGCGGTCTTCAAACGATGGCTTTCCTCCGGACTTCCCCCGCCATCCTTCTCGTTAGTGACGTCAAGGGCTTCACCCAGGTTTCGGAAAGACTCGCGCCGGATGATCTGGCCCGCCTCATGGGCTCATGGTATCGCGCCTGCGAAGAAGCCGTTCGCGCCCACGGCGGAGCCGTCGATAAGTTCATCGGAGACGCAATGCTGGCCTGCTGGATGAACGTGTCCGGCGAAGCGCGGAGTCGCGCCCTCGACGCCGCCCGATCGATCGTCCGTCAAACCGGCCGCCTCGCCCGCGAAGCGCCCGGGGCAGAAAACGCCGAACTCTCCTGCGGAGCCGCCCTGCACCTCGGGATGGTCGCCCACGGCGGAATGGGCGGCGGTGAACGCACCATCATCGGCGACACCGTCAATGTCGCTTTCCGCCTCCAGGACCTCACCCGGGCTCTCCATATCCCCATCCTCGTCAGTAAAGAGTTTCTCGAAGGTTGGGAAACTGACACTCTCGCATTTCAGCCGCAAGGTTCCCACTCCCTCAAGGGACGGGCGCAGCCGGTCGAAGTCTGGGCCACGCCATGAACCTAACGAACACCCTTCAGCCGCTCCGGTTCTCCCTCACCCCCGCCCCTCACCCTGCCACGGTCATGAACACTCCGACCCCTTTCGTTCTCACCCGGTTCCCGGTCCCGCTCTCGCAAGTCTGCGCCTTCCTCCTCGTCTCCGTTCTCACCTCCGCCGCGCAGGCCGGGACTCGCACGTTCGGGGATCGCGTCTTCACCTTTCCGGACGAATTCACTCTAGAGCTTGCGGCTTCGCCCCCACTGGTGGAGCGCCCCATCGAAGCCAGCTTCGACGAACAAGGCCGTCTCTACGTCACGGAATCCTCCGGCTCGAACGACACGGTCGAAGAGCAACTCCGTCTCCGCCCCCATCGCGTCCTGCGCCTCACCGATGAGGACCAAGATGGAACCTTCGATACGTCCACGGTATTCGCCGACAACCTCATGTTTCCCGAAGGGGTGCTTTGGTTCGAAGGGTCCCTCTACGTCGCCGCTTGCCCCGAGATCTGGAAGCTCACCGATGCCAACGGCGACGGCATCGCCGAACGGCGCGAAGTGTGGTTCGATGGCAAGACCTTGACTGGTTGCGCCAATGATCTGCACGGACCCTATCTCGGTCCCGATGGATGGTTCTATTGGTGCAAAGGAGCATTTGCTGAACAAACCTACGATCTTCCAGGCCGGCCCGGCTGGACCACACGAGCCAGCCATGTCTTCCGGGCGCGTCCCGACGGCTCCGGCATCGAACCCGTCTTCACTGCAGGCATGGACAACCCCGTAGGCCTCGCTTGGACTCCCGAAGGCGACCTCATCGTCGCCGGCACCTTTCTCCAACACCCCGGCGGCGGCAAACGGGACGGCCTCATTCACGCCGTTTACGGAGGGGTGTGGGGAAAAGACCACGAAGTGCTGGCCGGTCACCCCCGTACCGGACCGCTCCTTCCGGCCATGACCCATCTCGGCCCCGCTGCTCCTTGCGGCGTCGCCCTCTACGGACGCGATCTCCTCGTGTGCCAATTCAACATGCGCAAGGTTAGCCGCCACCGGCTCGAACCAGAAGGCTCCACCTGGCGAACTGAGGACTCGGATCTCCTCCTTTGCGAGCATCCGGATTTCCATCCCACCGATGTCTTGCAGGCCCCGGACGGCAGCGTCCTCGTCGTGGATACGGGCGCTTGGTACAAACTCTGTTGCCCCACCTCACAACTCGCCAAACCCGAGGCGCCCGGAGCGATTTACCGTCTCCGCCGGCGCGACGGCGAAATGCCGGTCTCTGTTCCTCCCCCGCGTTGGGCCGCCGGCAACCCCGCGGAGTACGACGAACAGATCTCCTTGCTCCAACACCAGAACCCCCATCTCCGGCGCCGGGCCGCCGAAGCCCTCGGCCGCCTCGGAAACTCCGCGGCAATCCCGCACCTTCTCGCTGCAGCAGCGGAGGCCAGCGATCGCTTTCTGCAACACGCCGTTTCCTTTGCCCTCATTCAATTGCATGACCCCAAGCTCACCCGGGAAGGTCTCCACGCCGGTCCACCCCGCACCGCCGCCGCCGCCATCGTCGCCCTCGATCAATCCCAACGCAACATTCTCACTCCAGCCGATGTCCTTCCCCACCTTGGTTCCACGGAACCCTGGCTGCATGAGGCCGCTCTCGCCGCCCTCGACCATCTCCCCACGGCCCGTGATCCCGCCCTGACTTGGGTTCTCGAACGCCTAACCGATGCGGATGCCGGCATCGAGTCGCTGTCGCGGGTCGCCCGCGCCTTCAGAAAGGACCCGCACACCAGTCTCACCCTCGCCGAAGCCTGGCCCCTTCATCCTCAGGCTGCGCCGCGGCAGAGACTCTTGAAGCTTTTCCTTGCGCTCGACCCGGAATCATGGCCGAAATCCTGGAATCTTCCCCTGGCAGATGCCCTCGCAGATGCCGGACTCGACCTTCCCGCAGCGGCCCTCGACCTGCTCGCAGCGCAGTCCGAATGCCCGGAGGAACTGCTGCCAGCGCTCGCTCAGTTCGCGCGTGATCGGGACCGTCCGGCGCAACTTCGACTACGCGCTTTCGCCAAACTTCCCACTGCGCTGGAAAATGACGACTTCGAATTCCTCACCAGCCATCTCCTGCCTGGCCAACCAGCCTCGCTCCTACTCGATGCTGCTCGCGCCCTCGCCCGCGCATCCCTGACATTCTCCCAGAGAATAACTCTGGCGCGAACTTTAGCCCAGGCCGGGCCTTTGGAAACCCCAGTCCTCATCGGGGTTCTTGATGGTCAATCCGATGAATCCCTCGGTCTAACCGCTGTCGAGTCCCTGGAAAACTCCGGAGCCTTGAGCTTCCTTTCTCCCGAAGTCCTCGATCCCCGCTTCGCAGCTTTCCCGCAATCCGTGCAAGAGCGCCTCACCGCTTCTCGTGCTCTGGAGACGGAAGAGACGGCCGCCCAAAGCGCACGACTTGCCGATCTCGCCGCGGCCCTCCCCAGGGGAGATGCGGCCCGCGGTTCCCTCCTTTATCAGGATCCTCGCGCCGCCTGCACCACCTGCCATCAGATCGGCTATAAAGGGGGTTCGCTCGGACCGGACTTGTCGCGGATTGGTTCCGTTCGGACCCGCACCGACCTACTCGAATCCATCGCCTTCCCCGGAGCCAGCTTCGTCCGCAGCTACGAACCCGTCGAGATCCGCACGCACGACGGCAACATACACTACGGAATCATCCGCAATCAGAGCGCCGCCGGACTCACGCTCGCGCTCGGTCCCGCTATTCCCGACCAAGATCTGCCACTTTCCGAAATCGAATCCGTAAGCCCCGGCCGAATCTCTCTCATGCCCGCTGGGCTCGACCAACTTCTCAGCCCCGCGGAACTTGCCGATTTGCTGGCCTTTCTCGAGTCATTGCGCTGATTCGGCCCGGCCCCTCGGCTCTTCCGGGGGGAGTGCGCCATGCCTTATGACGATGCCTCGCCCTTCGTTCCGGCTCTCGCTCTGGCCGGCGGCGGCCATCCCGTCAGCGCTCGTTTCTCCGAACTTCCCGGCGAGTCGCCTGCACCCGATCCATCCATTGACGTTCTTCCCTCGAGTCGATGGCGGCTCCTTCATAACTGACGCCATAATAGTATTCGGCCATCGGGTCGAACTCGTCGCCGATGAGTTTCTCCTGTTTCAATCCCCAGAGAAACTCTTTCAGGGTCTGGGCCCGGCTTCGCCGAAATCCCCATTCCCCACATAAGCGGTAGAACGCCTGCAAGTACTTCGGAGCCGAATCGGGATCGCTCTCGGAGAGTCCCGCAGTCTGGCCTCTCTTTCGGCGCAACGCTCGCAAAAGCCACACCAGGCCCAAGCTCACGGCCAACGCCCCCAACCAGACCTCCAATGGCACAAGGGCAATCCAGCGCCGCAGCTTTTCCCAAGAAGTTTCTCGCTCCTCCTCCGCGATGAGCCGCGATTGAATCCCTCGCAGATCCTCAAAGCCGCTCCACTCTTCCTTGTTCTCGCCCGTAAGATCAGTCGCCGGACGCGCCGCCCCGCTTCCGGAAGGCGTGGTGTCGAAGATCACCCACCCTTCGCGCGCCAGAAAAACCTCGGCCCAGGCATGCGCATCATCCGAAAAGAAAACGAAAACCCCCTGCGCCTCGTCATACTCGCCCCCGGCATAACCAAAAGCGATGCGCGATGGAACCCCTAACGCCCGGGCCATCAAAGCCCCCGCCGTAGCGAAGAAATCACAATAGCCGCGACGCTCCCCGAAAAGGAAGTTTTCCATCGGATGAAGATCCGAGGGATTCTCGATGCGGGGACTGAAGGCGATGTTCTCCCAAAGATACCGGCGAATCCCTTCCAAGGCCTCCCCCGTCGAGCCTGCTTCCGCATTGATCTCAGCCACCACTTTCCCCATGTGCACCGCCCAGTACTCCTCCGGAAGATCCAGAGTTCCCTCAGGAGGTTCCGTCCCAGGACGAACCGAAGCTGCCGGGAGGTCTTCCAGGCGGCGAGGATCGGAAATCGCGCCGTAACGCAGCCTCCCTTCCTGCTCGACCGAATACCATGCTGGTCTGCGGATATAGATCCGGTCGAGTTCAAACCCCAACTCCCCGGGCATGACCAGCAACGGCTGGCCGGCTTCGGTCTCCATCCCAATGGCATAACGGACTTCGCCCTCGCGACGGGGGCCCAACCACACCACTCCATCCTCCCTACCGTCGCCCCCATCCCAACGGAGAGTCTCCGCCATGTCCGCTCGCTCCCAACGCGTGCCCGTGAACCGTTCCAAGGCAAAGCGCCGAAGGTGGATCGTGCGGTTCCGCCAGGCCTTCTCCTCCGCCTCTTCCGGAAAATCCAAAAGCACCCGGGGTTCATGGTCCAGCTCCAGATCGATGCGAAACGGCAACTCCGCCCGTTCCCACTCCGAGCGGGTTTGATCACGTTCGCCCTCGCCCTCGCCAGTCGTCTCACGGTCCGTGTCCTGCCCAGAATCGGGCGGTTTGACGGGCGGCGGCGGTGGGAGAAGGCCGGACCAGGAAGAGGCCCAACCGATCAGCTTGTGCGAGGCCGCGTGCAGCGGCCCCTGCACGAGCAACCACGCCGTGATCGCGGTGAGAATCGCCAGCAACAGAGGACCGGCAAACCAGGCTCGCGTTCCCTTTGCTCCCTTCTCCCGAATCCGCAGATGTCGCGAGGAGAACCCCCCAGCGCCCGCGGCGAATCCCAATCCGACGACCGCCAACGCCACCGCGAGCGCCTCGCTGCGCGGCCAATCCACGAGATTCCCGTCCAAGAGCAACGCAGCCAAAGCGAGAGCCGCGAAAGGTGCGGCTCCGCAGCAGGCCGCGCGCAACCGTTCCCACCGCGGAGAGCCTTCTACCGCTCGCCCGCAAGCAAACCACCCTAACCAGAACAGAACAGCGCAGCCCCCGAGCAGCAAACCCACGCCCCCCTCTCGCCAGACCCCTCCCGCCGCGCTCCCGATTACTCCGCTCCACAGCAGCGCCAGCGGAGCCAAAACGCGCAGCGGAACACGGCGCCGCTCCAATAGCCACGTCGTTGCAATCGCGCCGCCCGCCGCCGCGGACAACCACACACTATCGCCCGCCAGCGCCACAAGCCCGCACATCCCCAGCAAACCCAGGTGGGCCAGTCTCCGGATCGATCCTACCATCGGAAAACAGGGCGCCGGGTTCGAATGTCCGCGTTGTCGAGGCACGTTAGCCGCCGCGGAAGTTCTGGAATCAAATCCTCCCACAACCGCACCGGCGTATTGCTCAGTACGAACACGGAGTGCCTGCCAGGCAGCTCGCGAAGCGCTTTCACCAGGTCGCCAATGCCGCTCTGCGGTTCATGCCGGGCTCGCGCCAGCAATTCCATCGCCGGAATCAAATCGCTCGTGTCCACGGCCTGAATCGTCCTCCAATTCAAGAAAGACGCCGTCAAATCCACCGGCACGCCGCGTTCCCCACAGAAGGTCAGCAGCCCAGCCAGCAACTCCATCGAATGCTCGAATGTCTCGGGCCACAGCAGCGCCCCGGGTGGGCAGTAGGAATGAAATACGAGGGCATAGCGCTCTGGCACCGGACGGTCCCGTTCCCGCACCATCACCGTTCCCGACCGGGCCGTCGCCGGCCAATGCACCGCCTTCAGGGGATCACCCGCTTGAAAACGGCGGATGCCGCGAAACTCGCCGACCCAGTCCCGCGCCGTCGATCCGCCTTCCTCCGTCTCGAACAATTCGCTGTCCAACACGTGTCGCAGACGTTTGGGAACGACGGGTCGCGGAAACACCGTGAGAGCCACCGGAGCCGTCTGACGGAAACGGGTTGCAAACAATCCAAATGGGAACTCGGATCTCAGTGTGAACACCGCATCCCGAATGACGCCCCGTTTCACAAAGCGCGTTGAAAGCGTCTGCCGCAGAATTCCCCCCGGTCGCAACCAGCCGAAACTAACTCCGCGATGGGCAAAGGGCAGCAGGCTGTCCTCTATCTCAAACGCAAAGGAATCGAAAAAGCGCGACCTGTTTTCGACTCGCACCTCGAGGGCAGTATCGGTTCCGGCGACGACATGTGCCGGACACCGGCGCTCACAGTGCAACCCACGCGCGCTCACCCAGGCCGCAACCCATCCCAGCGGCAGCAGCAAGAGGACCAATAGTCCCAGTTGCACCGCCCCTGGCCATCCTCCAAAAGCGCCGCACAACACCGCCACGATCGCGCCCACAGCCAACGCCAGCCCACGAGGACTCAGCACCGGCCGCGGCCGGTTGGGCAAGGGAGGCTCGATGCGAAGGGCCACGGGTCCGCTTGTCGCACTTCCGCCTCAAGGAGCCGGAGTCGTCCGCAAGATTTCCTCAACGCTGCTCTCTGCGCCCGCAGCTCCCGCCGACCGCAAATCGCGAGACGACAGACGATGCGCCAACACCGGCAGAGCCACCTCCTTGACGTCGTCGGGATGCACCGCCCGGTGACCATTCAAATAAGCAGCGCCCTGCGCCGCCCGAAGCAGGGCAATCGACGCTCGCGCCGATAACCCTGTCCACATTCCCTTGTAACTTCGCGCTGCCTCGCAAAGCGCCGCCACATACCCACAGATCTTGTCGTGAACCGGCACTGCCGCCACTTCCCGTTGCCCCACTCGAACTTCCTCTTCAGTCAGCAGCGGTTCCACCGCCACGGCTCCTTTGCCGTCCGCGTGCAACCGCAGGATCTCCGTCTGCGTCTCCAAATCAGGCAACCGCATCGCCACCGAAACGAGAAAGCGGTCAAGCTGCGGCTCCGGAAGAGGAAAGGTCCCGGAAGCGTAAAGATTGTTCTGGGTCGCCACCACCATGAACGGATCTCCCAATCGCCGCGTCACTCCGTCAATGGAGACCTGTTGTTCGTTCATACATTCCAGTAGAGCGCTCTGCACCCTCGGACTTGTGCGGTTGATCTCGTCCGCCAGCACGATGTTGCTAAACACCGGACCCTCAATGAACCGGAACCCGCCGCTCGATTGATCGTAAATCGAGTAGCCCAGTATATCCGACGGCAGCAAATCCGGCGTGAACTGAATCCGGCTGAAACTGCCGTGAATCGACCGCGCCAGAGCGTGGGCAAGCGTCGTCTTGCCAATCCCCGGCGGCCCCTCGATCAACGCATGCCCCCGAGCCAGCAAGGAGATGATCAGCAGCCGCGCCGCCTCCTCAGAACCGAGCACGGTCCCCGTCAGCCTTCCCGTTAAACTCTCGATCGCATGCTCCTTCATAAAACCCTCGCTGGATGACCTGGGACAAAAGGCCTGCGACTCCCGCGGCAGGCCCCGTAGACCAATCACTTGGGATCGCCGATTGCAAGCCCTTTAGGAAACAAGCCGGTAGATTGCCCGCCCGCATCACCCTCTCCCCGGCTGCCCGAATCAGGCCTTCCCTGCAGGGTTCGTCAACGCCCTCTCCAGTTGCGTTTGGAGTTTCTCCTGCTCCGCGGGCTCGATGATTTTTCCTCCCAGGCGCCTCACCAACCACAGCGAATCCAGGGCCGCTCCGTTCTCGGTGGCAATCCTTGCCGAAACCAATTCCAAATCCAGCCGGTCCACAATCTCAAGCAAGTCGTAGAGCAAACCCAACCGGTCTACCGCTTGCACCTCCACCAGTGTGGTTCGGCGATCCGCCCGGTTGTCCACATGCACCCGCTGCGGAAATGCGCCGGTCTCCCTCACGTTCAACACCGACCGCGTGCAGGCCTTCTGGATGAGCGGCCGAAAATCGAACCTCTCCACCTCCAGCGACTGCTCCAGCATCCGCCCGATCGATCGCTGGGTAGACGGAGCCGTCACCGGCATGAAATCCGTCGTGCACACCCGGAAGAAGTCCACCGCGATGTCGTCGTCGCGACTGAAGATATCAGCGCTCAGGATGTTCATCTCGTGCGCCGCCAGGGCCCCAGCTACTCGCGCCACCAGGAAAGGGCGATTCCAGGTCACAACGGTCAGCTCGCTGTACCCGCCGCCCTCCCGTTTGGACCAGTGGAGAATTGCGGCCAACGGATCACCCGCCGGCTCCAGACATCGCTCGATGAACTCGTGCGCCATCTGCACATGAAGCGCCACTTGCCCCACCTTCCGAAACGGGAAATAACGCGGCGGCATCAATCGCAAATGAGCGTCCACTTCTTCCCGATGACTCTCGCCCAGTTTCCGCACCACCCCCTCGCGCAACATCTCGTCGGGCTGACCCGCCTCCAACCGGAAGGACGCCCCCTTTTCCCAGTACAACAAGGTGGATGTGTAGAGCTGGTGCATCAGTTGCGCCTTCCAATCCGACCACGCCTCTTCGTTCGTCGCCCGGGAATCGACCAGCGTGAACAAGTAAAGCGCGTCAAGATTGCGCTTGTTCCGTACGACCCCGGCGAACTCCGTCGCCGTTTCCGGATCATCGACATTCTTCGTCGTCGCCGTGCGCCAAAACGTCAGATGATGGTCGACCAAGAACAGGAGGAGCCGGCGCCGGTCCCCACGAATCTGCAAGCGCCGGCATACCCGGCTGGCCAAGATCGTGCTGGCGTCGCTGTGCAAACGCACGTTCTCCGCCCGCCCGGTGTCGTGCAGCAACAACGCCAAGTAGAGAACGAAAGGATCCTCGATCGAACGAAACAGTTCCTGAAAAAACACCACTTCCGTCCGGTCCGACCCCGCCAGTTCGTCCAGCTTCGCCGTGCAAAGAAGTGTATGGTAGTCCGCTGTGTAGCGGTGGAAGAACTCGTGCTGCACCAAACAGGTCAGCGCTCCGAATTCCGGAAGGTAGCGGCCCAACACCCCGACCCGGTGCATTTGCTTCAAGGTCCGGTAAACCTCGCCCGGCCTCGCGAGAATCGCTTCAAAAACGCGGCACACCTTTCGGTTGTAACGAAACGTCCGGTTGATCAGGGGATAGCTCTCCCGAATCAACTCGCTCAGGTCCGGGCTCATCACGAGTTGCCTCTGCTGGGCGTGCTGAAAGGCCCGCATGATCCGGACCGGATCCTCCCGGAACAGGTCCTTGCTTTGCGCGTAAAGCCTGCCCTGCCAACTCTCGAATCCGTCGAAAGCTTCGCGCGGCTGCCGTCTCCGCGCCAAGAAACTCATCAACCCACGATCGTCCTCCTCCAATTCCGCGATCTTCAACCGCTCCAACACTTTTCCCAGATGCAGATACAACTGCCGGGTGTGCCGGTAGTAGTCGCGCATAAACTCCTCGCAGCGCCGCAATATGTTCGCCTGAGGATACCCGAACTGCGTGGCCAACACTCCTTGAAGCCGCAGCGTCAATACATCCGTCGGCGGTCGTGAGGCAAAGTGAAGACCGTTGCGGACTCGCAACAAAAGATCATGGGCTCGCTCCACCTCCCGCAGATCGGCCGCCGAAAGAACCCCTGCGCGCACGAATTCCTCGAGGTCGTTGGCTCCAAACTGCAAGCGCGCCAGCCAAATCAAGTTGTGATAGTCTCTCAATCCCCCGCATCCCCCTTTCACGTTGGGCTCTTGAAGAAAAACCGTGCGATGCTTCCCGCGCCTCTGATCCAGGTCCTGCCGCCGCCGATCCAGGTTTTCCCGTTGACGCCCTTTCAGGCACTGACGCTCAAACATCTCCTGCAACCCCTCAAAGACAGCCGCTCGTCCCAGAATCAGCCGCGCCTCCAAGAAAGACGTCAAGGTCCGGTCGTCCGCCAACGACCGTCGCACCGCCTCCTTCACATCCCACACCGTATGACTGACCTTCAGCCCAGCATCCCACAACAGGGGAATGATCTGCTCGATCATTTGCTTGGTCTCGGCCGGCAAACGACGCACCGGGGAAGCGAGCAGAAACAAAAGATCGACGTCGCTGCCCGGATTGAGCAAGCCCCGTCCGTACCCTCCCAGGGCCACCAGTTGCGCCGGACAATCCTCGAAATCCCGGCCCGGATGGAGCCGGGCAAAGGACTCCTTGAAAAGATTGTCCAATACCAAATCACAGAGCGCAGAGCGTCGCCGGCACACTTCAACTCCGCCGGCGCCGCCGTTGTGCAGGAATCGCAGCCGGTGTTGTTCAATCTTAAGAAACCGCTTGTAAATGGACCCGAGTTCCGCAGCCGGCCTGGGTCTCCGCTCTGGACAATAGAGGAGCGCCTGCCCCGCGTGCGTCCTCAGCTTCTCCAAAGGATCTTCCGCCGCTTCCCGCTGGTCAGACCGGCCGCCGCTTGTTCCCTGGACTCGATCCGTCATCAGCTCCCCGTGAAGCGGTCTTCCGCAGGATGCAAACCCAGCCGGCATTGCGCCCCTCCGTTCGCCGCCAAATGATGCAGCGCATGAAACACGTCCTCCGTGTCCTCCGCCAACAGCTGCGCCAGGTCCGCAGCCAGGATCTCTTCTCCATTGCCGGCCAACTCCGTTTGCACCTTGGCCAGCAACGCCAAAAAATCCTCCGCCGCCGTCTTCCCAGCTTGCACCCCGGGTTGATGATAGGCGTTGATGTTCACCAAAGACGCGTAAAACCCCACGGCCCGCTCGAACAAGGCGATCAACGCTCCCAGGCTCCTTTCATCCACCTCCGGAATGCTCAAGGTGATCGATTTCCTGCCGCGCTCCGTAAGCGCCCGCCGTGTCCCGCGAAGAAAGCCCTGCAAATAGTCCCCCGAGGTCGCCCCGGGCGCCACCTCCAGCGACTCACCCTGCCGGGCCCGGCGCACTTCCACAAAGGCAACAAAGAAATTGTCCACGCCGTCGCGGAGCTGCTGGACGAAGGCGTGTTGATCAGTGGAACCCTTGTTGCCATAAACCGCAATGCCCTGGGCCGTCTCCCGGCCGTCCCGATCGCGATCCTTCCCTAACGATTCCATGACCAATTGCTGCAAATAGCGACTCAAGAGAAGCAACCGGTCCTTGTAGGGAAGAATGACCATGTCTTTCACGCCCCGGCCTTCCCCTGCATGATGCCAGGCCAGCGCCAACAACATCGCCGCGTTCTTGTCCGCTTGCTCCGATCGCGTGTGCAGGTCCATGCTCGCGGCCCCCTCCAGCAAGGCTCCGGTGTCGAAACCCTGCAAGGCCATGGGCAACAATCCGACAGCGCTCATCAGCGAAGTGCGGCCTCCCACCCAGTCGTGCATGGGAAACCGCCCGAGCCACCCGCTCGCCACAGCCTCGCGGTCCAACGCGCTTCCCTCACCCGTCACCGCCGCGGCATGACGCGCAAAATCCAGACCCGCAGCCCGGTAGGCCGCCGCTGCCTCCAGCATCCCGTTCCGAGTCTCCTGCGTCCCTCCGGACTTCGAGATCACCACCGTCAAGGTCTCTCCTAACCGGTCCCGCAGCCCATCCAGAATACGGTCGAATCCATCCGGATCCGTATTGTCGAAATAATGCATCCTCATCGGCGCCGTCGCCTGGCCGAGCGCGTCCGCCGCCAGTTGAGGACCCAGCGCCGAACCACCAATGCCAATAAGCAACACTTCTCGAAACGCTTGCCCCCCTTCTCCGCACACCTCTCCGCGGGCAACCCGGCCGGCAAACTCCATACAGGCTGCCCGGTCCTCCCGGATCGCCCGCGCCAAAGCCTCGTTCGGGGCCAGCTCCGGAGCCCGCAGCCAATAATGGCCCACCATTCTCTGCTCATCCGGATTGGCGATGCCACCCGCCTCAAGCTCTTGCATGTCCGCAAAAGCCCGCTCCATTCGCTCCCTCATGCTCTCGAGAAAAGCCTCGTCCAGCCCCATGCGACTCACGTCCAGCCATAAGCCGGTCATCTGTTCCCGCACCAGCCAATCCCCGTAACGTGTCCATCCGCTCATGCTCGGATCTATTAGCAGATCGCTTCCCTGTCGCAACCCGGGCCTGACCCGTTGCGCCAGGAAACCTGCCCGCCCAGGCCCTGCCGGTGCATAGACAGTGTGCGCGGCGTGCGCGGCCCCCCTGCATTGACCCACCTTGCCAAAGTTCCCGCTCACCCCCATAAAGACAGCCGCCCATGCCCAGGCCCTCGAAATCCTTCGTCCCCATCCCCTTTCCCTACCATGCGGAGTTGGAAGTCGAAATCGAATCTCTGAGCAACCTCGGTCACGGCGTCGGACGTATCGACGGCTGGGTCGTTTTTGTGCCCTTCAGCCTGCCCGGTGAACGCGTTCGCGCCCGGATCTACCGGAACACTGCCAGCTACAGCTCTGCCGATCTTCTTGAAGTCCTCCGTTCCTCCCCAGATCGCGTCGAACCTCTTTGTCCTCACTTCACCTCGTGCGGCGGATGCCAATACCAGAACCTCTCGTATCCCGCTCAATTGGAATGGAAGCGCCGGCAATTGCGCGAACTCTTCCAGCACATGGCCGATCTCAGCGTCGACGTGGAGTCCGTGGAACCTTCTCCCCGCGTCTACGAATACCGCTCCAAGATCACTCCTCACTTCCAAGCGCCCAAGGACGGGAGCATCCAGGCCATCGGCTTTCTCCGGCCCGGTTCCCGGCGCGAAATCCTCGACATTCAGGAGTGTCCCATCGCCAGGCCAGAGATCAACCGGGCCTACCAAGAACGCCGGAAAGAACTTCTCCAGCAAGGCTCCCCTTACCGCCGCGGAGCAACCCTGCTCTTCCGCTGTTCGGCAGGATCCCCCCCAATCGTCACCGATCCCACGGCGACCGCCATAGAACGCGTGGGCAACCTCGAGTTCCATTTTCCCGCCGGAGAGTTCTTTCAGAACAATGCCTTCCTTTTGGAACGTTTCACCGCCCACGTGCGCCAGGAAGCTTCTGCCGGCAAGGCGCGCTACCTGCTCGACACCTACTGCGGGAGCGGCCTGTTCTGTCTTACCGCTGCCTCCGCCTTCGAGAAGTCCATCGGCGTCGAGGTCAGCCGCGCTTCTATCCAATGGGCTCGCGACAATGCCGCGCGCAACGGCATCGACAACGCCGAATTTTACATTGGAAAAGCGGAAACCATTTTCCCGCGCTATCCCTATCCAGGACGCGAAACTGCCGTGGTCATCGATCCGCCCCGCCGGGGATGCGATCCCCTGTTCCTGGAACGTCTGTTTACCTTCCAACCAGAACGCGTCGTCTACGTGTCCTGCAATCCCGCCACCCAGATCCGCGACATCCAGCTCTTTGCCAGCCACGGCTATGCCATCGGCCGGGTCCAGCCCTTCGATCTCTTTCCCCAAACGAGGCACCTGGAATGCGTGACCACTCTGGTCGCCAGCGAAACCCGCTGATAGGGAGCCCAGGAGTTTCTGCGCCTGGGGTCAATGCCAAGGGAGCCTCCATTCGATGTCCGTCCCATTAGCCATTAGAATCCTCATCCCCAAAACAGAACGGGCGGTGGAATCCTCTTCCACCGCCCGCCAAAAACAAATCTCTTCAACAGCCTCGGCTTCGATTCACACCATTATTAGGACCGGGCCCGCCGGCGACGGCCGAACAGAAGCCCCATGAATCCTGCCGCTACCAGAGCCATACTCGAAGGTTCCGGAATGATCGCCAAGGAACTTGAGAAGAAGATCGACATGTTGGAATCCGGATCGGTCTGCTGAAGATAGAACCCCCCTGCCGGGGCTTCCTCCGTGATCGAGAATGTGATGTTTGCAAACTCGCCATCACCGAGCACAAAATTCCAACCGATGGCCATCGAGACGTCGTCTTCCATCCCGGCTGGGACCCCATTGCTGTTGTCCAACGAAGCGATTGTGAAGTTCGAAACAATGTTCCCGAACACATACTCCGGTTCATCGATTTCCCATGAGAGCCCGGCCGGAGCCACTCCCGAGACGCTCCCGAACTCGTTGAAGAAGGTGTTGTCCAATTCATCGATCTCATGATCGACGAAAAAGGCCACGTAGTGGGCGCCTGCGCCAGCCACGGTCACTCCGACCGTCCCGACGCCTTTGCCAAGACCTAGACCCGACTCGTCCACACCCGCTGGCGGAACGGCTCCTCCGGCCCCAGCAATGTTGACTACACCATCGATGTTATAGCCCCGGTCAAAGAGGCCCGAAGCGCCCCAAGAGAGGGCCGCCGATCCCGCCAACATGCCGGCGGTCAGGATCAGGATGCGAGAGAGTTTCATGAGAAATGTGCTGGTTGACTGATGCATTTCGTTGAATTCGATTTTGTTGCCTGTCTTTAGCCGGTTAGTCGGTGTTCTTTCGCCCAGGCGGATCGTCTCCCACGGGTCTCTGGCCTCGGCCCGCTTGCGGCACAGGGGTTAACCGGCCAGCCGGCGTCACCGATGCCTCGAGACTCTGACAAAACTCCAGTTCGTCGAGGCCTTTGGCCCGCACGACGTAATAGTAAGTCGTTCCGAGAGTGAGCGGACCGCTGTCGAGGAACGTCGCGTAGGTCGAGGTGGTGTCCCCGATCTTCAGATAAGGCCCGCCGGAAATCGTCGCTCGATAGACGTTGTATCCGGCGGCGCCAATGTCTACCCAGGTCAATTGCACCTTAGTCTCCTTCGGTCGCCCCTGAAGATCCATCTCCTCGGAACAAGCGCAAATCTCGTCATCGGCAGCCAACACATGTACCGTGGCGAAATCCGTATCGCTCAAATCCGGTTGACCACTGCTCGGAAACGACGATGCCGTCGTGTCGGTGACCCTCACCTGAATCACATAGTCGCCTACGCCTAAGCCCTGGAAAAAGGCCGTCACGTCCGGCTCCGCTCCCACTGCATCGTCAAACATGTTGTTCCCATTCAATTCCCATTGGTAAGACTGGATGGTGTCGCCGGGCTGCCCAATCTCGCTCAGGCCCTCATCCGGATTGCTCGACGCCGTTGCATCGAGGAACCAGGGAGTCGTCTGCGGACAGAAATTGTAGGGACCACCCGCGTCCGCGGTCGGCACCAGCGGCGGCAAGGCCACATCGATGGTGATCGTAGTCACGGCCGACTGCTCTGGCACGGCGTCGTCGGTCACCCGCAGGCGCACCGGATACATCCCGGTTGCCGGGAAGGACACCGTGGCCAGCACTCCGCTGACGTCAAACGTGCCGTTGTTGTCCAAGTCCCACTCCCAACTGTCGATGTTCAGACCCTGAGCCTGGTGGAAGGAATTGCTGCCGTTTAATTGGATGATGGCTCCTGCCACGGTCGGGTTCGGATTGGCTTGCGCCACCGCCACCGGAACGCCCGCTTCGAACACAGTCCGGTTCAACATGATGATCGCGCTCGCTGTCTCTAAAGGCCATTTCTGACTGCCCTGAGCGTGGTGCTGCGTCCAATATCCCCCAGCGGCCGTTCCCGGCGTGATCTGATCCCCGACCAAGGTCCGCGCCACCCCATCAGCCTCATCCCCTTGAGAGACTTGAGCGTCATACCAATCGAGATCTCCTCCCAACAACGTGACCGGTTCGGCCACCTTGTCGCCGTTGCTGTCATGGAGAAGCAATGCCTTGGTGAAAGAGAGAAGCCCGTAGTAGTTGTCCAGAACTTCGTTGGTTCCATCCGTGCCCGCAACGGGATCGGGGAATAGCTCGCGCATAAAGTCTTCCGAGCGGTCCCAACGAATGTCGCCCCGGCCGATTCCCTGCCAAGCCATCTGCACCATCCCCGAAGGGGTCGTCGCCGTCGGACCCCAAATCGGGAACTTGCTCGTGTAACCGAATACGCCCGGCTGTCCGTCCGCTTCGGTTTGCTGGCTGTTGTTCAGCCAAATCTCGTTGTTCTCCGCGACCCATCCTGGAATCGTCGCCCCGAAGTTTCTCTCTGCGGCAATGAAAGAAATGGCCACCCACTGGTTGGTGGAGTTGTCGGGACCCTGCTGATCCACGTACTGCCAGCCGCCTCCGTTATTGTTGTCTGATTGCCCCCAGCTCAGGTGATCCACCATATCCTGCACGATCTCGCCATAGGTCCGTCCCAAAACTCCCGGGTCGGGAGCAGCCGGAGCTTTGCCCGTTGTCGTCACTGCATTCGGCGTCCCCGTCGCAACGATCGCATCCACCACTGTCCCGCTCTGATAATACGGATCGACCTGGTTCACATACACTCCATAGCCGTTTCCGTTCACGTCCGGATCCAGGCCCATCCCCACGAGGTTGTTCTGCAACCCGAGCGTCCTGGTCTGCAACACGCTGAAGATCGATTTCAACCCGCGACTCACCGTCTCCGTATAGGGGTTGCTCGCAGGACCCGTCTCCAAATGCCCGTTCACCTCGAAGGCGGTCACATTGTTGGCCCAGTAGGCCGCAAATGTTCCGCCCGCAAATCCGGCATTCCAATCGCCCGATCCGGCAAAAAGTCCGTCTTTGCGCTGCGTCTTGTGCAGATACCACAGGCCTTCATCGATGGCCCGGTTGACTTCCGCTGACAAATCCTTGGTCCGGACCTCCACGAAGTAATTCCTTGTGTCCGACTCGGCGGTGTCATTATCGCGAACTGTCAAGGTGGCCACGAAAATGGTCCCCACCGCCCCGGTATAGGTGTGCACCGCCTCCAGCACATACTGATTCGTGACCGGCGCGGAGAACACCGGACTTCCATCCCCAAAATCCCAGGTGTATTCGAAGTTCGCGCCCTGCACGTCGGTGACGCCCTTCAGCGTCGTCGATTCACCACTGAAAATGGTGTGGGGCAGCAGCGGATTGGTCGCCACCCAAGGAACGGTCTTCGCAGTCGGTTGCACGGCAAAAGCCGCTCCAGCGAGCCCCAGAAGCGAAGCGAAAGGAATAAGTATTCGGCGCATCATAACGAGTCAGAATCTAGGTTGGCGGGCGACAGAGAACTTCCGTTCATCAACGCAATTATAGTCGATGAGTTATGAGCGCTCTCTTTCTCCCCCAGCAATAACGCCGGACTCTGAAGAGTTCTCCCGGCTTCGTAAAGAAGAATTTCTTCTTTTTTGAACATTTTCCGCCCCAACGCGACAGCACAAGGACATTTCCTGGTCATTTCCCTATTCTCCGGCACCCCCCCCCAACAACGCGCCGTCAATCCCTAGATTCGTCCGGCTCGCGGATCAGCCGTGTCTGGCCGCCTTCCAAACCTTCCGTCACCCGCTGTTCGCTCCCCGAGGGCCAAAAGACCTCCAATTCCTCGGCCCGGGAAGCCCCGCCGAGCCCAAACCAGACCGCCGCGTCGCCCTGTCCCACAAACCCATTGCCGATCTGGACCTCGCGCACCTGTTCCTTACCGCCCGTCCGCAAGCGCAGACGCGCCCCCACCCCCTGCCGGTTGGACCTCACCCCCTCAAGGGCCACCCTCAACCAACCGCCCCGCGGCTCCACCTCATTCCGCAACACCATCAGACGCGGTGAATTCCGGTTCGACAGAAGCAGATCCAATCCCCCATCCCCATCGAGATCCGCTGTAACGACCGCTCTCCCATCCTCGATCCTGTCCACGCCCGCCAGGGCTCCCACATCTGCGAACTGTCCGCCGCCCAAGTTCTGAAACATGCGATTCCGCTCGTAACCGCTCAAGGACTGCTGTTCTCCCTGAATCAAGTCGCCCAAAAAGGCCGCGCCCTCGATGAAAGCCGGCTCTTTCCCGCTGATCGGAGCCACCACGTGGCGCCAAAAGACCGGTCACGTGTCCGCCGCCCCAGCGTTTGTGAACATCCCATTGGCGACATACACGTCGAGATCGCCGTCGTTGTCGTAGTCCCAGAGCAGATTTCCCCAGGCCCAGCGGCCCAGCTCCAAGAGCGTCCCCGCGACCTCTTCGAAGCGTCCCTCCCCCACACCGCGAAGCCAGGTGTTTCCTTTGGCGAAGCGATAAGCCCGCGCTTTGGCCTCGGCATCGCCAGGAAAACCCGCCGCCCGCGTGATCCTCTTCCCGGCATAGCTTTCCATATTCGACACATACAAATCCATCCGGCCATCGCCGTCGAGATCCCCCCAGCTCACGCCCATTCCGTTCCCAAAATCCGCCGCGCCCCGTTCCGCCGCCTCATCGCGAAAGGTCCCGTCCCCGCCATTCATAAAGAGCTGATTTGGCCCGTAATCGTTGACCACATACAAGTCCGGCCATCCGTCCTCGTCCACATCCGCAAACATTGCCGCAAAACTCCATCGCCGGTTGTCCGCTCCCAGGCCCGCCGCGTCCGTCCCATCGGCAAACACCCCGCCTCCCTGGTTCCGGAACAACTTGTTGAAGTAGCCGTTGCGGCTGTCGAAGTAACCGAACCCGGGGCCCTCGTCCGGGTTGCCGTAGTTCACTACATAGAAATCGAGCAATCCGTCCCGGTCGAAGTCCCCGAAGGCAGCTCCTGTAAGCCCGCCGGTGATCATCTTCTCGAAACCGCTGCGAGCCGAAATGTCGGCAAACCGGCCGTCCGTGTTCTCAAACACAAGAAACCTCCGCTCTGTCAGTACCAGCAAATCCACATCCCCATCATTGTCCTGATCGAAGAAATACCCGGCTCGCACCCCAGCCAGGCCTCCCAATCCTCTCTCCTCCGCCGTTTCCGTGAACTTCCCGGAACCATCGTTCTCCCAAAGAGCCGCCGGCTCCCCTTTTCGCGGCTGAAACACATCCAAATCTCCGTCCCCATCGAAATCGCCAAGCGCCAACCCCTCGGCAAAGTAAGCCACGTAAAGCGTTTCTCCTGGATCCGGCCGGCCCAAGCCCGCCGGCGTCTCCACCTCTCCAAACTGCGGCGGTCCGCGCAACGATGTGAACGCGCGGATCCCGCATTCCCGCAGCAGCCAGGCCGGCCCCGTCTCCTGCTCACGGCGCTCATAGCCAAGCACGGCGGTCCATTGATCTTCCCGGCGGAGTTCCCCTCCCAAGGCTGACAGCCGAATGTCCACCTCGATCTCCGCCCCTTGTCCGCCGTCCACATCCTCCAACTCGATCCGGCTGACGTGATATTCCGTGCGGTCGATGCCCACGAATGCGCGCGCGTATTCCATCGTGCTCTCCACAAAAGCATCTGTTGTGACGGCGCTCAGACCGGTTCGCCCGGACCCGATCACGAGCCCGCACGGCTCTTTGCGCACCTCGCCCGACAAAACGAATGGCGTTCCGGAAAAACCGGGCCCCAGCAGCTCCCGCAGACCCGCTTCCCTGCGCTCGGGATCCGAAAACCAACTCATCCACGCCCGCAGCGGCCCATCCAACTCCTGCGCCACCATTTCAGCCGGCCAGCGCTCACGATCCACCTGCAAAAGCCGCTCCCTCCGTTCGGAGCGATCCGGCCTCCCTGCCTCGCTCTGTGCGGCGGCGCGATCGGCCGCAACCCAGGGTCCCGCTGCCGCCAAGACCAGAAGCCAGCTCCGCAGGCAGGCCCGCACAACTCCTCTCCGGCGATCCTGCGTCTTTCCGGCAGACGATCCCACTCCTCCCCGCCTCATCAGGACTTTTCCCCGGAAGTCTCTTCTTTCGAGGACGGCGTTCCTCCCGGAGGCTCCGCGCCTTGCGCCGGCTTATGCTGCTCCGGCACCCGCAACACCAGGGTTCCCTTCGTTCCCACCGCCGGAAGGACCTCGGCGTTCGGCTCCCACAAATCATCTCGCTGGCGCAGCGGCCCGCGCATGTTCACCAAAGACGACGGGTCCTCCATGATGGCGATGACGTTCCCGTTGCGTTGCGCCGTGAATATCGTCTCATACATCCGCGAACTCGTATAAATCCACACGTCATCTTCCAAAGGCGTCTCCGTTTCGTGATTCATGACCAACCGGCCCGCCGGAACGGACCGCACATCCGTTCCTTCCTGTTCACCGGCCACCGCCGGAAACTCGAGGACCATCTCCACTGGGCACTGTTCGGAAAGCTCCAGGGCGCCTTCCGGCAGTGATTCCGGAATCTGCCCGGGCCGGCCTAACAGCAACACCGCCAGATGGATCTCCAGCGGAATCACTTCCGTCTTGAGCACCGCCTCATGGACCTTCCCGTAGGCTGTGCACAAAAAATACTCGATGGCTCCTTCCACCATGTTCACCTCCACCGGCACCCGGACACAACGCGTCGAGCGCTCGATCCGCACATCGCCGATGGCGTAGACATCTTCCGAGACCTTCCGGATTTCGCCCGGCGCCTTGTCCCAGAAGGGCTTTGGGAAAGTGGGCTCCGCCTTCACTCCCGAGGCCGCATCGGCCGCCGCCGCCGCGGCTTGCTCCCCAAAATCGGGCTCGTCGCCTGACCCGGACGAAATCAGCCCGACCGCCAGGATCATCGCCCCGGCAACACCCCGGCGGCTGAAACACCGGCTCTCCCAAGAATACGCCTTCATAACCGTGCCGCACCAAACGCCCCGCCTGCCCTTCTGTCGAGAGGAAAACAGCCCTTGGGGTCTCGGGGCCCCCAGGTACAGAGCGCTTCCACCGCATCCGCCGAACCGTCTCGGAACCACCCGTCCAACTGCGCCTGCGCCTTCAACTGCTGCCCTCTCGCCCGCGGCACGACCACAAATCGCGTATCCACCCCTGGCAAGACCGTCATGTCGCCCCACAAACGCTCGAACTGCGCCACCGGATACACGTCTTCCTGTCCCTGTCCCCACCGTTTCTTCACCTCTTTCAAAGTGATGTAAGCAGGGGCCCGCCGGGCCATGGCCCGGACCGCTTCCCGGGTCCGCCCGGCATCGTCCAAATCGCCGCGCCGCAGACCGAACACCGCGAGCAGCCCGTCGATATCCACCCAGTTCGTGGCCGAGTTGTAGTAACTCAACAAAAACTCGTCGTCTTCCCGCGGCAAGGCCATCCCTTCGATCAGCCGCAGCCTGCCGTCCACTTTCGCCAGCCCTCCCCCCACATCCTCGATCCTCCTCGAAATCACTTCGAACATCAGGCAGGCTCCAGTCCGGCGAAACAATCCGCACAAGGCCGGATCCAGCCACGCCCCTAGTGTGTCCACGTTGTGCACCAGCAAGGTCTGGAGTTGTGGGCGCGCCTCCAGAAGGTCTCGCAGCGTCCCGTTCAACAGCAGATTGGGTATCTCGTACCAGTGCCCGACGGGATGCAGACATTGCCCGGGCCGATTGTCCCGGTAGTCGGATCCTTCCCCCGCCGCCCTGGCCCAGGCAATCAGCGCTTCCTGCGCGCTCTCCCGCACCTTCTGAGCACGCTCGTCCAATTGCTGCACGGGCATCTGTTCCCATTGAAAGCGCAGATCCCGCTCCGTCGGAACCAGTCGCAACCCAATGGACTCCCCTCGCGACACCCGGACCAGCCCGGGATACCCGTAGTTCCCCCGCTGCACAAGCATCTCCCGGACCGGCGCTTCCGTTAGAAAACTCGTGGTGATCACGTAAGGGGGATAAACTCCGCACCGGTCTCCGACTTGCCGGCATTTCGCCAAATGCACCTCCACAAAAGTGCGGTAGGCCTCCCCCATCCGGCAGAATGGGTGCAAGGCCTTGACCACACCCGCGCCTTCCGTCCACCGGCTGGCCGCCCCCCCGGCCAGCGTCACCACAGCCACCTCTCCCGCGGCAAGCATCGCCTCGCCCGCCTCCCGGTCTGCCGCGGAAACGTCCCTTTGGAAAAGCATCACCTCCCGGTCGTCCACGTCCTCGATGCTCACCGTCGGAGCCAGCCGGTTCTGCGCCAGACCGATGCGACCGCTCGTCAAATCCTGACGAATTCGCTCATGCTGCACCCAGTCGAAGCCCAGCGTGTCTAACAAAACGTCGAGATTTTCTTCCGCTCCGCCGTCCCCATGCGAGACCGGAAACAACTCCGCAAATAGCCGGTCCAACCCGCGACGCAGTTCCGCATCCTCCTTCGCCGCAGCGTAGAACCGCTCCGCCTCAGCCCGACGCACTGGGGCCACGCCTCGGGGATCGCTTTGCAGAATCACCGGCAGAATCAACGGGTAATACCCCGCCGGCATCAACGCCGCCGCCCCTACCTTCCACTCCGCCGCCGAACCTTGGCTGTTGATCCGGTAACAGTAAACCACCGGATCCATCGCGAAAGGCAAGGACCGTTCAAACTCCCGCTTCGTGCGCAAAAGGATCTCCTGCACCCTGTCCCTCAATCCTTCCGCGCGGCCCGGCGCGAACCAGAAGCCCATGCCGCCCCCTGACATGCCTCCTAACATGAGAAAGCCGCGGTAGACCTCGCCAAACTCGCGCTCCATCCGCCGCCGGAGCGCTTCCGTATAGGCATTGTTCACCCAGGGAATGATAGCCCGAAGGGGACCGTCGAAATGCCGGTCCGTGCAACGGGCCAGCTCTTCCAAATCCCCGGCCCGCAGCGCCGCGACGATCCGGTCGAACAACCGCAGACTTTCCTGCCGCGCATCCCATTCCTTACCCAGCCGCAACAAATACTTCTCCGTCGCCATTTCCAGAATGGGCCCCACGTTCTGGGCCATCCCCCCGTGGACCAACACCAAGCTTTCTTGCAAGGCCGCCCGGGTCTCCTCCGTCACCTCCTCCTCGCTCAGAACTTCGTGCCAGGGCAGAAGCCGTCCCGCGCTGACGCCGTATTCAGGGTCGTCCGCGCCCGCCGCACAACCGGAAATGATTTTGATTCCCGGCCACACCCCGCCTGAATCCTGCCACCCTCCGCCCGATCCTCCTAACCACTCTCCCAAAATGGCCCGGGACGCCGCCGTCCGGCGTTCCCCTTCTTGCAAGGGACCCTCCAGGGATTCCGTCTGTCCCGTCGCCCGCATGCAGACGGCGATCAAACAACCCAGCAAATTGGTCGATACCGCCAACCGCGATCCCTTGGGTATGTCGTTCACCGAACTCACCAACTCGATGCCGCGGCCCGCTCCCACCAGGACCTCCAACAAGTCCTCCAAACGCTGTCCCGCTCCTTCCATCGCGCTCGGAACCAATCCCGAAGCGATCAGCGCTGCCTTGAGCAGACCCAGGTGGTCCCGGGCGAAATCGAAGATCTCCTCCATCGATCGCACCTCGACCACCGAGCCCAGATCGACGCTGCAAAGCCGAATGACCGGATCTTCGATAACTCGGAAGCAGGCTTCCACCGGCGGCCGGCAAGTGGAATCCCGTCCATGCACACCCAGGTCCACCGAAATGTTCAAGACCCGGGCGCCCTCGGGATAATCCATCCCCAGGAAAAAAATGTCGCTCCAGCCGCTGTGCGAAAGATCCAACCGCACCGCCGTGCGCTCGTGCACCACCGGATAGAGCCCGTTCTCGAGCCCTAACAACTCCGGCCGCACTCGCAAGGGATGCGAAAGGGCGTGTCCGGTGCGAAAGGTCCACTGATTGCCGCGCACCGACCGGACGCTGGCCCGGACCTGATCCCGCAAGAGTTGCAAGCCCAAAGCTTCGTAGCTCGCGGCCAGACAACTGCAAAGCGTATCGTTCAATCCTTCCTCTTCCACCGCCCGAAGCGAGCAAGCAATCGCTTCCTGAAAGCGGCGATCTAGAAATGCGGCATACCCATCAGGCCGGATCTTGCCCGGTCCCGCTCCAACCAGGAGCCCCGGCAAGTAGAACCGGTAAAGGGCGTAGAGCAGGTACAAGGCGCGGACCTTTTCATACAAATTCGTCGAGTCGCGCCGGAAGCGGTCCAGCGCCGCGCACTCCGCCCGCAGTTCCTCAAGGCTCATCGCCCCGCACACCGACTCCAGCGAACGGTTGCGTTCCGCCGGATCCCCCGAGCGGATCACTGTCACAAGCCTGCTCTGCCGCTCACTCATCTTTCCTAACACTCACCCTTTCGCCGCTCTCCCCATTTCAGCGTTGGATCATCAGTTCAAGTAAACTGCTGAGAATCTCCTCTCTGCGTTTCCCATGCAGGGCCAAGGCGAGTTGAGCGATGAGCAAGCCGTGGCGGCTTTCCAAATCGTAGCGCCAGCCCGCGATCTCCAGCGCCAGATAACGCTCCCGCGAGGCCAAGGCGTCCAGAGCCGGAGACAATCCCAGCCCTCCTTCCCCAGCCTGTTCCGCTTGTTCCTCCAGAATACCGATCACCGCCGGCGTGATCACATGCATGCCGAAAAAGCAGAGATAATGCCCCGGCCGCAAACCCGGCGCCAGCAACTCTTGTTCCGCCAGCGTGGGGGTCGGCTTCTCCCGCACCCGTTTTACCTCGTACAAACCCGCTGTCCGGCCGAACAACGGACCCGTCGCCGTTCCGAACGAGCCCAACCGGCTTTCGTGCGTGCTCTGGACTGCGGAAACCGCCGCCCCGTATTTCTCCGCCGTCTCCACGAGTTGGCGAGCGCAGTTGCGTCCCGGATCCAAACTGACGAAAAGATGATCGCTGACCATCAAAAGGAAAGGTTCCACGCCCAAGGACCGCCCTGCCCGCCATACGGCGTCGCCATATCCTCTGGGCTGGTCCTGGGTCACGAAGGTGAGGCCGTCGCTCAACTCCCCTGCCGCCTCGAGATAAATAGCCTCGTCTCCAGGCTGGACCACAATGCGCACGCTCTCAATCCCGGCCGCTCGAGCTTCCTCAAGCAGCAGCCATAGGGCCGTCCGCGGCTGCCCCTCGATATCGCTGGCGGTCTGCAACGGAATGCGCCGGTGCCCCCTACCTCCTGCCGTGATTACCGCGTGCCGGATTTTCATGTTGCTTCATTCGATCTTTCGTCCCTAGCCCGCGTTTCTCCTACTGTTTCGTCGTGAGGGGCCAGCGAGCCCAATACGGACAACGCGCGCGCTGCCGAAGGCGCAGGGCTGGGTGAGTACACCCTGTTCAAGCCTGAGGCAAGCGCAACGCCGTCAAAACAACTGGCGGATCGGCAGGCCCGAGCTGATCAAGCGCACCAAGTCGCGCGGAAGATTGTCCATCAACCGGACTTCGCCCGGGTCCAGGAGCGTGTGCAGAATCGTCGCGGTAAGATTATCGATCGTTACCGGATCGGCCGAAGGTTCTCCCGCATCTCTCGAAGATTCGCCTATGACCTGACCCATGCGCAACCCTCCGCCCGCCAGCAACAAAGGAGCGAGCCGGCCCCAATGATCCCGCCCACCATGCTCGTTGATCCGCGGTGTCCGACCCATTTCCCCACAGGCCACCAAAAGAATCCGGTCGCTTAGACCCCGTTCCGCCACATCCTCCAGGAACGCCGCCACGGCATGATCGAAAGGCGCTCCGACATACCCCATTCCTTCGGCCATGGTCGCGTTGTTGACGTCGGCGTGCATGTCCCACACGAAATTGGTTGTCACCGTGACAAATCCACAGCCCCGTTCGCACAGGCGCCGCGCCAGGAGCATGAGCTTACCGAGAGTCTGGGAGTGGTCCCGGTAATTCTGGTGGTTGTTCCACTTCCGGTCGATGGACTCCGGCCGCACGAGATGGGCCGTGTCGTACCTCTCTAACGTCCTCGGGTTCTCCTGCGAAAGATCAAATGCCTCCGCCACTCCACCGAGAATCGCGTCCAAAGCTTGCGCCCGGAAGCCGCTCATGCCGTCCAATACCCCGGAGTCCTCCAATTCGCGCCGAAACACATCGAAGTTCTCGAGCAAACCTCGCCGGTCATCCAGGCGCGACCGCGGGATCCGCAACTCCAAGTCCTCCTGCATGGGCCCGCCGGCTCCCGGAACGAAGGGAGCATAGGCCGCGCCCAACGGTCCCGGCGCGTCAAAGCGTCCGAAGCTGAATTCGGCCGGTTGCGCCTCCGCATCGACGGCCCGGGGAAACAACGCCACATTGGACGGCATGCCGCCCGGGATCCGGTTAGCACCCGCCACCCGGGCATACAGCGATCCCAGATTGGCCCCGAGAGTGTTCGTCCCGACGATGGGCTTGATGTCGTGATTTCCGTCTCCGGTCACGAAGGAGCGAACTACCGCCGTCCTGTGCGCCAGTTTCGCCAACCGCTCGAAGGTCCCCCCAAAGGTCAGCCCGGGAACCGTCGTCCGCACTTCTCCGGTCACACTGCGCACTTCCACCGGAGCGTCCATCTTCGGATCGAAGGTCTCGATCTGGGATGGCCCCCCATGCATGAAGAGAAAAACCACCGCGCGGTCCTCGACGGGATGGCCTGCCGCCGCCAGAGCGCTGCGCGCCGCCGCCAGTTCCCCGAGACTCAATCCTGCCAGACCCAAACTTCCGATGCGCAGAAAGGCCCTGCGGTCTCTTCCGCTCGTCGAAACATCATGCACCCGAATCATAAGGACGCCGTGAAGTCGCTGCCAAATCGACCAGGCCCGCCCCGCTGCGCTCCCGGCCGCAGGAATACTCTCACGATTTCCGCTCCCCCCTCAAGTCCAGGATTCGCCCGAATCAAGAGCCCCCCCCCTCGACCCCGGGCCGCGCCGAGGCCTTCTCCGTCCGAGTTCCTCATTGCACGGTCCTGTGAAATCGCCCAGCTTGTACCATGCAGGATCAGGAAGGCCAGCCCGATCCCGATCTCCCTACTCAGGACGATCCGCAAGCGTTCCCTCCAACCCGCTGGACTCTCCTCATGGAAATGCGGGAAGACTCGGAGACCGCGCGTTTTCGGGCCCTTTCCGAGTTGTGCCGCATCTACTGGTATCCCATCTACGCGTTTGTCCGGCGTAAAGGCTATCGGCCGCCTGATGCAGAGGATTTCACACAAGAGTTTTTTCGGAGACTTCTGGTCCACGATTCTTTGATTGCTGTGGACCGGTCCAAGGGCCGGTTGCGGTCTTATCTTCTGACCTCAGTGAGCCGGCTGATTACGGAAGACTGGCGCAAACGTTCCGCGCAAAAGCGGGGAGGCGGAGCCGTTCCTCTGTCCATCGAAGCCGCCGCCGCCGAACACCGTTATTCTCTTGAACCGGCGGCTTCCGTCACCCCCGAAAGCCTCTTTGAACGCCGCTGGGCCTTGGCAATTGTCGATGAAGCCCATAAGCGGCTCTCCGCGGAGTACGCCCGGCTCAATCGGAGCCCGCTCTTCGAAGCGCTTGAGGAGTCGCTGCTCGGCGAGGCGCAGGCCGTTCCCTACGCCGAGGTGGCGCGGCGGTTCAACCTCACGGAAGGCTCCGTCAAAGTCGCTGCTTTCCGGCTGCGCAAGCGGTTCCGCGAACTCATCCGCGAGGAAATTGCCCGCACCGTCGATGACGCTGCGGATATCGACGTGGAACTGAGATACCTATTCTGCTTGCTCGCCTGAGCGGATCTGCGTCCCGGGCGAGAGTCAGGACGAACTGCTGCTGGAAGGGGGCTCGCAGCAATAGATGAGGCGGTGCCCATTGAAGCGGCCCCGCATCATCGACGTGCCGCCGACTCCGCGTGGACCGTTGGGTTCTTCCGCAGCCTGGGTGCAGCGGTTGGTGACCTGCCACATCGAAAGTGCTGCGTTCCAGGTGAAAACACAATACCCCAGGGACGGTGGACAATCGCTGCTGCTCGTCGATGAACCGGTCATTTCGGAAGGGTAGAGAAGCTCAAGGGCCTTCGTCAAGCTGCTGAACAGCTAAAAATCAGTAGGCCACACGCTCTCCGTCATTGAGCCAGGGTGCGGGCGATCCGAAAACCGACCACGGGCACGCCCACCTTCCCGGTGTACTCACTGCGCACGCTGACCTCCACAGCAGCTTCGGGTGCGGCGAGAAAGGAAGCCCCCCGGATCCAAGCGCCTCCCAGTTCTCCGGAGTGGCACCATTCCGCCACGTTGCCGAGCATGTCGAACATTCCGAACTGGTTAGGCCGCAGCCTTCCAGGAGCCCAACACCGGCCTCCCGAGTTGAGACCATAGACCTCGTAGGACGGCAGCCGTTCCCGGCACGATCCAAAGGGCCGAGGCGTGGCCGATCCCGCCCGGCAGGCATACTCCCACTCGATCTCCAAGGGCAGCCGGTATCCCGTGAGCCGGGTCAGATCTCCTCGAATCCTGACGGAACCTAAATCCTCGGTCACTTCGTAGCATTGCTCGGCGGGATCCAATCCCTCGCGTTCGCTCAACCAAATGCAGAAGGCCTGCGCCTCCGTCTCCACGATCCGAGAGGCGCTGCACTCGCTCCCCTCGCGAATCAGTCGGCGCTCGCCGGGATCGAGGGCCCAGGCCAATCGACCAGAAAACTCTTCCAGGAACCTGTCGAAATCCCCCTCCGTCACTTCCAACATGCCGATAGCAAAGCCGTGATCGATCCGCATCCCGGCCAACTCGCCAGGGGAGCCGCCTTCCCGCGTCCAGGTTGGGAGGACGACAGGGCCAGTCACGGTCAAAAGATCCTGACCCAATCCGTTCCGGATCCAACCGGGATTGGGTTTGTCTGTTCCGGAACTCCTTTGCGGTGGCCTCAAGGCGAACTTCCATTCGCGGGCCAGCCATAGCGCGGCGGAATGCACTCCTGGATCAGGGTGAGCCGCCCACCTTTCCAGTTGCGGCTGAAGCCGGGACCGCCGCTCCACCGGCAACTCCGTTTCGTTGAATTCGCCCAAAGCAATCAGCAGCGCCCTCAACGCCCGAGGGCTCGCTCCCTCAAGCGCACGCAACAGCTCGCGCGGGTCCACCCCGCCCGCCGCCAACCCGTGGATCAAATGAGTCTGCACGCTCTCGTCGCCCCCAGCATCCGCCTGCCCCAGAGCATCCCACACCAAGTCGCCGCGCCCGCAGAGAATAAGAGCGAGCCCCGAGTTCGCCTGCTCCCGCGCCACGGACTCTCTCTCCCCTTCAGCCTCGAAGGAAGCAAAACGCCGCGATGCCAGATCGCGGCGGAGCAGCTCGATGGCGGCATCCCCGTGTCCAGCCAGATTCTCGATGAGAGCCGGCGTGAGCTGTGATGGAGAAGCGGCTCGAACGAGTTCAAACTTCGATTGCAAATCGTCCCCCTGAAACGTGGCCAGAGCCACAGCCGCGGCGTTGCTCGAAAGCGGGCGGTCGCTTTGCAAAAACAAAGCCCGCAAACTCGAGTCCAAGAAGGCCCGGGCGGGAGCCAGCCATCGCGACCATTCCCCGAGTTCCGAGGTGTGCACCGCACACAACGCTTCGGCCACCGGGGTGGCCGCGTCCTCCCAGGCTCCATTTCCAGGATCGGCAACTGCCAAGACCGCAGCGGCCCGGAGCATCCGCCCGGACCGGCGCCGGCTTTCCTCCAGCGACTCCCCGAGCCACTGCGGCTCGCCGGGTCTTTCCGAGAGAGTTCTCAGGGCGCTCTCCAAGAACGCTTGCCGATGAGCGCTAACTAAAGGCCGCAACACCCGCACTTCTTCGAGGTCCGCCGACAAGATGTATTCCGCCAGCATCGTCGCCCACCGCGGCTCTTCCTCAAGGAGCGCCCACGCCGCCCGCATCCGCAACTCCGGGGTCGCGGCGGGATCCTCGGCGGTCCTGGCAAACTGACCCCGCAATGAAGGCAGCCACAAGAAGCCTTTTCCTTGTTCCACCACCACAGGAAGCTGCGATGCTTCCGCCAAGATGAGCCGCTCCCGGTAAGACCCCGCCAAGTTCACGAACATTGCGCCTCCAGCGAGCAGCGCCAGGAAAACAACCGCCGAGGCTCCCGTGAAGGCCACACGGTTTCGCCGGACGCATTTGCGGATGCGGTAGATGCGGCTCGGGGCGCGAGCTTCCACCGGACGGCCAGCGAGATACCGGTCCACATCCTCCCCCAGCTCCGCCACGGATTGGTAGCGCCGCTGCGGCTCTTTTTCGAGCGCCTTCATAACGATCCAATCAAGATCACAAGGCATCCGGCGCCGAACGGGGCTCGTGCCCGAATGGAAGGTGAGTCCGCCCGTTGGAGGCAGCGACTTCTGCCGGTCCAAGCTGCGCAACCGCACCCGCGGAGACTCGGGCACTTCTTCCCGAATCCGGCGGATCGACTCGTCCTGCGTCATACGCAAGAGTTCCTCCCGTCTCAGGGGCGTCGTGCCGGTGAGCAACTCGTAGAGGAGGACTCCGAGGGCATACACATCCGACCGCGTATCGATCTGAAGGCCTCCGAGTTCGACCTGCTCGGGGCTCATGTATTCCAGCGTTCCGAGCAGTTGAAACGGAGCGGTATGCAGAGTTCCCTCAGTGAGGAATCCCTCCCTGGCCTTGGCAATCCCGAAATCGATGACCTTCGGTCGCAACACGCCGTCCACCGTCGTCACCAGAACATTCGATGGCTTCAAATCGCGATGAATCACGCCTCGTTGGTGGGCATGCTGCACCGCAAAACACACCTCCCGGAACAGTCGCAGGATATCGGGATCCGGCAGATTGCGCTTTCGCACGCTGTGAGTCACCAATTCCCCATCGACCAACTCCATCACAAAAAAGGGACGGCCATCCTCTGTTTCGCCCGCATCATAGACTTTGGCGATGTTCGGATGGTTCATCAGCGCCAGGACCTGGCGCTCCGCCTCGAACCTCGCGACCACCTGACGGGTGTCCATCCCCCGCTTGAGCACCTTGAGCGCCACTTTCCGGCGCACCGGACTCCGCTGCTCGGCCATGTAAACCTCTCCGAATCCACCCCGTCCGAGCAGACCCAGTATCCGGTAGGATCCGATTCGCTCACTCCGGAGGCCGTCTGCCTCTTGCTCCTCCGGAGCCCCGAATCCCTCCGTCCGCACCCCGCCGCCAAGACTCTCGTCCTCCGCCATCACCCCCAGCAGCATGCATTGCGGACACAATCCGCGAGAGACATCCCTCCCCACGGGTTTCCCACATTCCGGACACGTCTGCTCGCCCTCAATCACTACGCAAGATGGATCGCGATACGGGGGAATCGCAACTCTCACCCTGCGAGCCCACAGTGATTCCTCAAACGCCGATTGAAGAAAAACGCCGGCGCTCTGTAACCCGAAAGGGAAAGCCTCATAGAACGCACTGACCGGGATTGCAGCGTCGAAGCCAATCGGAATCGCACTGCACCGACCACCCGGCCGGGTCTCGCCGCCCAGGAATTGAATCGCCGCGTCACAGCGGTGCAGGCAGGGGAATGTTGTTCAGTATCCTGGAGGCGAGGCCCGGCGCCTGGCCCGTCTCCGCCGATCTAAGGGGGAAGGCGGGTTGGAAAACCCGCCCTCCTTTGCGGCCCTCGAGCCAAACCGGGGGCCAGACATGTCCGCCAATCCAAGGGGAAAGGCGGGTTGGAAAACCCGCCCTCCTTTGTGGCTCGTCATGGAGGCCAAACGGAGGGCGGACATTCCTGATCGCCAATCCAAGGGGAAATGCGGGCTAGCCCTGCTCTTGACAGGATTGCGCGCCAAGAGTAGCCACTGCGGCGCTGCGCCGCGTCCCTGCCCGAGGTCAGGCTCCCGCACCACTCATGGCTTTTGCTTCCTTCCGCCGCGAAGATTGGCCTCCCTCGGCCTGGCTGCTCCGGCTGCCGCGCCGCGACAACGCTGCAGCCCGGCTGGAACACGGCTCCAACGTGGAAACCGGCGACGCTTGGTTCTGCGAAGGGGTCTGGGATGCCCCCTTCTCCGGCGGCGCTTTCGACCAAACGGACTGCTTCTTCGGCTCCGGCGGACATTGGCGCGACGGAACACTACTCATGGTTCCTTCCTGGGCTCCCTGCGACCGGCTCCACTCCATCCAGGCGGGAGACGACCTGCTCGTCTCCAATTCGCTGCCTTGTCTGTTAGCGGGCGCCCCTGCGCGGCTCGCCGTCCAGTCGGAAAGCTACATCCGCATCTGCAACAGCATATTGTTAGGCGTCGAAGGCTACCTGCGCGATCTTCCCACGGATCAAGGTCCCATTTTGCTCACCTATTGTCAGAACTTGAGCTGGGATGGCCACGGCCTCCGGCAGGTCCATCGGACTGTGCGCCGGCGGAGCCCAGGCTCCTTCGAAGAATATCGTGGTTTCCTGTCCGAAACGCTGGCCCGGATCGCTGCCAACATGGCCGATCCCCTGCGCCGCCGGCCGCTTTCCTTCCTCGCCGGAATTTCTCGTGGTTATGATTCGCTTGCCGTCTGTGTGTTGGCCCGCAAGCACGGACTGCGCGAGACCTTTACCTGCCGCGAAAGCCGCCATTTCGAGAGCGACGATGGCAGCCCTTTCGCCCGGGCATTGGGTCTCGATGTTCACTGCATCGGCAGAATGGACTGGCAAAAACGTTTTCATCCGGAGATCCCCTTCATCGCCGGAGACGGCACAGGCAACGGAATGGAGATAGCCGCCCTCGATGACGGACTCCTGCGAGACCGGGTGTTGCTGAGCGGGTGGTTTGGCGACAAAACCTGGAGCCGGGACAGCGATCCCGCGCGTTTTGAAGGCTATCGCGGCGAGAACTACAACGGCCTCTATCTCACCGAGTTTCGCCTCTGGAAGGGCTTCGTCCATTTGCCTGTTCCCTTCCTCGGCGTCGGCGATCTTCCTGACATTGTGAAGATCAGTCGCGCGCCCTCGATGGCCCCTTGGGATCACGCCCCGGAAAACGATCCCTCCTACTCCCGCCCCATCTGCCGTCGCATCATCGAAGAAGCCGGAATCGCCCGGGGCACTTTCGCAACCGAGAAACTCGGGACCATGTCCTCTGGGCGAGAGCTGCGCTACACCACCGCAACGCGACGAGCCCTCCGCGCCTGGCGCCACCGCAGATCTCCCGGGCTCCGCGGCTCGACGCTTCGCTTCTACAGGACCCTGCGCTCTGCCGCCGGCACGGGATTCGAAACTCTCATCATCACCCTCACTCGCTGCCTCCCCAGGAACGGCAAGCTGAGAGAACAACTCTGGCGTGTCCTCCTACGCTGGAGACGGGATCGCTTTCACCGGACGGAAGCCGTCGGCTGGGCATTGGAAGAGGCGACAAGGCGCTACGCGCGCGCCAAACTCGAGTAGGCCGAGCCGTGGTCTGACCAGTCCGTCCTGCCAGGCCTGTCTGACCCGCCCTCCGTACAATAAAGCGGCCACCCCTTGTGAGGGTGGCCGCTCTCAAAACTTCAGGATACCCGTTGAAGAATCAAACTAGTTCCCTGCTCCAACCTTATCAGGCGCGACGGCGCCGGAAGCAGAATCCAAGGACTCCCAGACCGAGAAGCGCCAGCGAACTCGGCTCGGGAATGATGCGGATCGAGAAGGGCGGATTGATCGTCCCGAGAACGCTGCCGTTCGACAGAGTCATGGAGGCAACCACGCTGCCGCCGTCTGCCAGAGGCGAGTCGAGTTCGAACTCCATCCGGTCGATGCCATCCAAGGTGGTCAACGTGGAAGCCACATTAAGGAACGGATCGCGGTTGCCATTCACTGCCTCATTCTGCGCGAACGACCACTGATCCGTGTCCGGACTTTCGTCTAAACAGTCGGCGTCTGTGTATAGCTGAAAGTCCACGCTGTTCCAGCCATATCCGGTGGAGTTGGTGAGGTTGATGGCAAGCGCGATGCTCGTTCTGTAAAGGGCGGTTCCGGCGGTATTGGCGCCTTCGAACGGGTCGATAGTGATACAGGCATCTGGACCCAAGACGCTTACATCGAACGAAAACCGGTCAGCGGGGGTTCCCGCACCGGCTCCGCTAGTAGAATCGATGTCCACACTACCGTTTTCGGTGAAGGTTGTACCGCCAGGTGACGTCACGGAGATAGCGGAGAGTTGCCCCACCATCGCTGCAACGCTGAAGGCCCCAAAGGCCAGTTGTAATGCCTGCTTCGCTTTCATAAGTACCTGCTATTTAGACTTGGTTCTTCTCCAGGATTCCCCGGAATCACAGCTTTTCTACGATAAACAGAGCCGGGCGTCAACGCATTTTCTCAGTTTTGAACTGTTTTTTCTGGTTTTTTTTTCTTGGAGACGCGGCAGCCTCAGCGCCAGCCGCGGCTTCCGCTTGAGGAATGGGTGGCTGGTTGTTGTAATGTGTTTTATTCCAACCACTTATGATGCAGATGGCCAATAGCTCGCCGCGCCCAAATCATCCTTATGAGACCTCCTGAAGCCCAGAAATCACCCCCAAATCCGGGTTCACCCCTCCCTCCGCCGTCGCCGCTTCGCCAAAATTTGCGCTCAGGAACGGGCCCTCAGGCTTCGAGCCGCGCAAAGGGCGTGTTGATTCATTCGGAAATGACGTGCGGCTTTGTGATCTTGCGCCCATTCAAGGGCGCGGATTCTCCTTCGGACCGAACCCGGGGCGTCGCTGCGCTCAGCCCCGGGCTATCGAATGGATCCCCGTTGGACCTTTGCGGGAAGGATGGCGCGGCAGAGCGCGAACCGATAGCTCCAAGGAATAGATCAACACGCCCTAAACGCGGAACCCCGGACGGGCTCCCCCGGAAGGCTCCTTACGCGGGGCTGGTTCCGTTCACTTGTCGGGATAAGGGCCTCCGGCCTCGACCCGCGTAAACGCGGAACCCCGGACGGCTCTCAGGAATCAAGGGCCCCGATACCCTCCAAAAAAAGCGGCCGCCCTCACGGACGGCCGCTTCGAAGCAGGAAACTCCTTCGATTGAAAGAGCTTACAGATTGGCTATCAAGCCATTACGCACGACGGCGGCGGAAGAAGAACCCAAGAGTTCCCAGACCCAGCAACAGGACCGAGCTGGGCTCGGGCACGTTGTAGCTGATCCGCAAATAGAGAGGATCCGTAATCGGCCCCCCCAGAGCGCTGCCGTTGGTGATCACGAAGGTGCTCCCCAGCGACCCGCCGTTCGCCAGAGTCGAATCCAAGTCGAACACGATGAAGTCCTTGTCGACCACTTCGTCGGTGAAGAGGGTGTGCCCCACATCAACGGCCGGAGGACGCAACGGGGCGCCCTCGTTTTGAGCGAAAGAGAACTGATCCGTATCCGGACTGGCCACTTCGCAACGCTCGAGCATCAGTTCCATCTGCACATTGATCCAGGGATCTCCGCTGGAATTGAGCAGGTCGATGTCCAGCGCGATACTGTTGCTGTAAAGAGCCGCCGGAGCCAAGTTCTTGCCCCCGGTCAGATCATCAATCTTGATACAGGCGTCCTGTCCCAAGATCTCCACCTGAAATGCTCCCCGGATCGCGGTGGATCCATCCCCGGATCCGCCCGTGATTTCCGAGTCAGCAGTGTTCACATCGCTAAACGTCACTCCGCCGATCGTCGTCGATCCGGCTCCAACATGACCCACCAGGGCCGCTGCGCTTATCGCGCCTAAGGTTGTCAATACTAGTTTCTTCAACTTCATAAACCGATGTTGAACAACGGGTTTGATGTTTGTGGCAGCCGATTGTCGAGCTGCGCGAGCAGACCCTGGCGAGCCTGCCCGGGTGCGTCAACGCATTTCCATCAGATTAGGAAGAAATCGACGGATATACGATGTTACGAGATCGAAACTTTCTTCAAAAAGCCTTGCGGTTTCCCGCCGCGAGCCTTGCCCGGCTGCGCTCGAAAGAGTATGAACTACACAATCCGGCCGCCACTCCTCCGAGAAGCGCGGCTTTCCTCAGCGCCTCACCGCCGTCCTGGAATCATGTCCGACCGCCGCTCCGCTCTCCGACTCCTCACCGCACTCGCCGGGTCCGCAGCCGGCCTCCTGCCCTCACGCGCCGCCGCAGCGGCCGATCCTTGGCAGATCGTCAAGCTCAACGGCCGGGACTACGTCACCGTCGACTCGATTCAGAAATTTTACCGTTTTTCCTCGATGGATGCGAGTCAGAAATACGTCGCGTTCAAATCCCCGAACCTGACCATGACCGCCTACGTCAACTCGCAGACTTTGGTCATCAACAAGATCAAATTCATCACGAGCTTTCCCGTGGTTCGTCACGGCGGAAAAGTCCTGATCTCCCGGACGGACCTGAGCAAACTCATCGATCCCATTCTTCGCCCGAGCTACATCCAGTCCCCCTCTCCCTTCGATACGGTCGTGGTCGATGCTGGGCACGGCGGACACGACCCCGGCGCCCGGGGCCGCTTCGGGAATGAAGCCAGCTATACCCTGGACACCGCCCTGCAGTTGAAGCAGGCCCTGGAGAAACTCAAACTCAAGGTCCATCTCACCCGCAGCAAGGATAGCTTCATCCCACTTTCTGGCCGGGTCGAGATCGCCAACCGCTTCCCCAAGGCCATCTTCGTCAGCGTCCATTTCAACTCCGGACAGTCCAAAGCTCAAGGCATCGAAACCTTCGCCCTGACCCCGCAGGGATCCTCCTCGACTATGAGCGGCCAACGCCGTTCGGACTACTCGGAGAATCCCGGAAACCGGCGGGATTCGGAAAACATCGCTCTCGCCACCGCCGTCCACGCGGCGGCCATCCATCGCCTCAAAGTTCCCGATCGCGGCGTAAAACGAGCGCGCTGGACCGTCTTGACCGGCCTGAGGCTTCCCGGAATCCTATTCGAGGGAGGCTTCGTCACCAACGCCTCGGAGGCCGCTCAAATCAACACCTCGACCTATCGCAAGCAAATCGCCTCGGCCATGGCCGAGGGAATCCGGAACTTCCGCAAAGCGCTCAGCAAAAAGTAGGACATTCTCTGCGCAAAGCGCTTGGGAGTGTGCGGCTGCGCCGCGCTTATACTTCTTCGCTCACGCGCCTTTCAACCTCACCTCACCCCCGGTTCCAGCACAAAACCACCCGCGCTCGATGGGAGCGTCTCGAGGGCCGCAACGGAGGGCGGGTTTTCCAACCTGCCTCTCGAGTTTTTACATTTGCGACTGGAGGTGGTCCCAAAGTTCAATGGAAGGAGCTTGCAGGGCCTCGGGAGAAGCCGGAGGCTTCCCAGCTTGTAGCCGGTGGTGAAGCGCAGCGATACCACCGGTGTGAATCAGAATTCGATCGGCACCCCGGCAGGGGCGCCAGTACGCGGCCAGCCATGCCCTCCACCCACACATGCCTGCTTTATGATGTCATCTTCTCTACGAAACACCGCGAACCCATTATCGTGCCTGCGTGGAGAAAGCGGTTGCACGAGTACCTCGGCGGCGCTGTGCGCGGGCTTGGCGGGACGCCGCAGGGCGTCGGAGGTGTGGCGGATCACGTCCATTTGCTGATCGGATTGAAGCCCACCCATTGCCTATCTGACTTCATGCGCGAACTCAAAAAATCCTCCTCGTCGTGGGTTTCCCAAACCATGGCACTACCGGCGTTTGAATGGCAGGTTGGCTATGCAGGGTTTACGGTGAGTGCGTCCGTGCGAGGCGATGTGCAGCAATACATCGCGGACCAGGAGGAGCACCACCGGCGGAAATCGTTTCGAGAGGAGTTGATCGAGTTTCTTCAGAAGTCCGGGATCCAATTCGATGAGCGGTACCTTGATTGAATGATTGCACCAACGAAGGAGAAGGCCGCGGGGCTAGCACCCCTGCCGGGGTGCTGGTGATGGATAGACCTTCTCCGGTGGTGTCGCTACGCGCCACCACCGGCTACAAGCTCTGATCCCTTCGGGATCACCGCGTCTTCGGTCTCTCCTACAAGGCCAGAAATGTAAAAACTCCAGGGGCGGGTTTTCCAACCCGCCTCCCTTGGAAATGTAAGAACTCCAGTGCGCGGCAGAGCCGCGCACTCCAAAGACTTGGTCAGCGCCCCTTGAAGGGCGGAGCTTGGATTGGGGGTATCCTGCCGCCATCTCATCCGCAATGCTTCGGCTCATTGAGTTTCCTCGGCTTCCACATTCGCTCTCGCAAGGTCAGGAGTTCAAGCCTGAGGCAAGCGCAACGCAGTCCCCATGGGGCGTAGCGCGCCGCAGCAGAAAGACTACGAGAAATTGCGGGCTAGACGAGCCTGTTTCAGCCTTCCACCACAGCAAAGGCGCTGTGATTGTGGATGGACTCGAAGTTTTCCGCCTCGATCCGGTAGCGCCGTATCCCCGGAGCCACTTGCAACTCCTGAGCGAGGTTCCGCACCAGGTCCTCCACGAAAACCGGGTTGTCATAGGCCCGCTCCGTCACATGCTTTTCGTCGGGGCGTTTTAGCACACTGTAGAGTTCGGCGCTGGCCGCCCCTTCCACCAAACGCACCAAATCTTCCAGGCGCGGCAACACTTCCGCTTCCACCGCCACACAGACCAGACCCCGCTGGTTGTGCGCGCCCCGCTCACTGATATTGCGCGAACACGGACACAAGGTCGTCACGGGAACCCGCACCACCGCCTCACTCCGGGTTTCTCCCCGGACCCAGTGCCCGCGCAGGGAAGCCTCGTAATCGACACGACCAGCAACCCCGGTGACCGGAGCTTTTTTTACTATGAAAAACGGAAAATCGAACTCCACCGTCGCCTCCTCCGCTCCGAGAAGGCTGGCCACTTCTCCCGGCATCTTGCCGATGCTCCCTGTGCCGATCCGTTCCGCCCCGCTCTGCAGGAAAGCCACAAAACGGCTCATGTGCGTGCCCCGGACATGTGCCGGCAGATACACCGACAGACTGGCCCGGCCCACCGTAAACTGTTCGCCGCCGTCCGCATCCGCCAGGCGAAATGGATGCCGGATGCCGCGCACTCCCACCCTTTGAATGGGGATGTTTCGCACATCGGGTTCACTCTGGGTGTCTTCCAGATCCCACATGGAAACTGACGCCTCGGGCCAACCCGAAGTCACTTCCCGCTGCAGTCCCGGAAAGGGACCTCGCCAGGCCGAATGTCGCACTGCGGACATCGACGTCGCCTTCAGCTAGGGCCTCCCACCCTCAGGGCAGCAAGTTGATCGCCCGGGCGCGTTTGATTTCCCGCGTGATGCGCCGGTGCACTTTGGCCGATACCCCAGTTACTCGACGCGGAAGGATCCGGCCGGTCTCCGTGGTGAACTTGCTCAACAACTCCGGATTCTTCATCGTGATCTTCTCCAGGGGAAGATCCATCCGGCGCCGCGGCATTCGCCGGTTCGACCGTCGGAAATTGGCGAGACGTTCTTTGTTTTTCGGTTCCATGAGAAAGAATCGGAAGCGGCGGCGGCTCCGCATCCATCAGGAAATCGCGCCTCAGCGGGTCTCCCGGTGCAAGGTCCGGCGCTTGAGAAATGGGTTGTATTTCACCTTCTCAAGCCGGCCTGGCGTCCGCTGGCTTTTCTTGTTGCGGGTGGTCACGTAGCGCGACGGGGGCTTGCCCAGCGGCCTGGCCTCGGTGCACTCCAATGTGATGATTTCGCGCGGCATGGCAGGGCGGGGAAGCTAAGGACGGGCAGAATCTTTGCAACCGGAATCTCAACCGCCATTGTCCGTGTCCAGAACCGCGCGCTTGAACACCGGACCTCCTTGGCGCCCGTAGGCGTTGGCCCGGTTGTCCCGCTCCACCTGGCTTTGACACTCGACGGTGAGCCGGGCGAAGGGCAGCGCCCGCAGACGCGGCTCCGGAATCGCTTTGCCCGAGACCTCGCAGATTCCGTAATTTCCGGTCTCGATCCGTTTCAGCGCCTCGTTGATCTCGTAGAGGGCGTCTTGCTCCTGAGACAACAAGTGCAGCGCGAAGTCCCGGTCGTAGGCATCGCTGCCCGCGTCGGCCTGGTGCATCCCGAAGGCAGAGGCGTCTCCGCTCCGGCCGTGCTCGCGCAAATTGTCGCGCGCCACACCGGCCATCGTATCGACCAATTCATCCCGAAGCCCCAGCAAGAGAGCCCGCTGCTCCGCCAAGAAATCTTTCGGAAAAACCTCGGAGTCGGCAATCCCCTCTAGAGAAAGCTGGGGACTCGCAGCGCCTTGCCCGTTGACCTTTTTGGTCCGGGCTGCCTTCTTCCCGCCCGGAGCCGGGGCCTCCTTGGCCCCACCTTTGGCCTTCGCCCCGGAAGCGACGCCATCACCTGCCTTTACCGGCTTTTTTCCACGGCGGACCCGGTCCCCGGCTTCCGCCTGAGGCGCTTGGCCGCCCTTTTTCGCCGTCGAGGCCGCGATTCTTGAATCGCCTTTCCCGGTGTCCGTTCTCTTAGACGCCGCGGTCTTTCGGGAGGGAGAAACTTTTTTCGAAGAGGTCTTTTTAGCCATGGACTTAAAGCAATACCTGAATGTCGAGCCCCTCGCCGGCATTACCGGAGTCCACCGGTCCCCGAGGGGCGCGCACCCATAGGCGTTTTCCCGGTGCCGCGCAAGGCAAAAAGGCAGCCAAAAACCACTCCCACCGTACCGTTTCGTCGCGAACGGTCTCGCGCCTCTTGCCAGCCCGCCCTTCCCCTGACCGCCCCGCGGCCTACTTCTCCAAGCCGAGCTTTTCCAGCTTCGGCACGATCACCGCCCGGCAGTAGGGATACTCCCGGTTCAACCGGTAAAAATCCTGATGATAATCCTCCGCAACGTAAAACTCCGACGCCTCCGTGATCTCAGTGACGACGGGAGCGTCGTAGACCGCCTGCTCCTCCAAGCGGCGCTTCGATTTCAGGGCCGCTTCCTTCTGTTCGGCGCTGTGATAGAAAATCGCGGAACGGTATTGCGTCCCCACGTCCCCACCCTGCCGGTTCAGGGTGGTGGGATCGTGCAGCTTCCAGAAGTAATCCAACAACTTCTCGAAGGAGATCTTCACCGGATCAAACATTACCTCGACAACCTCGGCGTGCCCCGTGGTCCCTTTGCACACCTGCTCGTAGGTCGGGTTCTTCACCGAGCCTCCCATGTAGCCGGACCGCACATCGGACACTCCCTCAATCTGTTCGAGCACCGCTTCGATGCACCAAAAACACCCTGCGCCCAGGGTGGCTTTCTCCGCCTTCGCGGGAGCCTCCCGCGTGGATGGGCTTTTCGCTTGTTCCTCTGATCCCGGGGCCGGCATCGTGCTCATAATCAGCGCGCTCAAAACCAAGGGCCTCAGACCGCCTGGCCACGGCCCTCGCCTGGCAATATCACTCTGTTTCATCGATCAAGTTCTGAACCCTACCGCCCATTCTCCTCGTCCCCGCCCTCAAGTCAAAGAGGGAATACAGGTTAAGCGCAATGCCTTTAGGGATTGGATCCCGTCGCTACTGCGAATCCCTCAAGGCATTGGGGCTAAGCGCCGGTCCCAGGCGCCCGTTGTGGCAGGGAGTCGAACCAGGCCCGGGTCTCCGGCTTGACCCAAGCGATAAGCAGGAAAATGGTAGCCGGCAACAGCAGACAGCAGGAGGTCAGCGAGAGCGCCATAATCACCAAGGCGAAAACCCAGGTCCAGCGGCGCAAGGGAAGGAGAGCGCCCAACAGATAAGGCGCGAGGAACACGATCCCTATCACGCCGAATACTGCTCCTTGGATCCTCAAGTCCACGGATTCCAACTGCCCTTTGGACTCAGCGGCGATCGGATCGGCAAAAGCAACAAGTATGAATCCACCGGCAGCCGTCGCCACTTGCAGGAAAACCATGAGCCAGCAGTAGATCCGGTACCAAAACACCACCTGTGGACGCGGGAGAGCCACCCCTCTCCCCGGCGGCTCGACCCAGTCCTTAGGAACAGGAGGCGGACCCAACCCCTCGCCCGCCTCCGGCGCTTCGCCGGCCAGTAACTCTGGAGCCGCCGCCCGCAAGGGCTGCCAATCCCCCATGCCTTCACGCCACACCAGCGTGTCCGGCCCGATCGCCCCCCGCAGCGCCAAATCCCGCAGTGCGTGCCCGGGAACCGGACCTGAGGGTTTTCCTTTGTCTTCGTAATACCAGTGCATGCTTTGTGGAACTGGACGCCAATCAAAGCGCCTCCAAGACCTTACCGCAAGCCCCTCGCTTGCCCTCCTTTCTCCGCAGCGCGCGCCGGCCCTCACGGCGCAACCCGGTTCCGGCTGCCCAAGCGCCGCGAAAACGGCCCTGGGTCCTCGCCCGGAGTTGGAGGAGTCTAGGCCGCATTTCTCAAACTGTTTCGTCGCGAGGGGCCAGTGAGCCCCGTGCGGACCAGACCCGCGCCGCAGAAGAGGGCGTAGGAGAAATGGGGGCCAGGATGGGGGCCAGGCCGAACCCACGCCGACGGCGTGTGCGTCTCCCTCAGTCAGCCCCCCTCTCCCTGTTCCTCTCCTCGCAGAAAACTCTTCGACAAAAAGCGGTAGTCATCCAGCCGCACGGTAACCCGCTCCCGGTCCAAACGGTCGAGGATGGGCATCAGGATTCGCCGCGTGGTTCCCAGTTCCTGCCGCAGCTCGCTCACCGTGGCCTTGCCCTTTCGCTTCAAGGAAGCAATGACAGCCTCTCGAGCCCGGTTGTATTGCTCGGCGGAAAGCACACACTTGTCCCCCAATTCCACTGCCTCCGCGCTGGTAATCAGAAACTGCAAAGCCCGCCGGTCCGCCGGAGTCGGAGCCAACTCCTTCGGATTGGGCGGCTCCAGGGCCGCCTCCGCCAGCGTGCGCCGGATGCGGTCGCCCGCCACACGCAACTCCGGCGGCAAAACAGCCCGATAACCGCGCCGCCTGACGAGAGCGCCAATGCGCTCGAAGCCAAGCTCTTCGATTCCTTTCAACAACGCTTCGAAGAGTTCCTTATCCGGCAACCGGGCTTCCGTTTCGCGGCGCAGATCGCCGATCGCCATGCCGGGCTGGCTTGCCTCCTGCCGGTGCACAAACTCGATGCGCTGTGCGATCTCCTGCAACGCCTGCTTCCACCAGCCCGCGGCGATCAGCCAACTGCCCTGCCGCGAACACACATTCTCCGCTTCCAGCAAACGCAGCGCGGCCTCGATCTCGTCGCCCGAAAACCGCGCCTTCAATAAAACCGGCGCCAAGGCCGCCCGGTCGCGCTCCAGGAGCGTCCGCAAGGCCACCTTCACATTGCCCGGTGCGGCGCTGCGGATCTCCAAAAACACGCGTTGCTCCGGCTTTCGAAAGCATTCTCTCTTCGCATCGGGATCCAGCACCACACCCCCGGCCAAAGAACTCGTCTTGGGCCAGTCCCGCAGCACAAAGCGGTCTCCGAGAAAGGCATAGACCGGGCGTTCAAAACGCAGTTCGGCCAATTCGGATTCTCCCCGGGCCAGTCCCCCGCGCGTGGCGAAAAAAATCCGGGCGCCGTGGCTCCCCGAACCGTGGTGGAAACGCACTCGCTGCCCATTTCTGATCGGCCGCAGCGAGGCGGGCTGACCGGGGATCTCCCGGCCAGACCTCTCCACGAACACATCCAAAGTGTCGGAAGGTTCACCCAAGCCCGCCACCGTCACGATGTCGCCGCGGGCAATGCCCTTGCGGCCCCGCTCGCCGAGGACGACGTCAGAAAGGTTCAAAGCCGTCCGCATGCCCGGCCCAGCCGAATCCAACTCGGCGTTGTGCGATTGAATCGTCCGCACATGAGTCCGGCGCCCCGCCGGCAGGACCACCAGCGCCTGCCCCTTGGCGATCCGTCCCCCAGTCAAGGTGCCTGTCACGACGGTGCCCACACCCCGCGGTGAGAAAGCCCGGTCCACGAACAACCGGGGCCGCCCGCAATCCGCGCTCTCCGGCAAGTCCCGCACGACCTCGACCAAAGCCCGGCGCAGCTCCTCCAAGCCCTTTCCACTCGGAGCCGCAGTATGCACCACGGGAGCCCCCGCATACGCCGTCCCTTCCAATTGCAGCCGCACCTCCACTTCCGCCTCGGCCGGGTCCTCGGCCAAATCCACCTTGGTCAGGGCCACCACCATCCGCCGGACCCCCAGATGAGACACGATCTGCAGGTGCTCCTCTGTCTGGGGCATCCACACGTCGTCCGCCGCCACCACCAAGAGGGCCACATCGATCGACCCCACTCCCGCCACCATGTTCTTCACGAAATCCGCGTGCCCAGGCACGTCGATCAGACCCAGTTCGTATCGTACCCCCTCATCCTCCGGATCGCCTAGCGACAAATGGGCGAAGCCCAAGTCGATGGTCATCCCTCTCGCCTTCTCCTCGGGCAGGCGGTCCGGGTTCGTTCCGGTGAGGGCTTCCACCAGACTGCTTTTTCCGTGATCGATATGCCCGGCGGTTCCCAAAATGTAATGGCGGCCCGGCATCGTCGCCTCCACTGGAATCGCTCCCCCCTCAACTCTCAAGCGAAATACCTGGCCCGCTTTTCCCCTTGCTTCGCCCTTCCCCCCTCTCCCTAATTGCCCGCACTATGAAGGCCTTCCGGAGACTCCTCGTCGCCAACCGGAGCGAAATCGCTATCCGCGTCTTCCGCGCCGCCACCGAACTCGGCCTGCGCACCGTCGCCGTTTACGCGCAGGAAGACCGCCTCACCACCCACCGCTTCAAGGCCGACGAAGCCTACGAACTCGACCCGTCGAAGGGCCCCGTCGGAGCCTATCTCGACATCCCCACCATCGTCGCCCTGGCCCGCGAGAAAAAAATCGACGCCATCCATCCTGGTTACGGGTTCCTTTCCGAGAATGCGGCCTTCGCCCAGGCCTGCAAAGAAGCAGGAATCGCCTTCGTCGGACCCCGTCCCGAACTCCTCAGACTCCTCGGCGACAAAGTCGCCTCCCGCCGCGCCGCCGCGGAACACGGACTCGCCACCCTTCCCGGCACCGAGAACCCGGTCGCCACCCGCGAAGAAGCCCTCGCCGCCGCCCCCGGAGTCGGCTTTCCCCTCATCATCAAAGCCGCCTTCGGAGGCGGCGGAAGAGGTATGCGCGTGGTCGATCGCGCACAAGATCTCGGCCGCCTCCTCGACGAGGCCCAAAACGAAGCCCAGCGCGCCTTTGGAAACCCCGCCGTTTTTCTCGAACGCTTCGTTCCCCGCGCCAAACACATCGAAGTCCAAATCCTCGGCGACCAGCATGGCCAGGCCATCCACCTCCACGAGCGGGACTGCTCCATCCAGCGCCGTCATCAAAAAGTCATCGAGGTCGCGCCTTCCGTCGGTCTCGATCCCCGTATCCGCGACGCCCTCACCGAAGGCGCCGTGCGTCTGGCCCAGGCCGTGGCCTACGACAATGCCGGCACCGTCGAGTTCCTCGTCGATGCCGATACCGGCGAGTGGTTCTTCATCGAAATGAACCCGCGGATCCAGGTCGAGCACACCGTCACCGAAGAGATCACCGGCATCGATCTGGTCCGCTCCCAAATCCTCATCGCCCAAGGCTGCCGCCTCGACGATCCCCTCCTCGATCTCCCCACCCAGGAGGCCGTGCCCCGCATCGGTTGGGCCGTGCAATGCCGCATCACCACCGAAGACCCCGAGACCGCTTTCACCCCTGACATCGGCAAAATCCTAACCTACCGCTCCGCGTCCGGTTTCGGCATTCGCCTCGACGGCGGCATGGGAGCCGCCGGCAGCGTCATCACCCCTTTCTATGACTCGCTCCTGGTCAAAGTCACCGCCCGCGGCCGCACTTTCGAGTCCGCCCTCAATCGAATGGATCGCGCCCTCCGCGAGTTCCGCATCCGCGGCGTGAAGACAAACATTCCTTTCCTGGAAAATGTCATCGCCAACGACACCTTCCGCAAAGGCGGAGCCACCACCCGGCTCATCGACACCACTCCTGAACTCTTCCGCTTCCGAAAACGGCGGGACCGCGCCACCAAACTCCTGAACTATCTTGGCAACGTCATCGTCAACGGCAACCCCTACGCCAAAGGCTACCGCCCCGAGCGCCCCCTGCCGGAAGCGCCCGCGCCCGCTTACGATCATCGCACAATCCCGCCCCCCGGCTCCCGTCAGCTCCTCCAAAAGTTAGGCCCAGAGGGGTTCTGCCGGTGGATCCTCGACCAAAAGCCGCTCCTCCTGACCGACACCACTTTCCGCGACGCCCATCAGTCGCTGCTCGCCACCCGCGTCCGCACCTACGACATGCTCCGCACCGCCGGAGCCGTGGCCCGCCGCGCTTCCGGCCTCTTCTCCTTGGAAATGTGGGGGGGAGCCACTTTCGACTCGGCCATGCGTTTCCTCGCCGAGGATCCCTGGGACCGCCTCCGCCGCCTCCGGGAAGCCATCCCCAATATCTGTTTCCAGATGCTCTTCCGCGGCTCGAATGCGGTGGGCTATTCCAACTACCCTGACAATGTGGTCTCAGGATTCGTCCGCCACGCCGCGGAATGCGGTATGGACATCTTCCGCATCTTCGATTCTCTCAACTATACCCCTAACCTGCGCGCCGCCATGGAGGCTGTCCGCGAGGCTGGAGCCGTCTGCGAGGGAACGATTTGTTACACCGGCAACATCCTCGATCCGGCCCGCGATAAATACAGCCTTCAATACTACGTCGATCTCGCCCGCGAACTCGTCCGCATGGGCGCGCACACCATCTGCATCAAAGATATGGCGGGCCTCTGCCGCCCCTACGCCGCTTACCGCCTGGTCAAAGCGCTCAAGGAAGAAACCGGGGTTCCCATCCACTTCCACACCCACGACAGCTCCGGCGTCAATGCCGCTTCCGTCCTGCAAGCCGCCGACGCCGGAGTCGACATCGCCGACGCCGCCATCGCCTCCCTCTCCGGATCGACCAGTCAGCCAAATCTCAATTCCCTCGTCGCCGCACTTCAGTTCACAGAACGGGAAACCGGACTCGATCTCGATGCCCTCAATGATCTCTCCGCCTACTGGGAGCAGGTCCGCACTTGTTACCGGCCCTTCGACACCTCACCCCCCTACGGCTCCGCGGAAGTCTACCTGCATGAGATGCCCGGCGGACAGTTCACCAACCTCAAAGAACAGGCCGCCAGCCTGGATCTGGCTCACCGCTGGCCCGATATCGCCCGCTGCTACGCCGGGGTAAATCAACTCTTTGGCGACATTGTCAAGGTCACCCCGTCCAGTAAAGTCGTGGGTGATATGACCATGTTCCTCATCACCAGGGGCATCGATCCCGCTGACGTTCCCAACCTCCCCCCGGGAGCCGCCTTCCCAGATTCCGTCGTCGATATGCTCGCCGGAAACCTCGGCCAACCCCTCGGCGGCTGGCCTCCCGCCCTCCTGCGCGTCGTCCTCGGCGGCCGCCCCAGCACCAACGGACGCCCCGGAGACCTCGCTCCTCCCGTCGACCTCGATGAAATCCGCAGCTCTCTGCAATCGCTCCTGGGCCGCCATCCCAGCGAGAGCGAGGTCTACAGCCACCTGATGTACCCCCAGGTCTTCGAGGAGTTCCACCGCTTCCGCACCACCTACAGCGACGTTTCCGTCTTGCCCAGCTTCGCTTTCTTCTACGGTCTCGAACTCGATCAGGAAATCGCTGTCCACATCCAAGAAGGCAAGACCCTCTTCATCCGCCTCCTCAACGTCAGTGAACCCAACGACGAAGGCCATCGCACCCTCGTCTTCGAACTCAACGGCGTGCCCCGCCACGCCATGATCCCCGATAAAAGCGTCGCTCCCGCCCATCCCCAACGCCCCAAAGCCGACCCCGGGAATCCCGATCAGATCGCAGCCCCCATGCCAGGAATGATCTCCTCCCTGGCCGTCTCCGTGGGCCACAAAGTCAACGAAGGAGACAAATTGCTCACCCTCGAAGCCATGAAAATGCTCACCTCCGTCGCAGCCCCTCGAGACGGAACCGTCGAGTCCATCCACGTCCGCGTCGGCGAATCCGTCGAAAGCAAAGATCTCCTCCTGACGCTCACGCCGCTCTCCAGTTCTCCGTCCGCCGCAGTCGAAACGCTATGACAAATGCGGACGGCCTTTTGAAGAATGGACGCCAATTTGGTGTAGGTGGATTATTCGCTTATGATGCGAACCCAGATTCTCTTGCCCACCGAGCTTTACCAAAGGGCCAAGCGGGCAGCGGCAAAACGGGAGATTTCCCTCGCCGAACTGACCTGCCGGGCCCTGGAACTTCTGCTGGACCGCTACCCAGAGCCCACATCTGAGGATACCCAATACGGCGCACGACGCCGGAGAGAATGACCAGCAAGACAACTTTCGGGGCGTTCGCGGCGGCAGCGCTCTGCTCGGCGCCGGGCTGGATGGCTTCGCTCCGGGCGGAGGAACCTGGTTTTCCCTTCACCCGGTTGGTCGCCCACTGGGATGCCTATGGGGACCCCGCCTACCTCGACTTTATCGCGGACGCGCGGCCGGAGGTTGTTCAGGTAGGCTTCTACGGCGCGCATTTCTGGAGCCTGATCCACACTGCGGAGTTCGGCGGCTACCCAGCGCATTTCCCGGTCCGGGGATTGACGGAAGGAGCGGAGTGGTTCCGCCGGCTCAACGGGGAGCTGCACCGGCGCGAGGTCAAGGTGGTGGGCCATTTCAATGTCGAGTTCCTCATCGGCGATCCGGACGGGCCGGAGGGCCCGCGCGGGTTTTTCCGCTGGTACCGGCAGGAGTGGGACGAGGCGCTCCTCGGCCCCAAGCCCGTGGAAGATCCCGTGGAGCTGCTGGAAAAGCAGGCCGACGGCGCCCCCATCGTGAACCGCAGTTATGCCATCGGCGGGATGAACGAATACTGGGCCTGCCTGCGCAACCCCGCCTGGCGACAGGTGCTCAAGGCCTGGGTGGCCAGGGGAATAAACCTTGGAGTCGATGGCTATGTCATCAATTATTTCTACCGCCACGACTGCCTCTGCGCTCATTGTCAGCAAAACTTCCGCAGCTACCTGAAAGGCCGGTTCTCCCAGGAAAAGCTGCGTGAGCGCTTTCAAATCGAGGAATTGGCGACACACCGCTTTGCGGAGATCGTCTCCTGGCACGATCCGCGGGATTCCTCTCCGCTGCGGCGGGAGATGCTGCGCTTCTCGCAAGTGTCGAACAAGGAGGCCTTCGACGAGGTGTTCGTCCGCCACGGAAGATCCTTGAAGCCGGACCTGATTCTGGCGCAGTGGAATCATCTCGGCGACTTCTCGGCGATCAGCGGCGACGAGCGCTGCCTCCTGCCGGACGCCCTCTGGGGGCGAGACGAATCCTATCTGTGGTACAGCACAGGCGGCGCAGCGAACTTCACCGACCTGAAGAACCGGGTTCTCGGGGACGCCACCTTGCAAGCGCGCTATATCAGGGGAGCGTTCCGCGACAAGCCGTTCACTCTAGGGAAATACGAGGCCACACGCATCCGAGCTGCGATCGCCGAGCTGGCGGCGAACGGAGGCGCTCCGATGGGTTTCTACACACGCTTCACGGATCCGGACGCGCGGCGGGAGATCGTGCGCTACTACGGCTTCCTCCGGCGTTACGACGATCTCTATCGCGACAACAAGCCGCATGCGGAAGCCGTCCTCACCTATCCCCGGGAAGCGGTGCAACGCGGGGAGCTGGAACCTTTGCAGAACTTCCGGGAAGAGGGCCGGCGCCTTCTCGACACGCACGTCCTCTTCGAGGTCCTGCCCGATGACGCCCTAGACAGGGCTCCTCCGGAACTCCCGCTCCTCTGGCCCGGCTCCGGCGTGGCTCCGCCCGCGGACCGCAGCCGCTTCACGGCTCCGTTCACCGTCCGCGTCTCCGCCAGCAGGCCCGCAAGCTCCGCTGCAGAGATCGATCTCCATTTTGTGAATTACAACCGGGAGGAACCACCCGCGGCGGCGGACGGCACGCCCTCGCCGGGGAGCGGGATCGCCGAGGAAAAACCGATCCCGGCCGAGCCGTTCGAGGTGGACGCCCTCCTGCCGCCGGATGCGGAGGTCAAGGGAGTGCAATTTGTCACCCCCGAGCAACCGGATCCGGAACCGCTCGATTGGACGGCGGAGGCGCGCCGGCTCCGCTTCCGCACACCGGCCTTCGCGGTTTACGGCGTCGCACGGGTTCTGCTCAAGTGAGCAGCTCGTGAGAACCGCAAAGCGCAAGCCGACGGTCTCCCTGTGCTGCCGAAGACCGGCAATCCATTGCGCATGTGCGAGCGGCGCCGGAAGCCTTTTCCAGGTGGAAAAACTCCCCTATCCTCCTGCGCGTGCTTCCGATGCCCTTACCGAGCCGTTCCGGTCGCCGTGACCGCCGGCCTAGAACGTACTGGCCGCGCCCGGTCACTGCACTACTTCTGCTTTCTTTCGGCGGGAGCGCAATCGCGACCGGCGCGGAATGGCCGGGCTGGAGATCGTCCAGGCTCGCCGGTTCGCCCGAGCCGGCTCTGCCGTTCACGGTGGAAAAAGTGTTCCCGACGATCGATTGGCGCTCACCCATCTACATCGCGGAAGAGCCGGGCGGAAGTCACCTGATCGTCGTCGAGGAGAAGGGCCGGCTGCTGCGAGTCGGCGCCGATCCCGCCGCAGCCGAGGCGTCCCTGTGGGCCGAGTATCCTGGCTGGCTGGTCTACGGAATGGCCTTCGATCCTGGTTATGCCGGAAACGGCTTTGTCTACCTTTTCCGCAACGGCGCCATCGAGGGCGCGGCGCGGGGCAATCAGGTCTCGCGCTTCACGGCAAAGCGGGAACCACAGCCTCATCTCGACCCGGCTTCCGAACTCCCCATCCTGCGGTGGGCCTCGGGCGGACACGATGGCGGCGACCTGGCCTTTGGACCGGATGGGATGCTCTATCTGACCACGGGCGATGGCAGCACCGACTCCGACACCTTGGTCTCGGGTCAGACGCTCGACGATCTGCTGGGCGCGGTCCTCCGCATCGACCTGCGCGGGGCCACGGCGGACCGGCCCTACCGTATCCCGCCGGACAACCCATTCTTGGCCATACCCGGCGCGCGGGGAGAGATTTGGGCTTACGGACTGCGGAATCCCTGGCGCATGGACATCGACGCGGTGTCAGGGCAGGTTTGGGTAGGCAACAACGGCCAGGATCTGTGGGAAACCGCGCACCTGGTGCGGCGAGGCGAGAATTACGGCTGGAGCGTCTTCGAAGGAAGTCATCCTTTCTACCCTAACCGGCAGCTCGGTCCGACGCCGCACGTTCTGCCCACTATCGAGCATCCCCATTCGGAGTTCCGATCCCTAACCGGAGGCATGGTCTACCGCGGAGAGAAGTGGCCGGAGTTGGAGGGCGCCTATGTCTACGGCGACTATTCCACGGGCCGGATCTGGGCGGCGCGGCACGACGGCGAACGGATGCTGTGGCAGCGGGAACTGGCGGACACGCTGCTAGCCATCGCTTGCTTCCGAAAAACCGCCGGCGGCGATGTGTTGATGGCCGATCACCTGGGGCACGCCCTCTACCGTCTAACCCGAAATACGGCGCCGGCTGAGGCGGCGCCGTTTCCCCAACGATTGACCGAGACCGGCTTGTTCGAAGTATTGCGGGGCTTCGACTCGGAGCCCGCGGAGGGCGTCGTGGCTTATGAGGTCAACGCTCCGGCCTGGAACGATGGAGCCATGGCGCGGCGGTGGATGGCCGTGCCGCCCGGTCCCGGCGTGCAGTATGCAGACAATACGCCGTGGGGCTTCCCCGACGGGACAGCCCTCGTGCAGACGCTAGGGTTTCCCGAAAAAGTTCCGTTGGAAACCCGCGTATTGCTGCGGCAGCAGGGGGAGTGGGCGGGCTATTCCTACCAATGGCGCGCAGACGGCTTGGAGGCTGAGCTGGTCCCGCGAGAAGGCGCCGGGCTCGAAACGCAGGATGCCTCGGGAGAGCGAATGGTCTGGCGCGTCCCCAGCCGCACGGAATGTGCCGTATGTCACAACCGGGCCGCCAATTACGTGCTGGGGATCAGCGGAGCCCAACTCAACCGCCCGGGCAGCGGCGGCGAAAATCCACTGCGAGAACTGGAGCGGAGCGGCCTCGTGCAGGGACTGCCGGCAGAGTTGCCGGAACCAATGGCCAATCCCTACCAAGCCGGCCAAGATTCGGAGGCGCGTGCCCTGGCCTACCTTCACGTGAACTGTTCCATCTGCCACGTGGAAAGCGGGGGCGGCAACGCCCGGATGGAACTGCGCCTGGGAACGGCCCGCGAGCGGATGCAATTGTTCGAAGCGCGACCCCAACACAACACCTTCGGCCTGCCGGACGCCATGCTCGTCGCGCCTGGACGACCGGAAGGATCCGTGCTTCTGCACCGCCTCTCCCATCGTGGCAGCGGCTCCGGGCAGATGCCGCCCTTAGGCGCGGCGCGGGTCGACGCCGCGGCAGTGGCGCTGCTCCGCGAGTGGATCGCCGGCATGACTCCAACACGGGGCAATTGGCGGGACTGGAAAGTCGCGGACTTCGAAGAAGATCTGGCGGCGTTTCCAAAAGGACGGCGCTTTGTTCGGGGTCGCGAGGTCTTCACCCTCACCGGTTGCGGGCAGTGTCATCGCTTTGCTGGGGAAGGCGGCAGTGTGGGCCCGGACCTCTCCGGCGTCCGCCTCCGGTTGGAACTGCCGGCGCTGCTGGATTCGATCCTGGAGCCGTCCAAGGAAATCGCGGCGGGCTACGCGGTTCCGGGCACGGACCCCCCGCTCTCGACGATGCCTCCCGGAATTGCCGGCGTCCTAACTAAAGACGAAACGCTCGATCTGCTCTATTACCTGCAGCGCGACGGCCGGCCGCGAGTCGCCGCAGTGGTCACCGAATACCGCCACAATTCGCACGCCGACGTAATCGTGACCCGCCTGCTGAAAACCGATACCCTCGACGGGAAGGGAGAGTGGCCGCGGCTGGAACTCGCTTCCCTCTACACCGATCAGACACCGGCCGCAGACACCAGCCGCGCGCTGGCCGCCGGACACGGATTCCCTATCTTCCCGACAATCACCGGGGCCCTGACGCTGGGCAGCGGGGAGCTGGCAGTGGACGGCATCCTGCTTATCGCCGAGCACGGGGATTACCCCTATTCAGAGACCGGGAATCGCGTCTATCCCAAGCGGCGGTTTTGGGAAGAGATCCGCAGCGTGTTTCTGGCCAGCGGACGGGCAGTGCCCGTTTTCGTCGATAAACACCTGGCCGACAATTGGCGGGACGCCCGGTTCCTCTACGACAGCGCGGGGGAACTGGGCGCGCCGCTGATGGCCGGCTCTTCTCTGCCCGTGACCTGGCGGCGTCCGACCGCGGATGTGCGCCGGGACGCGCCTCTGGCGGAGATCGTGGCGATCACCTTTCACACCACGGACGCCTATGGATTCCACGCGCTGGAGTTCGTACAGGCTTTGGCAGAACAGCGGCGAGGCGGGGAAACGGGGATCGTCGCGGTGCAGAGTGTGTCGGGCGATGCGGTATGGCGCGCCTATGAGGAAGGGCGCTTCGACCAAGAGCTGTTCGAGGCGGCGTGGGGCAGGTTGAGCGATCCACCGGCGCAGGAACGTCTCCCCGAGCTGGTGAAGGAGCCGCGGTTGTTTACCCTGGAGTATGCGGATGGTCTGCGGGCGCACCTGCTTGAGTTGAACGGGGCCGCCGGGGAATGGGCTGCGTCGTGGCGCTATGCGGACGGGGAAAGGGGGAAACAGGTCGAGTCCACGCTTTTCTGGACTCAGGAAGGCCGGCCGGCCATGCATTTTACCTGGCTCTTGCGTGGCGTGGAACGGATGATGCTTACGGGCGAGCCAAGCTGGAATGCGGAACGGACGCTCCTAACCAGCGGAGCCTTGGACGCGCTGCTGCGATCTTTGAAAGACGGCGGCGCACGACGGGAAACTCCCTACCTGAACTTCCCCTACCAACCGTTGTGGCGATGGAAGGATCCGCCGCCTCCCCCTCCCATGCGGCCGTGGGGGGAACAGTGAGTCCCTGGCTTACATCCTGGCTTACATCATCGCGTTCTGGCTCCATTTTTGCCATTCGCCCATACTGTGAAACTCCTTGATCTTTCCCTACGGAGACCGAATCTATCACCATGAAACCACTCCGGACCGCTTGTTCGGCGCTCCTCTTCGCTGCCCTCGCTCCCGCTTCCCTGCTGCCTGCTGCAGAAGGCTGGGAACGCAATTTCGCCGACGCCAAGGCTCTCGCCGGAAAAGAAGGCAAGGATCTCCTCATCGATTTCACCGGGTCCGACTGGTGCGGATGGTGCATCAAACTCGACGAAGAAGTCTTTAGCAAGACCGCCTTCAAGGAAAGCGCGCCCAAAAGCTTCGTCCTGGTGACCCTCGATTTCCCTCGCGATCCCTCCAAAGTCACCGACGCGGAAAGGGAACAAAACAAGAAGTTGCAGGAGGAGTTCGGCGTCAAAGGGTTCCCCAGCATTTTTCTCTGCGACAGCAAGGGCCGTCCCTATGCCCAAACCGGTTATCAGCCCGGCGGAGCCGATTCCTACGTCGCACACTTGGACGAACTCAGGCAAACCCGGATTCAGCGTGATGAAAAGTTCGCCGCCGCCGAAAAGGCTGAAGGTCTCGAGAAGGCGACGCTTCTCGTCGAGGCCTTGAAAACCCTGCCGGAGGGTTTCCTTCCAGTCTTTTACTCCGCGGAGATCGCCCAGGTCAAGGAACTCGACAAGGAGGACAGCACTGGGTTCGTCCGGAAACAGGATTTTCTGGCCGCCTCGGGTAAACTCATGGCCAAGCTCGAAGCCGCTGACGAAGGAGGAAAACTCGAGGACGGCATCCAAGCTGTCGATGACTTCCTTGCGGAATATAAGCCGGAAGGTGCGGACAAGCAGCAGACCATGCTCTACAAACTCGGCTTCCTCATGGGACTGGAAAAAGTCGATGAAGCTCTGAAACTCATCGACGAAGCCATCGCCGTCGATCCCGGCACTCCAATTGCCGCGCAAGCCCTCCAGATCAAACCGCGCATCCAGGAACTGCAAGACGCCGCTGGCAAAGATGCCGAAGTGGAGCCGGCGCCAGACGCAAGGGAAGAATAGCGCATCCCACCTGGACACCGCTTGAAAAAGCAAAAATCATAAATTTTCGCTGGCGTTCTCGAAAATCCAGTCCACAGTCCGCACCTCTTCATCAGCTCGACGGGTCCGGCGGCTCACGCCATCCGGAACACAACCCGTCGCTATCCTCTCGGGAAATACGGTCTTCCGCTTGTCCCTAGCGGAGCCGCTTTTAAGCTGCCGTTTCTCTTCCACGCGTCCGGGGAGGCGAACCGCGCTATCACCCGGACCAGCACCCAGAGAGAAACCATGTCCCGACCTTACTATCAAAACGCCAGCCGTCCTGTTCGGGGCCGCCGGCGTCACGTGCCCTCGGCGCGCCCACCGCAATCGCAATCGCAGCCAGATCCGGCGGCGGTTTCGCCTGCGCGATCCAGCGAACCCTTGCCGCCTGCCGAAGGCGTGTTCAGCCTGCTGATCCCGCCCTTGCAGCGCGCCCTCCACGAGGAAGGCTATCGCATTCCCACGCTCGTCCAGGCCGAGGCCATCCCTCATTTGCTTGAAGGAAAAGACCTCATCGCCAGCGCCCAAACCGGCACCGGCAAGACCGCCGCCTTTGTTCTGCCGATCCTGCAGCGCCTCGACGCCGCCGGACAACGGCCCCTGCCGCGGCAGCCCAAAGTCCTCGTCCTCGCTCCCACCCGCGAGTTGGCCGCGCAGATTGGAGACAGCGTGAGCACCTATGGACGCCACCTGCGCATCCGCCATACGGTCATCACCGGAGGAGTCTCCCAGTATCCGCAAGTGCGCGCCCTCGATCAGGGCGTCGATATCGCCGTGGCCACTCCCGGCCGTTTGCTCGATCTCCTCGAGCAAAGGCGCCTCGCTCTCGACAACATTTCCTGCTTCGTCCTCGATGAAGTGGATCGCATGCTCGACATGGGATTCCTTCCCGACATCAAACGAATCATCGCGTCGTTGCCGAAAGGCCGTCAGTCCTTGTTCCTCTCCGCTACGCTCGACCGTCGCATGGAGGAATTGGCCCAAAGTCTGTGCCACGACCCTGTCCGCATCGCCATCACGCCCGGTCAACCCACCGTCGAGCGAATCCGGCAACGCGTCCTTTTCGTCGGAAAACAGAACAAAGAACGCCTCCTGCTCTCCCTTCTCGATTCCCCCGGGATCCGCAAAGCCCTCGTCTTCACCCAAATGAAGCACATGGCCAGCAGGGTCGCGGACCGCTTGGAAAAGGAAGGCATTTCCGGCACGTCCATCCACGGCAACAAAAGCCAAGCCGCCCGCACCCGGGCTCTCTCCGGCTTTGTCTCTGGGCGCTACCGCGTCCTCGTCGCCACCGATGTGGCCGCGCGCGGGATTGACGTCGATGGAATCACCCACGTCATCAATTACGACCTGCCCATCGAAGCCGAGAACTACGTGCATCGCATCGGCCGCACCGGCCGCGCTGGAGCCGACGGCGAGGCCATCTCTTTCTGCTGCGCCGAAGAACGCGACATGCTCCGCGGCATTGAAAGCCTGCTCCGGCAGCCTGTACCGCACGACCTTGACCACGGGTTCCATTGCGAAGAATCCCGGAGCGCATCGGGTCCCCGCGCCCGGCTCGCTGCCAAACGCAACAACGGACCCAGTCGCTTCCGCCGGCCGCATCCCGGTCCCAGCCGGGCCCGCTCCCGCCGAAGAGACTAGCCCTGCATTTCTCTCACACCTCTTTCTGCTGCGGCGCGCTCCGCCCATGGGAAGCGTTGCGCTTGCCTCAGGCTCAGAACTCCTGATCTCGAGGAATTTGGATGGGCCGGAAAACTATGTGGCGCGGGCACTCCTGCCCGCGAACTTTCTAGGCTCACTCGGCGGACAAGAGTGTCCGCCCCACAAATACAAATAGAGTGTCATTCACGGAGTGGCGGTCTCGCTTTGGCTCACTCTTATTCCCCTGTATCCATTATCTTCCTCGATAGATCAGGAGTTCTGAGGCTGGGATGATCAGATCGAGAATGGCCGAGTGACGGCGCACGAGTGCGCGGCTGCGCCGCGCTTTTCCTTTCCTCGCCCACGCGCCTTTCAACCTCACCTCACCCCCGATTCCACCACAGAATCTCCCGGGCTCGATGGGAGAGTCTCCGGCCAGAGGTCAGGCTGCCGCCCAAAGCGCGGCAGGGCCGCGCACTCCAAAGACTTCATCCGCGCCCCTGAAGCACGGGCTCGCCCCCGGCGGGAATAGGGCCCCCAACGTTTTCGTGATGCCCCGGCTTCAGAAAAAGCGGCGCCAGCTTGTTCCCCGCCCACAGCGCCTCGCCACCCTTCCACCCCCGGCGGGGATGCGGCCTCTCGGACTCGGAAAAACGGATTTTTCAGTTTTTGCTTGCCTGACCGGCGAAAAGATTGAGAATCCAATCTTTGTGAGCCTATTCCAAAACCTCAGCCGGCGCGAGCGCGAGGTCATGGCCATCGTCTTTTCCCTCGAAGAAGCCACACTCACACAAATCGCCGAGCGCATGCAAAACCCGCCCACCCGCGCGGCCCTGCGCTCGGTCCTCACCATCCTCGAACGCAAGGGTCATCTCCTCCACGACCCGGAACGCCGGGGCCGCGAATTCGTGTTCCGGCCCGTTCCGCCTCGGGAACCCGAGGGACGATTGGCTTGGCGACAGGTGGTCCGCACCTTCTTCGGCGGATCTGTCCGGGACGCCTTGGCCGCTTGGCTGGCGGACCCCGAGGAAGAGTTCACGAAAGCGGAACTTCGCGAGCTGGAGAATCTCATTCGCGCCGCGCGGCAGCGCTCGGATCACCAAGACAAGTCATGAACGGTTTGGCAGCCTTGTCCGGAGCATTCTGGTTCACCGAAGCCGGCGCGGCCTGGCCCTGGCTCTTCAGCTCGTTGGTGAAATCGACGGTCTGGCTCGCCGTGGGATTGGTCCTCACGCGGCCCGCAGCCCGCGTTTCTGCCGCCGCCCGCCACGCCCGTTGCATTGTCTTCGCTCTCGGCGTTCCAGTCGTCTTCCTCGGAAACCTCTCGCCGCTGCCCGAAACGCAGGGATGGAAACCCTGGCCTCGCGACGCCGCGCCGGAAGCCATAGTCGGAGTCGCCACATTCGCCGCCCTTGGGACATCCGGCAGCGCAGCTTCCTCTGGGGCCTTCCACCCCTCCGCCCTGGCGCCCACCCGCGCGCCGGCGCTGCGAAGCACCTCCGTAGCCCTCTGGGCGACCGGCGTCCTTCTCGGATTCGGCCTCCTCCTTTCCGCCGTCCTCCGCCGGCCCGCCTCCGGGATCTGGACAACCTGCATCAATCCCGCCACCCTCGCAATCCTCCAAGCGGAATGCGCGAGTCTCCGGCTGCGCCGCGTTCCCTCCGTCTGGACGGCGAATCAGGCGATGCCGGGAGTGTGCGGCCTCTTTCGGCCCCGCCTGCTCCTGCCGCAGGAAGCTCTGTCTTGGAACGTCGATCACCTACGAGACATCTTGCGCCATGAGCTTCTTCACGTGGTAAGGCGCGATCTTTGGTGGGAGTGCCTCTCGCGGCTTGCCCTCCTGCCCGTGTGGTTCCATCCCTTCGCCTGGATTCTCCGCAGGCGCCTGGCCACGAGCCGCGAGGAAGCCTGCGACGACGGCGTCCTGCGAGCTGGATCGTCGCCGCCGGACTATGCCGAACGCCTCCTTGCCGCGGCCACTCCACGCTCCCTCTGCCTCAACCGCGGAACCCTCTCGGCTCACGGCCCGACCCTTCGCATCCGGATTCGCCGCATCTTGAATGCGCAGCCGGTCGACCGGCAGCCCGCCTCCTGTCTTCGGACTGTCCTGGGAGGAGGCTGCTGGCTGGCTGCTGGCGCGGCCGCCACCCTTGCCGTCGGTTGCACCACCGTCGCTCCACTGGCGGAGCCGCCCCAGACCGGCCAAACGCCGCCTCCGGCCCTCGCTTTGCTGCGACCCGGGGAAGATGTATATCTAGTGTCCATCCGGATCGCCGAACGCACCCTTCCCGTGGGCCAGTCCAGCGGAATTCCCCGCCTCGACCAAGCCATCCGCGGCGAGATCACCACTTTCAGTCCAGAAGAAGGTTGGCAGCTCTTCTTCAGCCCCGATCTTCGCGGCGCCGATCTACTTAGCCTTCCCACGATCTTGGTGAAGCCGGGACAGGAAGGGACCGTTGAGTTGGAGCGTGAATTCATTTATCCCACCGCCTACGATCCCCCAACCGCCACGCACCCGGCCGTTCCCACTCAGTTCGACACGACATGGACGGGAGTCCGCTGCTCCGTCCGGATCGATCCTCGCGACTCCACCAGCGTCGATATGGATTGGAAATCGGAGATTCGGGAATTCGAAGGCTTTGCCGAAGATCGAGCGGGAGGAAACACACTGCCCGTCATCGACGCACTCCGCAAACGCCAAGCAGGAACATTCCTCAACGGAACGATCTTCATCATCGGAACGCGCGAGGATGAACAGCAATGGGAGAACCGCGTGCCGGTTCTCGGCCGCATCCCCGGGCTCGGCCGGCTCTTCCGCAAGAGCGGAACGGACCGGTTGCTCCGCATCGCCGCCGTGCGGATCGAGGTCCTGAATGAACGCGAGTCCGGATCCGCATCCAAGTGATGCGCGTTCCTTGATCACTCCGGCCCGTCCGCCTGCACTCGAATCCGGATAGCCCCCTCCCGGCCTCCCACCCTAAGCGTCACCAAAACCGTCCCATCGACGAGGTTCTCCCGGGATTCCTCCCGGATTCGGGATCCGTCCCCGGGATCGCCGGCCCACGCTGTCAAATCCTCCGACCATTCCTGAAAGTAAATGACCCCCACGGCGCCCGCCCGTTCGCGGTAGCGCACTCGAACGCCTCCTCCCGGTCCCTCCTCGGCGCCCACCGCCGGGAGAACCGCGGCCGGTCCACCCACCGCCAAATCCGCTCCGAAAGCGTACTCCAACAAGGCGTTCATCCCGTCGCTCTCCGGGTCTGCGAATGGATCCGTCAACCCCTGTTGCTGCATCCACTCCGCAAAGGTGATCCCTTCGATGGTTTCCCCGGTTCCCGGCGACCCTCCAGCGACGCCTGCCCGCCAATTCGCGGGATCGCCGGGATCGTTACCCGCCTCGGGGTCGACACGCTCGAGTGAAGGACCCAGGCCATCGGCCGCGGCGGGCCAGGGGTCCGCGTCGCTCCAAGTGAAGCTTTCAATCACTCCTCCAGAGGCGTCCAGAAGAGTGATCGTCTCGCCGCTGTTGCTCAGCCGGCCGCCATACTGGCCTGCGGGAGCCAACGCGGCTCCGTAACGCGCCGCAAAAGCCGCCGCATTTTCGACCAACACGATCCGCGCTCCCGCCGGCACGACCCGCGGAGACCCGGATTCAAAGGAAAACTCTATCCCGTCCGAGAAGCGGACCCCGCTCAAGTCGATGGGATAACCTCCGGCATTCATCAACTCGATGAACTCGAACTCGTCGGCGTCATCGAATCCAAGTCCTTGCTCCGACACGCTGGGATCCGCCGGATGATACATCAGCTCCGAAACGAACAGGTTGCCGGCCGCCGCGGGCCGGACCGATCCCGTATAGGTCGCCGTGATCGAATCATTGCCTAACGGAGCGAAGATCGAACCGGTCGACCCTGCGTAATCGACGGCTTGCAGATGGATCGCGTTCTCGCCGGGCTGCAAAGGAAAATTGATCTGCCAGGCGTCGCCGCTCGTCCACACCACTTGCAAGCTCTCCTCCGCTCCGTTCAGCCGGATGCCGCGAACATTGATCCCCCCGCGCCCTTCCAGCGTCAGCCACGCATCAGCAGTCTCGAAATCCTCACCACCGTTCGTGGTGATCTCGAAGGCGACGTGCGGATACTGTGCGTTGATCTGACTTTTCACGTAGACGGAACGCTGATCGATGTAACTCAAATGCGTCGTGAGATTCTCCCGCGGCAGGAAAGTGCTGTAATGTTCGGCCCACGACCCCATATAGCCCCGGTTGAACACTTCTTCCGTCAAGTCATGGAGATGGGCATAATAGCTGCGCCTGTTCACGGGATCGGAAACCAGCTTGGTTAAGTCCGCGTTGGGAGTCAGCCCCGAAGTGGTCCCCGAACTGAACGTAAAATCCAGGTCCCATGGAAAATGAAGCGCCCTCCCATCTGACGGCCTGAAATAGAACAAGGCGTTGTGCTGGGCGCCCGAAGAGTAACTGTCCCCGATCCCAAACAATACCTGGATGGCGAAGGCTCGCAGCCACTGGTCGATGTCAAGCACCTCGCGCGCCCGCGCATGAAACTCTGCGCCTTGGGACATCCCCATGGTCTGCAACAGGCGAATCATTGGCGCGTAATCGTCGCCATCGGTGTTGTTCTCCAGAATGTAATGCCAACGATAGGCGTCCTTCTCCGGCCCCAAGTCCCGCAATGGCACTCCGCTCACGTTGTCGGGATTCGGTCGCTTGTAACCCTCTACTCCGCCCGTCGTCGTGGTCGGATAATAGATCAGCTCATACTCATACATATTCCCGTCGCTGCCGTCCTCGAAAGCCGCGTCCAACCATTCCGCCCGAAATCCCGACATCAACAGCATGGCCGCGCCGGTGTGCGCCAACCGCGGCGTGATCACATGAATCAAATCGTCGTACATTCCAGGAATCCCGCCCGCCCGGTTGATGGCGTGTTTGACCAGAATTTCCTTTTGGCTGTATTGATCCCCGGAGCCCGACCGGTCAATGGCAATGCGCTCATGCACGCCCCGAAAGGGCCGGTCCGGGGGAAACTCCAAGTTAAAGCCTACCCGCACCGGCTGATTCCTGCCCCGTTGGCTCCCTTTCAAGCGCACCCCCACGTCGTGGAAGATCTCGCGCTCCCGGTAGATCACCGTGCAGGGCATGCGATGGTTGCTCATGACATTGTAATCCTGATGCAACCAGTCCGCGTCCTGCGGCGTCGTCAGAATTCGCAGATTGTGCGCCGGCCCGTCCGAATCGAGATCATCATCGACCACATAAAGCGCCCGCGATTCCGGACCTCCCGCAGGATGCCATTCCGTAGCACCCGCTCCGTCCTCAGCTTCCACGTAATACTGCACCAGCGTCGCCGCTGGGAGCCCCTCAATCTCCGCCCGGTAGAACCCGTCCTCCTGTTCCTCCATCGTTGTCTCCTGAAATGCCCCACCATTCTGCGCCCAACGGAGCGTCGCCCGCGCCACACCCTGCGGGTCCGTGATCCGAACCGCCACCTCCGTCGCCTGCCCGGGCATGGGAATCACCGGAGCCTGCGCCAATTCCTGAAAGACCGGCCCTGGATTCTCCTCAAAGACAGAATTCCGTGCTCCCGGGGTCCCATGCTCCGCCGGCATTTGAAGAAGGTACGTTCGGGCCAAATAGTTAAAATACAGCCGCGCGTGCAGCCGGGGCGACCCACTCAGCCACCGCGCCCGGAAAGTGATGCGATAGTCCCGCCCGTCCACGACCCTGGCGCTGCCAGCGAAAGTCGTTTCGATGTGATTGTGCATGTGCTCGGTCCGCCCTGTCGCCGTCACCCGCAGCACTTTGCTCGTCGGATCGGAGTCTGCGTCCTCTGCCAATACCGTCCGTCCGTGCCCTCCATGGTTGCCCAAGAACCGCCATCCTTGCGTGCCGTCCGCCCCAAAGAGCGAGGGCCTGAAGTCTCCGTTCCGGATCAACTGCGTGGCTGCACCTTCCGGATCCTCCACCACACTGATGTCGTCGATCAGGAATTCCCCCGCGCCAAGCAATCCGAAGACGAGCTCATTCCACTGCCGCGGATCGTTGCTTCCCGGAGCCCGCGTCGCCGGAGCCGTATAACTGTACTCGCGCCACTCGCTCTTTGCTCCCTCATCGCTGGCTGCCCATGATTCCGCCGCCGAGTTGTCCGCATCCGGGTTCCGAAGTTCCAAAGACGAACCGCCGCCATCCGCCTTCGCCGGCCAGCGTCCCCCGTCGTAGTAGCGGACCTCGTCCGCCGGGTTGCCCAGCGCGTCGCGCAGCACGATCCGGTCCGTATCGTTGGCCAGCGCCCCCGAAAAATTTCCCGTCACCGCCGCCCCGGGCAGCCGTCGCGAAAGGGCGGCCGCATCGCGCGCCGCCACCAGGTAGGCTCCCGGCTCCAGAATCGTGCCTTCCTCAAAACGGAAACTCACCGCATCCGTCAGTTCCCAGCCGCTCATGTCCACCGGCCCCTCGCCGCGATTGTAAAACTCGATCCATTCTTCGCGGTTCTCCAAATACTCCCGCGGCGGATACCCGGGACCCACGGGATAAACCTCGGCTCCGAAGACGATGTCGGAATCGAACAACCCGTCGGAATGCACTTGCACCGAGAGCCGGTTCACGCCCTCCCGCAGTTCGTCCCCGGGCAACACCACGCTATCGGACAGCACCGGCGTGTGCACCGTGCCCAAGGGTTTCGTCGTGTTGTTGATTGTGCCATCCGGAAGATTGAAGCGATGAACCTCCTTTCCATTGAGATAAAACACCGCCCCGTCGTCCACGACATACCGAAGATACAATGGATAATCCCCGATCTCCGCTGGAACATGGAATTCGATCTCGAAATAGGAAACCGGCTTTCCTGCCGTGATCTCCGTAGCGACCGGCGCGGGCAGGGTGGCTCCCGCAGCCGTCTTTCCTAACAAACCATCTCCCTCGGCCCAGCCTCCTCCGCCGCCCTCCGCTTCTTGCGCCCAATCCGCAGCCAAGGTCGTATCCTGGAAATACTTCCACTGGCTTCCTAACTTTACCAGCGACGTCGCGTCCCCCGCTTCGCCATACCAGGCGCGGTGATGGTACATGATCTCGTTGATCACCACCCTGTCCTCAAAGGCGAAAACATTGGCCTCCCCAGGCGTCTCCCGTTCCGGCGCATACCAGCGGCTGTCCCCTCCCGGAAGCCTCCCCCGCCCGGTTTCCCGCACCCTCGCGGCATCCAAGAGCGTCTCCCCATCCTCCCCAAAGAGAAAGACCCGGTCGCCGTCCTCTAAAGCCGGCAGACCCGCGCCTTCCAGCCAGACCACAAACAAAGCCCCCGGTTCCAAGTCGCCGGAGCCCAACACCAGCTCCTCGTCCCCTGCGCTGTGGCGCACAATCAGCCCATCCATTGCGGCCGCCGCCAACCCGTCGTTGCGCAGTTCCAAAAAGAAATCCTCCGCCCCCGCAGGGCTCATCTCATGCCAGCGCAAACCCTCCGGAGGAGCCCCGCCCGGAAAATTCGCAGCGCCCGGCGTCCCGCCCCGCTGCAGGCTCGATCGCCAGTTTCCCGCCAGTGAACTCGAACCACCCTCGTCCAACTTGGCCAGACTGCATCCCGATCCGTCTGCTCCCACCGACCAAGCATCGCCATCCCCGTAATCCACCACGCTCATTGCCTGCCCGTTCCGGTTGCAAAGCCGGATTTCCTCACCCGCGTTCGATAAGCGCCCCGTATAGCGCCCCTGACTGCCCGGCGTCACCTCCGGATTCGCCGCCAGCACCCAATATCCATTTCCAGGAATCACACTCCCCTCCGGAAAGGTATAAGTGATCCCCCCAGAAAGTTCCCAGCCCGAGATATCCACGTTCACCCCGTTCTGATTGTGGAATTCGATCCATTCCCCCTCCTCCGTTTCCCCTGAGGGATGGTAGTGAATCTCGTTGATCACTACGACACTGTCGGGCGAAGCCCACAGCCAAGACCCGGACCATAGACCAGCACAAACCGCGGCTGCAAGCCGCAGACCTCGACCGAAAAAGCGAGTATCCATCGAAAACCAGAGGCAAAGGGGGAAAACGCGCTGGAAACCAGCACATGTATAGATACCACGACCTGCAGTCCCGTGGAAGAAATCCGCCCACATTTCCTTTCGCCGCATTCTCGCCGTCCTAAGCCCAGATCTCCTGATCTGGAGGAATTACCCTGAGCCAGGTGGAGTGAGACCGCGGACGCGGTCTCTTTATTAGTGCGACGCTTCGCCGCGCTTTCCCACGTGGAACAGACCCAACGCGCGGTTCAACGAAATTCCTCGGGTTCGCTTTCTCCCCTCGATAGATCAGGAGTTCTGAGGCCGTCGTCACCGTCGCCGGACTCCCTCCGGCATACCGCGCCCTCTCATTTGATCTCCGGGGCCCGCCACCGGCTCTCTCCTCCGGCGAACGCCCTTGAACTGCCGGTGAACTGCGCCGACAATATCCTACAGAGAGATACTGAACCGCATCCCCGTTTCGACGAGAGCGTGATCTGGCTCTCGAAGGTCTCCCCACGCATGAAAACCGTTGAATCCAAAGTTCATTCCCGCAGGCTCGTTCTCCCCTGGGCTCTGGGAGTTTTCGCCCTGGGCCCGCTCTCCAGCCCAGCCGCCCAAGACGCGGTGGCCGATCGCGCCCCGGCAAACTCCATCGAGTTCAACCGCGACATCCGCCCCATTCTCTCCGAAAACTGCTTCCAGTGCCACGGCCCGGACTCCGCCAGCCGGAAAGCGGACCTCCGGCTCGATCAAAGTGAGGTCGCGGGAGCCCCGCGCGAAGGCGGAGCCGCCCTCGTGCCCGGCGATCCCGAGTCCAGTCTGATCTTTCAGCGCATCACCGCTGCCGATCCCGGAGATCTCATGCCTCCACCCAAGTCAGAGAAGACGTTGACCCCTCAGGAAATCGATCTTCTCCGCCAATGGATCGCCGAAGGAGGCCAATACCAGCCTCATTGGTCTTTTATTCCCCCCTCCCAGCCGGACCCGCCGGCTCTTGCCGCGGAAAGCTGGCCACGCGGCGACATCGACCGCTTCATTCTCGCTCAGCTCGATGCCGCCGGGCTCCCGCCTCGTCCTGAAGCCAACCGCCGAACCCTCATCCGCAGAGTCACGCTCGACCTGAGCGGACTTCCTCCGAGCCCAGAGGAAATCACTGCGTTCCTCGCCGACGACTCGCCGGAAGCCTACGAGCGGCTCGTCGACGGCCTCCTCGACTCGGCCCGCTTCGGGGAGCACATGGCCCGCTATTGGCTCGATGCCGCCCGCTATGGCGACACCCACGGGTTGCACCTCGATAACTATCGAGAGATCTGGCCCTATCGCGACTGGGTCATCCGCGCCTTCAACGAAAACAAACCCTACTCCGAGTTCACGATGGAACAACTCGCCGGCGATCTCCTTCCCCAACCCAGCCGGGAACAACTCGTTGCTACGGGATACAACCGCTGCAACGTCACCACGTCCGAAGGCGGGTCCATCGAGGAGGAGGTCCGCGTCCGCAACGTCGGCGACCGGGCCGAAACCTTCGGAACCGTCTTCCTGGGTCTGACCATCGGCTGCGCCGCCTGTCACGACCACAAATTCGATCCCATTTCTCAGAAAGAATTCTACCAGTTCACTGCGTTCTTCAACAGTATCGACGGAAGCCCCCTCGACGGCAACGCCAAGGATCATGCCCCCGTCATTCCCTATCCCACCCCGGATCAGGAAGAACAGCTCGCCACCGTAGAAAAGGAAATCGACAGCCTAAAGTCCAGCATCGCCGAGTTCGTCGCCGCTTATCCCTATCAGGAACCCTCCGATTCTGAAGCCCCGCCCCCCCCGCTGGCTGCCCAACAAACCGTCTGGATCGAAGACGGCCTCCCCGGCCAGGCGGCGCCTTCCGGCCCCTGGGATTGGGTCGCCTCGCCCGAACCGGTCTTCAGCGGGGAACGCGCCCACCGGCAAACCGCCGCCGGCCTCGATCAACACTTTTTCCAGAACGCCCAACCGCCTCTCGTCCTGACCGAAGGCGACAAGCTTTTCGCCCACGTTTACCTGGATCCTGCCAATCCTCCACGCCAAATCATGCTCCAATGGAACGACGGCGACTGGAATCATCGCGCCTTCTGGGGCGAAGACCTCATTCCCTGGGGTGATCCAGGTTCCCCCTCCCGGTTTCGCGCCGGAGACCTGCCCGAAACGGGAAAATGGGTCCGGCTCGAAGTCGATGCCGCCCAGGTGGGACTCAGCCCCAAAAAGGCCGTCCATGGCTGGGCCTTCACCCAGTTCGATGGTCAGGTCTATTGGGATCAAGCTGGACTAGCCGGAACCGGCGCGACTCCCCCCTATCATTCCCTCAGATTGTGGATCGAAGATGCCCGGGCTCAGGAGAAACCCGAGGTTCCTGAAGAGGTCCATGCCGCTTTGCGCGTTGACTCAGGAACACGCTCCGCCAGCCAGCAGGACCTCCTCAAGTCTTACTTCCTCGAACATATCTCTGCCGATACACGCGAGCGCATCGGCCCGCTCCACCAGCAAATCGCGGCCGCGGAAGAAAAGCGTAAGGAGATCCAAGGAAGCATCGCCACAACCCTGGTTTGGCGAGAACGTAAGGATCCGCTGCCCGCCTTTGTCCTCCAACGCGGAGAATACGACCAGCGCGGCGAAGAAGTCGGCCCCGGCCTTCCCGCCTTCCTCCCGCCTCTGCCCGAAGGATCCTCCATGGACCGGCTCGGGCTGGCCCAATGGCTTCTCCAGCCCGACCACCCGCTCACCGCCCGCGTCGCCGTCAACCGCTTTTGGCAGCAGCTCTTCGGGAACGGATTGGTCAAAACCTCCGAGGACTTCGGTTCTCAGGGCGAACCCCCGTCGCATCCCGCCCTGCTGGACTGGCTGGCCAACGATTTCCGCAGCAACGGCTGGAACGTAAAACGCTTGATGAAACAGTTAGTCCTCAGCGCCGCTTATCGGCAGTCTTCTCACATCACTCCCGATGCGCTGGCCAAAGACCGCGAAAACCGGCTTATCTCCCGCGGGCCGCGCTTCCGTCTCGACGCGGAAGTCCTCCGGGATCAGGCCCTCTACCTGGGCGGTCTGCTCGTGGAACAGACCGGTGGACCTGGCGTCAAACCCCCTCAGCCTGCCGGACTATGGGAGGCCGTCGGCTACACGGGGTCCAACACCGCCCGATTCAGCCCCGACGACGGCCCCGACAAAATCTTTCGCCGCAGCATCTACACCTTCTCGAAACGCACCGCCCCGCCGCCGCCGATGACCACCTTCGACGCTCCATCGCGTGAATCCTGCAGCGTCCGCCGGGAGCGCACCAACACTCCCCTCCAAGCCCTCTTGCTCATGAACGAGCCCCAGTTCTTCGAGGCGGCTCGCAATCTCGCCGAAGACCTGCTCCGCGTCAGCCCTGGAGAGGACGCCCTAACCATCAACGCCGCGTTTCAACGCGTGACCAGCCGCCCCCCCCGAGATGACGAACGCGCCGTCATCCTCGCCGCACTGGCCGATCACCGCGCCGAGTTCGACCGCGATCCCGCCGCCGCAGCGCGCCTCCTGGCTTCCGGGACCACCCCAACCGATCCCGCTCTCCCGCCGCAAGAAGTCGCGGCCTGGACCATGGTCGCCAATCTTCTCTTCAACCTGGCCGAAACGATCAACAAGAACTGAACCGCTCTCCCGCGCCGTGGTGAAAAACCTATCTCGACACCCATGAATCCTCTCGACGACCGCCTCCAATTGATCTCTCGCCGTCATTTCTTCCAAAAAGGAGGACTTGGCCTAGGCGGAGCGGCCCTCGCGTCCCTCCTCGCCGAGGATCGCGCCCTAGCCGCGCCGGGCCTACCCGACATCCGTCATTTCGCTCCCAAGGCAAAGCGGGCCATCTACCTCTTCATGGCCGGAGCGCCCTCCCAAATCGACACCTTCGACTACAAGCCGGTCATGGACCACTGGTTCGACAAGGACCTGCCCGAGTCCATCCGCATGGGTCAACGGCTCACTACCATGACCTCCGGCCAGGCCCGCTTTCCCATCGCCCCGTCCATGTTCAACTTCCAGCGCTACGAAAACAACCAAGACGGCGCCTGGGTGAGCGAACTGATGCCTTGGCACGCTAAGATGGTCAAAGATCTCTGCTTCATCAAATCCGTCCACACCGAAGCCATCAACCACGATCCCGCCATCACTTACATTTGCACCGGACACCAGTTGCCCGGCAAAGCCAGTCTCGGCTCCTGGCTCAGTTACGGTCTCGGCAGCGAAAACAGCAATCTGCCCGCCTTCGTCGTCATGACCCCATCTTGGACCGGACGGAAGGAAGCCCAGGCCCTCTACAACCGCCTCTGGGGTTCCGGCTTTCTTCCCTCGAAACACCAGGGCGTCCAGCTTCGATCCGTCGGCGATCCCGTCCTGTTCCTCTCCAATCCAGAAGGCGTCAGCGCTTCCACCCGGCGCCGCATGCTCGATGCGCTCGACCAACTCAACCGCAAACACTTCGACGAGTTCGCCGATCCGGAGATCCAGGCCCGCATCGCCCAGTATGAAATGGCCTTCCGCATGCAGAGTTCCGTTCCAGAACTAACCGACCTGTCTTCCGAGCCAGATTCCATCTTCGAACGCTACGGGCCCGATTCCCGCAAACCCGGAACCTTCGCCTACAGCGCTCTCATGGCCCGGCGCATGGCCGAACGGGATGTGCGCTTCGTTCAGATCTTCCACCGCGGCTGGGATCAGCACGGCAGCCTGCCCAACGACCTCCGCAATCAGTGCCGCGATGTGGACCAAGCCAGTTATGCCCTCGTCCAAGACCTCAAAGACCGTGGCCTGCTCGACGAAACCCTCGTCATCTGGGGAGGAGAATTCGGCCGCACCGTCTATTGTCAGGGCAATCTCACCCGCACCGATTACGGCCGGGATCATCACCCCAAATGCTTCACCGTCTGGATGGCCGGCGGCGGCGTGAAACCCGGAATCGTCTACGGCGAAACCGACGAATTCAGTTACAATATTGTCCGCGACCCCGTCCACATCCACGAACTCAACGCCACCATCCTGCATCAACTCGGCATCGACAATCGCCGTTTCAACGTCAAACACCAAGGACTCGACCAGCGCCTCACCGGCGTCGAAGACGTCCATCCCATCCAAGGGATCCTGGCCTGAGCCTTTCCCCTCTCACTCAACGGAGCAAGTATACCTTAAATCATCGAAATACGCACGCACGCTGTTGCCGTCGATCCATGGCGTGCAGATGCCAAAACGGTTGAAACTCGCGCCAGCGGCCCGGTCTCCTGCCTCCAGCTCCAAACTGCATTCCCGGTCGTCCAACCGCACCGTAATCCGGCCGTTCCCTCCCGCCCCGGCGGGATCATAGCGCAACACCCAGTCGTGGACCTTCCCGTCGGGATAGATGCGCGGAAGTTCGCCTGCTTCCCGCGTCGCCGCCTTCGCTCCGTCCCCGTGCGTCCGATAAACGGGATAAAAGAAAAAACCCTCCGAGGAAGGCCCTTCTATATTGATCCCCAGATAATCCATGGGGGTCGCGTGCTTCTGCGAAGGGTTGCTCCGCATGCTGTGCTCCGCATGGTAAAACCCGATGGAGGCCGTGCTGTCGCTCACCCCTCGCAACATGACTACCTTCCCGCGGGCTTCGATGGGATCCTCCAAAGTCAACTGCCCAATCCGGTCGCCGTAACAGGCCATGCGCTCAGGTTCCCGGCAGTCTCCCCTGAAGATCAAACCCCCGAGTTCTCCCGGTTTCTCTCCCCCTGCGTATTGCGTCGGACTCCACCCGAAATCAAATTTCGGCCGAGTGTCGTTTGTAACATACCTGCGCCGGTTGCCTTCCTCTGCCCAGCCCGGATCCTCGTCGAAGTGATGCTCCGCTCCGTTCACCTCGACGTTGTCCACCCAAATCTCTCCTGCGCCATCCCATGCCTTCATCACCGGCATGATTCCGAAATGATCCACTGCCAAACCGTCTGCTCGATGCTCCGGAAGTACGGCGCACCATGCCGTTCCTCCCTCCACCCCGCTCAACGTAAAACGGAGCATTCCATTCCCCTCGGCTCCTTTCGGCTCGTAGTCTAGCTTCCAGGCATACGAACGCCCCGAAACAAGCTCGGTGGGCGTCACTCGCTCGCCCGGAACGATTTCCCCCACCACCCCGGCATTCGCCCGCCATTGGCTCGTACAATACTCCAAGTGACAGTGAAACGTGTCGCCCCGGCCATTGATGCGCACCGCCAAGGTGTTCGGCGTGCGCCACCCTTCAAGGCTTTCCGCACGAAAGAAACCTAACAAACAATGGCCGCCCCCGGGCTCGACATAAAGCAGTCCCTCCGCCGACATCGGTGAATCGAAACTCTGCTCCACCGGAAGCCGGCGCCCATAATACGCCTTCTCCGCTGCGGGCTGAATTCGCCCTCCAATTTCACCGGTTTTCCCTCCTGCCTTGTGTGTCGATGGGCTGTAGCCAAAGTCCTGCCTCACTTCCTTCGCCTCGAAAAACGTGCTCCGGTGATGGACCCCCTCCCAGCCGGGAGGCTCGACGTCGAAGGACTCCTCGCGCAACGCGCCGCCCACTTTCCCGCTCCCTCCGGTCGCCATCAGGCTCAACGCGAGGAACCAGAATCCTGCACGCCCCGCCGTTCCTCTCGTTGGCCCAGCGATCAGCGTTGCCGGCTTGACTCCGGACGAGCGCGCCCACCAATCCAACAACAGCGAGGAGCCGGGCTTCCGGCGAAAGGGTCTTCCCATGCCGGAACTCAATCCCGAATCCCAGGCAATACAACTGGCCTTTCCCCTTGCCCAACGAGCCGCCGGCCCACTAGACTCCCGATTCATCCGAGAGAAGGTCCCGGTCATTCTTGAAAAGCAATCACACTATCCAAACGCTGACCTATGCGCTTCTCAACCGTTTTAGGAATCACCGCAGCCGCTTGCCTCGTGTTGCAAGCCCTCGTTCAAACCATACCGGCCCAGGACGCTCCCCCCGAGTTGTCCATCGGCCGCCTCGATGAATCCTACTTCAATCTCCAATGGCCATCCACCGCCACGGATTATCTCCTGGAACAAGCCCCCCTGTTGACGCTGGATCCGGCGACGTGGACCGCCGTATCCCAAACCCCCATCCTCAATGGCGATGCCTTCTCCCTCACTCTCGCCTTTGATTTCGAGTCGCAGTTCTACCGGCTCCGCTTCGATCCGGACCAGGCCAACCACCCGCCGCAGCTCGAACCCGTGCCCGATTCCCAGGTCATGCCCGGCTCGTCGCTGACCATCCAACTTTTCGCCGCCGACGCCGACGCCGAAGACGTTCTGACCTTCGGCGTCCTCCCCCTGCCCTTGCCGGAGAACGCTGCACTCAACGCCCTGACGGGTGTGTTCACCTTCAAGCCCGGAACAGCGCAAGCCGGAGACTACCAATTCACCTTCAGCGTCACCGATGGACGCTTTACCAGTGAACAATCGGCAACGTTCACCGTGCTCGACCCGCCGGTCAACGGCCAGACCGTGCTCTCAGGCTTCGTCTACGACGCCGACGCGGAGGAGGCGGGCATGACCATTCCCATCGCCGGAGTGGTGGTTTCTCTTCTGGACACCAACCGCAGCGCTGTCACCGCCGCCGATGGGTCTTTCCGCATCACCCTCGCCCCAGACGGCGTTCAGGTCCTCGATTTCGATACCTCCACCGCTGTCCCCGGACCGGGCGGAGCCGCCTACGCCGCTTTCCGCGAACGTTATCCCCTCATCGCAGCCGTGGACAACGTCATCGAACGCCCCATTTACCTTCCCCGTCTCGCCGCCGCCAGTCTTACCACCGTCGATCCGGATGCCGAAACCGTGGTTAGCAACGACACTCTCGGCGTCTCCATCCATGTCCCTCCTCACACCGCCAAAGCTGAGGACGGCTCCGACTTCACCGGCCAACTCTCCATCAGTCTGGTGCCGCGCGACCTCGCCCCCATGCCCTTGCCCGATCTCCTCGATCCGGCCCTCCTCGTCACCATCCAACCCGTCGGAGTCACGTTCTCCACCCCCATCCCCATCACTTACCCCAACCTCGACGGCTTGGCCCCGGGAAGCGAGGTCGATCTCTGGTCGCTCGATCCGGATTCCGGCCAGTTCGCCATTGTGGGAAAAGGCCAGGTCAGCGCCGACGGCCAACGCATTGAAACCATCGAAGGCGGCGTCCGGGCCGCCGACTGGCACGCCCCACTTCCTCCCTCCAATCCCCCCGTCCCTCCGCAAGACGACCCCCCCGACAACGAGCATCCCGAGGACGACTGTGAAACCGACAGCGGTTCCCGCGTGGCCCAGGCCAGCGGCTCCCTCACCACTGGTTTCCTTCTGCCCGCCTACCTGTCCCTCAATCAGGAGCGCGCCTTGGAGTTCGTCTACGAAACGGAACGGGCTTATCCCTACCCGTTGATCCCGGCGGAACTCGTCGTTCCCATAGCCTCCGCCGTTCCCCTTTCCGTCTCTTACCGCATGATCTTCGGCGGCGTCGATCTCGGCTCCGAGCGCTACATCGACACCAGCGGATTCAACGAAGACGCCGACGAACCCTTCCGTGTCTCGCTGGGCTGCGATGCCAGCCTCCTTTCCACCGGCAGCTATCCCTACAGCTTACGGGTCACTAGCAACTTCGCATCGAGCCGCGTGTCCGCAGACCGCCGCGGCAGACTCCACATCGTCAACGAGCAGTCCAGTCCATTCGGAGCGGGCTGGGGCCTGGCCGGTCTTCAGCGCATCATCGCCAATGGCGACGGAACCCTCCTGCTCGTCGATGGCGGCGGCGCGTCCATCTTCTTCGACCGGGGCGATCGCCGTGATCTCCTCGTGCAAAACAGCGCCAACAACCAGAACAACGCGATCCTCCGTTACCATGAAACCACGGGCGAACTCCTGGGATTCTTCGTCCAACCAGGAGCCGGAGGTCTCATGGGGGCTCACAATCCCACCTTCGGCCCCGACGGAAACCTCTACATCGTCAGTCAAGGACCGCGGATTCTCCGTTTCGACGGGCAGACCGGTGAGTTCATCGATCAATTCGCCGATGCCAGCCCGCATCAGAGCGGCCTGGCCCAGATGGCTTTCGGTCCCGACGGCAATCTCTACACCGACCTCGGCGGGCCCAACGGGAGACAGGCCCTGCGCTACAGCGGCGCTGATGGTTCCTTTCTCGGCGTGGCAGCCGAAGGCAACGCCATCCAACGAGTCTGCGGCATTGCCTTCGGACCCGATGGAATGCTCTACCTGGCCGATCAGGACCCCTTCGCAAACACGGCCTACGATCGCATTCTCCGCTTCAACCCAGCCAACTCCCAGTTCGTCGGAGTCTTCGTGCCATCCGGCAATCTGGACGACACTTGCCCCTTCGAATTCGGATCGGACGGACACATCTATATCGCCGACCAACGGACGCGCGACATCCGCCGCTTCAACGGCGACACAGGCGCATTCATGGGCGTCTTCGCCTCGGGTCCGCCCATCACCGTGCCCAGCACGCCTTTCTACGCTCGATCAGGACCGGATGGTCTGCTCTACGTCGCCAACGCGGCAGGCGTTCATCGCTACCGGGAGGAAGGCGCCGCCGGCGTCTTCGTCGATACGTTCGTCAACGGCAACACAGGCTTTTTCACCTTCATGGGCGAGCGCCCCGGCGGCGTCGCCGAGCGCTATCAATCACCACCTGGCGACAATTCCGTCTTGGTGTGCCGCTTCGACGGCTCCTTCACCCGGACCCTCCCGGACGGCGACGTCTACCAATTCAACTCTGCCGGCCTCCTGGTCGCTCACACCGATTCCAACCAGAATACGACGACCTACACTTACGACGAGCAAAGCCGCCTCATGGAAATCACCGATCCCGCCGGGCTTCAGACCACTTTCGCCTATTCCGGCGCGAGCCTTGCCCGCGTCGCCGATCCCGCCGGCCGCGTCACCACATTCACCCATAGCCCACTCGGAGATCTCGCCCGGGTCGCCTTTCCCGATGGATCCACCAGAGCCTTTGGTTACGACGATCGTCACCTCATGACGGCGGAAACCAGTCCGCGCGGCTTCACCGTGCAGCGGGAGTTCGATTTCACCGGTCGCTTCCTCCGTTCCGAACTGCCCGACGGTTCGTCGCGTCAAGGCACAAACGCCCGCTCCACCGGCCTTCTCGATCCCGCTTCAGACGAAGGCTCCGCAGGCAATCCAGCGCCGGTTACCCGTCCTGAGGAGACCTTCGCTACATTCACCGATGGCGAAGACGTTTCGACCTCCTACCAAGTGGGAGCCTTCGGAGAAGCCGTCCGCGTCGTCGATGCCGTGGGTCTCGCGACGGAACTCGAACGCGACTTCGACGGCAATCTCGTCCGCTACACCCAACCTGCCGGAAGAGTCCAGATCTCCACCTTCGACGCCCTGGGCAATCTGCTCTCCGAAGAAGACTCGGCCTTCGGCGGAACCATCACCCAAACCTACGAGCCCGGATCACACCGCGTCTCCACCAGCACCGATCCCTTCGGCAAGACGACGCAATTCGCCTACGACGCATCGGGAAACCTCACCGGACTAACCACACCGCTCGGTCGCCAGTTCGCCAACACCTACGATTCCAGGGGATTGATCCTTTCCTCCACGGAACCTTCGGGAGCCCTCCGCGGATTCGCTTACGACGAACGCGGCAATCTCGTTCGCTCCACTCTCGGCACGAACGCCGACCCGGGACTCCGAGAAACCGCCTACACCCTCACCGCCGCCGGTCGCATCGCGTCGATGACCACGGCCGGGGCATCCACGCTCTTCACCTACGACCCTTTCAATCGCCTCACGTCCCTCCAGCCCCCGGCTCCCTCTGGCGTCGCCGGTTACGAATGGGATGCCATAGGCAACATGATCTCCCTGACCCCTCCCGGCCGGCCTGCACATCATTTCACCTACACAGCGATGAACCAGGTCGCCGAGTATCTGCCTCCGTCCGTGGGTCAAGGCGATCCCGCCTCCCGGATGACTTACGATAGGGCTCAGCGGCTAACCAACATCGATCGTCCCGACGGCAAGCAGCTTCGTTTCGCTTACGATCCCGCCGGGCGCCTGGCCACGGTCGAATCCGCCGCCGGTCTCACGGAATATCATTACGATCCCGCCGCAGGAACTCTCTCCACCATTGAGACTCCAGAGGGCGTCGCCCTGGAAATGACCTACAACGCCGGCCAGGTCGCCGAGATCCGATGGGCCGGTGAGGTCCAGGGCAGCGTCTCCTTCACTTACGACCCCACCGGGCGCCGCCAATCCGTCCAGGTCAATTCGCGCCCCCCCATCGCTTCCACCTATGACGATGACGGCCTGCAAACGGGGCTCGGAGCCCTTACGCTAATCCGTCATCCTCAGACCGGACTCGTATCGTCCGCTCAGCTTGGCCAACTCCGGACCGAGTTCGAATACAACTTCGCCGGAGAAAAGACCGCCGCCCGCACCTTCCTCAGCGACGCCCTTCTCCATTCGGCCGAATACCGTCGCAACGCTTTGGGACAGATCGATCAGGTCGCCGAGACTACCAATGGCGGTCCCCCCTCGGTCCGTTCCTTCACCTATGAGCCCAATGGCTGGCTCATCGCCTCCACAGAAAACGGCGTCGACCGGGAGCGCTTCACCTACGACGGCAATGGCAACCGCCTTTCGGCACTCGGTCTTGCGCCCGCGCCTACCTATGATGCCCAAGACCGGCTGTTGTCCTACGGAACCCTGGACTTCACCTATTCGGCCAATGGCGAGTGGACCGCCCGCACTTCCGCAGCCGCGATTACCCGCTTCGAATACGATGAGGCGACCAATCTGCGCAACGTCGAGCTTCCCTCAGGGACTCGCATCGACTACGTCATCGACGGCGAACAGCGCCGCATCGGCCGCAAAACCGCCGGGACCTTGACCCAGGCCTTTCTCTATCAAGACGCCGAGGAGCCAGTCGCGGAACTCGACGGCTCCAGCAATGTCGCAGCCGAATTCGCCTACCTGAACGGAGCCAACGCTCCGGCTTTCATGCTGAAGAACGGCCGGACCTACAGGATCCTCACCGATCCCAACGGAAGCATTCGCCTGGTCATCGATTCCGCCAGCGGCGATATCCTCCAACGCCTGGATTACGACGCCTTCGGCAACCTCCTCGCCGATTCCAACCCCGGATTCCAACCCTTCGGCTTTGCCGGCGGCATCTGCGACCGCGACACCGGACTCGTTCGATTCGGAGCCCGGGACTACGATCCGGCGACCGGCCGGTGGACGGCCAAGGATCCCATCCTTTTCTCAGGAGGACATTCCAATCTCTACCTCTACTCGAAGAACGATCCGGTCAATGCGGCCGATCCCAGCGGGAATGCGCCGGAGAAAACGCAAAAGGAGAAGGACTGGGACGAGATCAAACGCAAAATGGACAAGAAGGAGAAGGATGCCTACACGGACTTCGATGAATTCAAGAAAGATTGGGACAAGTTCAAGAAAGACCATTGGAACTTCTGGGAGCGCAACAATCCCTTTGATTCCAACAATCCGGATTTCCTGAATCATCTCAACATGGCCAACAACTATGCACAAACAAACTGGAACAATGGCGTCGGACCCTAACCGGCAATCCCCTTGGGATATGCTCCCTCCTCGCGCCTTGCCAGAAGCCAAACTTGCCGCAACAGAGTGTGTTCTATCCTACGGTCTGGTCAGTAAGCAGGGGACGGCCCACTGAACGCCAAACTTCGCCTATCGCCCAAGAGCAGGATATGCCACATTCCTGCTTTCCACCCATCGTCCCGTTTCTCATGAGATTCGCTGCCCTGCCCTATTGCTCAGCCCTCGCCTTCGTCATCCCGCCTCCGGCCTTCGCCGATGCTGAGGTCTTCAAAGCGACCAAGGCCGATCTTGCCGCCGAAACCAAGTTCGAAGCCCGCTTCGACCCCGTCCGTTCCCAAGAGATCCGGATTCAGCCCGCCGAATGGAAGGATTGGTCCGTGCTCAATGCCGCCCCCCATGGATCCCTGGTCCGCAAAGGCGATGTCCTCCTCGAATTCGATCCCCAAGACATCGAGGAGGAAATCGAGAAGCTCGAAACGGCCCGTAGCGCGTCGGTTACGGCGCTCGAACTCGCGGAAGCGCAACTCGATCATCAGCGGGCCTCGACACCTTTGGAACTGGAATCCGCGGCGCGGGCAGCCCGCCGGGCCCAGGAAGACTTGGATCGCTTTCAGTCCGAGGGCCGGCCGCGGGTCGAAGCGGAAGCACGCTTCTCCCTGCTCAGCGCCGAACAGCAACTGCTCAACCAACGGGAAGAGTTGGAGCAGTTGCAAAAAATGTACGATGCCGACGACCTCACCGAGGAGACGGAAGAAATCATCCTCCAACGTCAGAAATTCGCCGTGCAAGCCGCCGAGTTCTCGTTCGCCGGCGCGCAACTTCGTTCCCAAGACCAACTCTCCAACCAGATCCCGCGCCAAGCGGCGGACCTCGAGACCGCGCGCCAGCAAACCGCCCTCGCCCTCGAACTCGCAGAAGACACGCTCGATCGCAAGCTCCTCCAACAGGAACTCGCTGTGCAAGACCTGAAAACGGAGAGACGCAAGGCCGCGAAACTCCTATCGGACCTCCACAAGGACCGGCAGGACATGACTCTCAAGGCGGCCTTCGACGGCATCGTCCTCTACGGAGCCTTTCGGGACGGTCGCTCCGTCTCCGCCGCCGAGGCTGCCAAAAAACTGCTTCCCGGCGGCAAACTCGCTCCCTTTGAAGTAGCCATGACTCTGGTCGAGCCGGCTCCCCTCGCACTTTCGGCTTCCATAGACGAAGCGATACTCGGGCGTTTTCAGGTAGGAACCCAAGGCTCGGCTAGTCCGGCGCTCCTCTCCGGCGTTCGTCTTCCCGTCCAGGTCGTCTCCGCAGGCGCGGTAGCCGATCCCGACGGCAAATACTCCGTCCGGCTCGAAGTCGACGTCAGTGGTCATCCCACGCTGAAGCCCGGGATGACTTGCCAAGTGGAACTGGAGCCAGTCCTGCGCAGCGGGGTGTTGGCCGTGCCCGAGAATCTGGTGGCGACGGAGAACGGAAAGTCGACCCTTCGCATTCGCCTTCCCGACGGCTCGGAGGAAACGCGCACCGTTCGCCTTGGAGGGCGTGGGAAAGGTATGGTCGAGATCCTCGAAGGCCTCAGTGAAGGCGACCAAGTCCTTCCCAAACCGTGAACTCTCGTCGCCACTCCCTGCTGCAGCGCCTCGGAGTCCTCCCGCTCCTCATGGCTGCGGCGTGGGCCGAAACCATCGAGCAGCCAGGGCCGGCCGGTTCCGAGACCGCCCAAGGCCTCGAAGCCTCCATCGCCCGCGGCGTCAGCTTCCTCCTGGCCAATCAAAACCCTAACGGATCCTGGGGTTCGGCCACCGACACCAAAGGCTTGAACATCTATGCTCCCGTTCCCGGAGCCCACCACGCCTTCCGCGCCGGCGTCACCGCGCTCTGCATCTCGGCCCTGGTGGAAACAGGAGGCGCTCATGACGACCCGGCGGCAGAGCCGGCGTTGCAACGCAGCGAAGATTGGTTGTTGGAGAACTTGCCGCAACTGCGCCGGGCCAATCCTACCGCCATCTACAACGTCTGGGGTCACGCCTACGGCCTTCAGGCTCTCGCCCACCTCCACGCCAGGGCCGAGGGGAAATCCGATAAGCAAGCCCTGATCCGCACGATTGCTGAAGGACAAGTCGATCTCTTAGGACGCTATGAATCCGTGGACGGCGGCTGGGGCTACTATGATTTTGACGTGGGCTCCAAACAGCCGGCCGCCTCATCGACCAGTTTCGTCACCGCTGCCGTCTTGGTCGCCTTCCACGACATCCAAGCAATCGGCGTCGAGATCCCCCAGCGTCTGCTCGACCGCGGCATCGCTTCCATACACCGCCAGCGCAAAAGCGACTTCACCTATGCCTACGGCGAGTACCTCAAAATGACCCCCATGCGCGGCATCAACCGGCCGGGAGGCAGCCTCGGCCGCTCTCAGGCTTGCAACATCGCTCTCCGGCTTTGGGGCGACGACGCCGTCACCGACGACGTGCTGACGGAATGGCTCCAGCGTCTCGTCGATCGAAACGGCTGGCTCTCCATCGGCCGCAAGCGGCCCGTGCCGCACGAGGCTTGGTTCCAGGTCGCCGGTTATTTCTACTATTTCGGTCACTACTACGCCGCCCTCTGCCTCGAAGCATTGCCTCCAGACCGGGCGGAACCCTTTCGCAGTCAACTCGCCGGACTCATCACGCCTCTCCAGGAAACAGACGGATCCTGGTGGGACTATCCGCTCTACGCCTATCATCGTCCCTACGGGACCGCCTTTGCGCTCATGACCTTGCAACGCTGCCTTCCTGCCCCGTCCAGCCACTGAAGAGACGTTGGGATGGAATCCCATTGAGCGCCCCAACAAGCTTGGCAAACCCGGTCCCCTTGTCCATCTTTCACCTTGTGCTCGAGCGCGACTCCGAAGAATTGCCCTCCTCGCCAGCCGCCGAACTCCCGTTTGAATCGCTGGATTCACGAGTGCTCACCTTGTTCCGCCTGTCCACTTCTCTCGCCGCACTCTTCCTCCTCGTCCCCGCATCCGCCGTCCTCGCCTTGCTCACCTGGCAGCGGCTGCTTCCCCCGTGGCTCGCCGGAATTGCCCTCGCCGGTTTCTCCGCGTTCACCGTGTGGATCGTCGTGGTCTACCCGCGCCTTCACCTCCGCTCTTGGGGGTTTCGCATCGAAGACGCCGTCTTCGAACTCAAATATGGCGTTATCGTGCAACGGCGGATCCACATCCCCCTGTCGCGGCTTCAGCATGTCGATATCCACCGCGGACCACTCGAACGACAGCTTGGGCTCGCCACTCTCCTGCTTCACACCGCGGGAACTTCACACGCCTTACAAACCATCCCCGGACTGGATCCCGCGCGCGCCGCCCAACTGAGGGATCGCTTCCTTCGCTTCGAGGGCGACGATGCCGTCTGAACCTCCCATCCTTCCAGGGGCCTCCCCAAGGCCGGGGGTCCCTCCGCCGTTACCGGCTTCCATCGCCCGGCCGAGCGATGGGGACGTCGCTCACGCTTGGAGAACCCTCCACCCCCTTTCCATCCTTGTTCGAGCAACCGACCTCATCAAGAGCTTCGCCATCCCTTTGATCGCCGGGATCCTCACCCTAGGCTCCGGACCGGCCTTGCTAGCCATCAGCGCAATCCTCCTGCTGATCTCCGCCGTTTCCTCTTGCCTCCATCTTTTGATCTTTCGCTTCCGATTCGACGAACGGGAGCTGATCACTCGTCAAGGTTTCATCGAACGCCGCGAACGCCGAATCCCCTTTGCCCGGGTGCAGGATGTCTCCCTCGAACAGAATATCGTGTCTCGTCCCCTGGGCCTGGCGCGGGTCAGAGTGGAAACCGCCGGAGGCGCCGGTGAAGAAGCCTCACTGCGTTACATAGCGCTGCCGCTCGCCGAGACGCTTCGAAGCGCCGTCTTCCGCTTCCGCGCCGCCGCGAGTTCAGACCCCGGCTCCGTCACCACGGCCGGCTCCGTCGAATCCATCACCCTCCTCGAAGTGCCCACCCGGGATCTCGTCCTCGGCGCTCTCACCACCCGAATCACCGCCACACTCTTGGCTCTCCTGGGATTGGCGACCTATGGATCCTCCCTCCTCCATGGGAAACTCGTCCTGGCCGGCCAACTCGATGACTCCCTGGACCGCGTCACCGGTCAACTTCCTGGGCCTCTCTCTTTCTTCCTTTCCGAGAGCACCGGCCGGGCGCTCCTGCTCATTCTTGGAGGACTCGTTTTCTCCGTGGCCGCCTATGCTCTCCGTTTCTACCGCTTCCGCCTCTCTCGGTCGGAAGATCTGCTCCACCGGGAGTTCGGTTTCTTTACCCGGCATTCCAGCAGCATCCCGCGCCGCCGCATCCAGCTTCTGCGCATCGAAGAACCCTTGCTCCGCCGCCTCGTCCGCCGCAGCGCAGTGCACGCCGACACCGCCGCGGACCGAAGCTCACAAGAACAGAACGAGCAGGACCGAGGCATACTCGCCCCCGTCCTCCCTGCCGCCGCTGCGGGAGCCCTGGCCGCAGAGGTCTTTCCCAGTTTGACTGCCGGCGATCCTGGCGAATGGAGCCGGGTCTCGCCCAAAGCCGTGGGTAGGACTGTCCGCCTCTCTCTCGTCTTCCTGGCGATCCTGGCGGCGGGGCTCTGGGGCTGGCTCGGCCCACGCGCACTCGCGCTGGCGGCTGTCGCTCCCCTGATCTGGTTTCTGGCCCGGAAATCCTATCAACACACTGGTTACAGCAGCGCCGGTTCCTTCTTCCACATCCGGCGCGGTTGGCTCAACCGGAACACGCACATCATTCCCTTGCGCAATATTCAAGGAACGGCTGTTCACCGGACTCTCTTTGATCGGCGCTTGGGCCTAGCCACCCTCATCATCGACACCGCCGGTCAGAGCTTCACCGGCGGTGCTCCGAGTCTGGCGAACTTGCCTCGCGACACCGCGGTGCTCCTCGCGGCACAGCTCGCGCACGAAGCCGCCCGCCGCCGTTACCCTTCTCGATGAAATGCCGCGATCGAGCGCTTCTCCTCGGCGCCTCCTCAGGTCCTGGCGCGCCGGTCCCCTTCCCGAATGAAGAATTCCTCCATCCGCCTCCGCAAATCCGCGTAGAACGCCTCCGCGATTTCCTCCAACATCCCAGCTTCACCGGCGCCCGCGGCCACGCGTTCCTTCTCCCGTCGCACTCGCTCCTCGAAAGTCCGCTCCATTTCCATCAACACTTCGACAAACTCCTTGGCCGCCCGCGACTGCTCGATCCCTTCGATCAACGCCTTCTCCAACGGCCCGCTGCGGGTGATCCGCGTTAGGGTCCCCTCGCTCAGCTCGTCCACGTAACGCACGTAATTCTTTACGAATGCTTCGTGATCCTTCTCAAACCGGATCTCGTCCCGGTCCAACAAGGTGTCGTAGGGCCCCGGCTTCGAAAAGAATTTCACCACCAGCGGTATCGTATCGACCAACATGAACAAAAGCGTCAGCACCCCATAACAAATCATTGCAAAGGTCCCGCCCTCGTCGCCCGCACGGAACAGCCGGTGCAGCGCCAATGTTTGGGTAAGGATGTCGCGCCGCGGTTCGGCTCGCAGCAGGGCAATCCTCTGCCGCTCATCCTCCTCCAGCCGCGTTATCTCTGTGCGCATGCGCTCTCCATCCGCCAACCCGGCGTCAATCTGCTTGGCGATGGTCTCCCGGATGCGGTTCTGCTGAACCACGAACTGATCCGCCTGCTCCTGATCGACCTGACGCCGCAGCCCATCCAACCGGTCTCTCTCGCCCTTTTCCCGCGCCATGGCCTCCGTCCGCTTGGTCTCGAATTCCGCCAATACCGCCGCTTCCGCCTTCGCCGCATCCTCTCGAAGCGTGTTCTTCTCCGCGGTCCGCGCCTCCAACAATCCGCTCAGCCGTCCCGCCTCCGCCCGGCGCCAATTCAAATGATCCTCCTGGATGCTCTTGGCCCGGGGACCCACACCCACGATCCCGCTTCGTTGCCCGTTTACCTCCCGCTCAAACTCCCGCTGCCAATAGGCCAGCTCGTCTTGAAGCCGGCGAAACTCCCCGTCCAGCTTCTCCGTCTCCGCATCGATGGCCGCGATCTTCTCCTCGATCGGAGCAACCGCATCCGCAGCCTGGTTCAACACCTCTTGGGGCGTTCCCTCCTCCCCGCCCGCTGTCTCCATCGCTCCCCCCTCCCGGCGAACGTGGTCGAGAAAGCTCGCATCAAAAGTCGCGGCCCAGTTCTCTCGCTGCAAAGCGATCTCATCCTCGAGACTCTTCATCCGCGCCTCCACCCCCGTTTTTTCCACCAGAGCCGCCGCCCGGACCTCCCCTATCTCCGTATCCCGCTCTCTCTCAACTTCGGCGGTAATCGTATCCCGGAAAAGCAAAAGCGTCAGCGGATGAGAGATGGTGATGCCCATGAGCAAGGCCACCACAAAGCGCAGAGAAAATTGCCCCGATTTGCGGAAAAAGCCCAGGTACGGCCGGTAACTAGCCAGCAGCGCGCGGTCGATGGTCATGATGATAAATGACCAAACCAATGAGACGCCAATGATCACCCGCCAGTTGTCCGTCAGCGTCGAAAGCGCGTAGGAACACGCGATGAACGCAAACACGGTGGGCACCAGCACCGTCGCTCCGAAGGCGACGTATTTGCGCTGTTCCCATGTGGGACACGACTCAAGGGCATCGGTACCCGCCCCTGAAAGCCAGAAGAAAACCCGCCGGATTGCCTGCATACGGATGTCTTAGCGCTGATTCTACACCATCCCCGCGCCGCCACAGGATTTTTTTGCCGGAAAAACCCCGTCGCCAGCCGCGGGAATCCCTTCAAATGATGCCGCCCTGCTGTTTCCCGTGACGCCCCTGCTTCAAGAAAAAGGCCAAGGGCTGCATTCCCCATTTTAGCCCGAATTCCTCATGCCGTTTCGTCGCGAGGCGCTGCGAACCCCTTACTGCCAAGGCCTCGCACCGCCGAGGGCGCAGAGCTGGGTGAGCACACCCTGTTCAAGCCCGAGGCAAGCGGAACCAAGGCAGGATGGGGTGCAGCGCGCCACAGCAGGAAGGGTATGAGAAATGGGGGTTAGCGCCTCACTCCGGTCCGCGCCGCTGCCTGCCGTCCCCACTAAACCTCCAGTAGGCTGGAAGAGGAATGGCGTTCTCCACCCGGCGAATCCGAGGCCGCCGCCCCGCTTCCAACTCGACCTCGACAATGTCGCAGCGCACCGCAATCTCGGGAAACTCCAAGAGCCGCAACCACTGCCGCACTCCGCGCAGGATGCGCTTGCGCTTGACCCAGCCGACGGCGTCCGCCGGACGTCCCGGTCCGCCTGGCCGCCGGGTCTTGACCTCCACGAACACCAGCGCCTCGCCATCCCGGCACACCAGATCAATCTCGCTGCGCTGGTCCGGCCGGAAACTGCGGTAGAGAATGCGAAATCCGCCTCGGCTCAAGTACCTGGCGGCCAGCCGCTCGCCGAACGCTCCCAATTCCCCGGGCGTCAGCTCCCGCCCGTCAATCTCCAAGGTCGAGGGTGAGCTGAGCGACCGGTCGAAACGATCGACGATGCACCGCACAAGGGCCGAGTCGCGCCAAACATGCCAAATGCTTCTTGGTGCCATACCCCTTGTGCCATTCAAACCCATAACCGGGGTGCCGGCGACTCAATTCTATCATAATCTCATCGCGCGCCACCTTGGCGATCACACTGGCCGCAGCTATGGATAGACTAATCCCGTCGCCCCCCACCAGCGCCCACTGGCGATAGCGCAAGACCGGGACCGCCAACCCATCCACGAGAACGCAGTCCGGAGAGCGAGGCAACCCCTCTAAGGCCCGTTCCATCGCCAGCCAGGAGGCTCGCAGAATATTGAGCCGGTCGATCTCCTCGACCGCAGCCTGACCACAGCCCCAAGCCACCCGGGAATCGGATACAAGAGCCTCATAGAGCCCCTGACGTTGTTCGGGCCGCAACTTCTTGGAATCGTCGAGCCCAGGCAGGACAAAGCCCTGGGGAAGCACCACCGCCGCCGCCACAACTGGTCCCGCCAACGGACCACGGCCCGCCTCATCCAATCCGGCGACACACCGGAGCCCCTCACGCCACATGGCCTCCTCGTGTTCGAGGTGACAGGCCATCGCCGCTTAGCCCGCCTTTCTCATACCGTTTTGTCACGAGGCGCTGCGAAGCCCTTACTGCCAAGGCCGCGCACCGCCGAGGGCGCAGAGCTGGGTGAGAACACCCTGTTCAAAGCCCGAGGCAAGCGGAACGAAGGCCGGATGGGGTGCAGCGCGCCACAGCAGAAAGGGTAGTAGAGAAATGTGGGCTAGTCCTGCGATTCCGACGAGCCTTCGGCGGCCGACGGCGGCCGCGCCGGAGCCGCCGCCTTGCCCCCATGGACTCCCTTGATGCTCGCCGCCCGCACCAGCGTCGCTTTCTTCCCAACCCGGCTGCGCAAATAATTCAACTTCGCCCGCCGCACTTTCCCCCTCCGGACCACCTCGATTTTCGCCACTTTGGGCGAATGCACCGGGAAAACGCGTTCAACACCCTCCCCGTAGGAAATTTTCCTTACCGTAAAAGCCTGCTGCAGACCCGCACCCCGGCGGCCAATGACGATGCCGGTGAAAATCTGGATCCGCTCCTTGCCTCCCTCCACCACTCGCGTATGGACGTTCACGGTGTCTCCGACGTTGAAGTCGATGACCCCGGATTTCATTTGCTCCTGCTCGATGCGGTCGATGAGGCTCATAGCTTAAGGAAAGGTTGGAAAGGGCGGTATGTGTAGGTCACAAGCGCCCCCGGCGCAACGGAAAACTGGCGCTTGAGGCAAGCGGGCAAGCGCCTCCGGCGGCTTCGTTCCGGCCAGAAGGCGCCCGCCGCGACGCGGCCGGCGACGCGAACACCCGGCCGGTTCCGAAGCCGGTTCACTCAGCGCGCCGCTGCCGTCAGGACCTACGAACTCTGGTGAAAAACCCGCAGCCGGCCTTCCCCGGCCCCCTCTCCCAGCCTCAAACCTGCGCGCCAAGCCCCGATCGGTGCATAGGCAGCGCCTCAAAAGACTCGCCTCAAAAAACCCCTTGCCCCCCGAGACCTCTCCACCTAGGCTGCCCCCTCTGAATCCCAGGAGTGGTAGTTCAGTTGGTTAGAACGCCGGCCTGTCACGCCGGAGGTCGCGGGTTCGAGTCCCGTCCACTCCGCCAATCTTTTCGTTCCAGGCCCTTCAGAAGCCTCCTTCCTCGAAGTAGTCCGCCACCGTCAGCAGGTCCGCTTTGAACTGCTCGAAATCTTCGCGGTAGTAAGGCATCGCAAAGTCGGTCAAGGGCGGCGTGCCCTCGATGCCCATTCGTGAGAACGCCTCCGTGAAATTGCCCCGGGCCAAAGATTCCAGAGCCATCAGCCGGCCCGCGTTCCGCTTCCCGAAGGTAGCAGGAAAGCAAACTTCCCGGTCTCCAGCCCGTAGCGTCCCGCCCATCACGGCCCCGGCGAGACAGACGAAACAGGGTCCGTTCTCAACCGGATAGTGCCATTGCGCCATACAGAACTGGTAGCGCTCGTCGCCTTCGATCTTCTCCAAGTCGTGGACGGCCAGACGGATCAACTCGGAAGGTTTGTCGGGGAGAGTTTTCATGGGGCTCCGCATCGTCCCGGATTTCCTACGCATGCCTCTGAACTCCGGATTCGCAAGCTCTCCTCCCTCCGCCTTCCCACTGCCCACTTGGGGAATAGTGACCCGCTCCGGCGCTCACTCCGACGCCCAAAGGGAGGGAGGCAAACGCACCTCCGCCAAGATCCCCTCCAGGATTCTCAGTTCCTCCACGGAAAACGGCGGACCGTGCACAGCCTCCGCGTTCTCCCGGATCTGATCCGGCCGGCTGGCGCCGATCAAGACGCTGGTCACCCGGGCGTCCCGCAGCAGCCAGGAAAGAGCCATCTGCGCCAGGCTTTGACCCCGCGCCCGCGCATGGGTTTGCAGGCGCCGCAGCATTTCCAATACGTCCGGCCGCAGATCCTCCTGGCGCAATAGACCCCGCGTAGTCGCCGCACGCGAATCGCTGGGCACGCCCTCCAGATAGCGATCCGTCAGCAAACCCTGGTAGAGCGGACAGAAAGCGATGCAACCTGTCCCCGTGTCCTCCAAGACGTCGAGGAGGCGTTTCTCCACCCAGCGATTGAGCATCGAATAGTTAGGCTGATGGATGATCACCGGAGCCCAGCCCCGATCCCGGCACAAATCAACCGCCTCTCGCGTCTGCACACTGTCGTAACTGCTGATCCCGGCATAAAGGGCCTTGCCCTGCTGCACCGCCGAGTTCAGCGCCCCCAGAGTTTCCTCCAAAGGCGTTTCCGGATCGTAACGATGACTATAAAACAGATCCACGTAATCCAGTCCCAACCGCCGCAGAGACTGGTCCAGACTGGCCAAAAGATACTTCCGCGACCCCCATTCCCCGTAGGGGCCCTCCCACATGTCGTATCCGGCTTTCGTCGATACGAGCAACTCATCACGCGGAAGCTCCCGCAGGATCGCTCCGGCATTGCGTTCCGCACTGCCATAGGGAGGACCGTAATTATTGGCCAGATCGAAATGCGTGATTCCGCAGTCAAAGGCCGTATACAACATCCGGCGCTGCGTTTCCGTAGGGCCCTCTCCCCCAAAGTGATGCCAGCATCCCAAGGTGACCGCCGGCAGGCGCAACCCCCAGCGTCCAGAGCGCCGGTAAAGCATGCGGCCGTCGTACCGGTCCGGATCCGGTTGATACTGTCCCGCGCTCCCCTCACCGCCCATCATGAGATGCCCGACCCTACGCCGGCGGCGCGCCTTTCGTCAACGCCCCGCCCGCATCCCCAACTCCCATTTCCACCATCGACCTGCTTGACCAGCGGCCTGGCGCGATGACTTTCCGGGCATTGCCCGATGCTCGGCCTCCCTGTCCGTTCATGACCCAGTCCCATTCGCCACCGGAACATCCGATCCGCCCACACGCCGGCCCCCGTTACTTTTTGGCCGGCCTCCTCACGGTCATCCCGCTCTGGATCACCTGGCTCATCCTCTCCTTCCTCTTCAATCTGCTTTCCGGCATCGGCAACCCCGTGGTCCGGCTCCTGGCCAAACTCTCACGGCCCCATTTCCCCGGAGTCGGCGACTTGCTCGACAGCACGATTTTTCAGTCCCTGCTCGCGTTCGTCCTGGTCGTAGTCCTGCTCTATCTCCTCGGTTGGTTCACCACGATCTTCGTCGGCCGCCAGCTCCTGACCTGGTTTGAGGCCATGGTCGATCGCATCCCCGTGGTCAAGAAGATCTATGGCGCCTCCAAGCAGCTCATGTCTCTGCTGCAAAACAAGCCCGGGCATGAGGTTCAGCGGGTGGTCCTCATCGACTTCCCCTCCCCCGAAATGAAAGCGATCGGCTTGGTGACCCGCGTCATTACGGATTCCTATTCCGGACGGAAACTGGCTGCGGTCTACGTTCCCACCACCCCCAATCCCACCTCCGGTTACCTAGAAATCGTCCCCGTCGAACGCCTCATCTCGACGAACTGGACCATGGAGGAAGCCATGTCTTTCATCGTGTCCGGTGGGGCCGTTGCGCCGGACTCCATGCCCTACGAACGCTCCGATCCTCCAGCTCCTAAGGGTTAAACCTTCGGCCTCCGCCGCTGCGGCTGGCGGCTCTCCGCTTGATTCTGGTTATGCGCGCCGAGATCCTTGACGACCCACGCTTCGGAGGGGTAGCCCGGCTCTACGGCGAGCCGGCCTTGCAGCGGCTCCAGCGCGCCCACGTCGCCGTCTTTGGAATTGGCGGCGTCGGCTCGTGGTGCGCGGAGGCGTTGGCTCGAACCGGAGTCGGAGCCTTGACCCTCGTCGATCTGGATGACATTTGCATCACCAACACCAACCGCCAAGTTCACACCGACTCGTCCTCACTCGGCCTGCCCAAGGCCAACGCCATGGCCGCCCGCATCCATTCCATTGCTCCCGGCTGCCGCGTGACGCCTGTTCCCGCCTTCTTCGGCCCGGCCACCGCCTCAGATTTGCTCGAGCCCGCTTTCGATGCGGCCATCGATGCCATCGACAGCGTCGCCGCAAAATGCCTGCTCCTCCTTCAGTGCCGCCAAAAGAACCTGCCGCTGGTCGTCAGCGGAGGCGCCGGCGGAAAGCGCGACCCCAGCGCCGTCCGGATCGCCGATCTCAGCGAGGCCACCCACGACCCCCTCCTTCGGAAACTGCGCCGGACCCTGCGGCGGGAACACGCTTTCCCCAGCCCCGGCCGATCCTGCGGCATCCCTTGCGTGTTCAGCGAAGAGACCCCGGTCTTTCCCCGTGTGGACGGAGCCCTCTCTTCCACTGCGGGTCCGGGGCAAAGCCTTCGGCTCGACTGCGAGACGGGCTTCGGCACAGCGGGCTTCGTCACCGGAGCTTTCGGGTTCGCCTGCGCCGCCGAAACGGTTCGGCTTATCCTCAGAAACAGTATGAGCAATGTCGGTTAGTCGTCACCTCCGAACAAGCGCCGGCAGTTCGTCTCCACTCTCACCGCCAGTTCCTCCGGCCCGATTCCCCTCAGGCGCGCCAATCCCTCTAGGACGGCCGGCAGGTTCGCCGGATGATTCAGGGCCGTTCCATCCTCTCCTTCAAAGTGAGTGCGCTCGAGTTCCGGGGGCAAGGCCATGTCCGGCGCGTCCGTCTCCACCAACAACCGGTCGAGCGGCGCACAACGAAATGCCTCCAGCTTCGCTTCCTTGCCCGCACGCAAAAAGTATCCGGAGAACGAAAAATACGCGCCCAGGCGAACAAACCCATCCACCATTTCCGCAGGGCCGCCGTAGGAATGCAGGAGGAATCCACGAGCAGGCAAGGAACTGCGCTTTAGCAACCCGTGCAGGGCGCCCCAAGCCTGCAGACAATGGAGAGTCAACGGAAGGTCCCGCTCCCGGGCCATGGAGATTTGCGTTGCCAATACAGCGCACTGGTCCTCGATGTCGTGACCCGCGATCCAGCGGTCCAACCCGGCTTCACCGACTCCGCAAGCCCCTCCGTCAAGATACTCCCCCAACCCTTCGCCCCACCCCGGCGTTCTGTCTCCAGCATACCAAGGATGCAATCCGTAGGACGCGCGCACCTGTCCTGGAAATCTCCGGGCCAGCGCCGCTACGCTGGGCCAGTCGCTCTCCCGCGTGCCGTTGACGATCAACTGGCGAACACCCGCCGCAGCACACTCCGTCATTACCTCCTCCACGCGCCCAGACAGGCGCGAGTCCTGTAAATGATTGTGACAGTCCGTCAAACCCGTCATCCCTCCTTCACCGTCATGCAGAACAAGAGAGCCAGGGAGTTCGCCGCCGCTTGAATCCGCATTAACCCCCGCAGCCGTGTGGGCGATACGATCCGATCGAGCCCCAAACATTCCGCCAGCCGAACATCCGATGCCGCCGCATCCTCAGGGCTGACTCCGTCGTAAAGCCGCACCACCAGCGCCGCCAACCCTTTGACCATGGGAGATTCGGCATCGGCGAGAAACCGGCAGCAGCCTTCTTCAACCCGCCCCCAAAGCCACACCCGGGACACACAGCCCTCAACGAGCCTCTCGTCGCGCCGTTCTTGCTCCGGGTAGGAGTCGAGTAAGGCCCCAAAGCGAACCACCTCTTGCAGCCGCTCCATCGGATCCGCAATCCCGGTCAGGCAGTCCGCCAGCTCCGCTGCGTTATCCGCTGCCGCCATTTCCCGGCAACATGCGCCCTGACCAATGCGATGCCAGCGAATTCCCCAGCTTTCTTTGCAAAACCCGGTCACCGGCGGAAACTAAAAAGCCCGTCATGAATTTCCTTGAACAATCTCCCAGCGTCGCCATTTGCGGCGTCGCCGAACTGCACACGCAAGCCAAGGCAGCGCCCTCTCATCTCCTCTCCATCTGGCATGAGCAGGCCGAACCCTCCTGGGAAAGTTGGGTCCGGGAACTTTTTCCCCATTCGCACATCCACTTCTGCCGCTGCAACGATGTCCATTACGAAAACGCGGAAAGCCGGCCTCCTTCCCGTCAAGACATGGAAGACATCCTCAACTTCACCCGCGCCCTGCAGCCCTCAGACTCCCTCGTCATTCATTGCGCCGCCGGGATCTCCCGCTCCACCGCCGCGGCTTTCGCTCATTTCTGCCAGAGCACAGCCCCGGGCCTGGAACAGCGCTGCCTCGAACATGTCATCACCCTCCGTCCCATTGGGCGTCCGAACCGGATGCTAGTCTACTGGGCCGACGCCATTCTCAAGCGGGAAGGGCGGATGATGGCGGCTCTGGAGAACTGGATTGCGAGCTGATCAGCAAAGTGACCGACAATCCTCACATAACTCCAAGCTTTCCGCCCTCGTCTCCCGGCCGCCTTTCCCCACCTGCGGAATCCAGCGCCGAGCCGCGCCAGATCATTCATTTGGACATGGACTGCTTCTACGCCGCCATCGAGATCCGCGACCGTCCGGAGCTGCGCGGCCGGCCGGTCGCCGTCGGAGGCAGCCCATCCCAACGAGGGGTGCTCACCACCTGCAACTACGAAGCCCGGGCCTTCGGTTGCCGCTCAGCCATGCCGACCTTTCAGGCCCTCCGGCTCTGCCCCCAGCTCCTGGTCCTGCCTCCACGTTTCGAACTCTACCGCGCTGAGTCGCACCGGATCCGCGAACTCTTCGCCCGGTTCACTCCGCTGGTCGAACCCCTGTCCCTCGACGAAGCCTACCTCGACGTGTCGCATTGGCGTTCGTCTGGATCTTCTGTGGCTTGGGAGATCCGCGGTCAAATCCATGAGACCACGGGCCTCACCGCCTCGGCCGGAATCGCGCCGAACAAACTGCTCGCCAAAATCGCCAGCGATTGGAAAAAACCGGACGGACAATTCGAAGTCCGCCCCGATGAAATCGCCGAGTTCGTGCGGCGCCTGCCCGTTCGCCGCCTTTGGGGCGTCGGAGGCCGGACGGCAGAAAAGTTTGCAACGCTTGGCGTCCACACCTGTGCGGATCTCCAACGCCTCTCGCTGAACGATCTCACCAGGCTCTTGGGGCGCTTTGGTTTCGAACTCTTCCGCCGGTGCCGCGGCATCGACGAACGCCCCGTCGAACCCGCCCGAGAACGAAAATCCTTGAGCAGCGAACGCACCTATCCCCACGATCTGCTCGATCTTGACTCCTGCCTCCGAGGTTTCGCGGAACTCTACCGTGAAGTTCTCGAAGATGCCGCTGCCCATCATTCCAAACGCCGGATCCGCTCCATTTTCGTGAAAATGCGCTTCTCCGATTTCCGCCGGACCACGGCGGAACGTACGAGCGCTCAACCTACTCGCGAACTCCTCCAGACCTTGGCAGGCGAAGCCTGGAATCGCGCCCGTGGCCGCGGCGTTCGCTTGCTCGGCGCCGGCGTGCGATTCCATCCGGAAGAATGCGCACAAGCGGAGAGACAGCTCGATATGTTCCCGTGATGGGCGGGCCCGAATTCCTCCCCCAGTCCCGCTTCAGGCCTTTCTCCCCCTTCTCTTCCCCTCATGAGCACTGCACTGCCGCCTGCCTTTGGGAACCTCCTGACGCCGCCGCCCTCGCCGGCCGGCGCCGAGACCTTCGATCCACTCCTGCAAGACAGCGGATTCCGGCTCGAACGAATCTTCACTCCTGCGGGGACGGACCTTCCCGGTCCTTGGTATGATCAACCCCACGACGAATGGGTTCTCGTCGTCCAAGGCCGGGCCGTTCTCGAGTTCGCCGGCGGCCTAAGACACGCGCTCTCCGCCGGCGACTACCTTCATCTGCCTGCCCATTGCATCCATCGCGTGAAAGAAACAGACACTAGCGAACCCGTAGTATGGCTTGCGCTGCATTGGACCAGCTCATCCTCCTCGCGCGAGGAGCAGTAAGGCCTGCATGAGAATGACGGGATCTGGCGCCCCAACCCTCCCTACTGCCCCCCACCCTCTTGCCTCAACTCTTGAAGCCTTTGCCAGGCCGCCGGAGCCTCGCCAGAAGGCGAGGAGGCGTTGCTCACGGCGTTTCACCGCGAGGCAGCGCGAGCACCATTTCCCGAAAAGCCTTCTCCGCTTTCTCCACGACTCCAGCCGGACCGGTCATCTTCACAAACACCGGCCCGCCTTCCCCTTCCAGAATGGCTCCCAACAAAGCGTAACCAGGCTTCGGCGTCTTGGGTCCCACCGGAGGACCACTGAGGAATGTGCCCCGGGCCCGGACCAGCGTGACTTTTTTCCCATCGCGCTCGACCGTCTCGCTCTTGGCTTCAATCCGATCCTTCGGTTCCTCGAACTGGCCGTACCAACGGTCCACGTTCGCTTCCACGGAGCCTCCCTGGCCTTCCCCGAAGAAGAAGAAGCTCACTTCCGCCGCTTCCTCTCCTTCTTTTCCCGGAGCCTTGAATTCGGCCTTCCGCATCGTAGAGGCCGGCTTCTGTTTTTCCCAACCCTCCGGAGCCGTGAACTCCAGACCGGCAACGGCAAAGGCCCGGCCCTCTTCGCCTTCAACCGTCCATCCTCCCGTCGTCAACGACAACAGGGCGGCGCTTCCGCATATCCAAGCAAGAAATCGCGATTCTCTCATTCCGCCTACCAAACCCCGGAGTCGCCAAAGGTCAACTCCCGCGATACAGAATCACTGGCTTTGTTCGCTCGAACTCCCGAACAACCGGCTCACCCACTGCAGCCCCATCTGCTGCATTGCTCGCTGCTGTTCCTGGGCCTTGGCAAAGGTCTCGAGTTGATCCGCTGAGAGGATCTGGCCGGCCTGGTTGCGAACCTGTTCCTGCATTTGTTGATACTGCTGGGCGTAGCGCTCCAAATTGGATGGCGTCACCTGCGTGGGATCCATGGTCTCTTTATCGGTAAAGTCATGGTCGAAGGGATACTTCGTCCGCGCATCGTAAATCGTATTGAGCAGCTCCTGCTCTTGTTCCTGACTCAAAGGGCTTCCGGTCTCAGCCAGAAGCTTTCGGAGATCACTAACTTGCGTCCGCTCCGGCAAGCTCTCTTTGTAAGCCTCGAAGTACTCCACGCGCTCACCATCGCCGAGATAGGCGTGAATCTGCTCTTTCACCGTATCCTTCTCCGCCTTGATTCCCTCCAACAAGCTGGCCCGGTCCTCCTGACTCAACGCGGGGTCCATGGCCTTCAGAGCGGAATCCATTCCCGTAAGCTCATACTCCACCAACAAATCCACCAACTCCTTGGCCTCGTCCTCAGGAAGATCAAGCCAGGCGAACAAATCGTCGAAAGCGATCTTCATAAGGCTTTCCTGCTGCGCATGGATCATCTCCTGCATCGAAGGATTCGCCATCATATCCCGGAGGGCCTGGGAACTCATACCTGCAATGGGATCGTTCTCTTGGTCGGCTCGATTCCCGGCGGCGACGGCGTTCGCAGCGGCCGCTTCCTCTGCGTCAGCTCCCGGCGGGCGTTGCGTCCCGGATCCATCCGCCCCTCCGATGAACGAGGGAGCCGACGGCTCCGGCCGCGCAGTCGCGCTTGCCGCCTCGGCCACTTCCAGTTTCGCGCGAAGCTGCCTGAGCGACCCTGCCTGATAAATGTTCCAACCAATGGATAGCGTCGCGACCACCGCCAGCACCACTGCCGCCAAAGAAACACCCTTCTTCATAAGAAACGATTCCTACCGCAAGACCCTGGAAAAAGCCATTACAGAACCTGCGCTCATTTGGACCGGTGTGCGGCCCGGTCAAAGCCCCTCCTCCACTCTCGTCAGCTCCACACGAAAATCGCGCCGCCGAAAAAGACACTGCCCATCGTCCTCCCGGCACACGTTGAACAATGCGAAACCCTCTACCCGCTCCGGTCTCACCTCGCCAGCCGGCCAGGTCACTTCAAACTCGACCGTTCGCTCCTCGGCGCTCACGGCTCGGTCTTCCGGATTCGGATACACCACGCGGACCGGCTCAGCCTTGGCGCCGGCGGGAGATTCAATCCACACCGTGAGCGTTTCGGCCTCGTTATTCCAGTGCAGTTTAGAACCCCCGTTCGGGCGAAACCGCAAATGCACGCGCAGCGCGCCCGTCCTCTCATCGCTCGCCGTGGATGAGACCACCACGGCTTCCACCGTCACGCTGTCCTCCGGGGCGCGGTCGACTCGTCCCTCGGGGTCGGGATTGTAGTCCAAAACGGGAGCTTCCCCGGATTGGGCCGGACTAGCCAGCTCCGCTCCTCGCGGTTCCACCCGCAATGGCAGGGGCTCTTCCCCACGCTCCACAATCTCGCTGCGCGCCTGCTTCACCCAGTCATAAAAGGGATAGGGCTTGTCCAAGCGCGGACCATACTGCTGAATCCGCCGCCGCCATATGTATTGGTCAGGACGCAACGCTAGCGCAGCTTCCCAAAACCGCACCGCTTGCGCAAAATCCTCCGGATGCGCCTTCCCAGAATCATGCCGGGCCCGGTGCACAACACCGGATCGAAAATGCAACCGTCCCTCGTCCGGATCTTTCATCAAGGCTCTGGCATAACCAGCCAAGGCCTCCTCAAACCGCCCTTCCTGCGCCGCGAGATCCGCTGCGGCCCATGCTCTTCCCGGCAGTTCGGGCGGATCGGGAGCCTGCACCGGATCCAGTTCGAGAAAACGCACCCAATCCTCTTCGCTGGGATTCCGAAAACGGATGACGCCGTTCGCGTCGACCAACAACGTGATCGGCACAGCGGTCACATCCAAAAGATTCAAAGGATCGGACAGCAGTGGCAAGCCCAACTCCTTCCATTGGCGAAAGAGCATTGCCCGCTCCGGATGCTGCTCCTCCAATACACCCGCGACCTGTATCGCGCCTTTTTCGACCCATGGCTGCGTGCGTGCGCGCCACACGGGCACGTGCGTCCGGCATCCGGCTCACCAAGACGCAAAAACGTGGAGAACGGCCGGCCGGCCCCGATAGCCGTCCAAAGGTTTCCACTCACCCGACTCAGCGTCACGCAGCCGCAAACTGGGCAAGCTATTTCCCGGCTGCAAGACATCCGCCGCATTTGTATCCAGCCAAGTCGCCATGCCAACTGCGGCGAAAGCCGCGCCCCAACTCATCGATCCCAACACGTTTCTCCTCATCCGGCGGTTCCTCGGGTTCTACTCTCGCTCCAGAATAGCTCCATCGCCCAGCTTTTCACGGCAGCGGCGAAGGACGATGGATTACCCGCAACCAGGCAAACCGTTGCGCATTGACCGAGACTCCTTGTGGATCCCGCAACACCACCGTTTCCGATCCGTCGCCGTTGTCCGTGACCGATTGCTCGATCATGGCTTCCTCCACCGCCGATTCACCCAGATCACTGGACGCCGCGCCGGTATAATCGATATCCTCAATTCCCTGCGGCCTCTGAAACGTCAGCGTCAGGTAGGCTTGACCTTCGATCTCGATGCTTCCCGCCCTAGGCAACCGGCCTGCGTCGTTCGCAAAAGGCTGTCCACCCAAAGCATATTCCATCAGATTCACCAACAAGTCGCTTTCGGGGTCGGCAAGATTCCCGGACACCTCGTCATCCTCCAATTGCGCCTCGGTGAACACTTCCGTGAGCCAAAGGGCATATCCCATCTCCCCAGGCTCCTCGCCCGGCCCCCTGCCCGGAGTTCCGCCCAATTCTTCACTCGCCCTCCAGTTCGCCGGATCGGCCGGATCGGGGTTGGAAGCAGCTCCGGCCAGTTCCAGACTGTACCCACCGTTATCGGCTTCCGGAGGCCATCCATCCTCGTCATCATAGCGAAAGCTCAACAACACGCCGCCGCCGTAAGTCAATAAGCGGATGGTCTCCCCTCCGTTCTGCAATCGGCCTGAATAGGCGCCATGATAGGCAATCCCGCTCCCATAACGCGCCGCAAAGGCCTCCGGATCCGCCACCAGCAACAGAAAGCCCCCAGGTGGAATCAGAATCTCCTCCGCATCAGAGAACTCAAAGTTCACTCCGGCGTCGAACCTGACGCCCGCCAGATCCAGCGGTTCCTGACCGAAGTTGTGCAGTTCGATGAACTCGAATTGATCGCCATCGACAAAACCGGCGCTCTCCTCCTCCGCACTCGGTCCCACCGGATTGTACATGATCTCCGACACCACCAAGTTCGAAGGCGAAGCCGGCTGAGTGCCGATGAAATACCGCGTCCGCACCGGCGCACTCCACTGCTGATCAGGGCCATTGAGGGCCGGCCGGTAATTGTCGTCCTTCTTCCGCGCCGTCAGCGTCGCCGACTGGGTCAACACCGGCGGAGCGGAACCAACATAAAGCACAGCCTCCTCCGCAGGTTCTCCTCCCGCGGCGCGCGGGTCGCTCCCATCCGTAGTAAACCAAATCCGGTCCGGGTTGAAAATGGAACCTCCCCCAGCCATTCGCACGGTGGCCTCCTCAGAATGCGCGCCACCGCCCGGCGTCAGCACGGGAACCTGAATGAGTTGGTCGTCGATCCACTCGACCCGCGCCTGAAGCCAGCCTTTAAAGTTGTCCACTTCTCCCGCAAATCCACTCAAATCCGTATAAGGCATGGACCCAGCCGAGCGCGGCGGAGCGCCAGGCCACCGCTGAAAATTGCGAACCTGCGCTTCATTGATTTCCGCAGCCATTGCGTCCGCCAACTCATGCAAGTGCTCCACGCTGAAGGGACCTCTCCGCAATTCGCGCCACCGGTCCGCCCAAGCCTGTTGAAAGTCCCGAAGGTTGAAAAGGTTCTCCCACCAAACCGGAGTCCCCAAATCCCGCTTGAAAAAATGCGTGCCCGAATCGCCTCCCTGGCCTCGCCACAACTCAGCTACCGCAGACCGCCCATCTGTCGATCCCGCCGACCGGTCGAAGTCCCACACCGGTCCCGCCGCAACCAATCCCTCCCGGTCCTTGTAAAAATAGGCGCTCAGCCGGAGAGCATCGACGTTCAGCATCAGCACATTGAGAAGGTGATGATCGATCCAGGCGCGCTCGTCGATGTAGTTGTGGTACCCGGTCTCCGGATCGGAAGACAGCGTCGATTGGCGCAAGGCATCCAAATGCTGGGTCAACCAAGTCTGCTGGTGGCCCCTCTCACTGCGCTCTTCCTCCGGTGGATAGACCATCTGCAGCGGTTCGCCGCCCGCACTGAAATTCCAGGTGCCCGGATCGTCTTTGTCCTTCTTGAAAATGTAGCCGCCCGTAATCTCCGGCGGAGCCGTCGCCTCCACCGGCAGGGATTCCACATCTATCCGGTCCCCATCCCGCTTGAGGTTCTCTCCGAAAGAGTAGACGCCCCGATAGTCGCCAGTTCCAATCGGACCGTTGTTCGTGTTGACATACAGTTCCACAAAACGGGTCCGCGCTGCGTGTTGCCCAATCTGCCGGCTGAGTTCGAAAATGTAATCGTTGCGCATGAGCGTCCGGTCGAATTCATAGCGCGCGTTAAGAATAAAATCCGATTCCCGCGGAAGACCCAGCGGCGACAAGGTCCTGTCGTCGTCGTCCGACCCCTCTCTCGGTTCCCAAAACTCGAGCCGGTAGGGCTGCTTCGGGAAGCTCGCCGATGTTTCGCCGCGCACCCGCATCCCGCCGCGAGTGCCCAGTTCCATAGGGCCCACCACTTCCGTACGGCCGCTTTCCGCTCCCGGCTCGAAAAACCCGATGGCCATCTCCTTGAACTGAGTCTGATTGAAATTCCCCTCCTGCGAAGAGACCAACACCACCGGGATGTCGGAACTGATGCTCTGCATTCCCGCTTCGATCTCCAGGTAGACCTCGGTGGACAACGGTCCATTCCCTGCCTGGGCCACGATCATACTCGTTGCGCTGATGGTCACCGGTCCCGTGTAGGTTTGGCCATTGAACAGGCTTGGCTTGGCCCCGTTCGTGGAGTAACGGATCGGCTCACCCGACGGCGTCGTCATCTCCAACAAAAAGGGTTCGAAAAAGGTCCGGCCCGGCTCCGAAAACCGCACGATGTTGGAAACATTGATTTGTCCAGGACTCGGCGCATCGAGGATCTCCAAAACAAACTGTTCTCCGTCCGGAACCGCGCCATAACTTTGATCCCCATTGAGCGGCGGAAGCGGATCCATCGAGTCCACCAAAGTGCTTCCGTCAGGGTCCGATAAAGCCAGCCACTCCCCATCCCGGCTCAACCGGAAAGACGTGTGTAGCTCCGATCCCGTTACGGCCCGGTCTTTGCCCGACGCGAAAACGATCAGATACCCGTCCGGGGGGATCTGCACAGAGGGAAACTCCCATCTCTCCAAATCATCTCGATCATCCGAAAGATAGTATCCCTCCAGATCGACGGCGGAATCGCCCGTATTGTAAATCTCAATCCAATCAGAAAACTCGCCGTCCTCGTCCTCCAAGGTGGATTCGTTGTCCGACATGACTTCGGACAGAATGGGCGCGGTCCAAGCGACCGGACTTCCTGCTGCGGACAAGAGCGAGGCTACTGTCCACGGGATCCAAAACTTCCGGGATGGTGAATGCATTGCACAGCAAAGGGGTTGTACTTAGGAAAGCATGAACTGCTCTCCGGCGCCAGTTCTATCGGCGTCTCGCCTCAATCCAGTTCGCGCCGCCTTCCTCCCGCTCACCCGGATATCTCACGGCGTTGCGTCGCGAGACTCCGCTGTCCCCTGACGCACAACCGGGCGAAGCGTGCGCCTTTGCTTTCTATACGTTGGATCTCCTCACGGACTTGGCCGCAGATCCGGAGCCACATAGTCCGGAGGCACCAACTGAATGTGGTCGAAAGATCCAGCCTGCCCCACCTCCGGCGCGGGAAAAGGAACGAACGGGCCTTGCAACTCCACCGGGACCAGTGCCCGGGAATCGAGATAAACTCCACTGCGCGGAATCCCGCCGGCCATCGATGGTCCCCGCAAGGTCTGTCCCCCCCACCAAACCAAACCGCCGATCGCCGCCGCCGCCGCCCCAGCGCCCGTGGCCAACATCCACCGCGGAACCAGCCCACCGTCCAAATACGTAGCCAACCGCTCCAGCCAAAGCCGGGTCGCCGATCCCTTCAGCAGTTCCGCACGCTGCCGCTCCCGAAAGCGTTCAAGAAAGTCCGCAGCGTAGCCGGCCTCAGGCCGCTCATAGCGCTTCAGTCGCAATAGCGACGCCACCCACGCATCGTCTCCGGAAAACCGAGGTTCGTTCATGCTCTTTGCTGTGCCTTCGATCTGGGAGTCGTTGCTCCCTTTCACTTGCGGAATTCTTCTAGAAAATTCTGGAGCTGCCGGTGCGCATAAAACAGCCGGGACCGCACTGTGCCTTGGGAAACCCCGAGGATCTCGCTGATCTCGGAGTGTGGAAGCCCCTGTATGTCGAACATCGTGACCACCGCTCTGTGATCCTCAGACAACCTCAACATGGCCTCGTTCAATCTGCGTTGCAGTTCGTGGATGTGCGTCTCGTGAACCGGATCACTCCGGGAGAGCAGCCCAGCCAACGCTCCGTCGCGATCCATACCCTCTGCATCCATCTGCTCCAAACTCGCAGTCTGCCGCCGGCCCCGCTTCTTTAGGAAGTTCAAGGTCATGTTCACCGCAATGGTGTAGATCCACGTATAAAACGAGGAGTGCCCCCGGAATCGCTTCAGCGACCGGTAAGCTTTGGCGAAAATGTCCTGGAGGAGATCGTCCGTGTCCTCCCGGTTCGAGGTCATGTTGTAAACCAGGCCGTGTAGCCGGGGCGTGAACTTCAGAACCAACTCGTCAAAGGCTCTGGTCTCTCCCGCCTGCGCCCGTCGCACGAGTTCCGCGTCCCCATTCGCATCCACCTTTCGAGCCATCGACACCTCGCCTTCCGCAGAAACCAATGGCTGCGTCGCGGAAGAGGACGTCACCGTGGGAATAGACTTGGAACCGGTCAAGCGCTTTCGTTTTGTCGGGATCTTCGACAGCCCAACCCACTCCTAGCTCAATTTTATTCGTTGGGAAACCCACGTCGCCCTCGGCAACCTCAATCAGGTCCTTCCAAGCGCCGCCAAAGCCGGACGGCCACATGATCCGTATTCGGAAGAATAAACTTGCGAATCACCACCTCCACCTCCGCGACCGGAAACTGTTGCGTCACCGCATCAAGAATGTCTTCCCCGAGCGTTTCAATGAGGCGACGTTGGCCCGCGCCAGCGATACGTTCCACCAAGGTCGCAACGGCGAGGTAATCGACCGCCTCCTCGAATCGATCCCTCAGCCCGAGCAACCCCCGAGCCGGCGCCATCGCCAAGTCGATACACACCTCCTGCGGAACCCGGCGTTCTTCCTCGGGCACGCCCACCCGAGTCCGCAAGCGGAGACCCGAGATCTCGATGCGGCCGCCGCTCGGTGCTGATCGATCCATCCGTAAAAAACGCTCTGCCTCCCCTGTCCCCTTTTCCGGTATGGCCCTCCCTCCGTCAAGACCTCTCCCACTCTCCCCAGAAACTATATGAGAAATCCGGGCTAACTCACTACGAAACGGATCGCGCCGATGCGCTCAGCGCCAAAGCGGGCCTGAAGGTGTTGCAACAAGGCCGTCTTGCGCGACTCCAGGAAATAGCGGACGCTGGGCTGCAATACTTGAATGACCAGCGCCGATCTCACCAAACGGGCTGGATGCGCCTGCCGCGCCACCACCGGACCCACCAGACTCGACCAGGTTTGCTCGATCTGATGCAGCGTCAAACGGTCCTCCAGACGCAGCTTCTTCAACACCTCGGGAAGCACTTCGCCCACGGATCGAAAGGCTTCCTCAAAACCCCGGTCCTCCTCCGGATCCGGAACACTCCGTTCGTAATTTCGCCGCCTCCGTCGCCGCATCGTTCCGCTCACGCTATTCCCGAGCATCGCCCCAATCGTTTCTCCGGCAAACAAACAAATCCCAAACCCTGCCGCAGGTTCAAGGTTGCATTTCCGCCGCCTGCCCGGGATGATGGCTGTGGTCCTTCACTCTTCACCGCTCACTGGCATGGCCGACGAATCCAAACGCCCCGGCTCGCGAGACCCTTTCGCCGACGATTTGGGGGATTTTCTGGAGGAATCCTCCGCGGCCGCTCGTGGGTCGAGAGATCCGGGTCATCCTCCCGCCGGTAAACCAATTTCCAATCACGACTCGGAACTCAGTCTGGAAAACCTAGACGACCTCGCTGAGCCTGCCATCGAGCGGGCTCACATGCCTGGCGAACGCGCCCCGGGCAGGATCGAACCCTCCCGTTTGCCCGCGGCCCAGCCGCCCAAGGCGACCTCCACCGCCGGTCCCAGAGCCAAGCTCCCGGCAGACGTCCGCAGGTCCGCATCAGGGCAAGCCTCTGCGCCTTCGCCGTTTCACCCCGCCGCTGATTCCATGGAGACCGGCGACACGCCCAGAGGCCGGACCAGTCAACCCAGCAGCGAAGACCCCCCCGCTCCACGCGCGTCCGCCCAATCGCCCGAACCAGTCCAGCCCGCTCCCCCTCCCTCCCCTGAACCAAGCCCGGCCGCCGCCGCCTCTCCTCCAAAGGATTCGCCCGCGAGTTCGCCCCCAGTCATCGCCCCGGTCCGCCTTCGAGGGATGGAAAAAGCCGCGCTCGGCGGCCTCGCCCTCCTCATTCTCGCCGGCGGGATCGGCTTCATCAGTCTGATGCTGCCCGATCGCACAAAACCGTCCGGCGAAGGCCCTCAGGCTTCCGTCCGCCCGCCAATGCAAGGCCAGTTTCTCACCATTTCCAAGATCGAAACCTACTGGCGTGATCGCCAAGAGGGTGATTCCGCCCGTCCCCAAGCAAAGTTTCTGCCCACCGTCGAGATCGAGACGTCAGGCGGGTCCGGCGAGAGCTTCCTGCAAGTTTTGCTCCGCGACCCTGAAGGACGGATCCGCGGAGACGCCTTCACGTTCCGGCTCGAAAACGGCCGCCCCGCCGGCCAGGAGTCGCCACGCTCCGTCGCCGTCGGCACCGAGGGCTACGGCAATCCGATGATCTTCATGGAATATCGCGGCAACATGGAAAAGAATTGGACCGTCGAACTCCTCGAATCGAAAGAGGCCAAAGCGCGGGAAGGTCAATGGACGCGCATCGCCTTTTTCAACATGTCGAAACGTTATATCCAACGCAGCGCTGAGGAGACCCCCGGTTCTTGAAGGGCGGTTTCTTCCCGTTTTCACCGCCTGCCCATCCCGGCATGCCTCCGCCCGACCCGCATCCCGCTTTTCTCCTCGGAGATCGCCTATTCCAATCCCGTCTCCTCCTTGGCACCGGCAAATTCTCCTCAGCCGAAGTCATGACCGCCGCCCTCGAAGCGGCCCAGACCGAGATCGTCACTGTGGCCCTCCGCCGCGCCGACCTCAGCGGCCGCGACGATCCCTTCGCCAACATCCTGGACGCCATCGACCCCAAACGCTTTCTCATCCTTCCGAACACCAGCGGAGCCAGCACCGCCGGAGAAGCCGTGCGTCTGGCCCGCTTGGCGGTCACGGCCGGCTTACCCCCATGGGTGAAGCTCGAAATCCATCCCGATCCCCGTTATCTCCTGCCTGATCCCGTCGAAACCCTGCTAGCTGCAGAGATCCTCGCCTCGGAGGGCTTCACCGTCCTTCCCTACATCAACGCCGACCCCGTGTTGGCCAAACGGCTGCAAGACGTGGGATGCGCCGCCGTCATGCCCTTGGGTTCGCCCATCGGAAGCAACCGCGGTCTGGAGACCCGGTCCCAGATCCGCATCATCATCGAACAGAGTTCCGTTCCCGTCATCGTGGACGCCGGGCTGGGAGCCCCCAGTCACGCCGCGGAAGCCATGGAAATGGGAGCCGGCGCCGTGCTCATCAATACCGCCATCGCCGTCTGCCCTGATCCAGTCGCCATGGCCAATGCTTTCCGGCTCGCCGTGGCGGCCGGACGCGCAGCCTTTGAAGCCGGTCTCCCCCCTCGCTCTTCCTCCGCCCAAGCAACGAGCCCCCTCACCGGCTTTCTCTATTCCACCTGAGCCCCGGCTTCTCGCTGCCTTGCACGCGCGTCCGCACCGGCCATGACTCCCCTTTTCCGGAAGTTTCTGGGTCACAACTGGCTCCTCTTCCTGACCATGACCGGCCTGCTCGCCTTCGGAGTATGCGCCATTTACAGCGCTTCCTACATGCGCACCGGTGAGCACAGCTATCTGGCCGGTTATTACAAACGCCAGATCGCCTGGATTCTCGTAGGATTCCTTGTCTACTTCGCCACGAGCCTCACCGATTACCGGTGGGTCCGGTGGGGAGCATTCCCCTTCTACCTAGCCGGAATCGCTGGACTCACGGCCGTGCGTTTTGTCGGGGAGGTGAAATCGGGAGCCCGCAGTTGGATAGAAGTCGCCGGCCTGAGCATTCAGCCCTCCCAGGTCGCCATCGTCGGAGGGATCATCGCCCTCGCAGTCGCCCTCGGCGAACTTCGCCGCGTGCATCCAGTTTTCGAAAACGCCTTCCTCCGCCTCGCTCTCACCGCCGGGCTCGTCTTGGCGCCGCTCATTCTCATTATCCTCGAGCCCGACATCGGGTCCGCCTTCGTCTGGCTGCCGACCGTCGCCTTCATCCTCCTGCTGGCTCGTATTCCCCTCCGCTACCTATTCGTGATCACTCTGCTCGGAGTCAATCTCTTCCCCTGGGCCTACGTCTTCGGCCTCGACGACTATCAACGGCTGCGCATCAACGTCTTCCAAGCTTACCGCCAAGGCGAATCCATCCTCGAACAAGAGGAAGGCTGGGATACGCGCCTCTTCCTCGTGACCATCGCCTCCGGAGGCGCCGACGGCAAAGGCTTCCTCGGCAACCGGATCAAGGCCGAAAATCCCGACGCCCAAACCCTCACCGAAACCGGTCTCCTCAGTCCTCGCGTTCAGATCAACGACTACATCTTCGCCGTGATCGCCGAGCAGTTCGGGTTCCGCGGTTGTCTCCTCGTGATCACCGCCTTCTGTCTCCTTCTCATGCTGTGCCTTTTCATCGGCTTCTACAGCCGGGATGAAACCGGCCGGCTCATTGTCGTCGGTACGGTGGGCATGCTTTTCGTCCACGTCTTCCTCAACATCGGCATGACCGTCCTGCTCGTGCCCGTTACCGGCCTTCCGCTTCCCCTCGTCAGTTCTGGCGGCACCTTCGCCGTGACCTGCATGTTCCTCCTCGGCATGGTGCAAAGCGTATGGGTTCATCGCCGGGCGCAGGAAAGCCTCTCCGACGACAGCCTTTTCTACTCGCCCCCGGAAGGAAAATCTCTTGCGTCTCCCCGCACCCAGCTTACCTAACCCGCCGGGAGCAGGATTCCCTTCCAGCTCCTTCCGTCCGCCGCTCGGAATCCGGTGAAAATCCGGAGCAGTCGCGCTGCTGTAACCAGCTACGAATTCCCACGCGCCAATCCGCTCTCCCGCGGGTGAAGGCGGGAAGGAGGTCCGAAGCCGGAAGCCAGAATACGAAGGCGTCACGGAGCCAGATAATCTTTTCGCGCCAAAAAGATGACCCGACGCCACCTCACCGTGGCCGCCTTGCTGGCGGCCTTCCCCGCCCTTCCCGGCTTTGCTGCCTTCAGCCTGCAAGACATCCGCTTTTGGAGCGGATCCGACTCCCCCGGGGCGCTCCGCGCCGTCCTTGTCCTTGACTGGGACGATGGACTGGCTCCCTTGGCCTGGGGCTTTCGCTGGATGCCATCCAACCCCGCCACTGCAACGGATATGCTTCAAACCATCCTGCGCGAGGATCCGCGACTCAACATCGCCGGTGTCGATGATGAGTTCCTCTCCCATTTCAGCTTTGATGCTGATCTCGACGGCGCTCCCGAACGATTCCGCCCTGGTTGGGACGGCGTTTCCCGCTTCTGGAATTACCTCGTCAACAACGAGGTCTACTTCCATCCCGATGACTTCACCCAAAACGGACACGTTGTGCCGCCCGCCACTGAGATTATCCCGCTCGGCAATCCCTACGATCCCGATGACCCTGCCCCATGGATATTCTCGAGCACCGGCATCCACAACCGCCCTCTCGCGGAGGGTTCCTGGGACGGCTTTATCTACGGAGACGGGAGCCGCAATCCCGCTGAGCCGGTGGCCGTTTCTCCCATCCCGGAACCCTCTGGTCCAGCGCTCGCCGCCTTGTCCTTTGCTCTCCTGGCCCGTCGCCGTCGCCGCCGGTGCGCCTCCGGCCCAGGCAGCGGCAGGACCGGGCCGCGCTCGACCCCGATTCTCTCCTGTATCCTGCTCGGAGCCTTGCTCGCCGGCCCCATCCGGGCCGGGAACCCTGCCATCGACGCCTCCGATCCCTCCATCCAAGCCTGGGCCACTGGCGTCGCCAACTTCCGGCCAGGTCCCGAATTCGCCGGAGATCCCGCCTCGCCCCCGGTGGCTCACGGTCTTCCCACCTTCGCTCTTGGCCCTGCCGACGCCTCCGCCAGCAACCCCTTCCCCGTTGTCAGTCTCGGCGATGGCGGATCCATCACCCTTTCTTTCACCCACCCCATTGTCGATGGACCCGGTTCGGATTTCGCCGTCTTCGAGAACGGTTTTTCCTCCCTTTTTCTCGAGCTGGCTTTCGTAGAGGTCAGCAGCGACGGCCAGGATTTCCATCGCTTTCCCGCTCTGCAAGGCAATGCTTCCACCCGGCAAATCGGGCCCTTTGGCATCCTCGATTCGTCCTCCCTTGAGAATTTCGCGGGCCTCCACCCCGCAGGCCTGGGAACAGGCTTCGATCTCGCGACGCTCGGCCTCTCCAGCGCGTCTTTCGTGCGCATCGTAGACGTCGTCGGCTCCCTTGATCCCGCACTCGCATCCTACGATAGCGGTGGGAACCCCGTGAATGACCCGTTTCCCACTCCCTTCCCCACAGGGGGCTTCGATCTCGACGCGATCGCTGTTCTCCACCAGGCTTCTCCCAGTCTCCTCACCTATCCCCGGTGGTTCGACTCCATGAAATCCGGAGTTCCCGGCGGAGCCACAGCCGATCCGCTTCCCCATGCCGATCCCGACGGCGACGGACGAAGCAACCTCTTCGAATACGCCTTCGGAGGTCACCCCCTCCACGCCGATGAAGCACCCGGGCAAGGCATCTCGGTGGATCCTCAGAGTTCCGAATTCGTCTTCCCCAGACGCCGGGACACCGTCGATCTCGTCTTCCTCTTGGAAGTGTCCTCTGGCCTCGCCAGTTGGACCTCCGTGGCCGAGTTCCGCGGCGACGGCCTGGCCGGAACTTGGCGACTTCTCTTCGAAGGGAGCAAAACATTTCCCGGAATCGTCGTGCGCGAAGAAGTGGAAGACCAGGGCTTCTCCGCGGTCCATGCGGCCATTTTCCCGTCGGCTCCCAGCCTCTTCTTCCGTGTCCGCATCCTGCTTCAGGATGCGCCAACGCCTTAAACCAAAGGGGCGCCATAGCTTCAAAACTCCTGATCTCGAGGAATTTGGATGAGCTGGAAGGGTATGTGGCGCGGGCACTCCTGCCCGCGAACTCTTCAGGTTCCATCGGCGGACAGGAGTGTCCGCCCCACAAGTAGGGCGTCCTCTGCCGAGAGGCGGTCTCGC
>JBGTBW010000097.1:0-25504 GCA_041749135.1 Verrucomicrobiales bacterium
ATCGAGGGAGATCATGGACAGGGAGGAAAATCGCTGAGCCGAAGCGAGACCGCCTCTCGACAGATGACGCCCTACTTGTGGGGCGGACACTCCTGTCCGCCGATGGAACCTGAAGAGTTCGCGGGCAGGAGTGCCCGCGCCACATACCCTTCCAGCTCATCCAAATTCCTCAAGATCAGGAGTTCTGAGGCTTCGTTGCTCTCTCCTCACAGACCGCTGAGGGTATGCTCGTCGATCGCCCCTTGCCTGCGCCAAAAATCCCTGGGCGCCGCGGCCGGCTGAAATTCCGTTGGCTGACGGGCTTCGTATTTCGTAAACGCAAGGCGCGCGGCAGCGGCGGGAAGGCGTTTTCGAGAAGCGAGGCGTAACCTGGCCTGTCCGGCTGCGTAGAAGATGCGCAGGTCAGTCCATACAAATAGCGAGGTGGTCGATATTATGGCCAAGAAAGCAGCCAAGAAAGCAGCCAAAAAATCGAGACGGAAGAGCGTTGCGCGGGTGGCGCCAAAGAAGAGCTTCCAGGGCGAGCGCCACATCGGCCGGCGCGCGCTGGATGCCCTGCCGGACACCGTCGATTTTCGGGACAAGCTCTTCGATCCGACGCTGGTGGAGGTGCCGGTGGAGCTTCCATTGACGCGATATTTGCGCCACAAGCCGGAGATTCTCGATCAGGGTCAGGAGGGCGCGTGCACAGGCTTCGGGTTGGCGGCGGTGGCGAATTACTTGTTGAGCACCCGGCGGCGGGCCCGCGACCGGACGCTGGTGAGCGCTCGGATGTTCTACGAGATGGCCAAGCGTTACGACGAGTGGCCGGGGGAAGATTACGACGGTTCGAGCGCGAGGGGAGCGATGAAAGGCTGGCACAAGCACGGGGTTTGCACCGAGGAAGACTGGCCCTATGCGGAGCAGACCGACGACCGGGAAGCCACGCCGGAGCGTTTGACGGCGGCGCGGCAGCGGCCGCTGGGGGCGTATTACCGGGTCAATCACAAGGATTTGGTGGCCATGCATTGTGCGATCACGGAAGCCGGCATCCTTTACGCCACCGGACTGGTGCATGAAGGTTGGAGCCGGTTGCGGCGGGATGGGTCGATTCCTTGGGAGGGAGCAGAGGAGATACAGGGGGGTCATGCTTTCGCCATCGTCGCTTACGACCGGGAGGGTCTGTGGATTCAGAACTCCTGGGGCCCGGATTGGGGGCGGGGAGGGTTTGCGCGGATTGGTTATGCGGATTGGCTGGAGAATTCGATGGATGTGTGGGTGGCGCGGTTGGGCGTGCCGGTCGAACTGTCCAGCGCGTTGGCCACTGCCTCCGGAGTGTCCCGCTCCTCGCTGATGTCGCAGGCGGTGTCCTTTGCCGATCTCCGTCCCCACATCATTTCGTTGGAAAACGACGGCCGCCTTCGGGAGACCGGCGATTTTGGGAACACGGTTGCAGATGTGCGCCGGATACTGCTGGAGAGCTTCCCGGGCATCACCGCGAATTGGAAGAAGAAGCGTCTCTTGCTTTACGCCCACGGCGGATTGGTCTCGGGGAAAGCTGCGGTGCAGCGCATGGCGGAATACCGCGAACAGATGCTCCGCGAAGAGATCTTTCCTTTGGGATTTGTATGGCACAGCGACTTCTGGAGCACTTTGGGCAACATTCTCTCGGAAGCGTTGAGGTCACGGCGGAGCGAAGGTCCGCTGGATCCGATGAAGGAGTTCTTGCTGGACCGCGTGGACGACATGTTGGAACCGGTGGCGCGGGCAGCCGGAGGCAAGGCGCAGTGGGACGAGATGAAAGAGAACGCTTTGCGCGCATCGGAGACGGCGCAGGGTGGGGCGCGGCTGACCGTCGAGGCCTTGCGGACGTTGTTGGCGCGCGAGGAGGTGGAGATCCACCTCGCGGGACACAGCGCGGGAGCGGTATTTCACGGTCCTCTGGTGCAGCTCTTGACGGCTTCGGGCCAGATCACGAGCGGGCCGCTGCGGGGCGTGCGGGGGTTGGGACTGCGCATCGCTTCGCTGACGCTGTGGGCGCCGGCTTGCACCATGGATCTCTTCGACGCTTACTATCTCCCCGCGCTGCGGGGGGCGGGCAAGAAGATCGATCGTTTTGCTCTCTACACGCTGTCCGATCGCGCTGAGCGCGATGATCATTGTAAGAACATATACAACAAGTCGCTGTTGTATTTGGCAGCGCATGCCTTCGAGGAACGTCCGCGGATTCCATTGATCCGCCCGGAGGGAACGCCGCTGCTGGGCATGGAGAAGTTTGTGAAACGGAATGCAGATCTGGGCCAGTTGCTGGCGATGAAGCATGTCGAGTGGATCAAGGCTCCCCGGCCCTCGGAGGGTCCGGTGGAATCGCGTTCCGGAGCGGCCCACCACGGCGATTTCGATGACGACGAAGACACTGTGCGGGGACTGATCGCGCGAGTCCGGGGAATGGTTACGGCCAGCATCCGCGAGGGGGAGATTGCCTTTGAACCGACGGCGATGGCTCTAGGATCGTGGAGGCGGGAGTTGGACCGGGGAAGCGAGGCGGTGTGATCAAGGCGCTCGCGGCGGGCATCCGGGAGGCGTTTTGCGTGTGCCGGAACTCCTGGGATGAGTGAAGAGGGCTTTGGCCCGCAGTGGAAGGGGGGGGCGCAGCCTGTGAAGGCCGCGATGTTTTCCGGGCAGCCGGAGAGGATCCTTCTTGAGTTTCCGCAGCGAAACTTTCAGGAAGAGGGGATGCAGAGCATGACGGGGTTTGGTCAGGGCCGTGTGGAACGTCAAGGGATGACGTGCCGGGTGGAGATCTCTTCGGTGAATCGCAGGCAGTTGGACATCAGCATGCAACTTCCGCGGCAGTTGACGATGCTGGAGCCGGACTTGAGAGCGTTGGTGACCAAGCGGGTCCATCGCGGCCGGGTGGGAGTGAAGGTCCAGTTCTGGTCTAACGGAGAGGAGACCTCGGCCGTGCGCTTGCGGGTGAATCGCTCGTTGGCGCGGGCTTATCTGGCGGTTTGGCGGTCGCTCGCGGAAGAAGTCGGGGTGGAGTCCCGGCCGGATCCTTTGCTGGTGCTGCGTTCGCCGGGAGTGGTGGAATTGGAGGAAGAGGAGATCGAGACATCGCGCGTGCGTCCGGTGGTGGAGGCTGCCTTGACGGAGGCTTTGGAGGAGTTGGTGCGGATGCGCTCTCAAGAAGGGGCTCACTTGGTGGAGGCGCTGAGGGAATGTCTCTCGGTCATCGGCGGCCGGATAGAGCGGGTCAAGGAGGCGGCTCCCCAGGTCCTGGAGCATCACCGGGCGGCCTTGCAGCGAAGACTCAAGGAAGCCAATGCAGGGTTTGCCCTGGACGACGAACGGGTGCTCCGGGAGATCGCCATCTTTGCAGACCGTTGCGACATCAGCGAAGAACTGGCGCGCTTGAGCAGCCACTTAAAAAAGTTTGAGTCGGCATTGGAAAAAGACGGGGCTGGGGGCCGGACGTTGGATTTCTTGGCGCAAGAGATGAGCCGGGAATGGAACACGATCGGGTCGAAGGCCAACGACGCGAATTTGTCGCAGTTGGTGGTGGAAGCGAAGGCCGAAGTGGAGAAGATACGGGAGCAGGTTCAGAACCTCGAATGAAGGGGACGGTTGAGGCGAAGGGAAACGGTCGAGGGAGGATGAGAAGGGAGTTTGCTGGATTGCTGCAATGCCCTCGCTGTGGAAGGGGGTTGCAACTTGAGGTCGAGCGTGAAGACGCCGTCGAAGTTCGGAGCGGAGTTCTGGTCTGCCGGAGCGCGGAATGCGGGGCGCGCTACGGAGTGGCCGATGGAGTCGCGGAATTTGCGACCGGTTTCGATGAGGAGGCCGTGCGCAGCGAACTGACCTATCAAGACAGCAGCTATCACGGCGATGCGCGGCTGACCGACGAGAGTTTCATCGGGCGCTTCCCCGACAGCCTTCCGGAGTTGTGGCCGCACACGCGGCATTTCGGGCCGGACTTCCGCGGCTTGATCCGGGAATTGGGAGTTGGGAAAGGGCATCGGGTATTGGATATTGGGACGGCGGCCTGCTGGAGCTGCCGGTTGTTGGCCGAGCAGGGAGCGGAAGTGACGGCTTTGGACGTCTCGGGAAGCTCCTATTACGGGCTGCGGGCGGCGGAGATTCAGTTTCGGCGGCACGGAGTCTTTTTCGAGCGCGTTTTGGAGAGCATGACTCATCTGCCATTTCGGGATGGGATCTTTGATTTCGTGACCTGCAACGCCTCGTTGCATCACACACCGGACTTGGACCGGACGCTGCGGGAGTTTGGCAGGGTGCTGAAGCCGGGAGGGGAGGTGGGCGTGGTCAACGAGGTGTTCACCGCGTTGCGCCACCGGGTTTTTCCCAAAGCTGACCATGCTGCTGAGCCCGGCTCTCATCACGACATTCGTTACCGGGAACTGCGCCGCACCGCGCGGAGCCTGGGTTTAGAACCTCGCTACCGGCTGGCCGATCACGTCGCCCAGCGGATCCGGGAGCGCTCCCGGTTGGCGGCGGAGATTCTGGGGAGGTGGCCCTGGTTTGTGCAGCAGTTGGATTCGGCGGTGGTGGTGATGCGAAAGGCTGACCGGGCCTGAGGAGGCAGACGTTATGGCATTGACAATCGCTTCGTTCCTTTTGATCACGGCCTTGGTTGGGGTTTTGTCTTGGCGGGCCACCCGCCGGGACGATCACCAAAGCGCCACGGGATATTTCCTGGCCGGGCGGAGCCTGACCTGGATCGTCGTGGCTGGGTCGCTCCTTTTGACCAACTTATCGACGGAGCAGTTGGTGGGCCTGAATGGGGGCGGCTACCAGCATGGCATGATGGTGATGGCCTGGGAGATCTGGGCCGCGTTGGCCATGGTCTTGATGGCGCTGGTTTTTCTTCCCCGTTATCTGCGCGGCGGGGTCACGACGGTGCCGCAGTTTTTCGAGAACCGCTACGGAAAAAGCGTACGTTTGGTCACGTCGCTTCTCTTTCTCCTGGCATTGCTCACCAATCTTCTTCCCTTCGTCCTCTACTCAGGGGCGGTGGCGATGAATGGGCTCTTTGGAGTCGAAGAGATGTTGCAGGGAGTGGAGCGGTTCGGTTGGTCGCCGCGGCAGACGGCGATCTGGGTCTTGGTGATCAGCCTGGGTGTGGTGGGAAGCCTCTACGCCATCCTCGGCGGGCTCAAGGCCGTGGCTGTTTCGGACACCATCAACGGAGCCGCGTTGCTCGTGGGCGGCCTGATGATTCCTGTGTTAGGGTTGTGGAAGCTGGGCGAGGGCAGTCTTACGGCGGGGATTCGGGACTTGATGGAGAGCGCGCCGGCGAAGCTTGATCCCGTGGGGGGACCTGGCGACAACATTCCGTTCTCGACGCTGTTCACGGGGATGCTGTTGGTGCACTGCTACTACTGGTGCACGAACCAAACCATCGTGCAGCGGACATTTGGCGCGCGTTCGCTGGAGCAGGGGCAGAAAGGCGTCCTGTTCGCGGCGCTGATGAAGCTCGGCGGACCCCTGTATTTGGTGTTGCCGGGACTGATCGCCTGGCGCCTCTTCGGGGACAGTTTGGCAGACCGTCCGGACGACGCCTATCCAATGCTCGTAAAGACGGTGTTGCCAGGGCCTTTGACCGGGTTTTTTGGCGCGGCGATTTTCGGGGCGATTCTGAGTTCGTTCAACTCGGGGTTAAACAGCGCGGCGACGCTTTTCAGCATGGATCTCTACCGGGGCGTGATTCGTCCGGGGGCGTCGGATGCCCAGACGGTGCGGGCCGGGAAGATTTTCGGACTGTGCATCGCCGTGGGGGCGGTTTTGGCGGCCCCATTTATTGCCTTGGCCGGCGGCGGACTTTTTGAACTGATGAAGAACCTCTCGGCGCTGTATGACATCCCGCTTTTGGCGTTGCTGGTGCTGGGAATCGTGCTCCCGCGCGCTCCCTCGGCAGCGGCTTTGGCGGCGGTGGGATTCGGTCTGGTCTTTTACCTCGTCTTTGGATTCGTCTTGGATAATCATATTTTCGGGAAGGAGTTTCACTGGCTGCATGTGGCGGGAATCAATTTCGCGCTGATCTGTTCGGTGGTGGTGGTGATCACCTGGCTGCACCCGCGTAAGGAGCCTTACGTGCAGAAAGACGTGGGCGCGGTGGAACTGCGGAGCTGGCGGTGGGCTGTCCCCGTTTCGGTTGCGGTGGCGGTGCTGGCCACGGTGATTTATGTGTCCTTGTGGTGGGTGGGAAGGGGATAGAATGTGGCGCTGGATTGATGTTGCCGATGGAATGGAGAGAGCGGAGCGCTTCAGTCCATGGCTTGGGATCCGAAGAGTTTCCGGTAGCGCAGCGGAGTGATTCCCATGTGTTTGCGGAAGTGGCGGGTGAAGGAGCTTTGATCGTAGAACCCGGTTTCTGCGGCGACTTCCCCGATGCCGCGGTGCGGTTGGCGCAGGTCCCTGCAGGCGGCCTGAATGCGCATTTTGATGACGAACTGCTGAGGCGTCACCTGAAAAGCTTCCTTGAAGCGACGGTCGAACTGGCGGGATGAGAGGCCGACCATGCGCGCCAATTCCCGGATGGAGATGGGCTCGCGGAACCGGGTGCGGATGTATTCGACAGCCTTGGAGATGGGAAGATGCGGCTGAAGAATGCCGTGTCTGTCGCTAGATCCCTGGACCGTTCCCATGACGCCGATGATGGTTCCTTTCCGGTCGCGAACGGGGACCTTGGTGGTGACATACCAGTCCGGGATTCCCTGGCGATTGATGAAGAGTTCGACCCGGTTGATGAGGGGTTGCCCCCGTTCCATGACCCGGCGGTCGTCGCGGCGGAAGTTTTCGGCGAGCTGCCGTGGAAAGAGGTCGTAGTCGGTTTTACCGACGAGTTCCGTTTCGCTGTGCAGTCCGAGCCGTTCCAGAAAGGAGGGGTTGGCCTTGACCAGTTCGCTGCGCCGGTTCTTGAGAAAGAAACAGATGCCGGGAAGGTGTTCGAAGAGGATGTGGGCTTGGCTCCCGGGGGCAATCCGGGCGAGGAAGGTCTCCGCAATGGACCGAGTGGGACGAGAAGCCATGAAAAGCGGGTGGACAGCGGAAGGGGCTGTCTTATTCATACCAAACCGCGACCAAGAAAAGCAAGACGGACCGCCGTCCTTGCTTCAGAATCCCCTTTTCGGAGTCGCCATCTGGCGTTTCCGGTCAACCTTCCCCCTTTGCCACCATGTTTACGTTGAAATGTTTAACACGCGTTGCCGCGTCCCTGGTCTTGGGTGCGGCAGGGACTCTGTTGCCGGGCCGCGTTTCCGCGGAAGAAGGGGCTGCGGGAGGCCGGAGGCTCGAGGTCCTCTTCCTCGGGGACCATGGGCATCATCAACCGCGGCTGCGCTACAAGATCATCGCGCGGCATTTCGGGACCCGTGGAGTGAATTTTACCTACACGGAGAATCTGAACGACTTGAATGCGGCGACTTTGAGCCGCTATGACGCACTCTTGGTGTATGCGAACACGACCCGGATCGAGCCGGAGCAGGAGGGGGCTCTTTTGGAGTATGTGGCTGGGGGCGGGGCGTTTTTGCCGATTCACTGCGCCAGTTATTGTTTTCACAACTCGGAGGCTTACATCGATTTGGTGGGGGCGCAGTTTCAGAGCCATGGGACCGGGGTGTTCACGACCCGGATTGTGGATCCGGATCACGCGGTGATGGCGGGATTCGAGGGATTTGAGACCTGGGATGAGACCTATGTGCACCATCGTCACAACCCGGAGAGGACGGTGTTGCAGGTCCGCGAAGAGGAGCCCTGGACCTGGGTGCGGACGCACGGCGAAGGACGGGTGTTCTATACGGCTTACGGGCACGATGAACGGTGTTGGGATCAGACCGCGTTTCACGATCTTCTGTTGCGCGGTTTGATCTGGGCGGTCCGCGACACGGCCAAGAAGGAGTGGGAGGCGCTCGATCTCCCGCCCTTGGTCTATCACGAGGCCCAATTGCCGAACTATGAGCGGCGCGATCCACCTCCGAAAGCCCAGGAGCCGTTGAGTCCAGCCGAATCGATGAAGTATGCCCAGACGCCGGTGGAAACGGAGCTGACCCTGTTTGCAGCGGAGCCGGACATCGTCAACCCGATCACCATGGCCTGGGATGAACGCGGCCGGATGTGGGTATTGGAGACCGTGGATTATCCCAACAACTTGCAAGCCGGCAACATTGGCAACGACCGGCTCCGCATTCTCGAGGACACCGACGGCGACGGAAGGGCGGACCGGTTTACGCTTTTTGCCGACAAGCTGAGCATTCCGACTTCCATTGTGTTTATCAACGACGGAGTGCTCATCACCAATGGCGGTGAATTGTTGTTTTTGAAGGATACGGATGGGGACGATCGCGCCGACGTTCGGGAGGTGTTGTTTTCCGGATGGAACATGGGAGACACGCACGCCGGACCCTCCAACTTGCAGTGGGGATTCGACAATTGGATTTGGGGAACGGTGGGTTATTCGGGATTCCGCGGCCGGGTTGGGGAAGAGAATCTCCGTTTTTCGATGGGAGTTTTCCGCTTCCGGCCGGACGGCACGAAGCTCGAGTTTCTGCAAAGCACGACGAACAACACCTGGGGTCTGGCCTTCACCGAGGAAGGGGAGGTGGTCGGGTCAACCGCCAACAACAACCCGAGTTGGTATTTGACCTTTCCGCGAAGGTATTACGAGACGGTGGCGGGTTTTGATCCCCCCGCCACGCCGCGGGCCGACGTGACTCGCGATTTCTACCCGATCACACCTGACGTCCGGCAAGTGGACGCCTTCGGGAACTTCACGGCGGCGGCGGGACATCATCTTTACACAGCGCGCAATTTTCCGGAGTCCTACTGGAACCGCGCCGCGCTGATCTGCGGTCCGACGGGGCATTTGCTCTACCGCGGGCTGGTTGAATTCGACGGTTGCGTGGTGCGCACGACGAACGGGGGAAACATCTACGCTAGTGCGGACGCGTGGTCGGCTCCGGTTTGTGCGGACGTGGGCCCGGACGGAGCGATTTGGTTTTGCGATTGGTACAACATCATTGTGCAGCACAATCCGACTCCGACCCGGCAGCGGGGTGGTTATGATGCGGAGACAGGGCGGGGCGCGGCTTATGTGACGCCGCTGCGCGACAAGGAGCACGGGCGCATTTACCGGGTGGCCTGGAAAGAGGCGCGGCCGTGGAATGGACGGCTGCTTTCGAAGGCCGATCCGCAGGGATTGGCGGCGGCGTTGAGCGATGACAATCTGTTCTGGCGGCGGCATGCCCAACGGCTTTTGGTTGAACGCGGCAGCGGCGATGTGGTTCCCCAGCTTTTGGAACTGGTTGCGGCCCAAAGCGTGGACGGACTGGGCCTGAATCCGGGGGCTCTGCACGCGTTGTGGACCTTGGATGGACTCGGCTTGGCCAGGGGAGAGGATCCTGCGGTGGAAAACGCGGTGTTTGCCGCCTTGGGGCATCCGGCAGGGGCAGTGCGGCGCGCGGCATTGAAGATTTTGGAAGGGCATCCCGGGCTGCCGGAGCGCATTTTGGAAGGGAGTCTCTTGGCGGATCAAGACGCCCGCACCGTCCGCGACGCGCTGTTGGCCCTGTCTGCGGCGGAGCCTTCCGAGGAAATTGGTCAGGCTTTGTATAAAGCACAGGCGGATCGAGTGGCGAACTCAGAGGACCCGGTTCTGGTCGACGCCATGACTGTTGCGGCAGCGCGGCATGCCGGGGCTTTTCTGCGGGCGGCCCTCGAGGCTTCGCCGGCCGGGGGAGACAGCGGGGAGGCGGCCCCGGAGGCCATGCGGAATCTCTTTGCCAATCCCGGATTCGAAGAGGTGGAGAACGGCATGCCCAAGGGCTGGACGGTCCGGACCTACGGCGGCAACGCGGAACACGGCACTGCGTCGCCCGGGCACACGGGAGACTACGCTTTGGAGATCAGCTCGGAGGACGGCGCCGACTCGAGTTTCTTCTTTGATGTCGAGGTCGAGCCAGAGTCGGAATACGAGCTGACGGCGTGGATTCGGACGGAAAATGTTCGCACTCGCCGGGGCGGCCGGGGAGCGCAGTTGAACATCCATGCTCTGCCTGGGCAACCTCGCACGGCGGCGATCCGGGGCACGCAGGATTGGACGCCGGTAATCCTCCGCTTCAAGACTGGGCGGGAGCGGTCGATCGGCGTCAATTGTCTGTTCGGCGGATGGGGTTTGGCTACGGGCCGGGCTTGGTGGGACGACGTGATCTTGCGCCGCGTGTCGGCATCTGCGGACAGCGGAAACGTGGTGCTCGACCGGGTGGCGGCGCACTATCGTGAGACGGCGAGCCCCGAGGCCTTGGAGGAATTTGGCGAATTGATTGAGGGGCAGAAGCGGCAGCTCGGCCCGGTGTTGCTGGCGGCGCTCGGGTTGAGCGGAACCGTTGGCGCGGGCGACGACGAGGCCTTGAAAGGGCGGATCATCGAGTTGCGCACCATTCCGCAGAAGCTTCTTTACGATCAGCAGGAGTTGGAGGCCAAAGCCGGTGAGCTGTTCACGGTGCGTTTCGAGAACGATTGCGATTTGCCGCACAATTTTGCTCTCTTGCAGCCGGGGGCGCTGGAGAAGGTGGGAACGGCGGCGGATCTCATGGCCGCGGATCCGGCGGGTTTGGAAAAGAGTTACGTGCCCGATTTGCCGGAAGTGCTGCACACGATCCGCTTGCTCAACAGTGGAGAACGCGGGGACGTGACGATGCAGATCGACAAAGCAGGGGATTATCCTTATGTATGCACTTTCCCGGGTCATTGGCGCATCATGCAGGGCGTGTTGCACGTGCGATCCGGAGAATAGTAACCCCCGCAAGCGATGTCTCGAAATGTTAGGAGCCAGTGGCTCCCCTGTGTTCTATTGTACTGCCACGGTGTTCTGGCCTTGGGCTGGTCAGGCCCGGGCACACTCGCCGCCGCCGAGGTGGAGTCCAGCCCGCTGCCCGCAGCGGGAACTGCATTGGCCGGCCGCTTCGTCCGCGTTCCCAGCTCTGAATCCGGCTTGGATTTTCGCTATCGCTGGACGCCCCCGCCGCAGTATGAGCACGAACTGGTCAACGGCGTCACGGGCGGCGGCATTTGCGCGGGGGATTACGACGGGGACGGCTTGGTTGATTTGTTTCTGACGCAGCCCTTCGGGGGTTGCCGGTTGTATCGGAATCTCGGAGATTTGCGGTTCCGCGACGTGACGGAGGAAGCCGGCTTGATTCACGAGGATCAATGGGGCACGGGCGCTTCTTTTGCCGACATCGACGGCGATGGGGATCTGGATCTGTTTGTTTGCGGCTATGATTGTCCGAACCGCCTCTACGTGAACCGCGGGGACGGAACATTCGAGGAGAAAGCGGCTCCGGCGGGGTTGGACTACAAGGGCGCCAGCGTCATGATGGCCTTCGCCGACTATGATCTCGACGGAGACCTCGATGGTTATTTGACGACCAACCATATCGCTCCGCAGACGCCGCCGTTGTGGAAGTACGAGGTGCGTCAGTCGGACGGGATGCCCATCCTGCCGAAGGAACTGGAAGGCATCGCCAAAGTGCTCTACCGGCCGGATATCCGGCAGGGCAAACTCATTCCGGCCGGGGAGAGCGACCGGCTTTACCGGAACGACGGCAATGGGGTATTCACGGACGTGTCGCGCGAGGCGGGCATCGGGGATCAGGATTTCGGGTTGGCGGCGACGTGGTGGGATTTCGACCGGGACGGATATCCGGATCTCTACAATGCCAACGACTTTTACGGAGCGGACCATTTTTACCGGAACAACGGGGATGGGACCTTCACCGAGATCAACCGGGAGTCTCTTCCGCATACGCCCTGGTTTTCCATGGGGACGGACGTGGCCGACATCAACAACGACGGGTGGCTGGATTTTATGGCTTCGGACATGCTTGGGACCACGCATTTCAAGGAGAAACTCTCGATGGGCGACATGCAGGGCTGGTTTCTGGAGACGGCTGTGCCGCGCCAGTACATGCGCAACGCGCTGTATTTGAATACGGGGACGTTCCGCTTTCGGGAGATTGCCCATTTGGCGGGGGTGGCGTCGACGGACTGGACCTGGACCTTGCGTTTCGGGGATCTCGACTGCGACGGATGGGAGGATCTTTATGTCACCAACGGGGCGGAGCGATATTGGGACGACAGCGATCTCATGGATTCGGCGCGGGGCTCTCAGCGGATCGACACGCCGCAATTGAAGGAGGTTTGGTTGCCCAGCCCGGTGCGTAATGACCCGAATCTGGCTTTTCGCAACGGAGGAAACCTTCAGATGGAGAACGTGGGGCTAACCTGGGGACTGCAAGAAGATATGGTGTCCTATGGCGCGGTGCTGGTGGATTTGGATAACGACGGCGATCTCGATGTCGTGTCGAACAATTTTGAGGGCGAGGCGGCCTTGTATCGAAACGAGCTGATTGCGGGCACCCGTGCGCTGGTGGAGCTGAGGATGAAGGAGGGCAACCGGCACGCCATCGGAGCCTTCTTGCGAGTCCGCGCCGGGGACCTGACTCCTTCGCGTTATCTCACCTTGAGCCGTGGTTATATGTCGGGAGCGGATCCTCGGGTGCATTTTGGGTTGGGCCGGGCGGAGGTCTTCGATTTGGAAATCATCTGGCCGAATGGCCGGAGGGAAGAGCTGCGGGATCTGGCGGCGAACCGGTCCTACCGGATCACGGCAGGTCCGGGCGAGCCCTATCAACTGGCGGAGGCGCAACCACTTTTCGTACCCTCCCGGGCGTTGGAAGGGGCGGGCACGGTCGAGAAACCCTTCGACGACTACGCTCGGCAACCGCTGTTGCCGCATCGGCTGTCTCAGTTAGGACCGGGACTGGCTTGGGCCGATGTGGATGGCGATGGGGACCTCGATTTTTACATCGGCAGGCCCTCGGGAACGGCGGGATCATTGTTTCTTCACAGCGACAACGGGTTCCGGGAGACGCGGTTTCCCTGCTTCGAAGAAGACGCCGCCTGCGAAGACATGGCTCCTCTCTTTCTCGATGTCGATGGGGATGGAGACGCCGACCTGTTCGTGGTCAGCGGCGGCGTGGAGTGCGAGCCGGGGGACGCCGTGCTTCGGGACCGGCTTTATATCAATGATGGCAACGGGTTCTTCTCCCGCGCGCCGGAGGAGTCCTTGCCGGACCTGCGGCATAGCGGCGGACCCGCGGCGGCGGCCGATTTTGACCGGGATGGCGACCTGGATCTTTTCGTCGGTGGACGGGTGACGCCCGGCCGCTATCCGCAGACTCCGGGCAGCGTCTTGTTGCGCAACGACGGCGGGCGCTTCGTGGATGTGACTGCCGAGTTGGCTCCGGACTTGGCCACGGCAGGAATGATCACGGCGGCGATCTGGAGCGATGCCGACAATGATGGCTGGATCGACTTGTTGCTCGGTGTGGAGTGGGGTCCGGTCCGGCTCTTTCGCAATGACCAGGGAATCTTGCGGGAGATCACGGAGGCGGCGGGCCTGGAGGAGATCAGCGGCTGGTGGAATTCCTTGGCCGCGGGAGACATCGACAACGACGGGGACATCGATTACGCAGTGGGAAACTTCGGTCTCAACACCAAGTATGACGCTTCGCCGGAGAAACCAGCCCGCATATACTACGGCGATTTCGACGGTTCCGGGCGCCCGCAGATTATCGAGGCCAAGTTTTCCGGATCGACCTTGTTGCCGGTGCGAGGCAAGAGCTGTTCGCAGCGGGCCATGCCGGTTTTGGAGAAGAACTTCCCCACCTTTCGCAGCTTCGCTTCGGCAACACTAACGGAGATCTACACGGATGCCGCGCTGGCCAATGCGGAGCGCTTTGAAGCGACCGAACTGCGGAGCGTGCTGCTGCGTAATGATGGCCGGGGACGCTTCACGGTGGAAGCACTGCCGATGGAAACACAGGTTTCGCCCGTTTTTGGGCTGCGCTTTAGCGACAGCGATTGCGATGGATTCCTCGATCTGACCATGGTCCAGAATTTCTACGGTCCTCAACCGGAGACGGGGCATATGGACGGGGGCGTCGGACTCTACCTGCGCGGCGACGGGCAAGGAGGCTTGGAGCCGGTGTTCCCGCGGGACAGCGGTTTTGTGCTTCCGGGAGACGGAAAGGCTTTAACCTCGGTGGATCTCAACGGGGACGGCTGGGCGGATTGGGTGACCACGGCGAACTCGGGGCCGGTGGCCGTTTATCTCAACCAGCGCTTGGGCGGCCGCGGCACGCCCTATGTCATCCGCTTGGAAAGCCGGAACCGGGGTGGGAATGCGGTGGGGGCCAAGGCGCACTTCCGAACGGAGCAGGGTTTGGTGCAGACGGCGGAACTCTATGCGGGCGGGGGATATCTCTCTCAAGATCCCGCGGAACTGCGTTTCTCGGTTCCTACCGGAGACAAGGCCCGGGATGTGGTTGTGCGATGGCCCGATGGGAGCAGATCCCGGTCCTCGTTAGTCGATGCCGGCCCCCGCGTTACGGTGAGTCAACCTGCACCCGAGCCCAGACGCTAAGGCAAGTAGCGGAAGCTGCAAAGCTTCCGACGGAGCGGGAGAGAGGGATATCGGAACTCTTGAGAGTTCCGCTAGGGGGAGCAAGTAGCGGAAGCTGCAAAGCTTCCGATGGAGCGGGAGAGAGAGATGTCGGAACTCTTGAGAGTTCCGCTACGAGGAGCAAGTAGCGGAAGCTGCAAAGCTTCCGATGGAGCGGGAGAGAGAGATATCGGAACTCTTGAGAGTTCCGCTACGGGGAGCAAGTAGCGGAAGCTGCAAAGCTTCCGATGGAGCGGGAGAGAGGGATATCGGAACTCTTGGGAGTTCCGCTACGAGGAGCAAGTAGCGGAAGCTGCAAAGCTTCCGACGGAGCGGGAGAGAGCGATATCGGAACTCTTGAGAGTTCCGCTACGGGGATCAAGTAGCGGAAGCTGCAAAGCTTCCGATGGAGCGGGAGAGAGGAATATCGGAACTCTTGAGAGTTCCGCTACGGGGAGCAAGTAGCGGAAGCTTCCGACGGAGCGGGAGAGAGCGATATCGGAACTCTTGAGAGTTCCGCTACGGGGAGCAAGTAGCGGAAGCTGCAAAGCTTCCGATGGAGCGGGAGAGAGATATCGGAACTCTTGAGAGTTCCGCTACGGGAGAGTGTAAACTCCGACGCTTTTCTTCATCCAGGCATCACGCTGTTGGCGCAGGCGCTCGAATTCGTCTTGTTTGAGGCGGGGGACTTCCCGTTGCGCCAGGACGAAATGGTTGTTGTCGCCGAAGGTACGCCATGGCCCTTGGGGAACGTCTTCGATGTTGACGAACTTCCAATCGCACTGTCCGCCGCTTTTCAACTTGAGATAATCCCGCACCGCCGGAGAGACATCGAGCGCGGCCCCATTGTTTTCCCGGTTTTTGGGACGGGAGTTGCCGAAGACGTACATCCAGTCGTCGGTGTTGAAGGGGCCGCAATCCTCCCACTGTGCGTAACAGATGCGGTCCTTATGGCGGACGGCGATCCACTGTCCCTTGCAAACTGTCCGGCCCGGTTTGGTGAAGCGGTCGTCGAACCAAGGGATAACGCGATGCGCTTCGGCCTTGGTTTTCCCTGTGCCGGCGACGTCGTTGTAGGGGAGGGCGACGTAGAAGGGGTTTTGGCCGGGGAGGAACTTCTTGGGCCGGAAGCCCGAGCGGTTCTCGGGATCGGGATCATCGTAACCGCCGTAACTGACCTGCCAGGTGCGGTCCCAGCTACTGGCGTGATTGGGCGTCCTATTGCGACCCTGGGGTTTCTCCCCGATCCAGAAGATGGTGGCGACGATATTGCGCCGCCACGGAAAGGCCGCGGGTTTCTTCGAGGGACTTGCGGGGGCTGTGGCGGAAGCGGGTGGGCGCGTGTGAATCTCCGGAAGGGCAGGGGCAGAGGAACTCGCCTTGGCTCCCGGTCTAGACATGGGTTTGAGGGTGCGAACCTTGGGGAGGGAAACGTCGGCGACTGCCGAGAGAGGCAGTGCGATCAGCAGGGCGAGCGAGAGGCGAAAGGCAGAACACGTCATGCGCGGGGCGGGCTGCGGTGGGGTGGTTGAGGATGCGCTTTTCCCCGTTTACCTCGGATTTCAGAATCGTGTCAATACCGTATCGCGCGCCGGGCCCGGCGCGAGCTGCGGATGATCCAGCGTGTAGTGCAACCCGCGGCTTTCCCGGCGGAGGACGGCGGACTCCACGATGAGAGCGGCGGTATCGACGAGGTTGCGCAGCTCGAGAAGGTCCCCAGTGACTCGGAAATTCCAATAAAACTCCTGGACCTCCCGTTTCAAGTTGCGCAGACGGGTGGAGGCGCGGAGCAGGCGCTTATCGGTGCGGACGATGCTGACGTAGTCCCACATGAGGTGGCGGATTTCGTCCCAATTGTGATAGATGACGACGAGTTCATCGAGGTCCTGGGCATGGCCCGTTTTCCACCGGGGAATCGCTGCGGAAAGCCGGGGAGGAGCGCCAATGGGATAGCGGTGGATCATGTGCTCGACGGTGCGGTGCGCCATGACCGCGCCTTCGAGGAGGGAATTGCTGGCGAGGCGATTGGCTCCGTGCAAGCCGGTGCAGGCCACCTCGCCGACGGCGTAGAGGCCGCGCAGAGTGGATTCGCCGTCGAGACCGGTTTGCACGCCGCCGCACTGGTAATGGGCAGCGGGGACGACCGGGATGGGTTCGCGGGTCGGGTCGATGCCGCAGCGCAGGCAAGTCTCGTAGATATGCGGGAAGCGGCTTTCGAAGAAGGTGCGCGACTTGTCCGAAGCATCGACGAACACACAGCGGCTGCCCGTGCGTTTCAATTCGCTGTCAATGGCCCGGGCAACGATGTCGCGGGGGGCCAGTGAGCCGCGCGAATCATAACGCTCCATGAAAGGCACACCGTCGCGGCCGATGAGGACGCCGCCCTCGCCGCGCAGGGCTTCGGAGATGAGAAACGATTTGGCCTGGGGATGGTAAAGGCAGGTGGGATGAAACTGAATGAACTCCATGTTGGCGATCGCGGCGCCGGCCCGCCAAGCCATGGCCACGCCGTCCCCGGTGGCCACGTCGGGATTGGTGGAGTATTGATAGACTTTTCCGCAGCCGCCGGTGCACAGAGCGATGCGGTCGGAGCGAAAGGCGTGCACTTTTCCGGCTGCGCAATCCAGGACATAGACTCCGACCGCACGATTGTCGGAAGGCAGACCAAGTTTTCCGGTGGTGATGCAATCGATGGCGAAGTGGTTCTCGAAGAGAGTAATGCGCGGTTCTTCACGCATGCGTTGGAGAAGGGAATGCTCGATCTCCCGCCCGGTGGTGTCCCGGGTGTGGAGGATGCGGCGTTTGGAATGGCCGCCTTCACGGGTGAGATCGAACTCGCCGCCGTGGACTCCCTCACGTTGATCAAACTCGACGCCCCAGCCGACGAGGTCGCGGATGCGTTCCGGGGCTTCCGAGACGATGGCGCGGACCACATTCTCACGGCACAAGCCCGCTCCGGCTTCCAACGTGTCGGCGACGTGGAGTTCAAAGGAATCCTCCGGACTGGTTACACAGGCGATGCCGCCTTGCGCCCAGGCGGTGCTGGTTTCCGCGGCGTCGCGCTTGGTAACCAGTCCCACTGTGCCGTGGCGTGCGGCTTTCAGGGCTGCACTGAGTCCGGCGATTCCAGTGCCCAGGATCAAGAAATCGAATTCTTTCACGGACTAAACGAGACCGATGTGGTCGATAAGGCGGGTGGTCCCGAACTGGACCGCCGCGGCGAGGACGGCGGAGTGAAGGAGGGGTCCGGAAACAGGTTCCAAGCTCTCCGCATCGACGACTGCAACGTAACCCAGCGAGCTTTCCGGAATCTGTCGCAGAGCGGCGGAAACGTGAGCCACGAGGTCCGCGGCGGGAAGATCCGGTTGGGCGGCATGGAGTTCCTGTCCGCGTTGGAGGGCGCGGTAGATTCCCGGCGCCGCCTGGCGTTGGGCAGATGTTAGATAGACATTGCGGGAACTCAGAGCCAGTCCATCGGATTCTCGCACCGTCGGCGTCCCTTCAATACGGACGGGGATGTTGAGATCACGGACCAGACGGCGAATCACCGCAAGCTGTTGGAAGTCTTTTTCTCCAAACACCGCGATGTCGGGAAGGGTGATCCAAAAGAGCTTGAGCACGACCAGGCAGACGCCCGGGAAATGACCGGGGCGATCGCGCCCGCAGAGCCCGCGGGACAAGGCGGTTTCCTCAACGCGCACAGAGTGGTTGGCGGCGTAAAGTTCTTCGGCAGAGGGAGTGAAGACGACGGCGGCCCCGGCATTCTCGCAAACCGCAAGATCCTCCGCCAGCGGCCGTGGATAACGCTGGAAATCCTCGGCGGGTCCGAACTGGGTGGGATTGACGAAGATGGAAACGAGGACGGCGCCGCCGCCTTCATTTCTTGCGAGTTCGCTGGCCCGCCGAATCAGGGCGGTATGACCGGCGTGAAGGGCTCCCATGGTGGGCACGAGGACAACGGGACCCTTGCCGCGGCGGGGCGTCAGCACAGCGCGGAGTTCCGGGATGCTTTGCACGAGGTCCACGCTCATTAAGACTTGAGATCGCGACCGGCAAAGCCCAGCCATCCGAGCACGAAGCAGCTTGCGTTGACGGCGAAGAGCAGGGCGTAAGAGCCACCCACTTCCGGCCAGGGAACAGGCCGTTCAAAGAGGTGAATCCACGCAGACATGTGGGTGGTGAGAAACCAGGGCTCAAACTCGCTCAGCGCGGGGATGCTCCGCAAGATCAAATCGGAGAGCAGGACCGAGAGCGTCAAGATCGTGGCGGCTGCGGGCTTCATCGGGTAACAACTGAGCATGAAACCGATGCTGGTCACCGTGAGCAGGCTCAAGCCGAGAAAAGGCAGGGCCGAGAGATAGCGCCGCAGGCCGTCATCGAAGGGACTGAGAACAAACAGGTTGAACTCCGGAACCGCGACGAACAGACCGCCGCCCCAGCCGCGCGCGGCCGAGCCGAGAAGGAAGGCGGTGATTCCCATGAAGGCGACGAGAGCCCCGGTGTAGAGGCAGCAGGCGGTGTATTTGAGGGCGAGCAGGCGCAGCCGGCTGATGGGCCGGGCCAGAAGCATGCGCAGGGTTCCATCCTCCACTTCTTTGGAGACGATGTCGCCGGCTACGAGGGCAAGGTAGAGGCCTCCAAGGAGGATCACGGAGAATCGCAGAATGAGCACCGCCAAGGTCAGGGCGGAAAAGTACTGCTCGAAGGCGCCGTCTGCGTAGCGATCGATGGCGCGCTCGAGCCAGCGGCGCGAAGCTTCGCTGTGGAGAAGGATGAGGAACACGATTTCGAGCAGGGCGAAGGCTCCGAAACCGATGTGGGTGCGTTTCCGGGCGAAGAGACGCAGCAACTCGGCGTTGAGTTGGGCGGCCAGCCGTTTCATGCCTCGTCCTCCGGTTCCGCGGCGCCCACTTTGAGGTAGAAATCCTCGAGGCTTGGATGCTGAGGACTGAATTCCAGGAGACGGAAGCCCTCGCTGTGGAGGCGGGCCGGGAGCGCGGCAGGATCACGTTCCGCCGGGAACTCGACGAGTCCGTCCTTGCGCAGCACAGCGCCGCAGTGGGCGGCGGCCTCCGACCAGCCCGACTCCGGCGAGGTGCGGACCCGGTAGAGGACAGCGTCAGGGCCGGCCGGTTGGACACCCCCTTCATAGACGAGGCGTCCGTTTTTGAGGATGGCGACGCGGTCGCAGAGCTGTTCCACCTCGGAGAGCAGATGGGAATTCAGGAGAATGGTGAGCGCGTGTTGGTCCCGAAGGCGGCGGACCAGGCCGCGGAACTCGTGGATGCCTTCGGGATCAAGTCCGTCGGTGGGTTCGTCCAGCAGGAGAACCCGGGGGGTGGGCAGCAGGGCTTGGGCCAGGGCGAGACGCTGACGCATTCCATGGCTGTAGGTGCGGACTGGATCGCGGATTCGGCGGGTCAGACCCACGAGTTCGACCGTTTCGGCGACGGTAGAGTCGTTCCACCAGCCGGAATAGGTGGCGAGGATGCGGAGGTTGCGCCAACCGCTCAACTCGGAATAGAAGGCAGGCGTTTCGAAAATGGCTCCGACATGGCGCAAGGCTTCCTCCCGCCTGGTCTGTACGGGGATGCCCTCGATGAGAATCTCTCCCTGGTCAGGGGCAATCATGCCCAGGAGGATTCCGAGAGCGGTGCTTTTCCCGGCCCCGTTGTGACCGAGTAGCCCGAAGATTTCCCCGCGGTTGATGGTGAACGACACACCGGAAAGGGCGCGATGGTTCCCCGGGAAGCGCTTGGTCAGGTTTTTGGCCTCGACCACCGGTGTTGCGGGCGCGCCATTCATGAAAAAGTCGGCAGCCTGTCGGCGTCGCGGGTCCAGCAAACCATGGCAGGGAAGATGCGCAGGAGGTTTCGCTTGTCAGGCCCGGAGAGTCATGTCCATGGTGTCAGCGCTTTGGAACGGCCCGCTTCGCACGATGGCGCGACTCCGGCGTTGCGTGTGCTCTTGGGCGGGGTTCCGTTCGGCCGGGACAATATCGGGGACGAAGCCATTGTCGAATGCGTTGCGGAAATGGTCCGGGCCGCGGCTCCGGGAGCACACATTGCCGTTTGTTGCGATGATGAGGCCACCGCGCGGCGCTTGGGTGTGGCCACAGAGCCGCTGTTGGGCTTTCTGGAACCGTGGACGGGGTTGAAGTCCATCCGGCAGGTCTTGAGCGGCTACGACGTTTGGATTTGGGCGGGAGCGACTGGCCTGTCGGATTACCCTCACGTGGGAGTGCAGCTCTTGGAAGCAGCGGGACTCCAGGGCTTGCGGCGCATCCTTTTCGGAGTGGGTATGAACCGTGACCTCAATCCCGCCCTGTATCGCCTGGGGCCAGGTTGGAAACGGACGGCGCTGGAGAAGTTGGGGAGCATCGCCGCCGGCCGGCTGCGACCCGTGGAATGGCTCGACCGGAGACGAGACAGCGCGATGCGCCGGCGGATTCGCCGGGCCCTGGAGCCGGCCGAACTCATCATCGTGCGCGACGAGGAATCGCGGGAGGAATTGGTCCGTGTTTCGCCAGGTCTCGACCCGTCACGGATCGGGATCGGGGCCGATCCCGCCCTGCGGATCCGGCCCATGTCTCCCAGCGAGCTTCCCCTTCGCCCCGAGGAGCGCCGTCTTCTGAGCCGCTCGGCCCGGCGAATCGGCGTCTGCATTTCAGCTCAACGTCCCGTGACTCATCGCGGAGAACTGGCCCGGGTGCTCGGGGATTGGCTCGACGAGCCCGCGACGGGGATCTTTGGAATCCCGATGAATCCTGTGACCGACGCCGAATGGCTTCGGGATTTGCGGGCGGAAACCTCGGGAGCGGAGCGTTTCCTGGTGGTGGAGAATTGCCGGACCCCGGATGCGGTGGCAGGGTTGGCCGGGCAGATGGATGTGGTGGTGTCCAGCCGGTTGCACTTGCTGATCCTGGCTGCGATCAGCCGGACGCCGCTGGCCGGGATTGGCCGCGGGTCGAAGGTGGCGAATTTTTTGAAATGTTTCGATTTGGAGCCGGTGGGCGAGGCCGAGAATGTGGATTTCAGCCGGCTGCAGCGGGAGGTGCAACGCTTGTTGGACCGGGAGCAGGCGGAAGCCTTCCGGCAGAGGGCCGGCGCAGCGCTTCGAGACTTCGGCGAAAAACTGGGGACGATGGAAGGACAATTGCGACAGGCGCTCGCGTGAGCGTGGAAAAGACATTATGGTCGGCATGCTTTGCGACAGAGCTTCGAAGCACGGTTTGGCGGTGTGCTGCGCCTTCCTGACGTTGAGCTTGGGGGGAAGCGCTTGGCTGAGGGGTGGAGAAGGTGAAGTCGTCGAGACCTTGATGGACTTCGAGGATCCCAATGCCGGTGCTTACGGAGCGCTGACGTCATTCCGTTGGAGCGACGAATTGGAGGAGTGGAGAGACCTGCTCAGCGGCCGCGAACGGGTCGAAGATCCTGACGCTCCCGGCAACCATGCCTTGCGCCTATGGGTCCACGACGCTTTCCCATGGACATCGGAAAGCGATCCCGCCGCATCCGGGTTCTGGCTCAACGAGTTTTTCGACGTGCTCAGTCTGCTCAACGGCTATATCCCGCCGGAGGCCGATGCCCTGAGCATCCGGGTGAAAGCTCTGAGCGGTGAATTCCGGTTTTGTCTTTGGCAGATCCCGCTGACGATGGCGACGGGCGACGTCTACACCGATGTTCGCGTCGTTCATGCCCTCGACCCGGCGCAGGGCTGGCAGACCATTGTTTTCCCGCTCAACCATGACCTGCAAAGGAACTTTCGGCGCAGAGATTGGTCGTTGAACTCTCCCAGCACCTACTTTTCCCGATGGATCCAGGAAGTGCTGCACGTAAGCATGGTCCGGATCCCGGGTATGGAAGTTCTCCCGTTGGAATCGGCGGCCAGTGATCCGGAACGAAGGTCGGAGTTGCTTCTCGACGATGTTCAGTTCGTTCATTTTGGGGAAGGAGCCCCGTTCCTTGAGGTGGCGGACGATCCCGTCAGACCGCACCAGATTGCTCCGGAGGAAATGCAGGAGGTCTTGATGGTGGCGGATTTCGAAGGAGGGGATCAGCATGGGCGAGCGGTAACTTTGACCTTGCAACCGGCCGTGTTGGAAGGCGTCGAGGACGACGGAGAGGGCGTCTACCTGAAGCCGCGGTACTTCTATGCTTCCGGCAACTCGGGCGCCTTGGACACTGGTGGAGACGGACGAATCGATACGGCCTGGCATCTGCCAGCCACGCTTTCGGAGGCCGCCGAAGGTTCGCTGGGAACCTTCCCCCAGGAGGGAGGATCCGCTTCGTTGCGGGCGGTCATGAAAGGCTATGAGTCTCAGTCCTGGTTCGGGGTCGAGATTCCCAAGGCGACGGAGGCCAACGCCGTCGAGTTGCTCGTGAAGATGAGTCATCCGCAGGTTGGATTGAACCGGTTGGTCGTGGATTTCCTGGCCTACAGCACGCCGGCCGCGGAACGGGAATTGTTTCCGCATGACTCCCTGGGCCGGCCGGCGTGGTCCCCGGCCGATGCCGTTCCGCAAGATCCCGCGGTGTGGCGCGATGTCACCGCCAACGCCGTTATTGACGGGCAAACCCGGATATTGCGGCCTCTGGATTTCGACTACTTCTTCGATCAACCGCGAACCCGGAGCATGGCTGGGCTGTCCTATGCGTTTTATCACGCCCGGCGCGTCCTGAACAACGGGGAGTGGTCTCGGCTGGTGATCCCTCTGGCGGACTTTCAATGCGCCTGGGGTCAGAGGAACTCCGAGCCGCGCTTCATGCAGCAGCAGCCGCTGGATCCCGCGGAGCTGGTTCTTCTGGTGATGACTTCCCCCTGGCGTCAGCTCCGGAGGGAAACGGAGTTTCTGGTCGACTCGATCCGCTTGGTGCGCATCCCGGCCGATGGCGTCGTGCACCGGTCCTATTGGCAGCATCCGGACGTGTCGGTGTTCGGGCTGCGCCGGCAGGATGGTTTCGTCTTGCACTCGGGTTTGTGGAGGCAGATCCGGGCGGACCTGATCGGAGAGCTGCCCCGGCTGAATTTGGAAAGGGAGGACGGAGGCGCGCGGCTGGGCCTGCGCGGGCCGGTGGGGTTGCGCTACCGGTTGGAGTACACCAGGGACCCGGGAATTGCGCCTTGGGAAACCATCGCCATCGACCGCATCGCCGGGGAGGAGGGAAATGCTTTGCGGGCGCCGGCTGGGGAGAGCGGCTATTTCCGGGCAGCCGTCCCCTAACAATCCCTAACTCTTGAGCTTGCTGGACAGTGTCGAACTTGCCACGGAAAATCCCGGCCGGGCGCTGCGGAGCGCTGGAAAGGCGCGTTTTATGAAGAAGTTCCTAACTCCAGGCGCGGCTCGGCGCCGACGGAACTGGGGCCTGGAATGCGTCATTCTCGGCCTCCTGATCGTCTTGCTCGCGCCGGGCTGCACGACGGTGGAGACAGGGGCTGGCAAGGTCGAGCCGGCCAGCCAGATGATGCGGCACCGCTACACCTTCGTCCTGCGCGGCGTGGCCGTCGAAGAAGTCTCCTTGCGCGGCGACACGCTGCACTTGGCCCTGCGCCAAACGCCTGGAGCGGAAGGAAAATCTTCGTTCGGGTCGGCCGCGCCGGTTGCCTGGGACGGATACTTCCTGACGAATCATCATGTGATCGAACGGGTGCGGGACGGCGAAGACCTTTGGATCGTCATGCTGCGGGAAGACGGCCCGGTGCAGGAAAGGGCGCGGGTGGTTTGGTCGGATCAGGAGGCCGACTTGGCCCTGCTTCATGCTCCGGTCGCCACCCCGGATTATTTCCGCTGGACGGCGACGGGAGAACCGGTGGGACGCGGAGCCTGGATTTTGCAGGGCGGCTTCCTGACCGGCGTTCGCTCCGCGTTGGGCGGCTCGGTGGGCCGGATGAAGCACCAGTTCGTGCCGGATGCACCCGGCTCGGTGGGATCGGCTTTTCACTATTCGGCATCGGTGCGCCGCGGCGACAGTGGAGGCCCCGTGGTGGACGAGAACGGAAGCCTCATCGGAATCAATTCACAGTGGACCCTCAACGGACACTTTCTCCGGGACGGATGGAGGGGCGGCAAGGGAGTCCGGCCGAACGTGATCCTCTTGGAAAGGGTGATCGCCGGGGATCGGCAAAACCAGACGCGGGGAATTGCGGTGCAGTCGATCAGGGCCAGGCCGGTGGAAACGCGGCGCCCCTTTCCGGAAAACGGACGGCATCAGCGCGGCGCCTGAGCGGCTGGGCTCAATGGCAACGGAGGGCGGGTTTTCCAACCCGCCTTTCCCCTTGGAATTGCAATCAGGCATGTCCGCCCTCCGTTTGGCTCAAAGGCCGCCTCGCACTTCGACAGATCGAGGGCCGCAACGGAGGGCGGGTTTTCCAACCCGCCTTTCCCTTTACCCTTGGATCGGCAGAGTTTTCGCGCCTGGGGTCAAGCCAAGCCGGAGGCCCTTGGACTGCGGCGAGCATCGCCGCTCTTCTCCCGGCGCGGAGCGCCGTGCCTGCGGAAGTTTGTAGAGCGCGCCAGTCCTCTGGGGTTTTGGATGGGGACGCGGAGTCTCTGGGAGGCCGAGGCGGGGTTGGGATTGGCGGGGGTTCTGTGCGCGCCCGAAAGCGGCGATTCTCGCCGCAGTCCAAGGGCGGCGGACCAGCCGCCGCTAAAGAGGCCCCGTCGAGCCACGCCGGAGGCCCTTGGACTGCGGCGAGCATCGCCGCTCTCTCCGGGCGCGGAGCGCCGTCCCCGTAGATGCATTCGCAAGAATGCAGATCGCTGGGTCAAGGAGTCTCAAGAGCCTGCCTGGGGACTGGTCTTGGGAACCACGGATGGACACGGATGAACACGGAGGAAGGAGATGCATCTCTCGCAAAGAGCGCAAAGCTCGCCAAGGGGGGAGGGAGAGAATGGTTCCTCTACCAACCCTTGTTCAAGGACTTGCGGCTGGGGATTGTGGAGGGGCGGGCTCCCGCACGCCCTGTCCCGCCACGGGTCTCCTTTCCGGGACCAGGCCGTCACGG